>NZ_UPHT01000148.1 GCF_900566085.1 Mycobacterium attenuatum
CCCACATTCCCATCACCCACACTCCCCAACCCAACATTGCCCACCCCCACATTCGCCAACCCCGCATTAAAAATGCTCACCCGACCCGGCGGGCTCAAGACGGCGGCCTGCGCGGCCGCGACCAATGCCTCACCGGCGGCGACGGGGTTCTGCGCGAACTGGATGAACGGCGTCAACGCCGACGCGGCCGCCGAAGCACCGGCGTGATACCCGAACATCGCCGCCACATCCTGGGCCCACATCTGCTCATAGACGGCCTCGACGGCGGCGATCGCGGGCGCGTTGAAGCCGAGCAGGTCGGAGGCAACCAGCGAAACCAGCTGAGAACGGTTGGCCCAAACCGCTGCCGGATGCACCGTGGCGGCGCGGGTTGCCTCGAACGCGGCCGCGGCGATCCGAGCCTGACCACCCGCCTGCGCCGCTTGCGCTCCCGCCGAGGACAACCATCCGAGATAGCTTCCGGCGACACTTGCCATCGCCGTCGCCGCCGGGCCCTGCCAGGAAGAACCCACCAGCTCCGAGGTCACTGACGAGAATGCGGTGGCCGCCGATCCCAGTTCACCGGCCAGCTGATCCCAGGCCGCCGCCGCGGCCAGCATCGGAGCCGCTCCGGCACCACCGAATATGCGGGCCGAATTGATCTCCGGTGGCGAGACCGAAAAATTCATCGCGGCAACCTTCCACGAGTGGCCCGAGCACCTGGGCCACCTATCGATCACTGCCTGCGACAATCCGGCGGTCACCGGGATTCAGCCGGTTGCCGTCAAGCGGATTTCCCGGTCAGCATACGGTGACCGGGGTCGTAATTTCGCATTTTCACCAAAAATGGACAGCGACAAATACGTATTCTTAGATAGCCCGATAATGTAAAGTTTCTGTACAGCCTCGAATAGCGCATACCCTCGTCATGCGTCCAGGCCGAATTAACGTCTCTGTCATTAGGTTTCTGGTCGGCACCATACCTGCGGTTTGACACCCAGCGCCCTGGCCCGAATCCACCACGTTGCCTCGATGGCCGCGGCGCCGATCACACCGATGCCCAGGGCCGTCGACGTCACAACGAGGTTCGACGGGTCCAGGAAGAACTTCTGCTGCGCCAGCGGCAGGCTGAAGATCACCACATAGGCAGCACCGGATGCCATGACCAGTCCCACCCGCCACCATTGGTAGGGGCGGGCTACCACCGCAAGCACCCAGAGCGCGGTGACCAGCAGCGTGATCAGGGCCGCGGTCGAGGCTTGCGTTCGGTCATGCCATGTCGAGTGGCGGCCGGGATAGGCGGCAAGGTAGGAGACGAACGTCGCCGTGCCCACAACAAGCCCGGAGGGCAGTGCGGACGTCAACACACGCCGAACGAAGCCGGGATACGCGCGCTCGGTGTTGGGTGCCAGCGACAGAATGAATGACGGAATGCCGATGGTGAACCACGCCGCGATGGTCACATGGATCGGCTGAAACGGGTACAGCAGCGGGTCGGCCCCGAGCGGTTTGGCAAGCAAGCACTCGATCCCCACCAGCAACGCCAACAGCGCCGAATACACCGTCTTTGCCAGGAACAGATTGGCCACCCGCTCGATATTGCCGATCACCCGGCGGCCTTCGCCCAGGACATAGGGCAGGGTGGCAAATCTGTTGTCCAGCAACACGATCTGCGCTACTGCACGAGAGGCGGGGCTACCGGCTCCCATCGCCACGCCGATATCGGCGTCCTTGAGAGCCAGCACATCGTTGACGCCGTCACCGGTCATCGCCACGGTATGCCCGTGCGACTGCAGGGCATGCACAATCGCGCGCTTCTGGTCGGGGCGCACCCTGCCGAACGCCGTGAAGGATTCCAGGGCGTCGGCCAATTCAGCCGGCTCCCTGGGTAGTTGGCGCGCATCCAGCACCTCGCCGCGCAGCCCGAGCTTGGCGGCGACCGCCCCGACCGACACGGCGTTGTCGCCGGAGATTACCTTGATAGAAATACCTTGGTCAGCAAAGTATTCGAGTGTTTGGTAGGCATCGGGACGGACCTTCTGCTCGAGCACCACCAGCGCGACCGGGGTGACCAGGCCGGGTGCGTCGGGGTGATCCACGGCGACGTCGCAAGCACCTAGCAGTAGCACCCGCAATCCCTGCCCCCCGAGGTGCTCTGCCCGCTCGGCGGCCGCCGACGCCGGCTCGAGTAGCACATCGGGCGCACCGATCACCCAGTTGCCGTGGTCGCGGTAGGAGGCACCGCTCCATTTGGTCGCGGACTTGAAAGATGCCGTGGCTGTGGAGATCCAGCCGGGCGGAGGGTCGCCGGCCTCGGCAATCGCCTGCATGCTGGCGTTGGGTCGGGCATCGGCAGCAGCCAAGGAAGCCAGCACGTCGGACACCCGGTCGTCAGCGGCGCCCAGCCGAATGACCTCGGCTACCCGCATGCCGCTTTCGGTCAAGGTGCCCGTCTTGTCGGCACACACCACGTCCACTCGGGCCAGTCCTTCGATGGCGGGCAATTCCTGTATCAGGCAACGTCGTTGGCCTAGCCGGATGACACCGACCGCGAACGCGATCGACGTCATCAGTACCAGACCTTCGGGCACCATCGGTACCAGCGCCCCCACCGTCCGCAACACCGAGTCCCGCCACCCCGCCTTCGTGGTGAACAGCTGCGTGTAGACGGTCAGCAGTCCGGCCGGGACCAACAGGTAGGTGATGAACTGCAGAATCCTGTTGATGCCGTTGCGCAGTTCGGATTTCACCAAAGTGAACTTGCTGGCCTCGGCGGCCAGCTTGGCCGCGTAGGCTTGGCGGCCCACCTTGGTGGCGCGGTAAGCTCCGGCGCCGGAGACGACGAAGCTGCCCGACATCACCGCGTCGCCGACGTCTTTGGCGATCGGGTCGGCCTCGCCGGTCAGCAGTGATTCGTCGACCTCGAGGTTCGAGTCTTCGACAACAACGCCGTCGACGACGATCTGGTCTCCCGGACCGAGTTCGATGATGTCGTCCAGCACAACTTCGTTCGGCAACCGGGTCTGAGTGCCAGATCGCCTGCGCACCAACGGTTTCGCTTGGCCCACGATTGCCAGGTTGTCCAGCGTCTGCTTTGCCCGGAGCTCCTGAATCATACCGATGATGCTGTTGGCGACGATCAGCAGACCGAATAGCCCGTTGATCACCGAGCCCGTCGCCAACACGATCAGAAGCAGCACGCCCAGAATTGCGTTGATCCGGGTGAACACATTGGCTCGGATGATCTGCGCGACGCTGCGGGTGGTCCGTTCCGGGACGTCGTTGCCCTTGCCCTCGGCCAGCCGTTGTGCCACTTCGGCATCGGTCAGGCCGGGCGCGGCACTCATCGGGCAAAGGTTCCCAGCTGGTTGGCGTCGTAATATTCGAGGTTCAGCGTGGCGACTGGGGAGCCGGCGAACACCGCCTTGGAAATCGATCCGGGTAAGGCGTTTTCGGTCGACAGGGGGAACGTGAAAGTGTCTCCGTCCCAATGGGTCAAAGCCAAAATCTGGTTCTTCGGTCCCAGCGACAGCTGCAGCTGGCCGTCATGCTCGGTCACGGTGGCCGGGCCCCAGTACTCGTTGGCATAGACCCCGACGTAGTCGCTGAGCGGCCGCGCGGGCGCGGGGCTGACCGGCGGTTGTTTGCCGACCAGCGAGCCTTCCGGATTATTCATCGGGGCAAGTTGCTGCTTGTACAGCGTCGCCCAATCCTGGCGCACCTGCCCGTACTGCACCAGGTCCATGAATTCGGCCGTCAGCGTTTCCGGCACCCCGTACGGTGCGGCATTGGTCAGGGCAATGATACCGAGGTCTTCAGAGGGCAGGACCGTGAAATTCGTGGCGGCCCCCAACCCGAAGCCGCCGGAGTGGCCGTACTGGGTGCGACCCGACGAGTTCACCGACACGTTGAACCCGTAGCCATAGGTGCCCGCTCGCGCCTTGGGCAACCGCGCGGGTGTCGAGATCACTTGTGGTGTGACGGCCGGCAGGAGCGCCTCCGCAGTGGCGATCTGCTGACCGTTGTAGGTGCCGCTGGCCAGCACCATGGTCAGCCAGCGCGTCATGTCGTTGAGCGAGGAGCTCACCCCGCCGGCGGGCGTTTGGGGATCGGGATCCCGTTGGTAGCGCGCCTCCCATTTGTCTCCGACCTTGATGTGGGTGACCGCGTGGTTGGGCCTGGCCAGAAAGTCGGCGAACCGCGAGCTGGTGGACCTCATTCCCAGCGGACGGTAGAGCACCTCGTCGGACAGGTCCGCCCATGACTTGCCGGCGGCGGCCGCGACCGCTTCGGCCGCCGCGGTCACCCCGAAGTTGGTGTAGGCGTAACTGATCCGAAATGGTGCCAATGGCAAGTACTTGAGCCGCTGCAGTACCTGCTGCCCGTCGTAACCCAGGTCCTCCAGTGGGTCACCGGCATGGTCGGGCAACCCGGAACGATGCGAGTACAGGTCCGCGATCGTCACATGGCTGGTGACGTAGGGATCGCCGAGTTCGAACCACGGCAGCTTGGAGACCACGGGCGTATCCCAGGTGACCACGTGGACGCCGACTTCGTGCGCCACCACCGTGGCACCGACCGACTTGGACACCGATGCCAGCTGGAACACGGTGTCGGCATCCACCTGGTTGTCCTGGCCATCGGTCTTGCTAGCATCCCTGATACCGAAACCCTTGGCGTACAACGTTTTTCCACCGTGGACAACGGCAACGGCCATGCCGGGGATGCCGCTGTTCTTCATCAGTTCGGCGACCAGAACGTCGAGCTTTGCCACCGCCTCGTCGATACGCCCGGCCGGAATGTCCACGCCGGAAACCTCATTGGGCGGAGCCTTCGACAGCGCGGACGCCGGGCCGGATGCCCGCTGCGCGGACCCGCAGGCCACCAACGCCAGCAACATCACCAGTAATGCGGCCGTTGCCGCACGTCTTGTCATCTTTAGTCAAGGGCACAGGTCGCCGAACCCCTCCCTTTACCCCTTTCACCTACGTGCGTGCGGGTTTCCGAACACGGCTTGCCGCGAGCAGCCAATATGTTGACAACGGTTTCGCGCATTAGCACCTGGAATGTTAGCGCGCGCGGGGTGCTGATCGCTCCGGTTGCTCGGGCCTTGACCCCGCGTGTTGGACACGCTTAATCCCGGTGTCAGACCGGCGGAAGCGAGATGATCCAACCCGATGGCAAAGAAGAATTACAGTAAAGAGTTCCGCCGCAACGCCGTTGAGCTGTACCGCGTCACCAAGGGTGCGACCGTAGCGGGATCGCCACCGCTCTCGGCATCGCGCACGGCTCGTTGTCCGCGTGGCTCAACGCCGCGGGCGTCCCCATCCGTCGACCCGGCACACCGGTGCCACCGCCGGGACCAGGTGAAGCGCCGGAGCAGCAAGCAGCCCGACTGCGGGCCGGAGGTGCACCAGCTGCGTGCGGAGAAAACCAAGCTCGAAACCGAGCGTGACATCCTGCGACCGGCGGCCAAATATTTCACCGCGGAGACAAACTGAAGGGATTGCGGCTATGCCGCAAGCATCGCACCACGATTCCCGAGCCCGCTGACACCGCGTCCACGGGCCTGCTCGATCGAGATTTCACCGCCACCGAGGCCAACACCAAGTATGTCGGCGACGTCACGTACCTGCCACGCGGACAGGGCCAGTTGTTGTACGTGGCGACAGTGATCGATTGCCGTTCCCGGCGCCTGGTGGGGTGGTCGATCGCCGAGCATCTGCGCACCGCGCTTGTCGAGGACGCACTCAAAGCTGCTGCGCTTGTGCGGGGCAGCCGCAATGGCGCCGTGTTTCACGCGGATCACCGAAGTCAGTACACCTCAAAGGATTTCGCAGGACTATGCGAACAGTTGGGTGTCACCCGATGGATAGGCGCGATCGGGAGCAGCGCCGGTCGTTCAACGCCACTCTCAAACGCGAGACACTACCGGGCGCGACGCGCTGGGGATCGCCCCGAGCGGCCCGCCTGGTGGTGTTCCGATGGATCACCCGATACAACACCAAACAGAGGCACTCGCACGGCAACTATCTCAGCCCTACCAGCTACGAAAACGCTCACACGACAGATGGCCTGGACCACGTCGCCTAACCACAAATCCCGTGTCCACTACATGGGGACAACGCCCTGTTCCTCAGCCATGCCAACTATCTCGGCTGGCCATCGGACCGAACCGCCGGTTCCCTTCTGCAGGCGCATGAGCGATGGAGTTCTAACCTGTGACTACACCATGAGCAGACGAAAGAGCCCGATCAGGCCGACCACAATGATCATCGCGCGCAATGCTTTCGGCGACAGCCGACGGCCATAACGGGCTCCGAGCGATCCTCCGAGCAGCGAACCTACCGCGATCGCCCCGGCAACCGGCCAGCTGATGCGATCGCAGGCAACAAGCGTATATCCGAACGCTGCAACAAGATTCACCACGAGACCCAGGACGTTCTTCGCCGCGTTCATACGCTGGACCGACTCCGGCAACACCGCGCCCATCAGGCCAACAAGCAGGATTCCCTGTGCGGCGGTGAAGTAGCCGCCGTATAGGCCGACGCCAAATGTGCCGAGGACCAGCGCGGCCATCCGACCCGTAGTGATGCGTTCGACCGAATCCCCCGCCCGCTCGGCTCGACGGCGCGCCCACGACTGAATCCCTGGCCCGATCGCTACCAGTAACAGAGCCAGCACCAGTAGCGCGGGCACGACCTTGCCAAACACATTCTCTGGCATATGCAAAAGCAGCAAAGCGCCCAAAGCCGCTCCAGTGAGGGAGGCTGGGATCTGCCAGCGCAACCGGTGCCACTGTCCGTGTAACTCGGCGCGATAACCCCAGCTGCCTGACATATGGCCGGCGACCAAACCGATCGTATTGGACATGGTGGACGTGACCGGCGGATAGCCGATAGCCACAAGCGTCGGGAAGGTGATCAAGGTGCCTGATCCGACCAATGCGTTGATTGCGCCGGCTCCGAAGCCAGCCAACCCGATCATGAGGATCTGCACGCCGGCCGCCGCAGGTATTTCCGGCGCTGCAATCACAAACGACATCTGGTACCTCTCACGCGAAGGGGCGGACGGCAGCTGATCTACTCAGGATGGGCGCCGCACCTGCGCGACATACCACCACGGCCGTTCGCCTGTTGCGGTGCGCGCGGGTGACTTCGATGGGCGTTTGGCGACAGGCAGCTTGCCATCGGTAGCCAGGACGTATCGCGCTGCCGTTGCCGCCGCGATGCGTCCGCCTACGCGGGTCGACCCGCAGCGCCGTTAATGCCGTTGGCGCCGGTCGCGCCCTGTTGGCCGGGGTTGCCGTCAGCTCCATCAATGCCGTCGATAGAAAGGAAATCCCCGAAACCGCTGCCACCCTTGCCGCCAATGCCAAAACCCCCGCCGGTTCCCGGAGTCCCGGCGTTTGCGCCCTGACCGCCGGCGCCGGAGCCTCCCGCATGGCCGAACAGTCCGCCGGCACCCGCGTCGCCGCCCATGCCGCCGTTGCCGCCATCGCCGGCAGCGCCGCCACGACCGCCATCGCCGCCTTGACCGCCAGAACCGCCCCTACCGACGGTGCCTTCGCCACTGCTAGAGCCATTTCCGCCGGTGCCGCCGGCGCCGCCCTGACCGCCCATAGCGCCGTTACCGCCGAACCCGCCTGACCCACCGAGACCACCGTCGCCGCCAATCCCAAAGAGCAGCCCGCCACGGCCACCCGCCCCCCCGGCGCCGCCGTGGCCACCGTTAACACCAGCGATGCCGGCGCCGCCGGTGCCTCCACGGCCACCTTCGCCGCCGATAGCGCCCGAATAATCAGAAGGAACGCCAGCCTTGCCGGCTCCGCCGTTGCCACCGGTGCCCCCGCTTCCGCCTCCGATGCCGCCGTCGCCGCCGGCGCCGCCTGCCCCTCCGATGCCAGGCCCGGCGGCGGTGGTGCCGGTTCCGCCGCCAGCTCCGCCAGTGCCAGATCCGCCGTTACCGCCGTTACCGCCGCGGGCGCCGCCTCCACCGACGCCACCGTTTCCACCTGCACCGCCTTCTCCCCGTCCGCCACCCATTCCGGCGTTAGCGCCGCCCTCACCATCACCGCCTGTGCCACCGACGCCGCCGTCGGTGCCGGCGGTTGCGCCGAAACCGCCGCCGCCTTGACCGCCGCTTCCGCCTTTAGCGTCACCACCCGGGCCGCCGCTGCCGTTTCCGCCCGCGCCCCCGGTGCCACCAGCCTGCGTGTCGTTGGTGCTATTGGTGCCGGGGATGCCATCTTGGCCATTCGGTGTGCCGTTGTTTCCTGGAGTGCCGTCAGTCGCGCGATCGGACGCGGCAAGTGGAGTGGGATTTTGGCCGTTGGCGCCGTTGGCGCCGGCTCCACCGGCACCTCCGGTGCCGCCGTTGCCGAAGAGCCATCCACCGACCCCGCCATTGCCACCGCTACCGCCGTTGGCGCCAGCTGAAGTGGCGACTCCACCGGCTCCACCATTGCCGCCGTTGCCGAAGAGCCAACCGCCCGCCCCGCCGTTGCCGCCGGCGCCGCCGACTCCGCCGGCGCCGCCAGAACCACCGTTACCGATCAAACCGGCGGCGCCACCGTGGCCGCCTGCCATTCCAGGTAGCCCGGCTCCACCATTGCCGCCGTTGCCGTAGAGCAACCCGCCAGGTGCCCCTGGCTGTCCAGGTAATCCGTCGGCGCCATTACCGATCAGTGGGCGCGCCAATAGAGTCTGTGTAGGAGCATTCAGCAGATTGAGCAAGCCGCTCAGCGGTGTAGCGTTTCCGGCATCTGCGCCTGCATATGCCACGGCGCTCGCAGTCAATGTCCGCACAAATTCATCATGAAACGCTGAAATTCGGGTGCTTAATTCTTGATATTCCCTGGCGTGCATGGAAAACAACGCTGCCACGGCCGCTGATACCTCATCGCCAGCGGCGGCCACCAGTCCTATGGTGGGAGCGGCGGCCGCCGAGTTCGCAGCGCCGATCGCTGAGCCGACGCCCGTCAAATCCGCTGCCGCCGATAGCAAGAGCATCGGATTCGCCCTCATCATGGACATAATTTTTCTTCAGAAGATCGCCGCCATCGGGTCGTCGCCAGGACCCCGGCACCCAACGCCCCCCTGTGTATCGAAGCCGGCCCGGTCGACTGCATCGTCGTTCCCCACCATGGCGACCGAGATTCCCGATGCCACCTTCGCCAGCCAAGCCCGCTCGACCGCCAGGCGATGCCGTGCCTGATGAGCACGTACCCCTGCGGCGTCTGGGTGGGCTTATCGATCACGTCGACCTGGCATCGTGTTTGCGGCGGCGAGGTGCCGGCGACCTCAGCGCCGCATCCGACGCAGCGCTCGTTCTCCACGATGGCGGCCCAGTGCTGTGCATAATCTCAGTCGCGTGAAGACATCGGCACGGTGACATCGCGGCCAATTCCAGTGACCGTAAAGGCCAGTTGTTCGTCATACACCTGGTCTTCATCGATAGCACCTCGTGGGATACACAGTCAGATACGGAATGCAGGGTTGGATATCGCAGCGTTGCAAAAATAACCCGCCAAAATTGTGCTGGTCATGCCTTGAGAAAGCATTGGACAACCATGAAATGCGCTGGTCGCCGGGGTACGGGGGCGCCCGCTTACGCCGCCTCGCCGAGGCTCATCCACAAATTCTGAGCATTGCTCTCGCTGAAGAGGTGCCCTCGAGAGCGGGCAGAGTCAGTGCGGGAAATCGGTTACAAACGTCTGAGCACTGCTCATGATGGCGCAATCTAGCCAAGCAAGACGTAACTCGAGAGCGGTGTCGCATTGTGTGAGAAACGTGTCGATTGAAACGGTGTTCCTGCGTTTTTGGCGTCAACAGATGGGATTGCTCGACTGCCGCGACCTCGGACCTACACATTCAAAGCCGCCACCACGGGTTGGATCGCAACGGCCCGGCCGGATCTACCCGCTGACCCGGCAGCGGAACCGCGACCTTGACCCGCTCGGACTCCGCAGCCGTCAGTAACCGCTCGACCGGTTCCGACCACGGGTGCGGAGCCAGCCGGAACGTGCCCCAGTGCACCGGCACCAACAGCCCCGCCCGGGAATCGGTCACGTCCAGATGCGCCCGGATCGCCTCTTCGGGGTTCATGTGGATATCCGGCCAGGCCGTGTTGTAGGCGCCGATCGGCATCAGCGTCAAGTCGAACGGCCCGTGGTCCACGCCGATCTGGGCGAAGCTCTTGGTGTAGCCGGTATCACCGCCGAAGTACGCGCGATGGCTGGGACCGATAAACGCCCATGACGCCCACAAGGTGTTATCCCGGCTCAGGAAGCGCCCCGAAAAGTGGCGTGCCGGCATGCAGACGATGGTGAGCTCGTCGACCTGTCCGCTTTCCTGCCAATCGAGTTCGACGATGCGCTGCTCGGGAATCCCCCACGACCGAAGGTGGGCGCCCACTCCGAGCGGCACGAAGAACGGTGCCCGCTGAGTGCGGGCCAAGGCGATGATGGTGTCGATGTCGAGGTGGTCGTAGTGGTCATGGCTGATTACCACGGCGTCGACGGCCGGCAGACCCTCCAATTGCACCGGCGGCGGATGCAGCCGCTGCGGCCCCACGATATCCGAGGGCGAGCAACGGTTGCTCCACACCGGATCGGTCAGCACCCGGTAACCGTCGATTTCCACCAGCGCCGTCGAGTGGCCGAACCAGCTGACGGCCAGCCGGCTGGCGTCACCTGTGTAGATCTCCGGTGGGGCCAACGGGATCGGCTTCGCGGGCCGGCTGCCACCGCGATTGCCTACGAACTCCCAGAGAATGAGCCGCAGTTCCTCCCGCCCCATGAGGTATACCGACGCCGGGTCGAGGTTGACGAAGCTGCCGTCTCGGTAATGCGGCGACCCCTCCGAGACAACGTGGATGTCCGCAGGGTTTGCCCCGAGCGCGGCCGGAGCCCCGTGCAGCGCTCGCACGAGCCAACCACCGGCCGCAAGCGAGGCTGTGCCAGCAGCCAATCGCAGCGCTCGGCGCACCACTATTCCCCCTGAAACCTCGGCGGCCGCTTCTCCACGCGGGCGACCTGTGCCTCGATAACATCCTGGCTGCCCCACGCCCGATCGAAAAGCTCCTTGTGCGCCGGCCACGGCTCCTCGATGGCACCGTCGTCGTTGAGCACCCGCTTGGCGTGCTGAATTGCCAGCGGCGCCAGGCCGGCGATCTCGGCGGCCCAGGCCTGCGCGTCGGCCAACGTCCCGATCCGATTGGCCATTCCGGTGTGCAGCGCCATCTCCGCGGTCAGCTTCTCCGCGGCCAGCAGCATCGCGCGGGCCCGTCCGTGACCGACCAGCGAGGAGAGCCGACGAATGCTCCAATTATCCAGTGCCAGGCCATATTTCGACGTCGGAAACTGAAAGAAAGCATCCGCAGCGACCACCCGCAGGTCGCATTGCATGGCCAGCTGCAGTCCCGCGCCGATAGCGGGGCCGTTGATGGCGCCGACCACCGGTATCAGGGTGGCGTCCATCACCCGGTGCAGCTCGACGAGCCGGTCGGGGTAGTCGGCGGCGAATGCGTCGCCGGACAGGTCCGCGCCAGCGCAGAACGCCGAGCCTTGTCCGGTGAGCACAATCGCCCGGATTGAGCCGTCACCGGCCTTGAGGAATGCCTCGCGCAGCTCCTCCACGAGCTGGGAGTTCAGGGCATTGCGGCGCTCCGGGCGCTGCAACTCGATTGTCAGCACGGCCTCGGCCTGGGTGATACCGATCATTGCGTCAGCCTATATAGCCTCATCGGGTGAGTCGTATCACGACCGACCAACTGCGCGATGCGGTGCTGGACGAGGACTCGTTCACCAGTTGGGACACCGAACCGCTGCCGGTGCCGGTATCGGAGCCCTACGCGCGTGATCTGGCGCGGGCCCGCGCCGCCACCGGCCGTGACGAATCGGTGCTCACCGGCGAAGGACGCATCTTCGGGCGCCGCGTCGCGGTGGTGGTGTGCGAATTCGAATTTCTCGCCGGATCGATTGGGGTGGCGGCGGCAGAGCGCATCACCGCCGCCGTCGAGCGCGCCACCGCCGAGCGCCTGCCGCTGCTGGCGTCGCCGTGTTCCGGCGGCACCAGGATGCAAGAGGGCACGGTCGCCTTCCTGCAGATGGTGAAGATCGCCGCGGCCGTCCGGCTTCACCAGCAGGCACACCTGCCCTATCTCGTCTACCTGCGCAATCCGACCACCGGCGGGGTGTTCGCGTCTTGGGGCTCGTTGGGCCATGTCACCGTCGCCGAACCGGGTGCCCTGATCGGTTTCCTGGGTCCGCGGGTGTACCAGCTGCTCTACGGCGAAACCTTCCCCGACGGTGTTCAGACCGCGGAGAATCTGCAGCTTCATGGCGTCATCGACGGTGTGGTTGCGCTGGGCCAGCTGCGGCCCATGGCGAATCGGGCGCTGACGGTGCTCACCGACGCTCCCGAGCCGCCGCCGGCGCCGGCGCCGACCAAGCCGGCACCCGACGTGCCGACCTGGAACTCGGTGGTGGCGTCGCGACGGCCCGACCGGCCGGGTGTGGCGCGGTTGTTACGCGATGGTGCATCCGACCGGGTGCTGCTCTCGGGTACCGGTTATGGCGAAGCGGCGACGACGCTGCTGGCACTGGCTCGCTTCTGCGGCCAGCCGGCGGTGGTGCTGGGCCAGCAGCGCGTCGTCGGGGGACTCGTCGGTCCGGCGTCGCTGCGTGAAGCCCGGCGAGGCATGGCGCTGGCCGCCGAGCTGCAGCTACCACTGGTGCTGATGATCGACACCGCCGGACCCGCGCTGTCGGCCGAAGCCGAGCAGGGCGGGCTGGCCGGCCAGATCGCCCAGAGCCTGGCCGACCTCGTCACGCTGGACACCCCGACGGTGTCGGTGCTGCTGGGCCAGGGCAGCGGTGGGCCGGCGCTGGCGATGGTGCCCGCCGACCGGGTGCTGGCCGCACTGCACGGCTGGCTGGCGCCGCTGCCGCCGGAGGGTGCCAGCGCGATCGTATTCCGCGACACCGCCCATGCCGCCGAGCTGGCTGCGGCCCAGGGCGTCCGGTCGGCGGACCTGCTGGCCGCCGGGATTGTCGACGTCGTCGTACCCGAGTATCCCGACGCCGCAGACGAGCCGGTCGAGTTCGCCCAACGGCTGGCGCACGCCATCGCGACCGAGATCCACGCGCTGCGGTCGGTTCCCGACACCGAACGCATGGCGGCCCGGTTGGCACGCTATCGCGGCATCGGGTTGCCTCGAGACACCTAGATCCACCTAGACCCGCGCCGGGACCGCTGTGGCTTAGCCCTCGACACCCGGTGCCACCCATTTCGGGTGGCCGTGCCCCACGGCGGCGCCCGGCGCGTTGTCGGCGACGATCTGGCCGTGTTCGCCGAGCACCACCAGCCGGTCGGCACCCTCGGCCGCGTCGAGCCGCTGCGAAATGACCAATGTGGTACGGCCCGCCAGCACGGTCTGCAAGGCCCGCCGCACCGCGCGTTCGCCGGGGACGTCCAGCAATGACGTGGCCTCGTCCACGATCAGCACCGCCGGCTCGGCCAGCACCGCCCGAGCCAGGGCAATGAGTTGGCGCTGGCCCGCGGACAACGGCACGCCGGTGCCGGCGACCTCGGTGCGGTATCCGTGGGGCAGCGCGGCAATGAAGTCGTCGGCTCCTACCGCGGCGGCCGCATCTCTGACCTGCGCATCGCTGGCGTCGGGCCGGCCCAACCGAATGTTGTCGGCAATCGAGCCGGAGAACAAAAAGGATTCCTGGCCGACCAGCACGACATGCCGGCGCAGCTCGGCCCGGGACAAATCTCGCAGATCGACGCCGTCCAGGGTGATCTTTCCCGACATCGGGTCGTAGAACCTGGCCAGCAGTTTGGCGACGGTGGTCTTGCCGACGCCGCACGCCCCGACCAGCGCCATCCGCTGGCCCGCCGGCACCGTCAAAGACAGTCCCGACACGACGGCGCGCCCCGGTGCGTAGCCGAAATCGACATTGTCGAAGTCGACGGTTCCCCGCACCGCACCGAGTGTTCCTGTTCCCGCATATTCGATGGCGGGCCGCCGGTGCAGCGCCGCGGCCAGCTTCTCCAGCGCCGACGTCGCAGCCTGAAAAGCGTTGAAGAAATGGGTGATCTCGTGCATCGGCTCGAAGAACATGCGCAGGTACAACAGGGAGGCCGCGAAGGTTCCGATCGTCATCTCGCCATGCAGTACCAGGCTGCCGCCGTAGAGCAGCACCATTCCGATGGTCAGGTTGCCGATCACTTTCACGCCCGGTGTGAAGACGGCCATCAACTTGAAGGACTTCTCGTTGATCACCCGGTACTGATCGGCGATGTCGTCGAACACCACCTGATTCCGCGGCTCCTGCCGGTAAGCCTGCACCGTCTTGATGCCGGCCATCGACTCGATGAACTGCATGATGACCAGCGCCGTGCTCTCCCGCACCTCGCGGTAGGTCTTCGACGATTCCGCCCGAAACCACGCCCCCAGTCCCAGCAGGATCGGAAACACCGCCAGGCAGATCAACCCCAGCTGCCAGTCGAGCACGACCAACAGAACCGCGATACCGAGCGGCGTGAGCGCCGCGGTGATCAGGCAGTCGAACCCGGCTGCAAGCATGTCCTGGACGGCCTCGACGTCGTTGGTCAGCCGGCTGACCACCCGGCCCGTCGTATAGCGGTCGTGGAAGGCGGCGTCGAGCCGCTGGAAGTGCCGGAAGACCCTGCGCCGCAGCTCCAACAGGACCGTCAGGCGGACCACGCCGGCGCGGTTGAGGAAGAACCACCGGCAGACGCCGTGCAGAAGCACGGCGCCGCACAAGGTGACGACGATGAGCAACAGCGCGCGCGCCGAGCCGCCACGCATGATCGAGGGAATCCCGTAGTCGATGCCCCGCCGGACCAGCAGTGGAACGGAAAGCCGCGCAGCGTTTTCCAGCACCGCCACCAGTAGCAGCAACCCAAGCGCCGGCGCATGCGGGCGCATCAGCGAACCCAGTAGGACGCGCGCGTCGCGGCCGTGGGCCAGGGTTTCGTCGAGGGCAGGATCGGGGCGGTGGGCGTTACGGTCGTGAGCCGACCTCGGCCGGATACCCAGCGTGGTCACGGTTGCTTCACCAATGCGCTCGTGAAAGCCGATGCCGGGCAATCGATATCGTCGAGCAGCCGGCGGTAGCGCGGCAGCTGCGCATACAACTCGGCATGCGATCCGATGTGAGTGATGGTCCCGTCCTGCAGCAACGCCACCCGGTCGGCGAGTTGCACCGTGGACACCCGACGGGCAACCACCACCGTGCTGATCCCGCGCAGCGTCCTGGGCAACACGTCAGCCGCCGGCGAGGCGTCATCGACAACCAGTAATGCCGGCGCGGCAACCAGCGCCCGCGCGATGCACAACCGCTGCCGTTGCCCGGCAGATAGCCGCATGCCCTGCTCGCCGATGCGGGTGTCGAGCCCGAATGGCAGGTCGTACACGAACTGTGCCCCGGCCAGCTCAATCGCCTCGGCCACGGTTGCGTCGTCGGCCGCCGGCCGGCCCAGTCGGATGTTCTCGGCTACCGACATCGAAAACACTGTGGGGTCCTCGAACACCGGGCAGACCAGGCCGCGCACTGCGGGCAGCGACCACTCACGGATGTCGCGGCCGTCGAGCATGATCCGGCCCTCCGAGACGTCGTAGATGCGCGACAGCAGCGCGGTCAGCAGCGACTTGCCCGACCCGGTGCAGCCGACCAGCGCCAGCGTCTCACCGGGTTCCAGGCTCAGCGTGACGTGCCGGAGCAGCCACCTGTCACCACCGGCGCCGGGAACACGGAACCCGACATCGCGCAATTCCAGCCGGCCGCGGGGCGCCGAGCCCGGAAGTTCTCCGTCTTCGATTTCAGCTGGGGCATCGAAGATCTCAGCGATACGGTTCGCCGCGGTCATCGCCTCCTGGGTCATCGACAGCAGAAAACCCATCGCGGTGACGGGCCACACCAGCGACAGCGTCATCGTGATGAACGCGGCCAGGGTGCCGATGGTGACCAGTCCGTGGCCCACCGCATAGGCGCCGAAGCCCAACAGCACGATCAGCGCCACGTTGGGGATGACCTCGAGCAGGGTCCAGAACTTCGCGGCCACCGACACCTTGCGACGGCCGACGCAGTACAGCGTCGTGATCTCCGAGTCGAACTGGTCGTATACCTGATCTTCGCGCCCGAATGCCAGCACCGCGTCGCGCCCCAGCGTCGACTCCTCGACCTGCGTTGCGACGTGGCCGGTCTGGTCCTGGACATGGCGCGACAACTGGGCGAACTCCCCCTGGTAATGCAGCACCGTGGCCACGATCGGCACGATCGAACCCAACACGACCACACCCAGCGGCCAGTACATCACCAGCAGGCATAGCGTCACCACGGTGATCTGCAGCAGGTTGAGCATCATGAACACCGCACCGAACGACAGCAAATCGCGAATTGTGGCAAGGTCGTTCATTATCCGCGACACCAATTGGCCCGACTGCCATTTCTGGTGAAACGACATCGGCAATATCTGCAGTCGCGCATGCAGGTCTCGCCGGATATCCGCTTCGACTCCCATGGTCGCGTGCGCGGTGAGCCAGCGCCGAATGAACAGCAGCCCCGCCTCGGACAGGCCCAGACCCAGCGCCGCAGTTCCGAGTACCCACAGCCCGCGTTGGTCGTGGTGGCGCACGGGTCCGTCGATGACGGCCCTGGTCATGATCGGGATACCCACCGTCGCCACCAGGCTGGCAGTCGCGGCTGTCACGATGACGATCCAGCGGGTGCGATACGGAACCAGATAACGCAACAGCCGCTGCAGATCCGTTGCGGCCCTGCGATGCTCGGGGGCCGCGGCGATGTCCGGCGCCGAACGTGTCGCGGCCCCCCGCGTGCACCTGGCTTCACCCACGACGACTTCGTCTCCCGATCCCGTTGCGAAAATGATGGCGCCACATCGAAACCGCAACGACGAATGTCGGTCGCGGCATCGAATGCCGCGGCCTGCCACCTGGTTTCGATGATGACACGCCGGCAATGCCGGGCAGTCGCGCCGTTGCCTCGAGTCCGTAACCATTCAGCCAACATTGGCGCACACCACCCGTGGGCACCGGCAGAGCGCGAAATCGCGTTGTCGCGGACGCCCCGGTCGAGTGCCTGCGGCGGTGCGGGCAGCGCGTCAATCCGCTGAGTACGGCGCGTCCCGGGCCAGGTGTACGCCTTGCCGGTACCGCATCGACTTGCGCCGAGCCGGCGGGCCTCGGCAACAATCAGGGAGTGCCTACCTGGAACATGCCGGCGCCCAGGCTTGCTGTTCGCGATCGCGCTGCGCTGCGCGCGGTGAACTTCTTCATGGCCGATATGGAAGCCGGCATGGGCCCTTTCCTGGGCGTGTTGCTGGCCGGCCGCGGCTGGAGTACGAGCGCCATCGGCGCGGTGATCACGTTAGGCGCGATCGTCGGGATGTTCACGGTGGCCCCGGCCGGGGCCTTGGTGGATGCCACCAGGCGCAAACGCGCCTGCGTCATCGTGGTCGGCTTGGCCGCTGTTGCAGCCTCGGCGGTGATCCTGACCTCGCGGAATTTCTGGGTTGTCGCCGGGGCGCAGTCGGTGATGTGCATTTCGGGAGCGACGATCGCCCCCGCGGTGATCGGGATCACGCTCGGCCTGGTCGGGCAGGGGGGGGTTCGTCAGCCAGAACGGCCGAAACCAGGCTTTCAACCATGCCGGCAGAATGGTCGGCGCCGCCGGATCCGGGCTGCTGGGGCTGCTTTTCGGCTATGCCGGCGTGTTCTGGCTGGCGGCAGGATTCGCCGTCGCCACGGTGGTGGCGGTGCTGGTGATCCCCGCCGCTCGCATCGACCATCACGTCGCCCGCGGTGCGGCCCATGAGTCGGATCAGGCCCCGGTCAAGCGGATCCGCGTGCTGCTGGAATCTCGGCCGCTGCTGGCGCTGGCTGCCGCCCTGGCGCTGTTTCACCTGGGAAACGCGGCGATGCTGCCGCTGTACGGGCTGGCTGTGGTGGCCACCCACGCCAACCCGTTCACCACGGTGGCCAGCACGGTCGTCGTCGCGCAGGCGGTCATGATCGTCGCGTCGCTGGCCGCGATGCGGATCGCGCAGAGGCGCGGCTACTGGCTGGCCATCGTGATCGCCTTCACCGCTTTGCCGATCCGCGGTCTGCTGGCCGCGGGCGTCATCACCAGCTGGGGAGTAATACCGGTGCAGATGCTCGACGGCATCGGGGCGGGCATGCTCTCGGTGGCGGTGCCGGGGCTGGTAGCCCGGATACTCGACGGCACCGGCCACGTCAACGTCGGCCAGGGCGTCATCATGGCGGCCCAGGGACTCGGGGGTGCGCTCAGCCCGCTGCTGGGCGGAGTTGTCGCCGAGGACTTCGGGTTTCCGGCGGCGTTCGCAATGCTGGGCGGGCTATCGCTGGGATCGCTGGTCATCTGGATCGGGTCCAAGGGGCTGCTGCGCCGCGTCGGGGGCACCGCCGCCGACGCTCCGGTGGTCGTCGAGATGCGTTGAACCGCCGTCGCCAGCAGGCGACCCGGCGGGTGGCGTCCCACCGCCGCGGGTGACAATCAGGCAAAATGAGCGGCATGGAGACTGGTGTGAGCTCACCTCGGGTCTTGGTGGTCGACGACGATTCCGATGTCCTGGCCTCTTTGGAACGCGGCCTGCGGCTGTCCGGGTTCGAGGTCTCGACCGCCGTCGACGGCGCCGAGGCTCTGCGCAGTGCGACCGAGACGCGCCCGGACGCGATCGTGCTCGACATCAACATGCCCGTGCTGGACGGCGTCAGCGTGGTTACGGCGCTGCGAGCCATGGACAACGACGTGCCGGTGTGCGTGCTGTCGGCACGCAGTTCGGTCGATGACCGGGTCGCCGGCTTGGAGGCCGGGGCCGACGATTACCTGGTCAAGCCGTTCGTGCTGGCCGAGCTGGTGGCGCGGGTGAAGGCGCTGCTGCGCCGGCGCGGCTCTACCGCGACGTCTTCGTCGGAAACCATCACGGTGGGCCCGCTGGAGGTGGACATCCCCGGCCGGCGCGCCCGGGTCAACGGCGTCGACGTCGACCTGACCAAGCGCGAGTTCGACCTGCTGGCGGTCCTGGCCGAGCACAAGACCGCGGTGCTGTCCCGCGCACAGTTGCTGGAGCTGGTGTGGGGCTATGACTTCGCCGCCGACACCAACGTGGTCGACGTGTTCATCGGGTACCTGCGGCGCAAGCTTGAGGCCAACGGCGGTCCCCGGCTGCTGCACACCGTGCGCGGGGTCGGCTTCGTGCTCAGGATGCAGTGAGTGAACATCCTGTCGCGGATCTTTGCCCGTACCCCTTCATTGCGGACGCGGGTGGTGGTCGCGACAGCGATCGGCGCCGCGATTCCGGTGCTCATCGTCGGCACGGTGGTCTGGGTGGGCATCACCAACGACCGCAAAGAGCGGCTGGACCGCCGCCTGGATGAGGCGGCGGGATTCGCGATCCCGTTCGTGCCGCGCGGTCTCGACGAGATTCCGCGCTCCCCCAACGACCGTGACGCCCTCATCACCGTCCGCCGTGGTGATGTGGTCAAGTCGAATTCCGACATCACCTTGCCCAAACTGCAAAAGGACTACGCCGACACCTATATCGGCGGCGTGCGCTACCGGGTGCGCACGGTCGAGATCCCCGGCCCCGAGCCGACGTCGGTAGCGGTGGGCGCGACCTATGACGCCACCATCGCCGAGACCAACAATCTGCACCGCCGGGTGCTGTTGATCTGCGGGTTCGCCATCGGTGCCGCGGCAGTGTTCGCGTGGCTGCTGGCCGTGTTCGCGGTGCGGCCGTTCAAGCAGCTGGCCGAACAAACGCGGTCGATCGACGCCGGGGATGAGGCGCCGCGGGTCGAAGTGCACGGCGCCAGCGAGGCCATCGAGATCGCCGAAGCGATGCGGGGCATGCTGCAGCGCATTTGGAACGAGCAAAACCGCACCAAAGAGGCGCTGGCGTCGGCTCGCGACTTCGCCGCGGTGTCCTCACACGAGTTGCGCACCCCGTTGACCGCGATGCGGACCAATCTCGAGGTGCTGTCCACCCTGGACCTGCCCGACGACCAACGCAAAGAAGTGCTCAACGATGTGATCCGCACCCAGTCGCGCATCGAAGCCACCCTGTCCGCGCTCGAGCGGCTGGCCCAGGGCGAACTGTCGACCTCGGACGACCACGTGCCGGTCGACATCACCGAGCTGCTCGACCGCGCCGCCCATGACGCGATGCGCATCTACCCGGACCTCGACGTCTCCCTGGTGCCGTCGCCGACCTGCATCATCGTCGGGTTGCCGGCCGGGTTGCGCCTGGCCGTGGACAACGCCATCGCCAACGCCGTCAAGCACGGCGGCGCCACCCGCGTGCAGCTATCGGCGGTCAGTTCGCGCGCCGGCGTCGAGATCGCCATCGACGACAACGGCAGCGGCATACCCGAAGAAGAACGCCAGGTGGTGTTCGAACGGTTCTCCCGAGGATCGACGGCTTCGCATTCGGGGTCGGGACTGGGACTGGCACTGGTGGCGCAGCAGGCCCAGCTGCACGGCGGGACCGCGTCGCTGCACGACAGCCCACTCGGCGGCGCGCGGCTACTGCTCAAGCTGCCCGGCCCGAGCTAACCGAGCGCCGGTTTCACTCGCGTCGGGCGCTCTTGCGCCATGGCGTGAAAAACGCTCGTGCCGCGGCGCCCTCGTCCTGGAACCAGACCTGGGCCGCGGTCGCGTCGTAGTCGGGATCCTCCGGGGTGTAATAGAGCCTGGTATCCGTTCGGCCCTTGACCAGCCATCCCGGCGGTCCGCTGCCGTCGGCGTCGGCCCGCGCGGAGCCCGGGCCGTAAGGGGCAAACCGCGTCGGGGTTTGCGGCGCAGCTTCCCTGGTGACCGCGGTCTGCTCGGCCGAAGATTCTCCAACAGGCGGCGCCGCAGGGACTTTCCCGGCTGTGATCTCTTGCGTTGCAGTCTTTTCCGCATCGGCGGTGTCGGATCGCGGCACCTTCTTGGCGGCCGGGACCTTCGTCGCCGGTGCGCCTTTGCCCGCGCCGGACTTCTTCGGCCGCGTCCCGGCGACAGTGGCCTGCGTCGCCTGCTGCCGCGGCAAAGTGCGCGGCTTATGTTGCGGTTGTTGGCTTTTGACCGGCCCCACCATCATCATGAAGGTCAATAGCAGGCCGAGGGCGAAGGACAGGCCCACCAGCCACCAGTGCAGATGGCCCGTCACGGCGCTGCCCCGGTCTCATGCTCGTGGACTTCGGCCGGGTCTTGGTGGTCCTGGCCGCCGGGCCTGATCAAGGCGGTGGCGATCACCCAGGCCAGAGCCGAACCAGCCACGAAGGCAGCCAGGTAGTACAACCACTGGATCACGAAAGCCACGCTCGATTCTCCTTAGCTGACCACGATTTCGACGCGGCGATTCTTGGCGCGACCCTCGGGTGTGTCGTTGCCGGCTATGGGATTGGCCGAACCGAAGCCCTTGGCGGTGATGTGATCGCGGGCAAAACCTTGGGCAGCCAGGAAGTCGGCGACGGTAGTGGCTCGCTGCACGCTCAACGGAAAGTTGATGCCCTCGCCGCCGCTGTTGTCGGAGTATCCGTTGACGGCTACGCGTGCGTCCGGACAGGCTTTGAGCCTGGCGGCGACCTGAGTCAGAGCCTGATTGTCGGCGGGGGTCAGGCTGACCCCGTCGTCCTTGAAGGCAATAGCCCCGCCCGTCAAGGCATTGATGGCCGCCGGCAGATCGGCACACGGTCCGGGTGCGCCGGAGCCGGGCGGCGGAGCGGCCCCAGGCGTCGGCGGCGGTGGCCTGACCTCGATCTTGTTCACGACATTGGCTCCGGGCCAGGCGGTCTTGGCCGCGCGTTGCACCGCATCTTTCTGGTCAGGCGACGCAGCGGTTCCCGACAGCGTCACGGTGTCCCTCTCGACTTTGACGCTGAAGTCCGGAATAGCCGCGCTGGCGGTGAAAACCGGTTCTGCGCTTGAGAAGTCGAGGGCGCGCACCAGGGGATCGATACGAATTTGGTCGATGACGGTGACACCCGGAGTCAGCACACCCTTGAGCGCCGCCAGCAGCGCCGCCTTGGCATTATCGTCGGGAAAGTCGCCGATAAGTGTAATAGTGTTGCCGCTGCGGCTAATTGAGAGCAGCGACCAGGACGCGTCGGAAACGCTGGGCGTGCTGCTGGCGGTCGTCAGGGTGGGCAGCTCACCGGTCGGGGCGGTGACGGACGTGGGTCGCTCGAATGCGCCGTATCCGATTGCCGCTATCAGCAACGGGATAACCACCAGCGCGATCACCCAGGCGGCGCCGAGCGGATGCCGGTGGAGTCTGCGCTTGTGGGCGGGTGCGGGCGCCGCGTCTGAGACCGGCTGGGTACCCGCCATTGCCCTGCCTCTCGTCGTTGAAAAGTTGTCGTACCGCCCTCAGGCGATATGCAGCCTACCGACTGTGCAGCGGCGAAACCGTCAATGTCAGGCACACTGGAGCAATGGCCAACGGGAGGAAACCAACGGACAGCGAGACCCTGGCGCATATCCGCGACCTGGTCGCTGAGGAGAAGACGCTGCGTACGCGGCTGCAGCACGGCGACGTCGCCGAGTCCGACGAGCATCAGCAACTGCGCCGCATCGAAATCGAACTCGACCAATGCTGGGACCTGTTGCGGCAGCGACGGGCACTGCGGGAAACCGGTGGTGACCCGCGCGAAGCCAAGGTGCGCCCCGGCGGCCAAGTCGAGTGCTACCTCAGCTAGCACTCAGCTAGCATCGATCCGGGCTGCCTGTCGACACCACCATGCAGGAATACGATGTCATCGTCATCGGCGGCGGTCACAACGGCCTGGTCGCGGCCGCTTACCTGGCCCGAGCGGGGCTTGCGGTGCGCTTGCTCGAGCGGCTGCCGCACGTCGGTGGGGCCGCGGTGTCGGCGCAGGCCTTCGATGGCGTCGACGTCCGGCTATCGCGCTATTCGTACCTGGTCAGCCTGCTGCCGTCGCGAATTGTCGACGATCTGGGCGCCGCCGTGCGGTTGGCCCGTCGACCGTTTTCGTCGTATACCCCTGACCCGGCGACCGCGGGGCGGTCCGGTCTGCTCGTCGAGCCGAACGGCGCGGGCACGTTCGCGGCGATCGGCGCCGCGGCTGACGAACGCGGCTTCGCGGCCTTCTACCGCCGGTGCCGGCTGGTGACCGAACGGCTGTGGCCGACGCTGACCGAACCGCTGCGTACCCGCGAGCAGTTGCGCCGCCGGGTCGTGGAACACTCCGGCCGCGCCGCGGCGACGGCTTGGCGGGCCATGATCGACGAGCCGATCGGACACGCCATTACCGGGGCGGTGGCTGACGACCTGGTCCGCGGGGTGATCGCGACCGACGCGCTGATCGGCACCTTCGCCCGGCTGGACGACCCGTCGCTGACGCAGAACATCTGCTTCCTGTACCACGTGCTGGGTGGGGGTACCGGCGACTGGGACGTCCCGGTCGGCGGCATGGGCTCGGTGACTTCGGCCCTGGCCGCGGCGGCCACCAGAAATGGTGCTGGAATAGTCACTGGCGCAGAGGTTTTCGCGCTTGAACCGACCGGGGAGGTGCGCTACCGCGCGGGCGGCGACGAGCATACGGCCCGGGGCCGCTTCGTGCTGGCCGGCGTCACGCCGGCGGTGCTCGCCAACCTCCTCGGCGAGCCGGAGCCCAGACTGACGCCGGGTGCACAGGTCAAGGTCAACATGGTGGTGCGCCGACTACCCCGGTTGCGCGACGCCCGCGTCGCACCGGAGCAAGCGTTTGCCGGGACCTTGCATGTCAACGAAACCTGGACCCAGCTAGACACCGCGTATGCCCGCGCAGCCGCCGGCCGGTTGCCGGAGCCGTTGCCGTGCGAGGCGTACTGCCATTCGCTGACCGACTCCAGCATCCTGTCGGACCGGTTGAGAGAGGCGGGAGCGCACACCATGACGGTGTTCGGCTTGCAGACTCCGCACTCGCTGTGTTCGGACGGGGTCCGGGCTCAGCTGACGCGTTCGGTGCTGGACTCGCTGAATTCGGTTCTGGCCGAACCTATTCAAGACGTCTTGTTGTCCGACGCAGGTGGCCGGCCGTGCATCGAGACCACGACCACCGCGGACCTGCAGCGGACCCTGCTCATGACCGGGGGCAACATCTTCCACGGCGCCCTGTCGTGGCCGTTCGCCGAGGACGACGAGCCGCTCGACACCCCGGCCCGGCAATGGGGGGTGGCCACCGACCACGAACGGATCATGCTGTGCGGTTCGGGAGCCCGCCGAGGCGGAGCGGTATCGGGCATCGGCGGGCACAATGCCGCGATGGCGGTGCTGGCCAGCCTCTAACCGCGAGCAGCCGCAAAAGCACCCTATTTCGAGCCGAAATGGGTGCTTTTGCGGCTGTTCGCCCTATGGGCTAGCGCCCGTCGATCGCGACGTAATCGCGTTCGGTGTAACCGGTGTAGATCTGGCGCGGACGGCCGATCTTGCTGTCGCCCTCATCGTGCATCTCGCGCCAGTGCGCGATCCACCCAGGCAGCCGGCCCAGCGCGAACAGCACGGTGAACATCCGGGTCGGAAATCCGAGGGCGCGATAAATCAGGCCGGTGTAGAAGTCGACGTTCGGGTAGAGCTTGCGCTCGATGAAGTAGTCGTCGGTCAGCGCGGCCTCTTCAAGTTCTTTGGCGATGCCCAGCAGTGAGTCGTCGCCGCCGAGCTTGGACAGGATCTTGTCGGCTTGTTCCTTGACAATTCGCGCGCGGGGGTCGTAGTTCTTGTAGACGCGGTGGCCGAAGCCCATCAGTTTGACGCCGGCTTCGCGGTTCTTTACCTTGCGGACGAATTCACCCACGTCGTCGCCGCTCTCGCGAATCTGCTCGAGCATTTCCAGCACCGCTTGGTTGGCGCCGCCGTGCAGCGGGCCCCACAATGCGTTGATCCCGCCGGAAATCGAGGTAAACAAGTTGGCGCGCGACGAGCCCACCAGCCGCACCGTCGATGTCGAACAGTTCTGCTCGTGGTCGGCGTGCAAGATGAACAGCATGTCCAGCGCGCGCACCACCTCGGGGTCGGCCTGGTAGGGCTCGGCGGGGAAGCCGAAGGTCATCCGCAGGAAGTTCTCCACCAGCGTCAGCGAGTTGTCCGGGTAAAGGAACGGCTGGCCGACAGACTTCTTGTAGGCGTATGCCGCGATGGTCGGGAGTTTGGCCAGCAAGCGAATCGTCGACAGCTCGACCTGCCGGCTGTCCATCGGGTCCAGCGCATCCTGGTAGTACGCCGAGAGCGCGTTGACCACGCTGGACAACACCGGCATGGGATGGGCGTTGCGCGGGAAGCCGTCGAAGAACCGCTTGAGGTCCTCGTGCAGCATGGTGTGCCGTTGGATGCGCCCGGTGAACTCGGCAAGCTGGTCCGGGGTGGGCAATTCTCCGTAGATGAGCAGGTAGGAAACCTCGATGAAGGTCGACTTCTCCGCCAGCTGGTCAATCGGGTAGCCGCGGTAACGCAGAATGCCCGCGTCTCCATCAATGTAGGTAATGGAGCTCTTGCAGGCGGCGGTGTTGACGAAGCCGACGTCAAATGTCGTGTGTCCCGTCTTAGCGAGCAGCGGACCGAGCGCAATACCGTCCGCACCTTCGGTGGCATGGACGACCTGCAGGTCGATCTCGCCCCCCGGGTACTTCAGTGTTGCGGTGTCGTCGGTGTCGGCCACGAGAACCCCTTTGCGCTCTGGCTGATATGGCTGCTCCATGTGGTGCGTATAGGTGAAGGTAGTCGTTGACACGACGGTGCGCCTGCCCGGGGTCGAATCTGCTGGTCTTGCGGTGCTTGTCAGGTCACTGAGGGCATGCCCCGGGATGCTGCTGCGGCGTCGAGTGTGGGCCCATGGCGTCGAGCGTGCGGTGGCGGCGTCGAGCGTGCGGTGGCGGCGTCGAGCGTGCACCCATGGCGTCGAGCGTGCGCTCCGGGCGAGCCCGAGGCCCTTGGTGCCACCGTGAGCTCACATTCAAAGCCACAATTGCACAGTCGGAGCACACTCGGAGCACCTTCGGATGACGGCGGCTTGATATGGGAACTGTTCGCCCCCCCACAGTCTCGCCACTGCCCGCCGTCGAGCGATCTCGCCGGGGCGCGGCGCGGTAGCGTGCCCATCGACTCCCATTAGGGCTGTGGACGCTTGACACGACCGCCGGTGACGCGGATCTTGTTGTACAGCAAGCCTTCTCGGCCATGCCAGAATTTCACCACCGCAGCAGCAACGCCGTAACAACCCCTTGGTCGAGTCGCAGCTCGTGAAAAGGTGATCCCCGTCACGTCTACACCGTTGCGCTGCACCGATCGGCTGACCGGCCGACCCGCCGCAAGGGTGGCCACGACCATCGCATTGGCTCGACGACTCCGGCGCATTCAGCATCGTATCGGCATCGAGGTCGAGACTTCCGTCCCTGTCCGACAGACCCATACTGCGCAGACATCCCAGGTAGATCGCCTGTGATCGCGCCGAAGCAACGGGCGTTGCTACCAGCCGGTAGCGTCCGCCGGGAAGTGGGGTGCGAGAATTTTGCCTATGACTGTGGTCCCGGAAGATTTTGTCCCTGGTCTTGACGGCGTGGTGGCCTTCACCACTGAAATTGCCGAACCGGATAAGGACGGTGGCGCCTTGCGCTATCGGGGTGTCGATATCGAAGATCTGGTGAGTCAACGGGTCACCTTCGGCGACGTGTGGGCGCTACTGGTGGACGGCGAATTCGGCCACGGTCTGCCACCCGCGGAGCCGTTCCCGTTGCCCATCCACACCGGCGACGTGCGGGTCGATGTCCAGGCGGGACTGGCAATGCTGGCCCCCATCTGGGGATACGCGCCATTGCTCGATATCGACGATCGCACCGCCCGCGAACAGCTGGCGCGGGCATCGGTGATGGCACTGTCCTATGTCGCGCAATCCGCGCGCGGCATTTACCAGCCGGCTGTGCCGCAACGAGTCATCGACGAATGCTCCACGGTCACAGCGCGTTTCATGACCAGATGGCAAGGCGAGCCGGACCCCAGACATGTAGAAGCCATCGACGCCTACTGGGTGTCGGCCGCAGAGCACGGCATGAACGCCTCGACGTTCACCGCACGCGTGATCGCCTCCACCGGTGCAGATGTCGCAGCAGCGCTGTCCGGGGCGATCGGCGCAATGAGTGGACCGCTGCACGGCGGGGCACCGGCCCGGGTCCTGCCCATGCTCGAAGAAGTCGAGCGCAGCGGCGATGCACGTGGCCTGGTCAAGAAGATCTTGGATCGTGGCGACAAGCTGATGGGCTTCGGGCACCGGGTCTACCGCGCCGAGGACCCGCGGGCGCGGGTGCTGCGAGCAACGGCCCAGCGGTTGGGCGCGCCGCGTCATGAAGTTGCCATGGCGCTGGAGCAGGCCGCGCTGGACGAGCTGCGGGAACGCCGGCCGGACCGGGCGATCGAGACCAACGTCGAGTTCTGGGCCGCCGTCATCCTGGACTTCGCTCGGGTGCCGGCCAACATGATGCCGGCGATGTTCACCTGCGGACGTACCGCGGGCTGGTGTGCGCACATCCTGGAGCAGAAGCGCCTCGGCAAGCTGGTCCGGCCGTCGGCCATCTATGTCGGGCCTGGTCCGCGGAGTCCGGAATCCGTCGCAGGGTGGGACCAGGTGCTCACTAGCGCCTGATTCGAGGCCTGATTCGAGCGAACAACGCCCTTAGGCGCGCGGCCCTCCCCGGGTTACAGCTGCCGGTCCTAGCTGGCCGGCGGCGGATTGACGCCTAGGGACCCACATTGTCCGCGGTGTACTGAAAGGTCACCATGGGCGGGCTGTGATCCGACAACGGCTGACCGTTGGAGTTGAAGAACTTTGGCGCCTCGTTGCTGTAGGCCATCGCCGTCAGCGTCACTCCCTGACCGCTTCGGTAGAAGATTTTGTCCAGCAACTCGCACTCGTTACCGACCATGCACGTGGGCGCGAAGGGCGGGCTGGTGGGACCGCCCTGCACCTGGACCCACGCATCGGTCAGCGAGTTGTTCGAGGCGAATTGCAGAAGCGCACTTTGGTCGTCGGAATACAGGGCGTTGAAGTCGCCCGTGACGATGACGGCACGGCCGGCGGAGTTCTGCTGGATGTAGGTCGTGATCTGATCGAGGTTGGCGTTCGTCAACACGCCTCCTCCGGTATTGGTATGCAGGTTGTAGAGGTCGATCGTTTCACCGCCCGGAAGCTGCAGCTGGCTGTAACTGAATCCTTTGGCGGTGAGGCAGTTGTCGGCATTGCACTGCCACCAGGTCTGCCGGTCGAGCCGTTTCACCTTGAACTGGGCGAGCGTATTGAGTCCGTCGGAGAAAGGCACCCCGACAGGCCAGAGCAGCGTGGGCGGGCTGGGCGGTGTCTGGCTAGGCATATTGGATTTCTTGACCAGGAAATCGTGGTAGGCGAAGTCCTCCTGGACGTTGGCGACGTAGTACGAATTGAGCCGCTGCCCAATCTGTTTGGTGTACAGAAAGCGCGGCAGAACTGCACTGGACAGCGGAAACGGCAGCCCGGCGATGTTGTAGGTCAGCATGCTGAAGCCGCCGGTGATCGTCGTGGTGGGGATGCCACCCACGAATACGGTCACGGTGGCGACGTCGTCGTGCCCATGGAACGGACCCAAATATCCCGCCAGACCGTGCACATGCAGGCTGGTGTCGTCACTGACGGCGACGGTGAAGGTGTCGTTGCCGACGAAACCCGGATCTGCCGTGTAGACGAAGCTGGCAGTTTGTTGGTTGACGTTGACAACACCGTGCTGCGGTCCGCCGGGAGTACTACGCGGGTTGACCTTGAAGGTCATTCTGTTGCCATCGGGATCGAAGGCCGTGAACGGGACGGGACCCGTGCTGCCGTTCACCGGAATGCTGACTTGCTGCGGGGTGGCCACCGGGGTGCGGTTGAAGATGACGGGCACGACCCCGTTGCGGATCGCGGCCAGGAAATCGATCACCGCGTTGACCACGTCGTCGGGAATGCTGGCGGGGTCGACCGGTTGCGCGACGGCGCCGGGCAGGGCCGCACCCGGGACAGCAGCCGCCGCACCCGGCATCTCAGACACCGCACCCGGCACCGCAGCCGCCCCACCCGGCACCGCGGCCGCCGCACCCGGGACCGCGGCCACCGCGGTGTTCGACCCCGCTGGCGGCGACGGCACCTCTGCCCACTCGCCGCTCGCGGAACCCGGATCCGTTGGCGCGGCATAGCCGACCATGGGACTGGCCGGCGCGGTCACAGCCAGCAGCACGGCCGTGATCGCCCCTACACCGCCGATACGCCTGACATGGCCCATGACTTCTCCTTGCGCATCCACTCGTGATCCGCTGATTGTTAAACTGTCACTGGATAATTCGGGTACTTGTCATCGCTTGCGTTAGCGTCACATTCAGTAAATGCAGGGCCGGCCGTCTCGTCCAGGACTGAGGTAATCAGGTCTAGCGTTGCGCACCCGGCGTCGGGAGTATTTGACCCAAGGCGCGAATGCCGAGCGAAGTTTGCCGCGCTGTGAGAGCCATTGTCAATATCCGACTTTGGGTTAGCTGATCTAATCGCCCCCGGCGTATCCCGCCAGCGTTTTCAATGAGTTTCCGAGTGTAGGCAAGACCACCATCCGAACCCGGGCGCGTACGCGGCACCTCGCATGGCAGTACCTGCGCAACCGCCCGGCCGGTGATCGCCAGCGCCCAGACCGCGTCACCGCTCCTCGGATGACCCTCTAGAAGGTCACCAAAACGCTGACGCACATTCAACTAAACGCATTGAAATGCAAAGGAATTACGCGGTGTATCGACAGCGCGAATTCACCGTGCAGGCCAACCTGCCACTCACCAGCCCGGCGCTCAGCCGCGATGGTGACATCAATGACTCCATGTCATTAAAATGTTATGTGTAACAACGAATGTCGTGCAGAATCAACAACGCACCAGCCGTGCAAAGAAAATAGTTATCGCCAGCCCCCACCGATCGCGTGACCGGCTGTCAGCGGCTTCGCGATCTCGAAGTGAACTGAGATAAGTTGTAGCATACTCGGTTTCACCGCTATCAAACAGCTTGGATGCGGTTGTTGAGCGCCAGTTTCCGTTGTCGCCGGCAACACTGCGAACACATGGCTTTGGTTGGGCGATTCGTGGTGGCCACCCGCCGCCGGCGCAACTCTTGCGTCGACCATCGGCCGCCAGCCGGCTGGTCGCTCACAAAGACGCCGTAGGGCCGGCGATCGGCAACCACGGCAAGGCTCGTGGTGTCGTTGGGCCGACATCGTGATGAAGAAGCATTCGTGTCGAAACCGAAAGGCACCCGTGTCGAGACCCGATAGTGCTCATCCTGAAACCAAAAGTATTCGCATTCAACAGTACCCGCATCCCAACAAGCGGGTACCGGTTCGGATGCTTGTCCGCCCGACGATGGTCATCGAGGCGACAACCGCGGCGCTCCTCGACGTCGTCGCCGCGGTTCAGCTGCTCGAGCAGGCGCGGATATTCGGCCCCTCCCCACTGGTCAACCGCGGCGCAGGGGCGACTCTTGTTGTCCCACACCGCCTCCGAGCACGGATCAGGCCGGCAATGCGAGCCCCTGCTGCGACCCGGCCGGCTTCTGATATGTGCCAAACAGCTTGTCGCCATATGTCATCACCACGGACAAGTTGGTGGGACGCCGCTCGGAATGATGCAGTTCGTGACCCGACGCGGCCGGCAACAACCAGCGGGGATAGAACGTGATGTCGTATCCGCTATGCGTTATCACCATGGCGGTGGTGTTGGCCACTGCATAGGCGACTACGACCAGCGGATGCGCGCCGACCAGCAGTGGCGGAACGTACAGGCACAACATCACCATCAGACCTTCGACGGGATGCACGACGAAGTTGGTCCAGATGGTCAACGGCGACTGCACACGGTGGTGCACGTAGTGGACCTTCTCGAACACGAAGCGGCTGCCATGTTCTAGCCGGTGCCACCAGTAGGTCAGAAATTCGCCGATCACCATGAAGCATAGGAGTTGGGTGACAAAAGCCGGCAACGTCGGCGCAGCAGCGGGGACGGTGGCCGTCCAGACGTGGAACGTGGCGTGCAGCACCAACAGCAAGGCTGCCGCGCCAACGTATGTCGACATGATGCGAACCCCGAGCTTTGCCGCTGCTCGAGCCGAGATCCGTTGGTAGATAGCGACATCGGCTATCGAAAAGCTGATCCCGGTCAACAACACGACCGCGATGACGACGGGCAGAAAATACAATGGAAATTCGAAGAAGCCGACGCCCAGCAGGCTCAATAACCCATCCCAGATCGGCTGCAAAGGCGATGCCTGGCTCATGGTCTGCTCCTAGTTGTGGTCGGTACTGCCGGTCAATAAGCGCCGCGCGGCCGTCCGCAGCTCCTCAATGCATTGCTCGACGCTGATGTCACCGACACCCATCAATGCCAGATCGGCGAAAAAGACCCGTCCAAGCAACGTCATTGACGGATCAAGAGACGCCGGCACGTCATCGACCGCCCCCGCTAACAGCGCCCGAAACATCTCGCGCACGCCCAGGCGAAACTCGTCGGCAACAGTGCCCTGTGCCAACACCGATGCCATGGTGGCGCGGACCATGGCTAAATCCGAAGCCGCTTCGTGAACGACTTGCTCGATCGCGACGTCGATGGCGTTCGCCGGCTCCCCCACCGCCTCGACGATCTGCGGCAGGCGCGCCGCAACCTCATGGCCCCAGGCTAGCGCGGCCTCACAGACCACATGTTCCTTGGACGCGAAGTATCGGTAGGTAGTCGCCCTCGACACTCCGGCTGTCTTGGCCATCATCTCCATGCCCACGGCCTCATGACCGTGCTCGCGGATCAGCTGTCGCGCGGCCTGCAGCAGCCGTGCGCGTACTTCCTGCTGGCGTGCGTCCATCGTGCGATGGATAGTCAATCGGGTGGCGTGCACGCGAGCATCCTTACGCCAGAAGGGTCAGTGATACTGATGTTGATACAGCTGTATCACTATCTGTAGACACAGATATATCAGGTTTCAGTGACAGATCGCAAGAGCCGGCCCGAATTGCGGCGCAGCCGTCGGCCGCGCGTGTGCTTCCTACCGCCTCACGGCCAGCGCCGGCTCTGAAGCCCGGTGAAAACCCGGCGAAAACCCCAATGAATACCCGATATAAGCCCGATGAAAAATGCCGCCGCGCCAGGTCAGTACCGGGGAGCCCGCACGGGCGAAACCAACTATCCAAAGGAGCGAAAGTGGCAATCCACGTGGAACCCGCGTTGTCCCCCCATCTCGTCGTCGACGACGCCGCCGCGGCGATCGACTTCTACGTCAGGGCCTTCGACGCCGTCGAGCTGGGTCGCGTACCAAGCCCCGATGGCAAGCTCGTCCACGCTGCGCTGCGCATCAACGGGTTCATGGTGATGCTCAACGACGACTTCCCGGAGACCTGCGGTGGCAAGTCGACGACACCGAGGTCGCTGGGCGGAACCCCGGTCACCATCCATCTGACCGTCACCGATGTCGATGCCAAGTTCCAGCGGGCAGTGGACGCCGGCGCCACCGTCGTGCTGCCCTTGGCGGACCAGTTCTGGGGCGATCGATACGGTCTGGTCGCCGACCCGTTCGGTCACCACTGGTCATTCGGGCAACCCGTACGGGAGCTCAGCATGGCCGAGATTCAAGAAGCCATGTCCGCGCAGGCAACCAGCTAGTTCACGCCAGCTCGCGCAACCGCGTCAGCAGGCGCCGTCGCAGCGGCGGCGCCTGCTGGGCGACGGTCGCCGCCGCGAGCATGTCGCTGACGTCGGTGAACTTGTTGCGCGGACGACCATCGTGGCTACCGCGAACCACCTCGGCGGCATCGATGGCACGCCATCCCGCGGCGTCGATCACGTCGGGCTGATGCGCGGCCACCAGCTGGTCCAGCGCGGCCGGCCGGCCCCCAGGCTCGGTGAGCTTGCCCGCATTGAAGTCGGCCACCAGCGCCTGAACAGTTTGCCAGGAGCAGGACTTGTTGGTGCCGATGAAGCCGGTCGGCCCGCGCTTGCTCCAGCCCGCGACATACGCGCCCGGCACCGGCTGACCGGTATCCGGATTGACCACCCGGCCCCCGTCGTTGGGCACGACGGCCGCCTCCTCGTCGAATGGCAGATCACCAATCCGCTTGCCGCGGTAGCCGATTGACGTCAGCACCAGGCCTGCGTCAAGTCGGCGCACCGCATCGGTGCCGGTGACGGAGAACTCGACGCCGACGGCCCGCTCGGCTCCCAGGACCCGCCGGGGCGTCAGCTGATACGCCAGCCGAATTCGGGGGCCCGACGCCTGGGCAGCCCCTTCGCCCAGGGTACTCAAGACCTCCAGCTTGGCCTTGGTCAACGGCGTTGAAGCCGCTGAAGCCGCTGCCAAGTCCTCGCGGACCCGCGTGTGGTCGTCGCGGTCGAGCACCACATCGGATGCGGCGGTGAGTCCGATCAGCTCGGGCAGAGTGAACGCCGAGTGAGCAGGTCCGCGGCGGGCAGCGATCACCACCTCACGGACCGCTGAGCCGCGCAGCGCCTGTAGCGCATGGTCGGCGATGTCGGTTCGGGCCAGCTGGTCCGTGCCGGCGGTCAGGACCCGGGCCACGTCGAGGGCGACATTGCCGTTGCCGATGATCACCACCCGTTCGTGGTCGAGATCTACTGGAAGATCAGCGAATTCGGGATGCCCGTTTATCCACGCGACCAACTCGGTGGCGGTACCCGTGCCAGGTAGCCCCATCCCGTCGATGTCGAGGCGACGGTCGTCGGGCGCGCCGACCGCATACACCACGGCGTGGTGGTGGGCCAACAGATCGGCGTGCGTGAGGTGCTTGCCGATCTCGACATTCAGATAGAAGTGGAACCGGTCGTGGCTGGCGACCCGATCAAACAGTGCCGTAACCCTTTTGGTGTTCGGGTGATCCGGCGCTACCCCGGCGCGCACCAGGCCGTAGGGCGTGGGAAGCTTCTCAAAGACGTTGACCCGCACACCGGGCTGAACCAGCAGCTCGTCAGCGGCGTACATCGCCGCGGGCCCGGAACCGACAATGGCGACGGTCAGCGGACGACGGCGTGCACGCACCTCGGCGGCCGGGATCACCGGGGCCAGTTTGGACGTCGGCGGCAGCTTCGCGTCCGTAGGCCGCTTCGGATAGTACGAGGCATTGATCTCGACGAACGGCAGTTGCGGCGATTCCAGCCTGCTGTCTGGCGCGATGGCGCCAACCGGACAGGCGCTCACGCAGGCGCCACAGTCCACACACGCCACCGGATCGATATACAGCATCTCCGACGTCGCAAAGCCCGGCTCGTCAGGCGAGGGGTGGATGCAATTGACCGGGCACGCGAAGACGCATGACGCGTCATTGCAGCACGATTGGGTAATAACGTGCGGCATAAGTATTTACGCGGCCGGCACGGTGGCCAGATGCTGACGTTGCGGCTCGCTGCGGTAGCGCGACGGCTCACCGTTGATCTTGCACATCCGCCACATGAGCCGGGCCAGGCGACTTTCCATCAGTCCGGTGTCGTAAGCCAGCATTCGCACATCGGCGAACATGTCGCGCAACCACTTCCGCGACTCCGGCGACCGGAAGAACAGATCCTTCTTCACCTCGTGCGGTATATCGAATTCCTCCCAGAACGCCTTGGGCGGCACAACGATTGCGTTGCACAGCATCCGCATGGTCAGCGGGAAGTACAGCGACGCCCAGAATCGTTGTCTCTTGGTCAACTGTGGCAACCGCTTACGCAGAAATTCGTGCGCGAACGAGATGTGGCGGGCTTCCTCGGCCACATGAATCGACATCACCCGTTCCATGATCGGATGCAGCGCCTTGCCCTCGCGCAACACATTCTTCTGGGTGTGGTCAATTGGCTCCTCGCCAGCGAGCACCCCGATGAAGAACGCCACCGGCAAGGGGCCGGCCACCAGCGGGATGAACGGAGAAACCCAGCGCAGCCGCCGCGGCATGCCCGGAACGTCAGCGCCGACGCGGTTGATCATCTCCTGGAACATCATGGTGTGGTTGCACTCTTCAACCGACTCGTGCAGGCAGTACCGATATTCCGGCGACCCGTTGGGCATCCAGAACGTGTAGTTCATCAGGCCGCGGATCAGGATGGACTCGAAGTGCAGACCGACCTTCGCCACGTTGGCCTGGCGCCACATGCCGATCTTGATCTTGCGCTCGTCGGGCTGCGCCAGATACCAGGGGTGGCGGCCCAGGGGGTCCGTCGTCGGCAGAATCCACCGGGGATCGTCGGCGGTGACCGCGAACTCAGCCGACTCCCAGTCGATGTCGGTGTACGGGTTGAAGTTTCGCCGCACCGACCCTTCGGACAGTGTGGCGAGCATTGCCACGTACTCGGTGTCGTCCCGGACCTCCATGTTGCGTCGCCAACGGCGAACCATGCGCGTCTTGTCCACTGCGAAGCCTCCCCAATGAGGTCTGGTGTCGAGATTTACCTTCGGACGTCTGATAAATACGGTACCGCTGGTACCGGGAATTATCCAGACTTGCCCGAGGGCTGTGGCTCGGCCCGATTGGCCACTGGAGTGTGGCGTAGCGCACACCGCACGGCGTGCCGTCGCGTTATTCGGCCCGTGTGGTCGCCGGTCCGCCACCGCATCACTACCCTGATTGCCATGGCCGACCAGCTCACGACTGCCCTCGAAATTCCTGCTGACCTCAAACCCCGCGACGGGCGCTTCGGATCGGGCCCGTCCAAGGTGCGGCCCGAGCAATTGCAGGCGCTGACCACCACCGCGGCGGCATTATTCGGCACCTCGCACCGGCAGTCGCCGGTCAAGAATCTGGTAGGCCGGGTCCGCACCGGCCTGGCCGAGCTGTTCTCCCTGCCCGACGGTTACGAGGCGATTCTGGGCAACGGCGGCGCGACCGCGTTTTGGGACGCCGCCGCGTTCGGGCTGATCGACAAGCGCTCCTTGCATCTGACCTACGGCGAGTTCAGCTCGAAGTTCGCCTCAGCGGTCGCCAAGAACCCGTTTGTGGGTGACCCGATCATCATCAAGGCCGACCCGGGCGGTGCACCGCAGCCGCAGGCCGACCCGTCGGTGGACGTGATCGCCTGGGCTCACAACGAAACATCGACCGGGGTGGCGGTGCCGGTGCGACGTCCCGCCGACTCGGGCGACGCACTGATCGTCATCGACGCCACCTCCGGAGCCGGCGGCCTGCCAGTCGACATCACCGAGGTCGACACCTATTACTTCGCGCCGCAGAAGAACTTCGCCAGCGACGGTGGCCTGTGGCTGGCGCTGATGAGCCCGGCGGCGCTGGCCCGGGTCGAGACGATCGCGGCCTCGGGGCGCTGGGTTCCGGACTTTTTGTCGCTGCCGATAGCGATCGAAAACAGCCTGAAAAATCAGACATACAACACACCGGCCATCGGCACGCTGGCACTGCTGGCCGAACAACTCGACTGGCTGCTGGCCAACGGCGGGCTGGATTGGGCCGTCAAGCGGACGGCGGACTCCTCGCAGCGGCTGTACTCCTGGGCACAGGAGCGGCCGTACACCACGCCGTTCGTCACCGATCCGGAGCTGCGCTCCCAAGTGGTGGGCACGATCGACTTCGTCGACGACGTGGACGCCGCGGCCGTGGCCAAGACCTTGCGGGCCAACGGCATCGTGGACACCGAGCCGTACCGCAAGCTGGGCCGCAACCAATTGCGGGTGGCGATGTTTCCAGCCGTCGAACCCGATGACGTCAGCGCCCTCACCCGATGCATCGACTGGGTGGTCGAGCGGCTTTAGCCAGCTCGTTATCAGCCCGCAACCATCCCGCGTGTCAGCGCGGATTGGCGGGTTCGCTGCATTAAAGTGCGCACCTAACAGGTCCGGTGCGCAGCTGCACGGAGCCTGCGAGGAGAAGCCATGCGGGAACTCAAACTGGTTGGGCTGGATGCCGACGGCAAATACCTCATCTGCGAGGGCGCCAAACCGGCCGAAACATTCAAGCTGGCCGCCGACGATCGACTGCGGGCGGTCTTGAGCGGCCATACGGTACACCCCGTTCAACCGCACCTGGACATGGAAATAACGAATATGTTGAGCCCCAAAGAAATTCAGGCCAGGATCCGCGCCGGAGCATCGGTGGAGCAGGTGGCCGCCGCGTCGGGCTCCGACCTGGCACGCATCCAGCGGTTCGCCCACCCGGTATTGCTGGAGCGGTCGCGCGCCGCCGAGCTGGCAACGGCCGCGCACCCGATGCTGGCCGACGGGCCTGCGGTAATGACTCTGCTCGAAACCGTCACCGCCGCGCTGCTGACGCGTGGTCTGAGCCCCGAGAAACTCAGCTGGGACGCCTGGCGCAACGAAGACGGCCGCTGGACGGTGCAGCTTGCGTGGCAGGCCGGCCGGTCCGACAACCTCGCGCATTTCCGCTTCACTCCCGGCGCGCACGGCGGCATCGTCGCCGCGATCGACGACGCGGCCAGTGAGCTGATCGACCCGGACTTCAAACCTCGACAGCTGGCTCCGGTGGCCCACCTCGCCTTCGACGAGCCCGCGAAGCCGGCACCCACCTCGGCGGGGGAACTACCAGCTGGCCATCGCCGCGGCAAGCCGGTCATCCCGGCCTGGGAGGATGTCCTGCTCGGGGTGCGCTCCGGCGGGCAGCGCTAAGCTCGCGTTAAGTCGACGTTGAAGAAGCGAGCAGCTACGCATAGCGCGGTCGCGGCGAACGTAAACGCACGCCGAGCGGATGAAGGCGCTGACTCCGGCCGAACTTGACGTCGTGCGGTCGTTCACCGAAGGGCTGGGCAAAAGACATCGCAACCCGGCTCTGCGTGTCAGCGTGGACCCTGCAAGCGCGTGGCCCACCTCTACGCCAAGTCGGGCCTCAGCTCTCGGGTTCAGCTCGCCCAAGAAGCGGCCCAGCGCGCATGGCTGTTCAAGTTCTGTCTCCGCGGATCGTTTCTTGCATCGTCCCTCCTTGCCGCCAAGCTCGCGCTCGGCGTGTTAAACCAAGATCAGATCCACCGTTTCTTCCTCAGACCCGCCGTTCATAACTCTTGTTTATGAAACGATTTGTGATGTTGATTGGAAAGAGAAAGCGAAATTCTCTATGGTAATAACTCGCTGCGAGGTCAGATGTTTTCGGCGATGTTGAATGGTACCGTGATGTTTCGATCAGTTAGTCATGATCTGGCATGTGGTGTAATGGAATTTTACGCCGCATCCCGGCCAAACATCGCGGCGCCGTTAGATTGGTCAGGATCAGGACCGCCAGCGCGGCTTAGGATCAAAAATCTTTGTCACAGCTGTTTCGCTTAACCGAAGTCGCTGTGTCCCTCTGTTTGTTGTGTTGATCGATTATACGCGGCCTTGGCTAAACTTTCATTCCTCAATAATGAAGGGAATCATTCGTGGCGCGACTTTCCCAAAATCCCATCTTCACGCGCAGCGTTAATACTGCTGAATCTCACTTGGCCGACGCCGCAGGGCGGACCACCCAGGCGCAGCGCCGCACCCGCGCTGCTGCTATTGCACTCGGGGCACTGGCTCTGACCGGCACCATAACCCACACCGCAACCGACAACGAAGACGCCAGCGACCCAGCCCTCAGCTTCGGCAGGCTCGCCATAACCTTGACTGCCCACGATGGATTAAAACTCGAAACCTGCGCCAGCGGTAACGCCACCGGCAGTCCAAACAATGAAAATACCACCAGCAGCGCCAACAACGAGAACACCAACGGCGGCTCCGAAAATAGTTCACATCAGTCCAGCTACGCCGCTAATTCCGATGAGATTCAGGATTCCGTCAACAATCAAGGCGACGTCAACAATCAAGGCGACGTCAACAATCAAGGCGACGTCAACAATCAAGGCGACGTCAACAATCAAGGCGACGTCAACAATCAAGGCGACTATGTTGACGGTACAGTAATTATCGATATTACAGATTATCTAAGCCCGGCGACTGACGCTAACGGTCAATGGCGCCCCCGGATACTACCGCAATACCCTTTCGACTTCAATTATAGCGATTGACTTCAAACACGACGACGGCGATGACAAATGAACTGCCCGGGGCGGGGGCCTACCGTCAAGCGTATTAATTGTCTGGGCCGCGGCGTCCGAGGGGCTGGAATGCAGCGAAGGTGGGGCGTCAGCCGAGAGGGCGCGTCGTACCATCAGCCCTTATGTGCAATAACGGCAATCTTGGTCTTTGCGCGTGGCAAAGCGTAATCAGGTCAGGAGGTCGTGATGGCGAACTAGTCGCGACGAAGGGTCGCCGTAGGACCACTCGTACCTGCCTGTGACGGTGCAATCCGAACCGAACACGCACAACTGCCCCCAAGGGCGTCAAGATCACCGACCTGCAGATGCAAGACCCCCAACATCGCGCATTGCCCCGCCACGGCTTTCACGGCGAATAGAACTACAGCCCCGTTTCCGAACGCATCGACCAATCACCGCAAATTACCGTGGCATTTATGACAGAACCTAACTAGGCCCTGCCCAGGCCCGCCATCGCGAGCAGCGTCAACCACGCCACCGCGACCCCTACTGCTGCGCCCAGGACAAACCAGCGCAGCACCGGAGTGCGCCGCCAACCCCAGAGGGTCGGCGCCAGCCCGCCGACCGCCACGATGTTGAGCCCCACCGCCAGCAATGCGTGCACTCGGATCAGTCCCAGGCTAAGCACCACCATTCCGACCCCGGTTGCGGCGGCGACAAAACCAGCGACTACCAAACCCGTTGCCCACGGCACAGATTCGTTGCGATCTTCGAGCTCTCGGCTCACGGGCAGAGCCTAGCCCGCTCGTAGAACGCCAATGCCGCCGCCGTCGCCACGTTGAGGGAGTCGGTGCCTCGCGACATCGGGATCCGCACCCTCAAATCGCTGATCCGCAGCGCCGCGGCGGTCAGTCCCGGCCCCTCGGCGCCCACCAGCAACGCAATCGGTTGCTCGCGCACCGAATCCATGGCCTCGCCCAGTTCGCGCGCATCGCCCCGCGGAGTCATCGCCAACAGCCGAAAGCCCCATTGTTGCAGCATCAACAAGTCTGCGGGCCAGTCGGCTGCTCGGGCGTAGGGCACCAGCAAAGCGTGCCCCATCGACACCCGGACCGCACGACGATACAGCGGGTCGGCGCAACCGCTGCCGAACACCACCGCGTCCACTCCCAGCCCTGCCGCATTGCGAAAGATCGATCCGAGGTTTTCGTGGTCGTTGACTCCCTCGAGTACGGCGACGGTGCGGGCACCGTCGACCACCTGGGCCACTGTGAGCTCCGGCAACCGGTTTGCCGAGGCCAGCACCCCGCGATTGAGGTGAAATCCGACGGCCCGTGCCATGACTTCCGCGGACGTTCGGTAGTAGGGCGCCCGAATGCGCGCCAAGTCGTCCTTCAGTTCGGCCAGCCTGCGGTCGGTGCCGAGCAGCGCGCGCGGCGGGAACCGCGACGCCAGCATGCGCTGGACGACCAGCACACCCTCGGCGATCACCAGGCCCTTCCCGGACGGCAGGTCGGGCCTACGGTCGACGCTGTTCAGATCACGGAAGTCATCGAGGCGCGGGTCGTCGGGGTCGCTGATGTCTTGAACATCGATGCCGAAACCGGTCACGGGCTTTCGTCGACCAGCGCCATCATGATGTCGGCCGCCCGGCGCAGGGTGTCACGTTTGCCAGTGTCGAGGGTTGCCAACCGCTCGGCCAGCCACTCCTGACGGGCTCGCCGCGCGGCTTTGACCAACTCCGCGCCGGCTACGGATACTGACACCAGCACCTGACGGCCGTCCACGGGATGCGGGGCACGGTCCACCAAACCCACGTCGGCCAGGGAAGCGATCACCCGGGTCATCGAAGGTGGGCGGACGCGTTCCCGGATGGCCAGTGCGCCGGGCGTCATTGCGCCCTCATTGGCCAGGGTTGTCAATGCCGACAGCTGCGACAAGGACACCGGAGATGACGGGTTCCTGAATCGGAGTTGGCGCGCCAATCGCATGACCGCCAGCGACAAGTCGCTCGCCAGCTGGGCATCGCTGTCAGGCACAGCGCGAGGTTACAACGGAACCCCAGTGCTCGCGATCAGAACGACGGCAAACGATTGCGCTCCCGCCTTGAACGCTCACCCCGTCGCCGCACTCCCTCGGCACCCTGAAACCGTTGCGTCGCTCCGTCCCGCAACGTCACATCCACACCACCTGTCACATCGGTCCTGCGGCCATGCCCGCCGTAACGAGTGTGCAACGGCGGCTTTGATCGTGCACGTAGGGCGGGAAAATCTGCGGCGGCCCGCCCCGACGGCACGCTCGACGCCCCCACTGCACACTCAACGCCCCCAACACACGCTCGACGTCCCCAACACACACTAATGGGTCTCGACGCCAGTCAACAGCGACAACCCGGCGCCGTGCGCCCCAACGCCGTGCGCCCCCGGGCGCTCTCGCTCCGCCCGTTCAGCGCCCGGCATCGTCGCGAGCTATGTTGAAACCCGATGAGCGATGCAACCGACCACAATCCCGAGCCGCCACCATTACCGGCACCGCTGCTAGAAGTGTGGCCGGTCATCATGGTCGGCGCACTCGGCTGGGTGGCCGCCGCGGTGGCCGCGTTCGTCGTGCCCAGCCTTCAGAACTGGCGTCCGGTGACGGTGGCCGGGCTGGCCGTGGGGCTACTCGGAACCGGCATCTTCGTCTGGCAACTTGCCGCTGCGCGCCGCGGAGCGCGGGGCGCACAAGCCGGCCTCGAGGCATACCTGGACCAGAAATAGAACCAGAATTCTTAGCGCACAACATATCCGGGAGGACGAATGGTAGCTCCGCTGTTACAGGCGCACGTCGACATCGATGCCCCGCCCTCGAAAGTCTGGGCGCTGATATCCGACCTGCGGCGAATGCCGCAGTGGAGCCCGCAGTGTCGCTGGACGCACCAATTCGGTCCGCTGCGCCAAGGCACCCGCACGATTAACCTCAACCGCCGCAATCGATTGTTCTGGCCTACGACGTGCACGGTCGTCGAAGTCATCCCCGAGAAGAAGTTGGCGTTCCGGGTCGACACCAACCGCAGCGTCTGGAGCTACGAGTTGGAACCGAATGGCGAAGGAACCCGGGTGACCGAGAGCCGCCATGCCGAGAACGGGGTGAGCGCGTTTTCTAACTTGTCGGTCAACGCCCTCTTGGGCGGCACCACCAACTTCGAACGGGAATTGGTCGACGGCATGAACGCCTCGCTGGCAAAGATCAAGGCTGCCGCCGAAAACCGCTAATCGGACGACTCTGGCGGCTTGTCGCAGATGTCGAGCACCCCGTCGTCGTAGGGGTCATACATTGGGGAGCCGCCACCCGCCGGGGCCGGAGTGTCGGAATGAGCGCCGCAGCCATAATGCTTGTCGACGACATGGCCGTCGGCCGACATTTCGTTGCCGCACACCCCGAACATCGCGCCCAACGATCCGGCGAGCGGCAGGAAGAATGCGCAGTCCCGGCACACTCGCTTGGTCGACCGCGCCATCGCCGAGTCTGGGCCGTAGTCACCGTTGTGCCAGCGCTCGGCCGCCCCGGCGCGACCCCATGCGCTCAGCACCCAGCGGCGGCCGAACCCGATCTCGGCAGCGGTCTCGTCGACCTGCGGGTCGCCACTGGCGCTGTAGCCCGGCACCAGCCGCGGATCGCTCTTAGTCGGCGCCAGCAGGTCGCCTGGGCTCAAATCTCCGGGCCGCACCCGCTGCTCCCAGGGCACCCAGGCCGGCGCCAGCAAGGCCGTCGGGCCGGGAATCAACACGACCTCGCTGATGGTGGCGCAGTCGGCACCGGCGTAGCCAGCCACCACGACGGCCCATTGCCATCCCTGGTAACCGGGCAAATGCGCCAGGAACCGGTGCGTCGCCGCATTGGGATCTTCGTAGCTGACCCCGAGATAGTCTCCGACCGCATCGGGGCCGCTGAACTCGGCGACTGCCGTCCTGGCCTGTTCCACAGCGCCGGTGAGCACCGCCGCCAGGTCTTGCGGCCGCTCGCTCACGGTCGCCACGGCGGATTCCGCCGATTCCTCCACGGGTCCGGTCACACTCTTCCCTCTCTGCAATGCGTATCCATACTGCCGGAAGACACGGTGGACGAGCCACACCCGGTTGCCTACGCGTGGAGACGAGATAAGCCAGAATTGATGCGTGTCTGGACGGCGACGTGATCATCCGGGCCGTACGGCTCCAGCTGAGGGCCGCCGGACCCGCAACGGATCGGTCAACGAGCACCCGGGCATGGCCAATTACCCCGCTGATGACACCGACTATCGGCGTCCGCGCCGTCCACCGCCCATGCCGAGCGCCAACCGCTATCTCCCGCCGCTGGGCGAGGAGCGGCAACCTCCGGGTGAGAGCGAGCCGCCGCCGTCGCGCGGGTTCAACAACGGCGAACGGATCACCGTCACCCGGGCCGCGGCGATGCGCAGCCGCGAAATGGGCTCGCGCATGTATTGGATGGTCCAGCGCGCCGCCACCGCCGACGGCGCCGACAAGTCGGGCCTGACCGCGCTGACCTGGCCGGTGATGGCCAACTTTGCCGTCGACTCCGCAATGACGGTTGCGCTGGCCAACACGCTGTTCTTTGCCGCGGCCAGCGGTGAAAGCAAATCACGCGTTGCCCTCTACCTGCTGATCACTATCGCGCCATTCGCCGTGATCGCACCGCTGATCGGTCCCGCGCTGGACAAGTTGCAGCACGGCCGACGGGTGGCGCTGGCTCTCTCGTTCGGACTGCGGACCGCCTTGGCGCTGGTCCTGATCATGAACTACGACGGCGCCACCGGAAGCTTCCCGTCGTGGGTGCTCTATCCGTGTGCGCTGGCAATGATGGTGTTCTCCAAGTCATTCAGCGTGTTGCGGAGCGCGATGACCCCCCGAGTGATGCCGCCGACGATCGACTTGGTCCGGGTCAATTCCCGGCTGACGGTGTTCGGTCTGCTCGGCGGAACGATGGCCGGTGGCGCCGTTGCCGGTGGAGTCGAGCTAGCCTGCACCCGCCTGTTCGAGCTCCCGGGCGCACTGTTCGTCGTTGTCGCGATCACCATCGCCGGCGCCTTCTTGTCGATGCGAATCCCGCGCTGGGTGGAGGTGACCACCGGCGAGGTGCCGGCCACATTGAGCTACCACCGCGACGGCGGCAAGCTGCGGCGAAGCTGGCCGGAGGAAGTCAAGAACCTCAGCGGAACGCTGCGGCAACCGTTGGGCCGCAACATCATTACCTCACTGTGGGGCAACTGCACCATCAAGGTGATGGTCGGCTTCCTGTTCCTGTATCCGGCGTTCGTCGCCAAGGCTCACGACGCCGACGGGTGGGTTCAGTTGGCCATGCTGGGTCTGATCGGCGCCGCGGCCGCGATCGGCAACTTCGCCGGCAATTTCACCAGCGCGCGTCTGCAACTCGGCCGGCCGGCGGTGCTGGTCGTGCGCTGCACGGTAGTGGTGACCGTGTTCGCGCTGGCGGCCGCGGTGGCCGGCAATCTGGCCGCGGCTGCCGTTGCGGCCCTGATCACGTCGGGCTGCAGCGCAATCGCAAAAGCCTCACTGGACGCCTCGCTGCAAGACGATCTGCCCGAGGAATCACGGGCGTCGGGCTTCGGCCGTTCGGAGTCGACGCTGCAACTGGCCTGGGTGCTCGGCGGCGCGGTCGGCGTGCTGGTCTACACCGAATTGTGGGTCGGGTTCACCGCCGTCAGCGCCTTGCTGATATTAGGGCTGGCGCAGACGGTCGTCAGTTTCCGGGGTGACTCGTTGATACCGGGTTTCGGTGGTAATCGGCCGGTCCTGGCCGAGCAGGAGAGCACCGGCCGCGGTCCGGCGGTGATGCCTCAATGAAACGCTGGCTAGCCGTACTGATCGCGGTCGGTGTGCTGTTGGTTTGCGCCGGAGCAGGTTTCGGAGCCTGGTTGCTGGTGCGCGAACCCGGCCCACAGCGACCTGAGATCAGTGCGTACTCGCACGGGCACCTGACCCGCGTCGGGCCCTACATGTACTGCAACGTGCTGCGGCTCGACGAATGTGCGACGCCGCAGACCCAGGGCGAACTGCCGGTGAGCGAGCGCTATCCGGTACAACTTTCAGTGCCGCAAGCTATTTCGCGCGCACCATGGCGACTTCTACAGCTCTACGAGGATCCCGCAGATGCCGCCGCCACCATCTTTCGGCCCGACAGCCGGCTGGCGGTCACCATCCCCACTGTGGACCCGCATCGGGGGCGACTGACCGGGATCGTGGTGCAGTTGTTGACGCTGGTGGTCGACCCCACCTCCGGTGAGCTGCGGGAGGCGCCGCACGCGGAATGGTCAGTGCGCCTGGTCTTTTGACGCCGAAGTGCGGGCGATGAAGAGGGTGGCTACAGTGCCGCCATGCCGCGGGATCCGCGTGTCGACACCGGCCGCCCATGTCGCCGAGGCTGATACTCGCTACGTTGCCAACGAGACAGATTCGGCGAACATGCCGGCCGCAGTGGCCAGTCGGGTGATCCGCGCCTAGCACATGTCAGCAATTGCGGCGTTTTCCACCCTTTCGCAGCAGTTGGCCTGGCCCACCGAGCACCGCGCCGAGGCTGCTGACCACTGGGAGGCTGTCGCCGGACGCTGCCACGGGGTGGCCAATCAGGTCTGGCGAGACGCGCTAGCGTGGATTGGCGCGGCGCGGCAGCCGACACGCTGCGCACCGAGACGCATTCCGACATGCTGACGACCAGCGCGGTGGCCGACCAGTTGCATGAGGCGGCCAAAGTGGCCCGCAGCGGAGCCGCAGATCTGTATGCGGCGCGCTCGCGGGTGCGCTACGCGGTCCAGGATGCCCGCGCGGCGGGGTTCGATGTCGGCGAAGACCTGTCGGTCACAGATCGAAGCAGTGGTGGGTCGGCCGCGCAGCGTGCCGCCCGGCTAACCCAGGCACAAGCCTTCGCCGGCGACATCCGCCAACGAGCCGTCCAGCTGTCGGGGTCGATCAGCAAGTCGTCGCCAAAGTCACCGCCGTCGTGGCCGGCATCCGCCACGCCGTCCCGCCAACGCCTGTCCCCGCCGCACCGGCACAAGGCAAGCGCGTGCAGGCCATCGACAACCGCACCTGGAAACAGGACCCGACGCCGGCGCCGACGCCGGAACCTGCCACCGGTTCCGAGCGCCGACGATATTCGCAAGGTGCTGCATAAATTGCCCGTCGGTAATTCCCCTGATGTCAGGGAGATCCGCTCACCAGAAGACCTTCAGAACCTGTGGAGGTGTGCCCAACAGAACGGGGTAGAAATCCTGAACGGCTAGGGCGATCCCAGCAAAGGCGCCCGATATCGACTTCCGGACGGCACAACGATTGGGCAACGCTGGGCTGCCGAGTCGACCGGAAAGCCCGTCCTTGATGTCCGGTTCCCCAGCAAAGGTGGCTATACAAAGGTGCATATCAACCCGCGAGGGGGCGTGCCAGACATTCCCGCACCTGTCAGGCCAGCGCCACCCGAGGTGCCAGCGGTCCAAGCGCCCGTCGAACCCCCAGCCGCGACGCGCCCACCGGCCACGCCGACGCCCGAACGCGCACCGCCACTGATCGGGATCGGCCCGGTACCGCCAGAATCCGTGCCACACCCTGTTCACCCGCCCCACAGCCACCACGGGCCCCGGTGCTGGGCAAGGACGAGTTACCCGACCTCGACAAATTCAACCCTGGATGACGCCCTGACGTTGACTCCGACCGGTCGCCGACCAGCGAAAGCCCAAACACACCAACAAAGACGGAGAATTATGACTCGACCCGACGAGAATAGACGGCCGGAGACCCAACCAATTGAAACTGCACAAGACCGGCTGCAGGCGGAACTGCTGATCAGTGCGCTGTACGACCTGGTGCCGCTGGCTCAGATCGAATCGGCCATCACCCGCGACAACCTCGCTACCACAATTCCCACCCGACAACAGTTCGCCCTGCGGACCATCCGATCGCTCTTGGAAGACGGGCTCATGCAAATTGGGGACCTTCCCTACCCGGGCGAAAGGTTCGCAGGGTGGGACCTCTCGGTGGACGCTGCTATGGAGCGCGTCTCCAACCTTTTTGTCAGCAAATACGATGAGCCTGATCTGCGGGAATTCACGATCTGGCTGGGCCTCACGCCCGCCGGAGAACGGCAAGCCCACAAGTTCAAAGGTGACTCGACGGGCTGATTCGTCAAGCGCGCAGTAATAGGGCAGTACTCGTCAACGATTTTCAGTCACGCACGTCGACACCGGAATCCCCTTACGCCCCATGGCCGGCCGGCACCCGTTCCTCCTCGACCGGCGGGCCTGGTGGCGTCCCATCGCCGAAAGGCCTGCCGCCCAATACTCCCCGATCATGTGGTGTGAGCCATCCGGCTAGCTCAGGCCCCTTGGGCACGATACGGGTCGGGTTGATGTCGGCGTGCACGATGTAGTAGTGCTGCTTGATCTGAACGAAGTCGACGGTATCGCCGAAGCCGGGTGTCTGGAACAGGTCACGGGCATAAGCCCATAACACCGGCATCTCGCTCAACTTGCACCGATTGCACTTGAAGTGCCCGTGGTACACCGGGTCGAAGCGGACCAGCGTGGTGAACAACCGCACGTCGGCCTCGGTGATGGTGTCGCCCACCAGGTATCGCTGCATCGCCAGGCGGTCGCTGACCCAATCCAGCGCGGTGAACAGCCGGGCGTAGGCGGCATCGTAGGCCTCCTGCGAACCGGCAAAGCCACAGCGGTAAACCCCATTGTTGATTTCGGTGTAGACCCTCTTGCTTACCTCGTCGATCTCGGCCCGCAATACCTCGGGGTAGAGCTGCGGCGCACCGTCGCGATGGTATGCGGCCCACTGCGTGGAAAGGTCCAAGGTGATGTGCGCGAAATCGTTGGTGACCACCGCCCCGCTGGCCACCTCGACGATTGCCGGGACCGTAATGCCCTTGGGGTAGTTGGGGAAACGCTTGAAATAGGCGTCCTGCAGGCGCGGGATTTTCAGTACCGGGTCGACGCCCCCGGGATCGAGGTCGAACGTCCAGCTGCGCTCGTCGTGGGTGGGACCGCAAAACCCGATGGACAGCACGGGCTCCAGGCCAAGCAGCCGCCGCACAATGATGGTGCGGTTGGCCCAGGGGCAGGCGCGGGCGACCACAAGGCGGTAGCGGCCCGGCTCCACCGGATAACCATCTCGACCGTCCGCGGTGATGCGGGTGGTGATGTAGTCGGTGTCGCGGTTGAACTCGCCCGTCCCGGCGACGTAACCGGCCATGGGCGACTAAAGCTGTGCTTCAGCTGGCAATGTCAGGAATCGACGGGCCAGATTGGATTCGGTGGAAGGCCCTGGTTCCCAGGGCGCGATCCAAGGTCCGGTGCCCTCCGACTGATCGATGATCCCCTCCTCCAGCCAGGTGTAGCGACCCTCCAGCACGTCGTTGGTCAGGCGAACGTCGCTGCTGTCGGTGTTGGCCCACAATGCGTGGAACAGCGCCTCGACTCGCAGAGTCGCTTGCTCGCAGAAGATTTCGGCCAGCTCATAGGCCTGATGACCGACGACCGGGTCCGCAGCCCGTTGGGCCTCGGCACGGACGCACGCCGCGGACATGGCGAACAGCTCCGCACCGATATCGACGATGCGCCCGAGGAACCCTTGCTTTTGCTCCAGCCGCGCCTGCCAACGCGCCATCCCGTAGAAGGTGTTGCGGGCCAGCTTACGCGTGGAGCGTTCGACGAATCGCAGATGCGACGCCAGTGGGCCGAATTCCTGATATGCCGTGGGTCGCTGCCCTTCGCCGAATACCAGCTGCGGCAACCACTTTGCATAGAACCCACTGGCACCGACCGCTGCTGCGGCCTTCTGGCGCAGATCGGTCTCGGGTTTGGCGAGATCACCGGCGGCTGTCAGGTGCGCGTCCACCGCCTCCCGCGCGATGAGCAGCCGCATGATCTCACTGGATCCCTCAAAGATTCGGTTGATCCGCATGTCCCGCAGCGACTGCTCGACCGGTGCCGCGCGCTCACCTCGAGCGGCCAACGACTCGGCGGTCTCGTACCCTCGTCCGCCCCGTATCTGCAGCAGCTCGTCGGCAATCCGACACGTCATCTCGCTGGACCACAACTTGGCCAGCGCAGCCTCGATGCGAATGTCGTTGCGACCCTCGTCGGCCATCTGGCCGGACAGCTCGACCACAGCGTCCAGCGCGTAGGTGGTGGCGGCGATGAACGCGATCTTGCCGGCCACCGCCTCGTGTTTGCCTACCGGCTTTCCCCACTGCACCCGCTCACGCGACCATTCACGCGCTATCTTCAGCGACCACTTGCACGATCCGGTGACCATCGCCGGTATCGCCAATCGTCCGGCGTTGAGTGTGGTCAGCGCGATCTTGAGACCGTCGCCCTCCCGACCGATCAGGTTCTCGGCGGGAACCCGCACGCGGTGCAGCCTGGTTACGCCGTTCTCGATACCGCGCAGTCCCATGAACTTGTTGCGCCGCTCCACGGTGATCCCGGGCGAGTCAGCCTCCACGACGAAAGCGCTTATGCCGCCCCGATGCCCCTCGCTTTTGGGGACCCGGGCCATGACGACCAGCAGTTCGGCGACCACGCCATTGGTAGTCCACAGTTTGAGGCCCTCGAGTTCGTAAGCCCCGCCGTCCTCGATCGGTGTTGCCGTCGCGGCCAGCCGCGCCGGGTCGGAGCCCACGTCGGGCTCGGTGAGCAGGAACGCCGAGAGGGCGCCAGCGGCGCACCGCGGCAAGAACTTCCGCTTCTGCTCCGGGCTACCGGCAAGCTTCAACGGTTCGGGCACACCGATCGACTGGTGGGCCGACAGCAGTGCGCCCAGGCTCGGATGCACCGTCGAGGCCATCATCAGCGCGCGGTTGTAGGCAACCTGCGACATGTTCAATCCGCCATACTCGGCCGGTATTTTCATGCCGAAGCAACCCAGTTCGGCCAGGCCCTTCACGTATTCGTCGGGAATCTGGGCATCGCGCTCAATGACGCTGCCGTCGACGGTGGCGAGGAATTCCCGCAACTTGCCCAGGAATGCCCCGATGCGAGCCTCGTCAGCTTCGGACGGTTTTGGAAACGGATGTATCAGTTCGAGCGGGAAGCGGCCGAGAAAAATTTCCTTTGCAAAAGATGGTTTGTCCCAACCACTTTCGCGCGATTCTTCGGCAAGCGCTCGCGCCTGCTGTTCGGTGACTTGCACTTGCTGCGCCATCGCGGCCTCCTCGCCGATGAACCGATATGAGGATTGATTACCCGGTTCCTGCCCGATAGTACGACGCAGCGCGGCCCAAATGACCGCTTCCGGGTCTCAACAAAAGCTGGGCGGTCGCCCAGCGCAGCCCGCGCACTGTTGGGCGCCCGGACCGGCGGGCTCGTCGCGGCGCCGCGCGCCGGTTATGACACAGCCACGATCACAGCACGACCATTAACCACCAAAAGTGTTGCCTGCTAAACATGTTCAGCCGCCAGCCCGCGACCACAAATCGCAGACCCGGCGGATCCGACCGACCAGCGGTGCGACAACAGGGCCACCGCGCGACATCAACGGCAGCTGGTCGCGCCGGCAGCATCGGGTGCTGGCGCGGTTAAGCGTCCAACTCCCGCGCCACCGCCTTGACCACCTCGGAAACCCGCCGAGCCGTCTTGCGATCGGGGTAGCGGCCCTTGCGCAACTCGGGCTGCACCGTGCTCTCCAGCAAGGTGATCATGTCCTCGACCATGCCGTGCAGTTCATCGGGACTGTGTTTGTGCTCGACCGCCTCACGGCGCGTGCGAGCCAGGCTCGGTGGCGGGTCGATCAGCTTGAGGCTCAGCGCCTGCGGTCCGCGCCGCCCGGACGCGATCCCGAACTCCACGCGTTGCCCCGCTTTAAGTCCCTCGACACCCGCCGGCAACGCCGAGGAACGGACGTAGACGTCCTCGCCGTCCTCCTGCGACAGGAAGCCGAACCCCTTTTCGGAGTCGTACCACTTCACCTTGCCGGTCGGCACTGCTCTCACCTGCTTGTCTGACGGATCGCTGGGAATTCCACACCAAGAAGCGCCCCACATGCGCAGGACGCAATGACGATCTCAGATCCTACTCGGATCGTCGCCCGCCAAGCATCCGTGTTTACCCGTACTGAGTAGGCTGGCATTACCGCTGGAGGAGATATGCGCCTGATTCTGAACGTTATCTGGCTGGTCTTCGGTGGCCTGTGGCTGGCCATCGGGTACCTGGTCGCGGCGTTGGTCTGTTTCCTTCTCATCGTCACTATCCCGTTCGGCTTTGCGGCCCTGCGCATCGCGTTGTACACGTTTTGGCCGTTCGGCAGGACGATTGTCGACAAGCCGAGCGCTGGGACCGGTGCCCTGCTGGGTAACGTCATCTGGGTATTGCTGTTCGGTATCTGGCTGGCAATCGGGCATGTGGTCAGCGCGGTGGCGATGGCCGCCACGATCGTCGGCATTCCGCTGGCCCTGGCCAATCTCAAATTGATCCCGGTGTCTTTGGTGCCGTTGGGCAAAGAAATAGTTCCTGTCGGTGCGCCGGCGCGAGTCGAACGTGTGACCGCATGACGGTCACGGCGCTGGGCGTCCCGACCGTGCGTGGCCGGTTGCCGGCGCCAACCACCGTGCCCGACGGCGCCCCTGCGGAAGGTCCCTTGCTGGACAGCTTCAACCGCGTCGCCACCGATCTCAGGGTTTCGCTGACCGACCGCTGCAATCTGCGGTGCAACTACTGCATGCCGGCCGAGGGCCTGGACTGGTTGCCCGGGCAGCAATTGCTGCGCCCTGATGAGCTGGTCAGGCTGATCCACATCGCCGTTCACCGGCTCGGTGTCACCAGCGTGCGGTTTACCGGCGGCGAGCCGCTGTTGGCGCGTCACCTGGAAGAGGTCGTGGCGGCAACGGCCGGCCTGCGGCCTCGTCCGGAGATCTCGTTGACCACCAACGGCGTCGGACTGGCGCGGCGGGCAGCTGCCCTGGCCGACGCGGGCCTGGACCGGGTGAACGTGTCTCTGGACAGCGTGGACCGCACCCATTTCGCCGCCATCACCCGTCGGGACCGGCTTACCGACGTGTTGGACGGCCTGGCCGCCGCCAAGGATGCCGGCCTGACGCCGGTCAAGGTGAACGCCGTGCTCGACCCCGGAACCGGCCGCACGGACGTCGTCGCATTGCTGCGCTTCTGCCTGGAGAACGGCTACCAACTGCGAGTCATCGAACAGATGCCGCTCGATGCCGGCCACCAATGGCGCCGCGGCGCCGCGCTGAGCGCCGACGACGTGCTGGCGGCGCTGCGGCCACACTTTCGCTTGCGGACCGATCCGACGCCGCGAGGTTCGGCACCCGCCGAGCTTTGGCTGGTCGACTCGGGCCCGGACACGCCGACCGGGAAGTTCGGGGTCATCGCCTCGGTCTCGCACGCGTTCTGCTCGACGTGCGACCGCACCCGGCTCACCGCCGACGGCCAGATCCGTAGCTGCCTGTTCGCCAGCGAGGAGACCGACCTGCGCGGCTTGATGCGCGGCGGGGCCGATGACGATGCGATCGAGCGGGCATGGCGGACCGCGATGTGGCGCAAGCCAGCCGGCCACGGCATCAACGATCCCGATTTCGTACAGCCCGACCGTCCGATGAGCGCCATCGGTGGCTGACTCGATGGCACGTGCCGCCGAGAAGCAGGTGACCGTCCGCTATTTCGCGGCGGCCCGGGCGGCCGCCGGTGTCGAGTCGGAAACAATCACAGTGCGACCCGACACGACGGTGGCCGAGTTGGTGACGGGGCTGGCCGCACACAGCGCTCAGCTGGCGACGGTGTTGGCCCGATGCTCTTATCTGCGTAACGGAATTGCCGTCCGAGACGACACAACACCGTTATCCGCCGGCGACACGGTTGACGTACTCCCCCCTTTCGCCGGGGGCTGACCCTTGTGAGATATCTCACGTAACGGAACGATAACAAGCCGGACACGACATGGTGTCGGGTGTTATGACCTGCGCAAATGAGCGCGCTTCCTGGGCTTTTGGCGAGCTTCAGTGAGCAAAACGCCGGCTCACCTCACACGTGACGGGATCGGCTGAAACCGCTACCGTCTCCGAAGGCTCGTCAACGAACCACTGACTTGCCCACCCCGCCTACCACGCGCCGAGCTCCATCCAGTAGGTGAGGGGTTCCGACCGCGGGATGGAGGCGGGGGACCCATCAGGTCCGCCGAGATCGGACCGGGGCCGGTTTACGGCCCTTGGGGTGAAGCCGACGTCGTCTCATCGGAGTACGACGCTGGCCGGGTGACCTCTCTCAACCCGAACCCGACAGCTGACCTCGCAGGCGTGCACAGAGAGGAATCACCGAGCGTATGAGTGGACGTCACCGTAAGCCCACGACATCAAGTGTCAGCGTCGCCAAGATCGCCTTTACCGGCGCCGTGCTTGGTGGCGGCGGAATCGCCATGGCCGGTCAGGCCAGCGCAGCCACCGACTGGGAATGGGATCAGGTAGCCCGTTGCGAGTCCGGCGGCAACTGGGCGATCAACACCGGCAACGGCTACTACGGCGGCGTGCAGTTCACCCCGGGCACCTGGGCCTCCCACGGCGGCGGCGAGTTCGCCCCATCGGCTCAACTGGCCACCCGGGAACAGCAGATCGCGGTCGCCGAGCGAGTGCTGGCCACCCAGGGCCGCGGAGCCTGGCCGGTGTGCGGTCATGGACTGTCCGCTGCCACTCCGCGCGATGTCCCCGCTCCGGCCGCACTGGACGCGCCCGTCGATGCGCCGGATGTCAACGGCGAACCGGCTCCGCTGGCCGACGCTCCGCCCCCCGCGGACGTCGCGCCGCCAGCCGACCCGGCACCCGAGGTGCAATTTGCCGGAAATGAGCTGCCGGCTCCCCAGGCTCCCGCCGAGCTGGCGGCACCTGCCGCCCCGGCAGACCTGCCCCCGGCCCCTGCCGACCTGCCGCCCGCTCCGGCGGACTTGGCGCCGCCGGCCCCTGCGGACCTGCCGCCGGCCCCTGCCGACGTGAGCCCGCCGGCAGACCCGGCACGGCCCGCCCCGGAGGCCCCGGCAGTCGTCGATGCAGCCTTACCGCTGCCCGACCCGGCTGACGCGCCTCCGCCGGCTGACAACGGCGACGCACCGGTGGAAATCCACCAGGTCGAGACTGTCGCCTACACGAAGAAACTGTGGCAGGCGATTGTGGGGCAAAACGTCAGCGGCAATGACGCGCTGGACGCGCTCGCGCAGCCGACCGTCATCGGCTGATCAAAGGTTCAAGCCGAACCCACCCATTCTTCGGAACCATCACCGAAGAACTGATGCTTCCAAACCGGTAGCCGCTCTTTGATGCTGTCCACCAGCTGCGCGCAGGTGGCAAACGCGGCCTGTCGATGATCGGCGGCGACGGCGGCCACCAGGGCCGCCTCCCCGACCGCCAGGACGCCGATGCGGTGACTGGCCGCCACGGCGTGTACCCCAGTGGAGTTTTCGGCGATCTCGGCTACCACGTCGGCAAGCACCTGGTTGGCCGACGGATGCGCCGAATACTCCAACCGCACCACGTCCCGTCCGCCATCGTGGTTGCGGACCACTCCGACGAACCCGACGACAGCGCCGGCCGCGTGATGGCTCACCAGGCTCTCATGCTCGGCCAGATCGATCGGTTGGTCGGTCAGCGAAGCGCGCAGGACCTGCGTCATCGCCGGTGATCTTGGCCGGCGAGTTGGTCGAGTGCATGATCCACCACGCCGGCGAGCACCCCGAGCCCGTCGCGCACCCCGCCGGGTGAACCCGGCAAATTGACGATCAACGATTCGCCGGCGACGCCGCACACCCCGCGCGACAACACTGACGTCGGAACCTTCGGCAGCCCCGAGTGACGGATCGCGTCGGCCAAACCGGGGATGACGAAATCCAGCACCGCCACGGTCTGTTCCGGAGTGGTGTCGGTCGGCGAGATACCGGTGCCGCCGGACGTGACGATCAGGTCGACCCTCGCCTCGACCGCGTTGTGCAGCGCCTCACCGACCGGATTCCCGTCGGCGACCACCTCCGACTCGACGGGCGAAAACCCGCGCTGCGCCAGCCATTCGGTGATGATCGGCCCGCATTCATCGGTGTAAACGCCCGACGATGCGCGAGTCGACGCGATGATGACCCGGGCAGACCGCGCGCCGGTCACCGTTCCCAGCTTCCGCTACGGCCGCCCTCTTTGCGAAGCACGCGGATGTCGTCGATCCGGGCGGCCGGGTCGACCGCTTTGATCATGTCGTAGAGCGTCAGAGCCGCCACGCTGACCGCGGTCAGCGCCTCCATTTCGACCCCCGTTCGATCGGTGCTGCGAACCGTTGCGGCGATCTCGATGTCCGACTCGCCGATGGTGAAGTCGACATCGACACCGGTGAGCGCGAGCTGATGGCACAGCGGAATAAGGTCGCTGGTGCGCTTGGCTGCCATAATGCCCGCCACCCGTGCGGTAGCCAGCGCGTCACCTTTGGGTAAGCCTCCGGTGGAGATCAGCGCCACCACCTCCGTCGAGGTGCGTAAGGCGCCGGCAGCGACGGCCGTGCGCCGGGTGGCCGACTTGTTCGTCACGTCGACCATGTGCGCGGCTCCCCGCTCATCCAGGTGCGACAGTCCGCCCGAGTGCAAGTCGGACCCCCTGGCCATCGGCGGAGTCCTACCTGTTGACGACCGTCACCGGATGGAGGTACGGGAGGTCATCGGCGGCCAACGGGAACGCCAGCTCGCCGAAGGGTGACAACGCACCCGTGCGGTCGGTCACCAGTTCGCTTACCGCATGATCGTCCGGGTCGGTGGTCGGCCAGCCGTTGTCTACGTAGTTGGTCTTGCGCGCCTTGCCGTCATTGTCAGCCACGGCATCCATTCTGACAGGTCTTGCTGCCGCCCGCGGCGCAAGGTCGCAAGTCGGGCCTACGCTGATCAGCAATGCCTGAGCAAGCCCCGACCGAACACACTCCGGAGATCCCGCTGGGGTCCTGGCTGGCCGAACTACCCGACGAACGGCTGATCCAGCTGCTGGAACACCGCCCGGATCTAGCTCAGCCGCCACCTGGCAGCATCGCCGCACTGGCAGCGCGCGCCCAGGCCCGGCAGTCGGTCAAGGCCGCCACCGACGACCTCGACTTCCTGCGACTGGCAGTGCTGGACGCCCTGCTGGTGCTGCAAGCCGACACCGCGCCGGTGCCGGTCGCCAAGCTGCTGTCGTTGATCGGCGACCGCGCCGGCGAAGCCGACGTCGTCGATGCGCTGGCCGACCTCAAGCAACGAGCCCTGGTCTGGGGCGACAGCGCGGTGCGGGTCGCCGGCGACACCGACACGGCGCTGCCGTGGTACCCGGGCCAAGTCACGCTCGAATACGGCTCATCCACCGGAGACCAGATCGTCGAGCTGATCGCCCGGCTCGACGAGGCTCAGCGCGACGTGCTGGAGAAACTCGTCGAAGGCTCCCCCATGGGACGCACTCGCGACGCCGCACCCGGCGCACCTCCCGACCGCCCGGTGGCCCGGCTGCTCGCCGTGGGGCTGCTGCGGCGCGTCGACGCCCAGACGGTGATCATGCCCCGCCAAGTCGGGCAGGTGCTCCGCGGCGAGGAACCCGGTCCGACGCAGCTGACCGCACCCGATCCGGTGCTGTCGACCACCGCGGCCGGCGACGTCGACGCCGCGGCCGCCGGAGCCGTCATCGACCTGCTACGCGAGATCGACGTCCTGCTGCAGAACCTCAGCGTCACACCGGTTCCCGAGCTGCGCACCGGCGGGCTCGGAGTCCGCGAAATCAAGCGGCTGACCAAGGTCACCGGGATCGACGAACCACGTCTGGGTCTGCTCCTCGAGGTGGTGGCCGCGGCCGGGCTCATCGCCGGCGGCATGCCCGAACCGCTGCCGTCCCACGGTGAGGGACCGTATTGGGCGCCGACGCCGGCCGCCGACCGATTCACCGGCTTGTCCCCGGCCGAGCGGTGGCACCTGCTGGCCCGCACCTGGCTCGACCTGCCGGGCCGGCCGGCGCTGATCGGCAGCCGCGGCCCGGACGGCAAACCCTATGCCGCCTTGAGCGATTCGCTGTTCTCGACAGCGGCGCCGCTGGATCGGCGGCTGTTGCTGAGCATGCTCGCCGAGCTGCCGGCCGGCGCCGGTGTCGATGCGGCAACCGCCTCGGCAGCCTTGATCTGGCGTCGACCGCGCTGGAGCCGGCGATTACAGCCCGGGCCGGTAGGGGACCTGCTGACCGAAGCCCACACGCTGGGCCTGGTGGGCCGCGGAGCGATCAGCACGCCCGGCCGTACGCTGCTGGACCACGTCCGGGACGCCGGGGACTCCGCCGTCGTGATCGACGCGATGACCCGGGCACTGCCCAAGCCGATCGACCACTTCCTGGTCCAAGCGGACCTTACCGTCGTGGTACCGGGCCCGCTGCAACGCGAACTCGCCGATCAGCTGGCTACCGTCGCCACCGTCGAGTCGGCCGGCGCGGCAATGGTGTATCGGGTCAGCGAGCAATCCATCCGGCATGCGCTCGACATCGGCAAGAACCGCGACTGGATGCACGCGTTCTTCGCCGGCCACTCCAAAACACCGGTGCCGCAGGGACTTACCTACCTGATCGATGATGTCGCACGCCGTCACGGACAACTTCGGATAGGCGTGGCCGCGTCGTTCGTGCGATGTGAGGACCCCGCCCTGTTGGCCCAGGCCGTCACCGCCGCCGGGGACGTGCAGCTGCGGGCACTGGCACCGACGGTGGCGGTGTCGCCTGCACCCGTTGCCGATGTGCTGACGGCCTTGCGGAATGCCGGCTTTGCCCCGGCGGCCGAGGATTCCACCGGCGCGATCGTCGACGTCCGGACGCGCGGCGCCCGCGTGCCCGCACCGAATCAACGCCGGCCCTACCGCCCGCCGCCGCGGCCCAGCAGCGAGACGCTGCATGCGGTGGTCGCGGTATTGCGTAAAGTCACCACGGCGCCGTTCGGCAATATCCGCGTCGATCCGGCCGTCGCCATGTCGCTGCTGCAGCGCGCGATAAGAGACGAGGCTACGGTGTTGATCGGCTACCTCGACGCCGCCGGCGTGGCCACCCAGCGGGTGGTGTCGCCGATCGTGGTCCGGGGCGGGCAGTTGATGGCTTTCGACTCGTCGTCGGGGAAGGTGCGTGATTTCGCCATCCATCGCATCACCTCGGTGCTGTCGGTCGACGACCGATAATGGAACCCATGACCGGCGACGACGAAGGAGTCCAGGTGGCGCTACCAGAGGCTGACCAGGGGGTGGGGCGTCGGTGAGCGACGGGCCGTTGATCGTTCAGTCCGACAAGACGGTGCTGCTCGAAGTCGACCATGAACTGGCCGGTGCCGCGCGCGCCGCCATCGCGCCGTTCGCCGAGCTGGAACGCGCGCCCGAGCACGTGCACACCTACCGCATTACCCCGCTCGCGTTGTGGAATGCCCGCGCCGCCGGCCACGACGCCGAACAGGTCGTCGATGCGCTGGTGAGTTTCTCCCGCTATGCCGTGCCGCAGCCGCTGCTGGTCGACATCGTCGACACCATGGCCCGGTATGGGCGGCTACAACTGGTCAAGAATCCTGCCCACGGCCTGACCCTGGTCAGCCTGGATCGTGCGGTGCTCGAGGAAGTGCTGCGCAACAAGAAGATCGCTCCGATGCTGGGCGCCCGCATCGACCAGGACACGGTCATCGTGCACCCCAGCGAGCGGGGCCGGGTCAAGCAGCTGTTACTCAAGATCAGTTGGCCCGCAGAAGATCTCGCGGGCTACGTCGACGGTGAGGCACATCCGATCAGCCTGCAGCAGGACGGCTGGCAACTGCGCGATTATCAGCAGATGGCCGCGGACTCGTTCTGGTCCGGAGGCTCCGGGGTGGTGGTACTGCCCTGCGGTGCGGGCAAGACGCTGGTCGGCGCGGCCGCAATGGCCAAAGCCCAAGCCACCACCCTGATCCTGGTCACCAACATCGTGGCGGCACGGCAGTGGAAGCGCGAGCTGGCCGCCCGCACCTCACTGACCGAGGAGGAGATCGGTGAATACTCCGGGGAACGCAAGGAGATTCGGCCGGTCACCATATCGACGTATCAGATGATCACCCGTCGCACCAAGGGCGAATACCGGCATCTGGAGCTCTTCGACAGCCGCGACTGGGGGCTGATCATCTACGACGAGGTGCACCTGCTGCCGGCGCCGGTGTTCCGGATGACCGCCGACCTGCAGTCCAAGCGGCGCCTCGGCCTGACCGCCACGTTGATCCGCGAAGACGGCCGCGAGGGCGACGTCTTCTCCCTCATCGGTCCGAAGCGTTACGACGCGCCGTGGAAAGATATTGAGGCGCAAGGCTGGATCGCGCCGGCGGAGTGCGTCGAAGTTCGAGTGACGATGACCGACAACGAGCGAATGACGTACGCCACCGCCGAACCCGAGGAGCGCTACCGGCTGTGCTCGACGGTGCACACCAAAATCGCTGTGGTCAAGTCGATTCTGGGCAAACACCCGGGTGAGCAGACGCTGGTCATCGGCGCTTACCTCGATCAGCTCGAGGAGCTGGGCGCAGAGCTCAACGCTCCGGTGATCCAGGGATCGACCAGGACCAGCGAACGCGAGGCGTTGTTCGACGCCTTCCGTCGCGGTGAAATCTCCACGCTGGTGGTGTCCAAGGTGGCCAACTTCTCCATCGACCTTCCGGAAGCCTCTGTGGCGGTTCAGGTTTCGGGAACGTTCGGTTCGCGCCAGGAAGAGGCACAGCGGTTGGGCCGGCTGCTGCGTCCCAAGTCCGACGGCGGCGGCGCCATCTTCTACTCGGTGGTGGCCCGCGACAGTCTCGATGCCGAATACGCCGCGCACCGGCAGCGCTTTCTCGCCGAGCAAGGTTACGGCTACATCATCCGCGACGCCGACGACCTGCTGGGGCCGGCCATTTAGCCAAGCTGGGGCACCTCCCGCTTGCGAGCAGCCGCAAAAGGCCCCGAAAACCGCGGTTTTCGGGGCCTTTTGCGGCTGCTCGCGCTAGGTGGACAGGATCGTCGCCGACGCGGTGCCAGGTGCGCGGTATACCTGCGCCAGCCCGACGCGCGGATTGCCGGGGATCTGACGTTCGCCGGCATCGCCGCGCAGCTGACGCACCAGCTCGTGCATCTGGCGCAGCCCCGACGCGCCGATCGGCTCACCGTTGGCGATCAGCCCGCCGTCGGTGTTGACCGCATAGAGCCGTGGATCTCGGTGGCACCGTCGGCGACCAGCTTCTCCTGCTCGCCGTCGGCGCACAGGCCCGTCTCGGCCATGTGGATGACCTCGGCGCCGGCATCGGTGTCCTGCAGTTGAGCGATGTCGACGTCGTCGGGCCCGATTCCCGCGGCCTCGAACGCGGCCCGGGCCGCGTACGCAGTCGGTGACGCATCCTCGTCCAGCGGAGCCGACGTGGCGTGCACTTCATAGGCGCCGTAGCGGCGGGTGCGTATCTCGCAGGCACGCACGTACACCGGTTTGTCGGTGAACTTGTGCGCCATGTCGGCGCGGCACGTGATGACCGCGGCGGCGCCCTCGTCGGGCGCGCAGAACATGTATTGGGTCAGCGGGTAGTTGAGTACCGCCGAGTTGAGAATCTCTTCTTCGGAAATTGCGTTGCGACGAAAGGCATTCGGATTCATAACGCCGTTGCGGTAGTTCTTGGCGGCGACCTTGGCCAGGGGCACCCGAGAGATGTTGTGGTCGTGGAGATACTTATTGGCTTTCATGCCGAAGAATTTGGTGGTGACGAACTGGCCGTTCTGCGCATACCACTGCGGCAGCGCGAGTTTGGCCGGATCGTCGGTGAAGGCACCGCGGGGGTGCTTGTCCATGCCGATGGCGATGCCGATGTCGTACTTGCCCAGCCGGATGGTGTCTGCGGTCTGCTGGATGGCACTTGCGGCGGTGGCACAGGCGTTGAACACGTCGGTGAACGGAATGCCGGTCAGCCCGACCAGCCGGGTCACCGCGTCGGGGTTGGATACCGTCCGTCGTCAACGCCACCATGGTCAGTTTCGACCTCCTGGCCGAATTGCAGCTTGGCCGGGTCGTTTTCGGTCAGCCTCCCCTCGACTCGGATCAGATCGCCCAGCTGCACCAGGCCCATGCCGACCGGCACGAAGTCCGTGCCGGTCGGCCCGGCATAGGGAGGCCCGGGCGGGAAGCCCTGGGTGGTCCATGCCACGAGCGTGCCGCGGCGCGGCAACAACACCTCGCCCATGTCGGCTCCGCTGCACCGCGGACACCACTGCTGCACCGGGAAGGTCGTGGCACCACAGTCGCCGCAGCGGCTCCCGATCAAGCGCGGGTCGTCGTTCGGCCAGGTCGAGACGTCGGGGGCCAGTGCTTTCCGCATCGCGGGATCCTTCGTCGTCGGCCGCAGAATAAGGTGCTTTACCACAAGTACAACAGCATTCGACACAATCGGAAATATCATTCTCACTATCGTGCGCCCTCGGTTCGACCAGCCGCTACCCGCGGCCAACCACCCTGGCGCTATCTTCTTTCAGATCGCCACTACCGGCCAAACTCAACCTATGCGAGGACACGACGATGCCGATCACGGTGATACTTGAACTCCGGCTAAAGCCCGAAGCAGTGCTTGCGGCGCGCGAGGTCATGAGCCGGGCACTGCGAGACACCCGGGCGTTCGACGGCAACCTCGGTACCGACGTGCTGGTCGATCAGGACGACGAAGCCCACTGGCTGATCTACGAACTCTGGGACACCGTCGAGCACGACGAGGCCTACCGCAGATTCCGCGCCGGCGAAGGCCGGCTGACGGAGCTTCCGCCGCTGCTCGCCGCGCCTCCCGTCAAGACCAGGTACACGACTACCGACATCTGACGCCGAACCGGCCCGGTTACCGGTGCGGCATCAAGGCAATCAACTCAGCGCCGGAATCACCTCACGTTCGAAAAGCTCGATGCCCGAACGGTCGTAGGCGGCCTCGGGGAAATAGCAGATGGCGTAGTCACACCCCAGGTCGCGGGTCTTGGCCAGCTGCCCGATCACCTGTTCCGGCGTGCCCGTCGCCGCATCCGAAAGGTTGCCGACCATCGAATCCACAAGGGCCTCAGGCACATAGCCGACCAAGCGGTCGTGAACCCGCTGCAACCGGTCTTTGACATCGGTGTCGGAGGCGCCGACGACGGCGGTGAAGTTGGCCGACCGAACGATGGCGTCGAAGTCAGTGCCCACGTCTTGGCAGTGCTGCGCCAGCAGCTCCGACTTGCGGGCGAATGCGCTGGGCTCCGGCGCGAAGTTGGTGTACTGGGCGTACTTCGCCGCGATGCGCAACGTGACCTTTTCCCCACCGCCGGCAATCCAGAGCGGAATCCCATTAACTTGCAATGGCTTTGGCGCTACTACCGCCCCATCCACCCGGTAGTGCGCGCCGCTGAAAGTCACCTTGCCGTAGCGCCAGGCGTCCCGCATGATCTGCACGCCTTCGTCCAACCGCGCCAACCGTACCCTGGCCGACGGAAAACCGTAACCGTAAGCGCGCCATTCGTGTTCGTACCATCCGGCGCCGATGCCCATCTGAATCCGCCCGCCGGAAATGATATCGGCGGTGGCCGCCACCTTGGCCAGGTAGACAGGGTTGCGGTAGCTCATCGCGGTGCACATCTGGCCCAGTTTGATCCGCGACGTGGTGGCGGCGTAGGCCGCCACCAGCGACCACGCCTCATGAGTGGCTTCATCGGTGGGCAGCGGGACGGTGTGAAAGTGGTCGTAGACCCACAGTGAATCCCAGGCGCTACCGTCGGCGTAGGTGGCTAAGTCGCGCATGACAGCCCAATGCTTTTCGGGGGGAATGCCGACCAGATCCATTCGCCAGCCTTGCGGGATGAAAAGTCCAAAGCGCATAGCTGGGACTTTAGCCCGGCGTTACACACCTAATGCGGCTAATGCCGCTTCCACCGAGCAAGTTCGCAACCCCATGCGCGGCGCATCGGGAAACTGCAGACAACAGTCCTGCAATCCGCCGAATGCCAGCACCGCACGAGCCGCCTGCGCGAGTGTGGGTAGCGGGCCGAATACCAGCTTGCCGAGCCGCTCACGCCAGCCCAGCACCGTGTTGATGAGCCCCAGATCGGCGAGCATCGTTAATTCGGCCGCCACCAGCATGAGGTCTTGGCGGTGCCGGTAGTGAAAATCGAAGTAGCCCTCCAGCAATTCGCGGGCATCGCAGTCGCCACGGTTTTCCCGATCGGCGACGAACCGCTCACCCTCCTCGATCAGTGGCACCACGATGCTGCGCACCAGGTCTTCGCGGGAGCCGAAGTGGTAGTAGAGCGCGGGCTTGGTAATTCCCAACTCGTCGGCGATGTCTTGCAGGCTGGTTCGCTGCACCCCTTGGCGCAGGAAGAGCTCCCGGGCGACCTCCTGGATTCGTTGCCTGGTGTCCGACCTGGGCTTGGTCACGTCGCAAGGGTAACTGACTTAACGGTTGGTAAGCACGGGTGTTAGCCTTACCGAACGTTAAGTCAGCGAGGCAACCATGCGCATCTTGATCTCAGGCGCCAGCATCGCAGGCCCGGTTCTGGCGTACTGGCTCGCTCGATACGGCCTTGACGTGACCGTGGTGGAACGCGCCCCGCAATTGCGAAAGACCGGCGGCCACGCCGTCGACCTGTTCCGGCCGGCCATCGAAATCTCGGCGAAAATGGACGTATTGCCGCAAATCGAGGCACTGGTCACCGGAACCAGCCGATTGACGCTCTATCGCCAAGGCGCCCGACGTCCGGTGCGAGTCGATGTCACCAAGATCGTCGCCGCCGCATCCGACCGGCACGTGGAGATCATGCGCGACGATCTGAGCGAGGTGTATTACCGCGCTGGGCGCGACCACGTCGAGTATCTGTTCGGCGACTGCATCACCGGAATATCGTGCGACGGCCAGGTCACTTTCGAGCAAGGTAAGCCGCGCAGGTTCGACGTGGTGGTCGGCGCCGACGGGCTGCATTCGAATGTCAGGCGCCTGACCTTCGGCGCGGACACCGGACGGAGCCGCTTCCTCGGCGGATACCTTGCGGTGCTTTCGGTGCCGAAAACACTTGCCCGCGAAGGAGAATCGACAGCTCACCTGGGCGCGGGCCGCGTCGCCATGATCTACACCGCCCACCCCCTCGACGACGCTCGCGCATTGTTCCTGTTCCGCCGCACCGAGCAATTACGCTATCACCACCGAGATGTCATGCGGCAGAAGAGGTTACTGCGTGACGCGGTTGCCGGGATGCATCCGCAGGTGGACGTCTGGCTTGGCGAGCTCGACCGCACACCCAGCTTCTACTTCGACTCGATCACGCAGTTGCAGCTCGACAGCTGGTCGCGCGGACGGGTCACCCTGGTCGGGGATGCCGGATACTGCCCGGGCCCGGCGGTCGGCGGCAGTACTAGCATCGCGGTGCTGGGCGCCTACATCCTGGCCGGCGAACTGGCCCGGTCGGGCGGCGATTACGCACGCGCGTTCGCCGGTTACGAACAGCAGATGGCGGATCCAATCCGTCGCAGCCGCGGGTTCGCACACGCCATGGCCAAGAGCATCGTGCCGGGCTCCACGGCGGGAGTGTGGGCGTTGACCCGCGGTGCACAGTTGGTCTCGCTGCTGCCGGCGGGGCTTACCAGGACGGTCGCGAAGCTGAACACCAAGGGTGTGCGCCTGTATGACTCGATGCGGTTCCAGGAGTACGGCGAGCTCGCCCGCGGGTAGCCGGCGCCGGCAGGGCCGTAGGGTCGCCGAGGCCGCCGGCGCCGCCGAGCAGACGTAAAGGCCCCCGAAAACCGTGGTTTTCGGGGGCCTTTACGTCTGCTCGCGGCAGAACTTACGTCAAAGACTTGGGCGGCAGGAAGCGGTCGCCATACTTGGCGGCCAACTCCTTGGCGCGCGCCACGAAGGCTTCCTTACCGATACCGCCCGGTCCCTGGTAGCCGACGATGAACTGCGCGCTACCGCCCGTCCACGGCGGGTAACCGATGCCCATGATCGACCCGATGTTCGCGTCGGCCGTGGACGTCAGCACACCCTCGTCGAGGCATTTCTGCGTTTCCAGCGCCTCGGCGAACAGCATCCGGTCGATCATGTCCTGCAGCGGCGGTGCCGACGTCGCGGACTTGAATGTCTCGCGCAGCCCGGACCACAACCCGGACCGCTTGCCGTCGACGTACTCGTAGAAGCCCGCGCCCTTCAACCGGCCGGATCGTCCGAGCTCGATCATCTTCTCGACAACAGCCTCGGCCGGATGCGGCTCATAGGTGCCGCCGGCATCCTCGACACCCTTACGGGTAGCGACGGCGATCTTATGCATGAGCTCCAGGTTCAGCTCGTCGGAGAGCTGCAGCGGCGGGGCCGGGTAACCGGCCTGCGAACCGGCCTGCTCGATCGACGCCGGTTCCACACCCTCGCCGAGCATCGCCAGCGCCTCGTTGACGAAGGTGCCGATGACCCGTGAGGTGAAGAAGCCGCGACTGTCGTTGACCACGATCGGGGTCTTGCCGATAGCCAGCGTGTAGTCGAACACCCGGGCTAACGCCTCGTCAGATGTCTTCTCGCCCTTGATGATTTCCACCAGCGGCATCTTGTCCACCGGCGAGAAGAAGTGGATCCCGATGAAGTCTTCCTGCCGCTTGACACCGGTGGCCAAACCGGTGATCGGCAGCGTGGAGGTGTTGGACCCGAGGACCGCATTGGGCTCGACGATGTCCTCGATCTCCTGGAATACCTTGTGCTTGAGTTCCTGGTTCTCGAAGACGGCTTCGACCACGAAGTCGACACCCTTGAGGTCCGCGGGGTCACCCGTCGGGGTGATGCGCGCCAGCAGGGCATCGCTCTTTTCCTGCGTGGTGCGGCCCCGCTCCAGTGCCTTGGCCTCCAGCTTTTCGGAGTAGCCCTTGCCCTTCTGCGCGGCCTCCAAGCTGACGTCTTTGAGCACCACGTCGTAGCCGGCCTTCGCCGACACGTAGGCGATGCCGGCGCCCATCATGCCCGCCCCCAGCACCCCGATCTTCTTGATCGGGGTCTTGGCGATTCCGTCGGGACGTGACCCGCCGGCATTGATGGCCTGCAGGTCGAAGAAGAACGCCTGAATCATGTTCTTGGCGACCTGGCCCGTGACCAGTGAGGCGAAGTAGCGGCTCTCGATGCGGGTGGCGGTGTCGAAATCCACCTGCGCACCCTCGACGGCGGCGGACAGGATGGCCTTCGGCGCCGGCATCGGCGCACCCTTGAGCTGCTTGCGCAGCAGCGCGGGGAACGACGGCAGGATGGACGCCAGCCCCGGCGACGACGGGGTACCGCCGGGCATCTTGTAGCCCTTCTTATCCCACGGCTGCTCGTGGCCGTCCGGGTTGGCCTTGATCCAAGCCTTGGCGGCGGGCACCAATTCCTCAACCGTGGGCAACAATTCGTCGACCAGTCCGATTTCCTTGGCCTTGGCCGGCTTGAAGCGAGTGCCTTGCGACAGGATGTTGACGAACGCGTTCTGGATGCCGAACATCCGCACCGTGCGGGTTACCCCACCGGCGCCGGGCAGCAGGCCCAGCGTCACTTCCGGAAGCCCGATCTGGCTGCCCTTCACGTCGGCCGCGATGCGGTGATGACAGGCCAGGGCGATCTCCAGTCCGCCGCCAAGTGCGGCGCCGTTGATGGCGGCGACCACCGGCTTGCCCAGCGTCTCCAGGGTGCGAAATTGCCGCTTGACCGTCTCGACGGTGTTGAACACATCGCCGGCGTCCTCGGGCCTGGCCTGCACCATGGTCTTCACGTCACCGCCGGCGAAGAAGGTCTTCTTCGCGCTGGTGATCACCACGCCGGTGATCGAATCCTTTTCGGCGACAAGGCGATCCACGGCCTTGCCCATCGACTCGATGTAGGCCTCGTTCATCACGTTGGCCGACCCCGACGGGTCGTCCATGGTCAGCGTGACAATGCCGTCGGCATCCTGGTCCCACTGGATTGTATTGTCGGGCATAATTTTTAGACCCTCTCGATAATCGTCGCGACGCCCATGCCGCCGCCGATGCATAGCGTGACGAGCGCCCGCCGCGCGTTGCGGCGCTCCAGTTCGTCGACCATAGTGCCCAGGATCATCGCCCCGGTAGCGCCCAGCGGGTGACCCATCGCGATGGCACCGCCGTTGACGTTGAGCTTCTCGTCGGGAATGTTCAGGTCCTTCTGGAACTTCAGCACCACCGACGCGAACGCCTCGTTGAGCTCGAACAAGTCAATGTCGTCGACGGTGAGCCCGGCCCGGTCAAGCACCTTCAAGCTCGCCGGAGTTGGCCCGGTCAGCATGATCACCGGGTCGGCGCCGCTGGTGGCGGTGGCCACGATGCGGGCCCGCGGGGTGAGATTGGCCGCCTTGCCGGCACTTTCCGAACCGATCATCACCAGTGCGGCACCGTCGACGATCCCCGAGGAGTTACCGCCGGTGTGCACGTGGTTGATCCTCTCGACCGAGTGGTATTTCTGCAGCGCGACGTCGTCGAAACCACCCATGGCCGCCAGGCCCTCGAAGGCCGACTTCAGCTTGGCCAGACCCTCCATGGTGGTGTCGGGCCGCATGTGCTCGTCGTGGTCGAGAATCAGCAGGCCGTTCTGGTCGCGGACCGGCACCACGGACTTGGCGAAGTAACCGCCCGACCACGCGGCGGCGGCCTTTTCCTGGCTGCGCAACGCGTAGCGGTCGACGTCTTCGCGGGAGAAACCCTCGATAGTGGCAATCAGGTCGGCGCCGATGCCCTGCGGAACGAACATGACGTCATAGTTGGTGGCCGGGTCCAGTCCCATGGCGCCGCCGTCGGAGCCCATCGGAACGCGGCTCATGGACTCCACGCCACCGGCCAGGACCAGGTCGTCCCACCCGGAGCGCACCTTCTGCGCGGCGGTGTTGACGGCCTCGAGGCCCGATGCGCAGAACCGGTTGAGCTGCACACCGCCGGAGGTGACGGGCATGCCCGAGGCCAGCACAGCGGCCCGGGCGATGTCGCCACCCTGGTCGCCGACGGGTGAGACGCAGCCCAGGATGACGTCGCTGATCAGGTTCTCGTCGAGGTCCGGGTGGCGCTTGCGCAGCTCCTCGATCAGGCCGACGACCAGGTTCAAGGGCTTGACCTCGTGCAACGATCCGTTCTTTTGCTTGCCACGCGGTGTGCGGATGGCCTCGTAGATAAAGGCTTCTTCGGGCATGTCGATTTCCTGTTCGGGGGAAAGGGAGGGCTAGGTCCGTCTTAAAGACTAGGTCCAGTAGGGGAACACTAACAGGGTGCTCGGCCAACCTGTTGGTTGGCCAGGACTTTGCAGGCCGGGCGAAGACCATTCGGGGTCATCGCCGCGCCTAAGCTCGTCTGCCATGACGGTGTCGCGGCTGCAGCCCTACGCGACCACGGTGTTCGCCGAAATGTCGGCGCTGGCCGCCCGTGTTGGCGCGGTGAACCTCGGGCAGGGGTTCCCCGACGAGGACGGGCCGCCGGCGATGCTGCGGGCCGCGCAAGAGGCCATCGCCGCCGGAGTCAACCAATATCCGCCGGGGATAGGCATCGCGGCCCTGCGGCAGGCCATCGCCGCCCAGCGCCGCCGGCATTTCGGCATCGAGTACGACCCCGATACCGAGGTGCTGGTCACGGTCGGGGCCACCGAAGCCATTGCCGCGTCGGTGCTGGGACTGGTCGAACCCGGCTCCGAGGTACTGCTGATCGAGCCGTTCTACGACTCCTACTCGCCGGTCGTGGCCATGGCCGGCGCGCATCGGGCGGCCGTGCCGCTGGTGGCCGATGGCTGCGGCTTCGCCCTGGACACCGACGCCGTGCGACGCGCCGTGACGCCGCGTACCACGGCGCTGATCGTCAACTCTCCGCACAATCCGACCGGCGCGGTGCTGGGGCGGGCCGAATTGGCGGCCATCGCGGAGATCGCCGTGGCCGCAGACCTTTTGGTGATCACCGACGAGGTATACGAACACTTGGTGTTTGACGGCCACGATCACCTGCCGCTGGCCGGATTCGACGGCATGGCCGAGCGCACCGTCACCATCTCGAGTGCGGCCAAGATGTTCAACTGCACCGGCTGGAAGATCGGATGGGCTTGCGGCCCTGCACAACTGATCGCCGGGGTGCGCGCGGCCAAACAGTATCTGAGCTATGTGGGGGGCGCCCCGTTTCAGCCGGCGGTGGCGCTTGCGCTCAACACCGAGGACGACTGGGTGGCCGCGCTGCGCAGCTCTTTGCAGACCAGACGCGATCGGCTGGCCGCCGGATTGGCCGAGACCGGTTTCGAGGTGCACGACAGCTACGGCACCTACTTCGTATGCGCCGACCCGCGGCCGCTGGGTTACCACGACAGCGCCGCCTTCTGCGCGGCGCTGCCGGAGAAGGTGGGGGTGGCCGCCATCCCGATGTCGGCGTTCTGCGATCCGGCCGCGCAGCAGGCCGAGCTGTGGAATCACTTGGTGCGCTTCGCCTTCTGCAAACGCGACGACACCCTCGACGAGGCGATCAGGCGACTTGCGGCACTGCGCGACGGGGCTACCCGGTTTTGCCCATGATGTGATTTCGCAGTCCCTCCAGGGCTGCGTGCAGGATCTTCTTGCGCGCCCGCTTGATCCAGAACTCGGGCAGCGGCGCCGACGGTTCCACCGTCAGGGTGAAGCGCACCCGGGTCCTGTCTTCCCCTTCGCGGCGCAGGTTGTACTCGCCGTGCTGCCCATGCTGCTGAGCGGTCTTGTGGGCATCCCAGACCATCCAGTCGGCACCCCAGTGGTATTCGAGCAGTTGGGTGTCCACGATGCCGGTCACTTTGACGGTGACCTTCACGTGGTGCGGACGACCGTCGGGATGGGTGTCGACGACCTCGACCCGCTTGTGCACCGACGACCACGACGGCACCGCGTCCATGTCGGCGAGCGCCTCCATGATTACCTCAGGGGGCGCATCGATGACGATTTCGCTCGACGCTTGTACGGCCACTGACACCAAGTTAGCAACCGCGGTCCGGCTTGCGGTGCGGCGGAAACAGAATCTAGGTCGGGCGATCCCGGTCGTTGCGGCCGCCGATCAGTTCGGTCAGTCCCTTCGCGGCGGCATCCAGCACGTGCTCACTGGCTCGCTTGACGATGAAGCCGGGAATCGGGCCCGCCGGTTCGACGGTGATGTCGAACCGCACCCGTGACGTGTCGACGCCTTCGGGCTTGACGGTGGTCTCGATGTGCTGGCCGTGCTGCTGGAATGTCTGGTCGGCGTCCCAGCACATCCAATCCGGGCCCCAGTGGTACTCCAGGATCTCCTTGTCGACCAGCCCAAGAATTTTGACCACGGCCTTCACGTGATGGGGGCGCCCGTCGGGGTAGTAGTCGATCACTTCCACCCGTTTGTGCAGCGGTGACCAGGACGTCAGCACGCTCACATCTGCCAGCGCCTCCATGACCACTTCCGGAGGCGCATCGATGATGATCTCTCGCGATGCTTTGACGGCCACCAAGCTCAAGCTAGCAACGCCGCCATACCCGCGGACGTGATCAGGTCAATTCGACATAATAGGTGACTACCAATTTATTTCGTTGATCGACGTGGTTGCTGCCGGTGGCGGCGCGACCGGTCCGGCCGGGGTTCGTGAGAAGCGCGGCGCCGGCGCGGCCTGATCCACACCGTGGGCACTGATCACCGTGGATCGGGCTCGCAAATGCGCGGTGGCGGCCGCTTCGCTCCAGGTCAGCACCGGCGTCACACAGGCATCGGTGCCGGCGAAAACCTCGGTCCACTGCTCGCGGGTCCGGCTGGCGAACCGCTCGGCAAAGATGGCGCGCATCCGCGGGTAGGAGCCGACGTCGAGTTGGTTGGGCACCTCTTGGGCCGTCAGACCCAGCCCGGCCAGCAACGCCGCGAAAAACTGCGGCTCGATGGCTCCCACCGCCAGGTACCTGCCGTCGGAGGTTTCATAGCAACCGTAGAACGGAGCGCCGCCGTCGAGCAGGAACGATTCGCGTTCGTCGCGCAGGCTCCCGATCGCCTTCATGGTCCACATCATCTGGGCCAGGATGCTGACCCCGTCGACCATCGCGGCGTCGATGACCTGGCCCTTGCCCGACCGCTCCCGCTCGTACAGTGCGGCCACGATACCCAGCAGTACCAGCATGGAGCCGCCACCGAAGTCGGCGACCAGGTTCAGCGGCGGCAGCGGCGGCCGGTCGCGGTAGCCGATCGCCGAGAGCGCACCGGTCTGCGAAAGGTAGTTGATGTCGTGGCCGGCCGTCGCGGCCAGCGGTCCGTCCTGTCCCCAGCCGGTGATACGCGCGAATATCAGCCGGGGATTGACCGCCGCGCACTCGTCCGGACCGATGCCGAGCCGCTCGCAGGTGCCGGGACGAAAGCAGTCCAGCAGCACATCGGCCTTGGCGGCCAACGCCAGCAACGCACCCGGCTGGGCCTTCACATCCAGGTCCACGATCCGCTTGCCGCGGTGCAGCAGATCCCGGTCCTCGGACGGCATGGTCAGCCCGCCGGGACGGCGCACCCGCACCACGTCGGCGCCGAGGTCGGCCAGCACCATCCCGGCATGCGGGCCGGGTCCGATACCGCCGAGTTCAATGACCTTCACCCCGGCTAACGGGCCCCCGCCACTCACCGCGACCGTTAGCCCTTCTTGACCTTGAGCACCCGCTTGCGCAGCCCGTCGGTATTGATCTCGATGACCCCTTTGATGGCGCGTTTGAGTACAAAGCCGGGCAGCGGCACCAGCGGGTCCAGGCTCAGGTCGAACTTCGTGCGGGTCTTGTCGCCTTCGGGCGTCAGCGTGTAGCCCCCTTCTTGGTTGCGCGACGCCTTCCCGCTTTCCTGCGTCCAGGTGACGCCGTCGTCGCGCCAGCTGTAGGCGAGCACGATTTCGTCGGTGACCCCGGCGGTCTTGACTTTCATCCGGGCGCGCCGCGGCCGGCCATCCTCGTCGCGGTCGAGCACTTCTGCGCTCTGATGGATGTCGGACCACTCGGGCATTGCCTCCACGTCGGCGACGACGTCGAGGATTTCCTTGGGACTTGCTTCGATGACTACTTCGCGGGATTCCTTGACTGCCATGGCGCCGACGATAGCGCGACCGCGCCTCGGCCGGAATGGTTTCGACCGGGCGTACCGTCGACTGCGTGATCGATCGTGCAGCTGGCCCCGGGGAACCCGGATACACCGTCGGCGACTACCTGCTGGACCGCCTCGCCGAACTCGGCGTGTCCGAAATCTTCGGCGTGCCCGGGGACTACAACCTGGAATTCCTCGACCACATCGTCGCCCATCCGGTCATTCGGTGGGTGGGCAACGCCAACGAGCTCAACGCCGGCTATGCCGCCGACGGCTACGGTCGTTTGCGCGGAATATCAGCTGTGGTAACGACATTCGGCGTTGGCGAACTCTCGGCGGCCAATGCGATCGCGGGTAGCTACGCCGAGCATGTGCCGGTGGTCCATATCGTCGGCGGCCCCTCCAAAGATGCTCAGGGCACCCGGCGGGCGCTGCACCATTCGCTCGGCGACGGGGACTTCGAGCACTTTTTGCGGATCAGCCGCGAAATCACCTGCGCCCAGGCCAATCTCATGCCGGCAACGGCATGCCGGGAGATCGACCGGGTGCTGTGTGAGGTGCGGGAGCAGAAGCGGCCTGGATACCTGCTGCTGTCCACCGACGTGGCCCGATTCCCCACCGAACCGCCCGGCGCACCGCTACCCCCTTACGGCGGCGGCACCAGTCCGCGTGCGCTGTCACTGTTCACCGAGGCCGCCGCCGCACTGATCGGCCAGTACCAGCTGACCGTGCTGGCGGATCTGCTGGTTCATCGGTTGCGGGCGGTCGACGAGCTAGAGGCGTTGCTGGCCGCCGATGTGGTGCCGCATGCCACGCTGATGTGGGGCAAGAGTCTGCTCGACGAGAGCTCGCCCAACTTTTTGGGCATCTATGCCGGAGCCGCCAGCGCCGAGCGGGTACGCGCGGCGATCGAGCACGCGCCCGTGCTGGTGACGGCCGGGGTGGTGTTCACCGACATGGTCAGCGGATTCTTCAGCCAGCGAATCGACCCGGCGCGCACCATCGACATCGGCCAGTACCAAAGCACGGTGGCCGGCCGGGTGTTCGCGCCGCTGGAGATGAGCGCCGCCCTGCGCGGGCTCGCCGAGATCCTGACCGGGCGCGGGATAGCCTCACCCCCCGTGCCCGCGCCGGATGACCACCGTCCGGTATCGACTCCGCAGCGCGATGACGCTCTGACCCAGCCGATGTTGTGGGACCGGGTCAATGACGCGCTTACCCCCGGCAATGTGGTGTTGGCCGAGCAGGGCACGTCGTTCTACGGCATGGCCGACCACCGGTTGCCGCACGGGGTCACCTTCATCGGTCAACCTCTTTGGGGCTCAATCGGTTACACGTTGCCGGCGGCGCTGGGGGCCGCGGTGGCGCATCGTGACCGCAGGACCGTGCTGTTGATCGGCGACGGAGCCGCCCAGTTGACCGTCCAGGAAATCGGCAATTTCACCCGGGAGGGTCTATCCCCCGTCATCGTGGTGGTCAACAACGACGGCTACACCATCGAACGGGCGATCCACGGCGAAACGGCCCCCTACAACGACATTGCGGCCTGGAGCTGGACCGACATCCCCAGTGCGTTGGGAGTGACCGACCACCTGGCGTTTCGGGCGCGGACCTACGGCGAACTCGACGATGCACTCACCGCGGCCGCGGCGCACCGGGACCGTTTGGTGCTTGTCGAAGCGGTGCTGCCGCGGCTCGAAATCCCGCATCTGCTCAGCGATCTCGTCGCGCCCACATCTCCGGATGGCACCGCGCGCCGCTGACTCAGTCCCGGTGCGGTGTCCGCTCCGCCGCAGCACCGCCTCGACGAGCACCAAGGATCGCACGGATGGTGCGCCGGCAACGCCCGCAATCGGCGCCTGCTCCGCAGGCCAGCGCAACATCTTTGGTGGTCGATGCACCGGCCGCAACGGTTTCGGCCACCATCTGACTGGTGATGCCGTTACACAGGCAGACATACATCGAGCGTTCCGCTCAATCCGTCTGGATCCGCATCATCTCGGCGAACCGGCCCACGAACAGCGGTGGGTAGGCACCGACCCCGGCGCGGCCCATCCACTGGGCCGCGGCGTCGGGATGGTCGATCCACGCCCGGGCGCGCTCTTCGTCCTGGAACTCCTGCAGGATCAAGACCTCGTGCTCGTCGTCGAAAGCCTGGAAAACCCATGTCTTTCGGATGCCGGCGGCGGTGAACCGCGCCATCGCAAGGCCGACCTCGGCGGTCAGCGACGACACGTCGTCCACCGAAGCGATCCCGGCCACCACGACCCCAGGTGCCCGGCGAGCGGCCGCAGCGGGGGCCTCGGCAATGAACCTGTCCACGATCTCGCCGGCGAAGACCGCCGGGATGTCCTCGACACCCACCGCGTCGAACCATTCGAAGAACACCCGGGAGCGCAACAGCTCCACGATGGGCTCGCGGCTGTGCACTCCGATCATCACCAGGACTCGGCCGTAGTCGTGGGTCGAGGTATAGACCAGAACGTGATGGGCTCCGATAGCGGCCAGCGCCGACTTCTTGCCCTGCAGCAGCGGCCACACCCGGCGCGGATCCGGGACCCGATAGTCGGACACGATCACCATCGAATGGATGTCGTTGGTCATGGTCGTATTGCCGTCACCCACGGGCCCTCCTACACCGGATCTACACCGGATCTACACCGGATCAAACGAGGAGATGAGCCACTTTCCGTCGGCCTTGGTCAGCTTGATCAGGACGCTGCTGGACCTCAACGTCGGCTCCGGCCGGTCGGCGCTTTGGGTGCTTTGGTTGACGAACACCAGCACCACTGCCGAGTCCGGATGCAATTCGGATACGGCGGCGCGAAGCACCACCGCGCTCGTCTTGACCGACTTCTGCTTGGCGGCCGGTGCCAGAATCTGGCGGGTGAACTGATCAAAATACGACAAGAAGTCGCCGGTCAGACGCGACCGAGCGGAATCGAAATCGCGGTCCAGAGTATCCGGGGAGTACGACAGGATCGCTATGGTGCCGTCGGTAGCCGCCGCGACGGCCGACTTGGCGGCCTGGTCATCGACTTCGCTATCCGGCCGATAGGAGAAGAAATACAGTCCGGCCAGCAGCGCCACCGAGGCCGCCGCCAGCAACGCCACCAGCGCCGCGACCGCCTTGCCCGACGCGAGCTTGCCCATCCAGCCGGCGCGGCGTTTCCGTGCGGGCTGGTCGCTTTGCCCTCCGGGCTCGACCTCCGCGGTGTCGTCGACCGTTGTCTCCCGTGCGGTCATGGCACAAACTCGACTTTCGACATCTTGAGCTGATCGCCCTCACGGGTGATGGTGACGATCAGCCGGAACTTGCGAGGATCCTGCTTGGCCCCGGCGGCATTGGTGACTTCGGAGGTCGAGGCGACCAGCACCACCGCCGAGTCGTCGGTCACGCTGTCCAGGTCGACGGCGACGGCTTGCACACTGCCCTGCTCGACTACCTTCGACTGTTCGACCACCGCGACGAAATCGTCTGCCACCTTTGCCATGTCGTCGCGAAACGTTCCGGTGGAGTCGTCGAGGATGCGCTGCACGTCGTGCTTGGCGTTGTTGAAGTCCAGCGATGTCAACGTCACGACGCCCTGTCGCGCCGCTGCGGCAAACTCGGCCACTCGCTCGCGGTGGCGGATCGCATCGCGATGCTGCACAACCATGTACACGCTGCCCGAGAGCGCGGCCAGAATGACGGCGACGGCCAGGACGGCGGCAACGACGGAGCGGTTGAGACGCAGCCGGCGTCGAGGCCGTGCTGGCAACGCTTCCGCATCGGCGGACCCATCGGCGTCGTGGTCCCCGGCTTCGACGTCCGAAACGGGCTCGGCCCCGATGTTTTCGAATTCGGACTCCGAACCCTCGGGCTCCGCTTCGGACACCGTCGCGTCCGCGTCGACTTCTTCTTCTGCGGGGACGGCCGCATCTGCTGGCGGGCCTTCAGCGGCTTCGGCCTGGCGGCGCAACTGAATTGCGCGGGCGCGGGCGCGGGCGGCGGCGGCCAGGGCTTCGGCTTCGGCGGCTTCCGCGTCGGCCTGTTCGGCCAGTGCCCGCAATTGGGCTGCGGTGCTTGCTGTTTGGTCGTCGCTCACCAGAAGCGATCGTGGGTCAGCGGCGTCGGGTTCGCTGCCGGCGCTCATGATTCACCAGTCCGACGGAGCGACTGCTTGGGTAACTCAACGCGGAACTCCTCTGCCCCTGGTCCGCCAGTGGCCGCTGCACTGATCGAACGTGCCGGTTGATGTCGAATGCCGCGGCACCACCGACCTCGCTGTTGCGCCACCCTACTAGGCATCGGCGATAACAGGCGAGCACCCGGGCCGACGGTGCGTGATCGCAGAGCCAAGTCATCACCTTCTACCCCGAGACCACCGCAGCCGTGTGCTAGACGATCCTACATCCAGCGGAAATAGCATTCTCACATTGAACATATCCGTCCGGGCGGCAGTGCCCATGAAGACCCTGCAGCGCAGCCCGCTCCTTGGCATCGGTTCAGCGAAGCCGGTCCTTGACCACTTTGCCGGTGGCGTTAAGCGGCAGCGCGTCCACAAACTGCACCGAGCGCGGCACCTTGAAACCCGCCATGCGCTCGCCGCACCAGCTGATCAATTCCTCAGCGCTGATCGCACCGTTGCGAACGACGAACGCCTTGCCCACCTGTCCGAGCCGCTCGTCGGGGACACCGATCACGGCGGCCTGGCTGATTGCCTCATGCTCCAACAGGAAGCCCTCGATCTCGGCCGGATAGGCGTTGAATCCGCCCACGATGAACATGTCTTTCTTGCGACCCACGACGCGCAGCCGGCCCGCGTCGTCCAGGCTGCCCAGATCCCCGGTGTGCAGCCAGCCCTGGTCGTCGATGACCTCGGCGGTGGCGATGGGGTCGTCGAGATAGCCCTTCATGACGTTGTACCCGCGCACCAGGATCTCGCCGTCGGCGGCGATGTCCACCTCGATTCCGTCGCACGCAACGCCGGCGGTGGTGGCGATGTCTTCGAACGAATCCTCGGGCCGCGACAGCGTCACGGTGCCCGCCTCGGTCAGGCCGTAGCCGGTCATGAGGGTCTGGAAGGGCAGCTCGGTGCGCACCCGCCGGACCAGCTCCACCGGAATGTCGGCGGCCCCGGTCACGCCCGCGCGCAGTGACGACAAGTCCCACTCGCCTTGGGCGCTCAACAGCGATTGATACAGCGTCGGCGGCCCGGGAAGCATGGTAATGCGTTCCTGCTCAATCAGTTTCAGCACTTTTTCGAGTTCGAATACCGGCACCGGGAAGATCGTGGCGCCCCGGATCAGCGACGCGATGCAACCGGCCTTGTACCCGAAGATGTGAAAGAACGGGTTGACGATCAGATAGCGGTCGCCCGCGCGCAGATCGGCGCGATCGCACCACTCCGCGTAGTGCCGCAACGTCTGGGTGTGGTTCATCATCACACCCTTGGGCCGCCCGGTGGTCCCCGAGGTGTAGATGATGTCGGCGACGTCTAAGCCACTGACCGCGCGCTCGAAGGGCTTGCCGCTGTCGAGGAATCCTGATTTCATGTCGACCACCGGGATACCGGCTGGGGCTGTGAAATCCATTCCGAGAAAGCCCTTTTCGACCAACACCGCCTTGGCGCCGCTGCGCCCGATGATGTCGGCCGCCTCGGCCGTCTTAAAGCGGGTGTTGACCGGAACCAGCACCCCACCCGCGGTCAGCAGGCCGAACGCGGCGATGATCCATTCCGCCGAATTGGGTGCCCAGATCGCAACCCGATCGCCCGTGTCGATTCCCGCCGCGGCAAAGGCGCCGGCGGCACGGCGCACCCGCTCGGCCAATTCGGCGAACGTGAGGTGCAGCGGCCCGTCGACCACGGCTGCGGCGTCGCCGAACCGCTCGCCCGCGCTCAGGACCATCTCGGGGATGGTCTCCCAGGGTGGTCCGATCCGGCGCCGCCGCGCCGACTGCGTCATACCGACACGAGGCGAGAAAGGTTGCCGCCCATAATCTTTGCCTGGTCGTCTACGCTGAGGTACTGGATCGCATCGGCGTAGTGCCGGGGTGCCGCAAGTCCTTCCGGGTGCGGATAGTCCGAGCCGTATAGGACATGGTCCACACCAATGAGGTCGACAAGGTCCCTGATCCCGTCTTCGTAGAACGGGCTGATGTGGATGCGGTTCTTGATCTCTTGGACCGGGTCCCCGCCGGGGAAGCTTTCCGGCGTCTTCTTGTAGACGTCGGCCAGCTGCTCCAGCAACGGGAACAACCACTTGGACCCGGCTTCGATGATCGCCACCTTGAGTTGCGGGAAGCGGTACAGCGCACCGTGAATCGCCCAGGACGCCACCGCATCCTGCACCGGGCGCCACTCGTTGAGCATCGCGAACGCGTTGGTCTGGAAGGGCAGCATCTCTTTGTCGCCGCCGTCCCACTCGGCGATATAGCGGGCATAGCCGCTGTCCGAGGAGTGCATGGCCACCAGCACGTCGTGCGCCACACAGCGCTGCCAGAACGGGTCGAACTCCGGCAATGCGAAGGACCGCGGGCCTCGGTACCCCGGCACCGGGGCCGGCCGCACCAGGACCGCCCGGGCGCCGCGCTGGACCACCCAGTCCAGCTCTTCGATCGCCTTCTCCACGATCGGCAAGCTGATCACCGGCACCGTGAAGATGCGGTTGTGGTAGTTGAAGCCCCACACCTCGTCCAGCCACTGGTTCAACGCGTGCACGACCACGTGGATGAGCAGCGGGTCGTCGCGCATGCGTTCTTCGATCAGGCTGGCCAGCGTCGGAAACATCAGCGTGCGGTCGACGCCCAGCTGGTTCATCAGCTCCAAGCGCGGGCCGGGTTCGCGAAACGCCGGGATCGAGCGCATCGGCTCGCCGAAGATCTCCCGGCGGCTCTTGCCTTCGGGGTTTCCCACCCGGAAGTACTCCTCCATGGCCCCCGGCCGCGCGACCACCTCGAAGGTGGGATTGGGAATGTAGTCGCTGATGTGACCACGGACCGCAATCTTGGTGCGGCCCTTGACCTGGACGTACTGGATCACGTTCCGGTATTGCTCGGGCAGGTACTTGGTCAGCGATTCCTGGGTCTCGTAGAGATGATTGTCCGCATCGAACAGCGGATACGACGGCGTGCCCGACGACATGAAATCCTCCTTCGCAATTTGCGAGAATTGTATTCTCTTACCTGCGCAGTGGCAACGGGCCGCGCCTGTGGTCGCCGGTCAGCAGTGGGCGACGATGCGGAACTCGGCGCTGGCCGGCTGGTTGGGTGCGGCGGTATCGAACCCCTCGGCGGTACCGCTGACGGTGAACGTGCCGTCGCCGAAGCCGGCCTTCGCGCTGCCACCGTCACCTTCGGAGTACATGCCGGTGAAACCGGCCAGATTGCGGATCCGCACCGACCTCGCGGTAATCGGTGCAGCCCACTGGTCGATGACCAGGGTGGCTCCCGAGTCGCCGGTACCAACCTCGATCGTCCGGTACCACTCCAATTGAACGCACCTGACGAGGTGTGGCCGCGCCTCGTTGCCGTTGACCGTCACGACTGCGGTGCTGGAGATATGGGCTGCCGGCGGTGCGCCGCAGGCGCCGACAACGGCTGCCGAAAATACCGCGACGGCCGCTGTGCTCACTGCCCCGATTCGGTGTTGCACGTGCCACCTCGAATGCTGCGCCGGGAGAGCTTGGATCTCAGCGATGATGCTATTCTCCGAGTAAGAGAATGCCAATATCGCCCGCTCGCCCCCGGAAGCATCGACGCATGGTGGACCTCGAGTTCGACAAGTCCGGCACCGGGTTGGCGGTGCTCACCATCGACCGCCCGCATGCGCGCAACGCCATCGCGCTCGACACCATGGACCAGCTGCAGACGGCACTGGAGGCGGCGTCAGGCGCGCGAGCGCTGGTGATCAAGGGCGCCGGGGAGCGGGCGTTCGTTTCGGGCGGCGACATCAAGGAGCTGAGCGCGCTAAGAACCGAGGAGGACGCCGCGGCGATGGCCAAGCGGATGCGCGCCATCTGCGATCAGCTCGCGGCATTTCCCGCTCCGGTGATCGCCGCGCTGAACGGCCACGCCTTCGGCGGCGGCGCCGAGGTGGCCGTCGCCGCCGACATCCGCATTGCCGCCGACGACATCAAGATCGCGTTCAATCAGGTGGAGCTGGAGATCATGCCGGCATGGGGCGGAGCCGAGCGACTGGCCGCGCTGGTCGGAAAAAGCAGGGCACTGCTGCTGGCGGGCACGGGAACGGCGCTCGATGCCGCCGAGGCCGAACGCATCGGCCTGGTGGATCTGGTGTTGCCCCGCGCGTTGTTCGACTCACCGGATCGCGGCTGGCGACCGGTCGCCGCGGCGCTGTCGCGCCATCCGGCCACCGAGATCAAGCGGGTAATCTGCGGAGTTTCGCCCGATGAGGCGATAGCATCCTTCGCACGGCTGTGGGTAGCGCAGGCCCATTGGCAGGCCGCGGCGCGGGTGATGAACCGCACGTCCAGTCCCCGCCAACCAGCTGGAGGCGCGATATGACCCCGACGACGCGGCGGCTGGGTTGCGCCTTAGCGGTGTTGCTGACGGGCGCGGCGCTGGTGGTCGGCGCCGGCCGGTCACCCGCCGATGACACACCCATGCATCAGGTCCGGTACACCATCTCGGCGCAGGACCCGATTTACGCCGACATCTATTACCAGGATCAGGATCCGGCCGTTTTTTCCGACTACAGCCATAACCCGTACCAATTCACACCGAACATCCAGGCCGATATCGCTCCGGGCAGGCCCTGGACCATTCAGGTCATGCTGGCCAAACCCGACCAGTGGGCGATGGTCACCGCCAGCACCGGCCCCGAACCGGGCACACCGATGTTTCATTGCGATCTGGCCGTGGACGGGGTGGTCGTCGTCGCCAAGGACGGACCGCGCGGTGTGCTCTGCTCGCTGCGTAACTGGTGACGCGGCGGCCGGCGCTTACCGTTCTGGTGGCTGTGGCTCACCTTCCAGACGACGCAGGTAGCGCTCGACCACGTCCACGGTTTCGGCATGCCCGCCCGACATGCCAAGCCCCTGCTCGATCACCAGAAATCGCGAAATGCTGGTCATCAGGACCGTCCACACCACCGGCGGCACGTCCTGGGTGTCGACGTGGTAGCGCTGCAGCGCGGCCGTCAACGCGACCCGCTGCCGTTCGCGGAAACGTTCCGCGTAGTAAGCGATTTCCGACCGCATCGTCTTGCGGTGGTTGGCCAGGGCCATGAATTCCATTGTCATCTTTGCGAATCCGGGCTCGGTGCCGAACCGCCACAGCGCCCACAGCGGCTGCGCCGACTCGAGCGCCCGGTCCTGCACCCGCAGACCAGCTTCGGCGCGGCGACGAAAAACTTCCAGAAACAAGTCATCCATGGTGCGGAAGTAGTAGTGCACCAATTGCGGCTTCAACCCGGCCTTGCCAGCCAGACGGCGGGAAGTCACTGCCGCATAGCCCTCTTCGAGCATCAATTGCTCGGCCGCATCGAGCAACAGTCCGCGATTCTTCGCATCCGGCGCCCCGATCCGGCGAGCCGATGTCATGGCCTCAACTCCGTATCCTCGGCATTTCGCTGATGTCGACCACGCCGATCGTAGCGACGTCGCCGTGGTTGCCGGGTGGGCCGCCTTGACCATGACAATAACGCCGTGCTAAGCAGGTGCTCAGCACATCGTCGGATTCGAGCGGCGGAAGGTTTCGCCGCCGACGGCCCATTCGGCAACCCAGCTCCGGGAGGCACGCGACATGAGCGACTACGATTCGATCGACTTTTTCACCGACCCCTCGCTGGTTCCCGACCCGTACCCGTATTTCGACTACCTGCGCAGCCGCAACCCGGTATTGCGGCTGCCGCATCACGGCGTCGTCGCCGTCACCGGTTACGAAGAGGCCGCCGCGGTCTACAAGGACACCGATTCATTTTCCAACTGCGTCGCACTGGGCGGACCGTTCCCGCCGCTGCCCTTCGAACCCGCGGGTGACAACATCAACGCCCAGATCGACCAGCACCGCGAGAAATTCCCGATGTATGAGCACATGGTCACCATGGACCCGCCGGATCATACCCGGGCCCGGTCGTTGCTGAGCCGGCTGCTGACGCCCAGCCGCCTGAAACAGAACGAGGAGTTCATGTGGCGCCTGGCCGACCGTCAGCTCGACGAGTTCCTGGGCAACGGCCGGTGCGAGTTCATCAGCGAATACTCCAAACCCTTTGCCACCCTGGTGATCGCCGACCTGCTGGGTGTTCCCGAAGACGACCACAAGGAGTTTCGTGTCATGTTGGGCGCCGAGCGTCCGGGCTCGCGGGTGGGCGGGTTTGACCACGAATCGGTCGGTACCAACCCGTTACAGTGGCTCGACGAGAAGTTCTGCTCCTATATCGAAGACCGCCGTCGCGAACCGCGTGGCGACGTGCTGACCGCGCTTGCGACGGCAAAGTATCCGGACGGATCCACGCCCGAGGTCATTGACGTAGTCCGTTCGGCCACATTCCTTTTCGCCGCCGGGCAGGAAACAACGGCCAAACTGCTCAGCGCCGCGCTGCAGGTGCTGGTCGAGCGGCCCGACATCCAGGAGCGGCTGCGTGCGAACCGCAGCCTGATTCCGGCGTTCATCGAGGAATCGCTTCGCCTGGAGAGCCCGGTCAAGAGCGACTCACGCCTGGCCCGCCGGACCACCAACATCGCCGGAGTCGACATCACGGCCGGAACCGTCGTGGTGGTGTTGCCCGGGGCCGTCAACCGCGACCCGCGCAGGTTCGACAATCCGCACGAGTTTCGCCTGGACCGAAAGAACGTTCGCGAACACATGGCCTTTGCCCGAGGGGTCCACTCTTGCCCCGGCGCACCGCTTGCCCGCGTCGAGGGCCGTGTTTCGATCGAGCGCATCCTGGACCGGATGTCCGACATTGCCGTCGACCCGGCCAGGCACGGGCCGGCAGGCGATCGCCGCTATCGCTATGAGCCGACCTATATCCTGCGCGGCCTCACCGAACTGCATCTGACGTTCACGCCGACGGGGTCACCACTCGACGCCGACGCTCCCGTCGGGTGACTTCCGAAACGCCTGCGGCACAGCGATTTCCGTGGTTCGGGACGCCTTCAGGCCGTCCGTTGCGCGACCGGCATCAAAGTTGGGAGCCGGTTTCGATCTGCTCGAAAATCTTGGAGAACTCGAAGGGGGTTTGCGCCACTCCGCTGCCGTCGACGGCATCGACCGCGCCCAATGTGCCTGTGGTGTCGCGAGGGAGCTCCCACATGGACAACTCGCCGATGTGGTTTTGTATAGCGAACGTGGTCAGCTGTTGGGCGTCGGCGAGGGTGAAGATCTCGCTCGGGTCGTCGTTGATTCCGATGAGGGGCGTCACCCCGAGCATCGACCACGCCTGCTCGCTGGTCAGCGATGGATACAGCGTCATCAACTGACCGTGGGTCGCCGTCGCCGCGTCGATCGCGTACGTGCCCATGCCCGGGTTTCCGGGCTGATCGAAACCGGGGCCGTAATCCATGGCCATGATGTTCACCCGGGAGATGTTGACACCATTGGCCGTAGCGATTTGGAGCACGTTCAGTCCGCCCCCCTGACCCGGCACCAGCCCGGTCGGCAGCGCCGGAAGGGTGTAGGAGACGGTCACTGGTGTGCCGTTGGCCGCCTCCTGCTGCTGCAGCATGGCGATGGCTTTCGCTTGTGTCGCCAGCGCCTGGGTGTTGCCCTGCAACGCGCCTTCGACGTCGAAGTCGAGGTGATAGATCTTGTAGGTATTCACCACCGACAGGTACTGCTGCTCCAGCGCTGTGGGGGTCTGACCGCTGACGGCCGAAAGGTCGGTGCCGGCCGCGCCGCCGAAGGAGATGGTCGCATTGATGCCCGCGCTGTGCATGTTGGCGATCTGGTTGTTGATGAACGAGCTCTGGGAGCCGCCAGTGACATCGAGCGCCGAATATCCTCCCCAGGCCGCTTGACCATTCGGGTCGGCGGTGATGAAGGCCAACGTGGCGTTCTTGACTCCCGCCCGGGCGGCGGAGGAAAAGTCGTAGCCGTTAGGTCCGGGATACAGCGTGATGTCGACGTAAGGCGAGTACTGACCCGACGTCGGGCCGCCGGTGCCCGTCCCACCCGTTCCCGTGCCACCGGTGCCGGTGCCGCCGGTGCCGGTGCCGCCGGTGCCAGTGCCGGTGCCGCCGGTGCCCGTCCCACCCGTTCCCGTACCACCGGTGCCGGTGCCGCCGGTGCCGGTCCCGGTGCCCGCGGTGACCGGTTGTCCGTTGATCAACAAGTTGGTCGGCGGGGAGTAGGTGCCGGTCTGGGTTGCTTGGAAGCCGACTGTGACCGAACTGCCTGGTGCAATCGTTTGATTCCACGACGCCGGCGTAATCAGGTATTGCGTGCCGGACTGGGCAACCTGCCCGTTCCACACACCTGTCACGGATTCGTTTGCCGGCAGATCGAATTGGAGCTGCCAGTTGGTCAGCGACGTTGCGCCCGAATTGGTGATGGTGTAGCTGCCGGTGAAGCCGTTGTCCCATTGCGGCCCCGCGTTGTATGTCGCCGTTATCGCGGTGCTCGTACCAGTGCCGGTGCCGGTGCCGGTGCCGGTGCCGGTGCCGCCGCCGGTGCCGGTGGTATCGCTGCCGGTGATACCCCCGCCGGTGCCGGTGCCGGTGCCCGTGCTCGTGCCGTCAGCACCGTTGGCACCCGGATGGCCCCACAATGGCGCGCCTTGCCCGCCGGCCCCACCCGCGCCGCCGTTGATGCCCATGCCGCCGTTACCGCCGTTACCGCCGTTGCCGTACCACAGCCCGCCGTGGCCGCCGGCACCGCCGGCCCCGCCGTTTCCGGCCGGCACCCCGGCAGCGTCGAGCAGGGCATTCCCGCCAGCGCCGCCCTGACCACCGTTGCCGAACATCCCGGCGTCACCGCCCCGGCCGCCCTGCTGTCCCGGAGCGCCGGACCCGCCGTTGCCGCCATTGCCGAATAGCAGCCCGCCAGGCCCGCCGCTCTTTCCGCTCCCCGGCGCCGCGTCGGTGCCATTGCCGATCAGCGGTCGATTCACCAATGCGAGGGCCGGCGCGTTGATCAGACCTAGAAGGTCCTGCCTGATGGTCTGCACTATCGAGGCATTGACCGCCTCGGCGATCGCGTACGAATTTCCCGCGCCACTCAGGGCGTGCAGCATCTTCTGGTACAACGCCCCCGCCTCAGCGCTGAGCGACTGATAGTCCCTGGCGTAGCCGGCGAATAGCGACGCGATGGCCGCCGACACCTCGTCACCACCGGCGGCCAGTATCGTGGTGGTCGAACCCGCTGCCGCGGTATTGGCTGCGCTCACTGTCGAACCGATGCCGGCCAGATCCCGGGCCGCTGAGGAAATGAACTCCGGTACTGCAATCACGAATGTCACGGGGCCACCTGCTTTTCATAGGCTCGGCTATCAGCGGACCTGTCAGAAGCTCTCCGGCGTGGGGACACTCCTTAGGGCGGCGCGATGCAAAAGAGATCTGGCCGTTATTGAACTGTGATCTTCGTAAGCATCATCATGCACTTCCACGTGCAGCGGGTCAATATCGTTATGCCACTTGTGTCTACTTGCCGCTTCTCGCCAACGTTGGATGAATGTGCGGTTTTAGAAGCACTTTCCGATTTGCGCGCAGCGACGAGGTGGGCCACAACTGCAACTTTTCCATCAGCCACATCACTCACCGCGTTGTGGGATGTTGGCCGGCCCGCCTGCCAGCGACAAATCCGTTGTGCGCCTCCGATTGTGGCGGCAATCGCCGGCCATGACTCACGTTTCGGGGGCTGGCATGACCGAGGATTTGGCGTCAGTTTTTTGTGTGCGGTGTCGCCGGTGAACGCTGAAGCCGGACGATCGCCGCTCAGCTGACCCGCCGGGCAGGCGTAGCCGCGTCAGCATCGCCGAGGTGGCCGGCAGATACGTCGCAAGAGCGCTATCACCGGTGATAGCGCTTTTGCCAGTCGCCTCATGGGTCAGCCGCCGACCAACTACCGGCCTAGTTCCTAGTCCTAGTGGAGCGTCATGCCGACCAGATAGCTGCCAAGCAAGCCGGCGCCGACCAGCAGCACGCATGCGTCCGTCAGGCGGCGCAGCACGGCAGGAGACTGCCTGACTTCCATGAACTCACGAAAGATGATGCGCACCTTAATGAGTGCGATCACGATCACGCTCGACGTGACCGCCGCACTAGACCTCGGCGCTCCATCGACAGAGTGGTCAAGCCACAGATAGGACAGCGTCAACGCTGCCAGCACCGCCCAGACTGCCGGCAGGCGTTTGTTGAACTTCATCTCCGATCACCTCACCACGTATAGCAGCGCGAAGATGAGCACCCAGAGGAAGTCGACGGTGTGCCAATAGGTGGCGCAGGTCTCGACGAGCTGCTGAGATCGCGAAGTTCGTGTCCCGTCCCAAAGTTGTTGGACTACAACTCCGATGACGACAAACCCGATCAACAGGTGCACGAAGTGTATCCCGGTGAGAAAGAAGTAATAGGTGAAGAAGTCGTTGCTGGTAAAGGAATTGCCGCTGCGGATCTGGCTGGCCCATTCGAAAACCTTGGTACCGAGAAACACCAGACCGAAGAACGCGGTGAGAAAGGCATCATTGAGCGCCGCTCGGTAGGCGTGCACGCGGGCCGACTGTACGCAGCGTGCCGCCGACCATGAGCTCAGCAACAGAATCAGCGTGTTGAACACCCCGATGCGCAAGTCCAGTTGCGCCTGCGAACGCGGGAAGAGCTCGGGACTTTGCGTGCGGTAGAACAGATAGAATGCGAAATACCCTGTGAAGACCAGGGTTTCGAACAACACGAAGGCCCACATGTCTGGTTCTCCGGGCACGGACCTGGCCGGCTTGTCCGCACCGGCGGTCATGATGCCGCTGCCCGGGGAGAAACCGGCTCGGGCAACGTTCCGGTAGCACGGTCCTCGCGCTGGATCATCCGCCGCAGCAAGAAGATGAAAGCCCCTGTGTAGATACAGAATACGACCATGTCGAGCCACCAAGCGATCTGTCCATTCCAGGCCAGGACACCCCGGCGGAAGATCCATGCCGGCGAGACCACGATCTCGGTGAGCGCGTTGCAGAGGTTCAAGTACCCGAACCACTTTGGGAAGACCTGGTTCTTGTCGATCAAGATCGCCACCATCCAGACCAGCGAGCCGATCAGGAAGACCCCCATTGTTCCGATGAACGACAGGAAACCGAAGTCGTAGAGCCAGCTGATCAGTTCGGGATCGCGGCCTGGGCGCATCGCCGCGGCGGTCAGCACGATGCACATCAGCAACATGCCCGGAACCGCGGCGAGCGAATACAACACCAGGTACGAATACGCGAATGCGGGGCTGACCGACATGCGCCGCATGGAATAGGCGATGAGCGCGTTGCTCATCGTCGTCATGCCGGTGATGACGAACATGATGGCGAAGCCGATGAGTATCCCAAAGCGGTTGTCCTGGAACCACTGCACGACCCGCGGTGTGTCCCACGCGGGGTCGGGCGGGGGCTGGGTGCGGGTCAGCACGAAGAACACCACGGCGAACAAATTGTAGAAAGCGACGAGCGTCCACCAGGCCAACCAGAGCTCGCGCCTGCGGTTAGTCGAGCCTGCACTCATGCGTCGACCGATTCTTCGGCGCGCTCCCGGCGAACGGCCCGGCCCAGGACGACGGCCGACACCACAATCCACCCCGCTATGGCGATGTTCTTCAGCCAGAATGACAACACGCCATCCCACGCCAGGGGGCCCGACAGCGTCAGCCCCGCGAAGGCCGCCGGGACCAGCGCGGCGGCGACAAGCACATTGAAATGGGCCACCCATCGGCTGAACACGGGGTGCGACGGATCGTCGAAGTAAATCGCCAGGGCCAGAATCACGCTCTGCCCGATGAGGAATGGAACTTGTGTGGTGAAGGTGAGCCAGGCCAGGTCGTTGAACATCTGCGTCAGCTCGGGGTTGCGCTCCGGGCGAAAGGCGGCCAGCAGCCAGCAGATGTTGGCGATGAGAAACAGGGTCGGACCGCCGGCCACGCAACCGAGCATGCAGTAGGAAAAGATCGGTGTGCGGTGAGCCATCCGGCGAATCTGCATCACCAGCAGCATCAGGACCAGGATCAGGCCCACGCAGAACCAATTGAACAGGATCATGCTGTAACGGACACCCGATTGGTTTTCCCGATAGAACACGGCCACCTGCTCAGCCGGCATCCTGGGGGACATCGGTGGCGTGAAGCCGGGAAACAACAGGAACGCCGACACCCAGATGATCGCCACGACGGGCAGCGTCCACAACAGGATGAGTTCACCGTCGACGCGCCGTGACGCGGCCGGCGGGGCTGTCCGGTGCTCGCCGATGTCGGACATCGGGGATTCCTTTCGGTCCGCGGGTCCTGGGGCGATCGCATGGTGCGGCTAGTCAGCGAAGCTAGCCGCTCGGCTAGCTGCGGTCAATAGCCGATCGGCTAGGCTCTCGGTGTGGTGTCCACGCCATCCCCCGGCCAGTTCCGCTTCATTACGCGCAGCGCTGCGCAAACGCGCATTCTGGATGCGGCACTGCAGCTGATCGCCGAGCACGGCGTGGGCGGCACCTCGCTGCAGATGATCGCCGATGCCATCGGCGTCACCAAAGCGGCGGTGTACCACCAGTTCAAGTCCAAAGAGCAGATCGTCATCGCACTCACCGAACGTGAACTCGGCGGTCTGGAAGAGGCGCTGGAGGCCGCCGAAGCCCAGGCCCGCCAACCGGGGGCGCGCGAGCTGCTGCTGGATCGGGTGATCGATGTGGCGGTCGAACGCCGGGGCGCGGCGAGCACGCTGCAGTTCGACCCGGTAATCGTGCGGCTACTGGCCCAGCACCAACCCTTTCAGCAATTCATCGCCCGGCTCTACGGCGTGCTCGTCGACGACGCCGCCGAGGACGCGCGGGTGTCGGCGGCGATGCTCTCGGGAGCGATTGCCGTCGGCGTGATGCACCCGTTGGTCGCCGAAATCGACGACGAGTCACTGCGTTCGCACTTGCGCCGCATCACCCGCCGGCTCATCGGCGCACGCGACTGCTTCGATCCCGCCGAGGCGGGGTGAGAGGTAGCTCGATCGGCTGATCCGTCGGCGTGAGCTTAAGCGTTGTGGGACAAGGACTTTCGCGGTTCAACATCAGCAACCAATCAGCCCGGGCGAAAACCGTGACCGGCGCTTCGCGCTCGAAAGCCTGGTGTTGATAAATATGGTGTATCGCACGATAGATATTATCAGTTTGATATCTACAATCGCCGCGGCGATAGTTTCTCTCAGCTCGATCGACATCCTAGCGTAAGCGGCAAACTTATGGACGCTTGAGCCAAGTCTGACCGATCGCTAGCAGTATGGTTCGCGCCATTCGTATCGGCCAAACAGAAGATTTGTTATCAGAATGAGTGCTCGCGCTTTCAAGGTTTCACATCTGGATTCCCGATTCGCGAAACGCTATAGCGCCGGCGTAGCAATCACTCGGCGCCGTCGAAGTGGAGCCCATTTGCTTTCGCCGCCGATGATGCTGGTGTCAGGCGCACGCGGGGCTACCGCCGGATTGGGCGGCGCAGTCGCCGGTCTGGGCGCCACCGGTTTGCCGTTGTCGGTATCGCCACTTGCTGGCGGTGCTAGGTCCGCCATGGCGCCGCCCAGGGTCGGCAAGTGCGGCCCGCGACCGTCAACGGTGCCCGAAAAGAACTTTGGCAAATATGAAGAGGATGCGCTGTGTCATTTGTGACCATAACGCCCCAGGCGCTGGAAAACGCTGCCACAGATTTGGCCGGCATCGGTTCGGCTTTTAGCGAGGCAACCGCAGCCGCCGCCATTCCGACCACGGGGCTACTACCCGCAGGCGCCGATGCAGTATCGGCAAAGATCGCCGGTTTGCTGATTACCCACGGCCAGACCTGGCAAGCATTCAGTCGAGACTATGGGTGGCTGCACCAGCAGTTTGTCAACCTCCTCAACGGCAGCGCCGAGAAGTACTGGACCACCGAGATCGAAAATGCAGCGCAGAATGCGGTCAAGACGGCAAATGCCGACAGCGAGTGGCTCGTCGGACGCCCAATGATCGGCAATGGAGCAAACGGCGCCGCGGGCACCGGCCAAGACGGCGGGGCCGGTGGATGGTTAATCGGCAACGGCGGCAACGGCGGATCCGGGGCCGCAGGCCAAAACGGCGGAAACGGCGGTGCGGCAGGGTTTTTCGGCGATGGCGGCAACGGCGGCGCGGGCGGAGCAGGCGCCAACGGCGGTGTCGGCGGCCAAGGCGGGCTGCTGTTCGGCAACGGCGGCGCGGGCGGAGCAGGCGGAGCCGGGTCTGCGCCCGGCAGTAACGGCGGGGCCGGTGGCAACGGCGGAGCAGCCGGGCTATTCGGCGACGGCGGCAATGGCGGGGCCGGCGGAGCCGGTAGCCCGGGTGAAGGCAATACCGTTGGTGGGTCCGGCGGAACCGGTGGGGCCGGCGGGGCCGGAGGACTGTTGTGCGGCAACGGCGGAGCCGGTGGATCCGGCGGGGCTGGCGGTCACGGTGCAGACGTCTACGGCGGTGGAAACAGCACATCCGGCGGGACGGGCGGAGCCGGCGGGGCGGGAGGAAATGGCGGACTGATTGGTAACGGTGGCGACGGCGGTGCTGGCGGAGCCGGCGGACGCGGCGGCAATTCAAACTGGTCCGGTGGGGACGGCGGGGCCGGCGGGAACGGCGGGATCGGTGGATCCGGAGGGCTGATTGGGAACGGCGGCAACGGCGGCTCCGGCGGTGCTGGTGGCGCCGGCGGCTCGTGCGGTACCGGAAACGGAGGCAACGGTGGCGCCGCGGGGAACGGCGCACACGGCGGGAACGCCGGACTCTTATACGGAAACGGTGGGGCCGGCGGGGCCGGCGGCACTGGTG
>NZ_UPHT01000190.1 GCF_900566085.1 Mycobacterium attenuatum
GCTTCCGGTCGTCGGGTCGGGTTGCGGTGGTCAAGCAGTGTATTGCCTGCCGATTGTGTTGTGCCACAGGGCAAGCCATGCAGGTTCCCAGGGCCAGTGGCTGGGCAGGTGCAGGACTGGTTTGCGTTGCGGGCGGGCCAGGCGTGCTGGGATGTTGACCAGGATGCGGCGCAGAGTTGCGCCGCGTGCTGTGCGGTGTCGGGTTCCGGCGAGCAGTCCAGCGGCGCGTAGCAGGTTGTGGGCGATGGCCGCGCAGAGTACCCAGGCGCTGTTGGCGCCGAACTGGCCTGATGGGATACGCGCCAAGGGCCCGTCGATCAGATCGGCGAAAGTGGTTTCGATGATGGCGTGGCGGCGGTGGGTGATGTCGGCTTCGGGCGCGGGTTGGGTGGAGTTGGTGAAAAACGGGTGATACCGCCACACGGGGAACAGCCCGTGGGCCTGATTGGCGTCTTTGACGCGGCGCACGATCAGCCGGGCAGTGACCGGGTTCTTAGTGGAAGCGAAAGCGGTATAGGCGATTTCGGCGACTTCGGCATCGGAGATCCAGGCTGCGGTATCGGGATCTTGGACCGCGCCGGGATAGCGCACCGGGGTCCAGGCATCCTCGGCGATGGCATCGATAGCGCGTTGCACGGCTGGGTTGCGCGTCAGTACCAGCGAGAACGCTGCACCGTGGCGGCGGCATGCCGTCACCACCGCGGCACTGCCGTAGGCGGCGTCACCGCGCACCAGGATCTCGCCGGTCACCCCGGCGCTACGGGCGGTCGCGATGGCCTGGGCCACCATCCGCCCAGCACCCTTGCCCGAACCGGTCTTGCCGGCCCGCAGCCGCATGCCGGCGATCACCGGGGCGGCGGTGTCGGTGCTGATCGTGGTAACCAGCGGGGACAGGCCCTTGCGCAATACCTGCTTGCCGGAGACCTTGGTGTGCCCGAAGCTTGCGCCCTGTTTGGCATGTCCGTACACCGGGCGCAGCAGCGAGTCGATGTCGACGAACACCCGCACATCAGCGCCAGGCAGCAGATCCACCCGCTGACCTAGCCCGGCCAGGTGCTCCCGCAGGACGGACTCCAATTGACGGGCATGACCGAAGGTGAACTCCCGCAACAACGTTCCGATCGTCGACGGCGCATACACGCCACCGAACAAGGATTTCATCCCACCGCTGCGCACGAGGTCGGCGTCGTCGATGCAGTCCGCGCCCGCGCACATCGCCGCGATCAGAGTCACCAGCTTCGGCGCGGGGTTAGCCGCCCCCGACTTGATCCGCGACTGCTTGATCCGCACCTGCTCGTCGAGCAGTCGCGACAGGCCGGCCTGTTCACCCAGCGTCATCACCGGCACCAAACCAGCACACGACACGAGATTGTCATCATCGAACACCGCCGACGAGGGCGCGAACCTGTGACACACTCTCACCGAAAGTGCCTTTCTTGAGCTGGACGATTGTTGTCTGGA
>NZ_UPHT01000129.1 GCF_900566085.1 Mycobacterium attenuatum
GGCCCACCCCCACCGGCAGCGCCCACCAAAGCCCTGGCCCAACAAAGCGCCCTGGCCCAATTCACCATCCTGTGCCGGCGCTACCTGGCCGTCATCGCCGCCGACCGCCAATACTCGGTGTTCCTCCTGGTCCTGCCACTACTGCTGAGCCTGTTCGCCCACGCCGTGCCCGGCAACGCCGGACTCTCACTAGCCAAAGCCATCGAACAACGCTCCACCCAACCCTCCCAACTGCTGGTACTGCTCATCATCGGCGGCGCACTGATGGGCTGCGCCGCCTCCATCCGCGAAATCGTCAAAGAACAAGCCATCTACCGCCGCGAACACGGCATCGGCCTATCCGCCAGCGCCTACCTAGCCTCCAAACTCGTCGTCCTGACCGCACTCACCACCATCCAAGGACTCATCCTCGGATTCCTGGGCCCGGCGTTTTTGCCGGCGCCTGACCAATCGGTGGTTCTGCCCTGGCCGACCGTCGAGGTGGCCCTGGCTGTCGTCGCCGTCACGGTGGTCTCGATGATCATCGGCCTGCTGATCTCGGCGATGATCGGCAACGCCGACCGGGGCATGCCCCTGCTGGTGCTGGTGGTCATGGCCCAACTGGTGCTCTGCGGCGGAATGTTCGGCGTCAGGGGAAGACCGCCACTGGAACAACTGGCCTGGCTATCCCCGTCCCGATGGGCCTACGCCATGGCCGCCGCCACCGTCGATCTCAACGATCTGCGCCGCACCGCCGGCGGGGACCAGGATCCGCTGTGGGACTACAAGGTCAGTAGCTGGCTAGTGGCCGCCGGAGCCTGCCTGGCACAGGCGGTCGTGCTGGTGATGCTCATCGCATTGCAGCTCAAGCGACTCGACCCGCAACGCAAAGCCCGCAGGTGACCGTGTGGTCAGGCGTGTTTCACGACGAACGGGACCGCGCTGACGGCCAGCGAACCGCAGCACAGCTGTACCGACAACAGCCGGTAGCCGAGGTAGTACACCCCGTAGGACCAGGCGCGTCCGGCGCTGGTACGCCACTGCACCGGCAGCGTGGCCGCAAGACCGACCATGGCGGTCATCGCGAACATGACGGCGACATGGGCCTTCAATCCGCTCCCGGAAGTGGTAGGCATCTCGGTTCCTTTCTGGAAACCCTTCTTGTCACCTGAGGAGAGCTTCTGCCTACGCGCTTGCCGCATCCTTGCGGATTTCTTGACGACGCCCGCGTCGCCCGGCGCCGGGCAGGTTCGAAGCGATACGCGGCAGGATTTTCGCTCCGCGGGCCAAGGCCGGTGCCCGGCTGGCGCGCTTGCCATTTCCCGAACTCGCGACTGCGCGCCCCACGGGCTGTTGTTGATAGTGTCTGCGGCATCGCGGCGTGACCGGGAGGATCAGCGATGAGTGACGCGCAGGGCTCGCGAGTGGGATCGATCTTCGGGCCCTACCGCCTGAAGCGACTGCTGGGCCGCGGCGGGATGGGCGAAGTCTACGAGGCCGAACACACGGTCAAAGAGTGGACGGTCGCGGTCAAGCTGATGTCGGAAACGTTCAGCAAGGACCCGGTGTTTCGCGAGCGGATGAAACGCGAAGCGCGCATCACCGGCCGGCTGCAGGAACCCCACGTGGTGCCGATCCACGACTACGGCGAAATCGACGGGCAAATGTACCTGGAGATGCGCCTCATCGAGGGCACCGACCTGGACAACATCCTCAAGCGCTTCGGCCCGCTGACCCCACCTCGGGCGGTGGCCATCGTCACCCAGATCGCCTCCGCCCTGGATGCGGCCCACGCCGCCGGCGTCATGCACCGCGACATCAAACCGCAGAACATCCTGGTGACCCGCGACGACTTCGCGTACCTGGTCGACTTCGGCATCGCCAGCGCCACCACCGACGAAAAGCTCACCCAATTGGGCACCGCGGTGGGCACCTGGAAGTACATGGCGCCCGAACGGTTTTCCAACGACGAGGTCACCTACCGCGCTGACATCTATGCGTTGGCCTGCGTGCTGCACGAATGCCTGACCGGGAGCCCGCCCTACCGCGCTGACAGCGCCAGCATGCTGGTCACCGCTCACTTGATGGATCCCATCCCTCAGCCCAGCACCCTGCGCTCGGGTATCCCCAAGGCCTTCGACGCGGTGATCGCGCGCGGCATGGCCAAAAAGCCCGAGGACCGCTACGCCAGTGCGGGAGACTTGGCGCTGGCGGCCCACGAAGCGCTCAGCGACCCCGACCAGGACCACGCGGCCGACATCCTGCGCCGCAGCCAGGAAGCTACGCTGCCTGGCCCGCCCACAGCCGCCGCGCCGCCGACGATGCCGGCCACTGGAATGGCGCCTTCGGCACCTCCTGCGGCCGCCGCGTCCACGCGGCAGCCGCCGCCGTATTACCCGGCCGGAGCCGGTTCGGTGCCCCCCTCAGGCCCTTCCGCCGGCCTGGGGCAGCCGAGAATGCCGGGACCCTCCGCGGCCTCCGGGCGGGTACCGCCGCCCCCTGCTCCGGCGGCCCCACCTTCGTGGCCCCAGACAGGCGGTCAAATGCCGGCCGGCCAGCCGGCCCCCGCGTTCTACCAGGGCGGCGGCTGGGGCGGTACCCCACCGAACGCCCCGCCGCCGGGACAACCCCCCGGCCCACCGGTCTGGAACCAGGGGCAGCAGCCCACGACATCACGCAACCGCAATCCGTGGCCGATCGTGGCCGCCGTCGCTATGGTGCTCGTCCTCGTGGTTGGCGGAGTGGGCATCTGGCTGGTCACCCGTCCCACCCCGACGCCGCCGCCGAAACCTATCTCGGAGGACCGGCTCAGCTCACTGTTGCTCAACGCGTCTGAGATCAACTCCGTGATGGGCGCATCCAATATTCAGCCGGGAAAGCCCATTACGTCGATGGACACTTCCCCGGTGACCCTGTCGCTGCCAGACTGCCAGGCGGCCTTGTATACCAGCCAGGATCCGGTGTACGCCGGCACGGGTTACACCGGCATCAGCGGTCTGGTGTCGTCGGAACCCGGGGACAACTACGACCATTGGGTCAATCAGGCCGTGGTGGCATTTCCCTCGGCCGACAAAGCCCGCTCGTTCCTGCAATCTGCGGCGGCCAAGTGGAAAAACTGCGCGGGCAAGACAGTGACCGTGACGAACCAGGGCAAAACCTATCGGTGGACGTTCGCCAACGTGGTCGGCAGCCCGCCGAAGATTACGGTCATCGACACCCAGGAGGGCGCCGACGGCTGGGAGTGCCAGCGCGCGATGAGTGTGGTCAACAACGTGGTCGTCGACATCAACGCCTGCGGTTACCACATCACCGACCAGGGTGGCCAGATCACCGACCAGATCATCGCCAAGGTCAACAAGGAAGCCAAATAGCGGCTAACTCCCCAGATCGGGTCCCTGCGCGCGGAGGTCGTCCACCGCCGACATGGCGATGCGCAACTTGGCAAGCCATTCCTCGGTGTGCTCACCGACCAGCCTGACCGACCACGCCAGGGCATCCGCGCGTGACCGCGCGACACCGGCGTCGACCAGCGTGTCCAGCACCTGGCGTTCCGGTTGGCGCAGGCGCGTCATTACCGGAACCGCGATATGGGTGAACAAGATCCGCTCGGTGCCGGTGTCGGAGACGACGTCCACGCCCCAGGACACCTTGCGTCCGTAGCGATCCTGCGCCTCGTCGGCGATCCTCATCCGCTCGGACCGGGTTTCCTCCCGGAACCGCGACGCTCGTCCTTTTGCCCGCGCCGGACTCTGCTCCGTTCCCGAATTCTCGGGTGCGGCCAGCGTGCCGATCACCGTGATCTCCTCACGGTCGACGACGACCGTGGGATCCCCGTCGAACCAGTCTTCGGGGAGACGTCCGGCGAACCATTCGGAGGCATCGGTGGCGTCGGGTTGCTGGGCCTGCTGCCAGCCCCCGGGGCGCCCGTGCCGGTGCCCGTGCATATGCTGATGTGCTTTCATAATTACATGATTACACCGTTGCGCCAGTGACGGAATATTGTTCGCTGGCGGTGAACGGCGGGGGGTAGGCAAACCAGCTCGGGCACTTCGGCCGACCCGAAACCATTGCTATCGGCTAATCCACGGTTGTATTTTTGGTAGCGAAGCAGGCCCGGAACTGACCGAACTCAAGTGCCGGAAGACGGGGTGAGATCCGGCAGCGCAGGACCCGCGTAAGACGGAGCCAGACGCCCCCGAGAGTCGCTCCGGGCCTGCCCATATGCGTGGTGGACTGCCCTTCGGATCGGCGTGTCCGGTCAAGCTCGACGGTTGCCGCCGTCGCCTCGCCGCACCCGAAACAACTTGACTTCATTCTTGATGCCCTTGAGGCGACGGATGCCCGCGAACGACCACTCGAAGCCGGCGCCGTCACCCACGGACTCCCAGACGGCATCGGCGACCAGCACAGTGCCGGGCCGCGCCACTCCGGTGACCCGGCTGGCCGCGTTCACCGGGCTGCCGAACCAGTCACCGGCCCGGCTCACCGCCATGCCGGACGCGACACCTGCGCGCAACCGGGGAAAATCCTCGTCGGCGTCGACGACCTCGACCAACTTCAGCACTGTGTCCAGCAGCGGCACCGGATCCGGACAGACGAACATCACCGCATCACCGATCGTCTTAATGAACCGCACCGGCGGAGCGGTCAGGTCACGGGCCAAGCCTGCCAGCCGGCCGGCAAGCTGGCCCAGCTCCTCGGCCGATACCGCTTCACCGAGTTTGGTGAAGCCGACAAGATCGGCGAAGGCAACGCTAACCTGCCGCGCACCCGGCAGCGGCTTGCCGGCTGCTCGCTCACCGGCATTGACGGCTTCGGTTTCCAGCATGTGCCGCAACTGCATGAACAGCATGTCTTGGATCATCGGGCCGAGCAACGGCACGATCCGGCTGACCAGCGCCTGGGACGCCTGGGCGATCTGCACCTCGGTGACGCCCGGACGCATGATCGCCGACAGCGCCGTATAGCGCATGGCCTCGGCGGCGTGCGACAGGCCTTCCGCGAGAACACGCACCACCATGACGACCTGATCGGGATTCAGCCCCAGCTCGACGAACCGCTGCGCGGTTGCGGCGGCTTCACCGTCGGCTCGCATGTGTACGGCCGCGTCCGGGTCGTCGACCCTGGCCAAACCGATGGCGCGCTGCACCCGCTGCAGCAGGGTGAGGTCGATGCCGTAAGTCTGGCTGATCTCGCGGGCGGATACGTACGTGCCGTCGTCGCCGACCAGCCGGCGGGTGGCCAGCAGCAGCGGCGGGTTGGCCGCCCGGATCTCGGCGGTGCTGATGCCCTGTTCGAGCAGCCACTCGATCAGCTCGGCGCGCTCCGCGCTTGCCGCGCCGTCGAGACCGTCGAGCAGATCGTCGGTATCGCGGTCGTCCGGCTCGGGCACGTGGTCCACGGTGTCCTCCCCATGTCCGTTACCGCCCAACGTATAACGCCGCCGCCAGGCGCGGCCCGTCGACGGACCAGACGGCGGGCCGGCACGTCGACCGAGCCGGCTCTCAAGGTAATATCCGGCCATGCCGTGAGCTGCCGGCACCATGTTTGCTGGATGCACCCTTGTGCGGCTACTCGGCTCGGGGGGCCTGGACGAGGTGCCTCGCGCAGCATCCTCGGTTGCCGCGCCGTGATGTTGAAAGCGCTGCCTCGGGATGTATCCGCGGACAGCGTGTTCCGTGAGCGGTTCCAACGCGAAGCCGAGATGGCGGCCGCGCTGTTTCACCACCACATCGTCGGCGTCTACGATCGCGGCGAATTCAACGGTCAGCTGTGGATCGCGATGGACTACGTCGAGGGAACCGACGCAGCGCAACTCAGCGCCAACCGCTACCCCGAGGGCATGCCCGTCACCGACGAGGCCACCATAGTGACAGCTGTGGCCGGCGCACTCGACTACGCCCATCAGCGAGGTCTGCTGCACCGTGATGTCAACCCCGCCAATGTCTTGCTGACCGAGCCAGACGGGGATCGTAATCGGCGAATATTGTTGGCGGACTTCGAGACAGCATGCCAAGTCGGCGATATCACCGCGACAAACCTGACGGTCGACACGGCCGCATATTGCGCACCCCAACAGCTGATGGGCGCCCGTATCGACGGCCGCGCCGACCAATATGCGTTGGCCGCCAACGCCTTCCACATTCTCACGGGTGTACGTCCGTATGAGCATTCCAGCCCGGTCACGGTGATCAGCCAGCACCTCAATGCAGCACCGCCAAAGCTGAGCGACCGGCGACCCGAGCTTGCTTGGCTGGGACCGGTTTTGGAGACTGCGATGGCAAAACAGCCCAATGACCGCTACCCCAGCTGCGGAGAGTTCGCCCGGGCGTTAGCTCGAGGCGCCACGCCCCATATGGGCCCCTATGTAGGCATGGCAGCGCACCGGCCGGATGATCGGACCATGGCAGTGGGAATCGCTCCTGCTCCGTGATAGCTAAGGTCACTCTTGCCGGCATCGAGTCGTTGACCGCCGAGAAAGCCTCGATCCTGCTGTTCGTCGATCAAAGTACAACCAGCAAAGACAAATCCACACCTGTAGTCACCGCGAGCTCGGTTCGCGCCCGGCTGACGAAAGTGAGCGGCACGTGGTTGATCGATTCATGAATCCGATCTAGGCGCCGCCGCTGCATGCCGATGTGCAGCTATGACACCGGCGGCCGCCGGTGGGCCCACGGGCGGGTCACTTCGATCTGCGCGGCCAGCGACAGCAGCGTCGCCTCGTCATAGGGCCGGCCGACGAGTTGCACCGACATCGGCATGCCGTCGTCGTCGAAGTCCCACGGCACCACCGCCGCTGGCTGGCCGGTCAAATTCCAGACCTGTTGGTAGGGCACCCGTGGGGCCGCCAGCAACAGCGTCGACACCGCGCCCCGGCGCTGATAAGCACCGATCCGGGACGGGCCGGCCGCCGTGCCCGGGGTGACGACGACGTCGACGCCGTCGAAGATCGACTGGATGCGGCTGCTCAGCGCGGCTTCCGCGGCGCGCAGGGCCGCCATCCGGCGGTCGGAAAAGAACGAACCCATCCTGGCTATAGCGCGGGTGCGCGGTTCAAGACGCTCCGGATGCGCCTGCGCGTCGGCGTCGTCGCTGATCCCGCGCAGATAGCGGGGGAAGAAGTTGGCGTACAACGTGGCCGGATACTCGGGGTCTTCGACGACCACATCGTGGCCGAGATCGCGCAGCAGCGCACCGGCCTGCTCGACCGCCGCCAGCTGCGCCTTGCCGACCCGGACCGGAAGCGGTGTGGGAACCTTGGTGCTCAAGGCAATTCGCAGCCGTCCGGGTGCGCGGGCGGCAGCATCGACGAATTCTCCCTCGGGGCCGGGGACCGTGGTCGTCACGTCGAGAAGCAGCGCGGCGTCACGCACCGACCGCGTGATCGGGCCGTTGACACTCAGCCCGTACCAGGCGTCGTCGTGGGGCTCCAGCGAGATCCGGTCACGTTGCGGCTTCAGCCCGAACACGCCGCACCAGGTCGCCGGTATGCGGATCGACCCGCCGCCGTCGGATCCGAAGGCGACCGGAGCCAACCCGCCAGCCACCGCGGCGGCACTGCCGCCACTGCTGCCGCCCGGAGTGCGGGCGGGATTCCACGGATTGCGGGTCGCCCCGAAGGTCAGCGACTCGGTGTAGGGCATCATCATCAGCTCGGGCACATTGGTCTTGCCGATGATCACCGCACCCGCAGCGCGCAGCCGGCGCACCAACTCCGCATCGGCGGTCACCGCCGGGCCGTGCCCGCCGCCACCGTAGGTCGTCACCTCTCCGGCGACGTCGACATCGTCCTTGATCGCGATCGGCAGGCCGAGCAGCGGCAGCCGCTCGCCGGCGTCGAGGCGCTGCTGGGCCGCCTCGGCCTCCTCGCGCGCGCAGTCGTAGCGCACCACCCGGTAGGCACGCAGCTGGCTATCCAGGTACTCGATGCGTTCCAGATAGACCTCGAGAAGTACCGGTGCGGTGATTTCACCGTCGGCCAGCATTCGCACCTGCTCCGTTGCGCCGACGAAGGCGAGCTCGCTAGGGTCCACTGCCGCAGCGTATCCCGCCCCATCGGGCGGTTCCAGGCGGTCCCGCGTAGGCAGCGCCCAGTACGGTGGCCATATGTCCTGTGTGTTCTGTGCGATCGTCGCCGGTGAAGCCCCAGCCATTCGGATCTACGAAGACGACGGCTATCTGGCCATCCTCGACATCCGCCCGTTCAGCCGCGGCCACACCCTGGTGCTACCCAAACGACACACCGTCGACATCACCGACACCCCGCCGGAAACGCTGGCCGACATGGTCACGATCGGCCAGCGGATCGCCAAGGCCGCCCGTGCCACCGACCTGGCCGACGCCACCAACATCGCGATCAACGACGGCAGTGCCGCCTTCCAGACGGTGTTCCACATTCACCTGCACGTGCTACCGCGGCGCAACGGCGACAAGCTGGCCCTTGCCAAGGCGATGGTGCTGCGTCGCGACCCGGACCGTGAGACCACCGGACGAATCCTGCGCCAAGCGCTGGCCCGGATCGACGCGAGCCAGTAAGACTGGACCATGAGTAATCTCACGCTGCTCGAGCGATTAATCGGCGCGCCCCTTTTGCGACTGCACGACACCGTTTACCAGAAGACCAATGGGCGCATCGGACACCGCATCCCGGGTGTTCCACCGAGCCTGCTGCTGCACACCGTTGGCGCCAAGACCGGCCAGCCGCGCACCACGTCGTTGACCTACGCACGTGACGGCGACTCGTATCTGATCGTCGCCTCCAACGGAGGTGCCGATCGCTATCCCGGCTGGTATCACAATCTGCGTAAGCATCCGCGGTGCGAAATCAATGTGGGCGCACGGCGATTGGCGGTAACCGCTCGCCGGGTCAACCCGGACGATGCGGACTACTCCCGGATGTGGCAGCTCGTCAACAAGAACAACGCGAATCGATACACCGGTTACCAGCGCCGCACGCCGCGACCCATCCCGATCTTTGCGTTGACCCCGGCCCCCTAAAACGCCTCGTCATACCGCCGGGCCGGTCCTCACCGATTATCCTGCGCTAGAGCGCGCGGTGAAGCTGCCAATTGTCACCGGCATTGGGCGCGAAGCGACTGGAGCGGCTATGAATCGCGGCACGCCCAATCCAAGGCGACCCCTCGGACTACCGGCGCGCGCTGACTGGCTCGTCGGCGGCGGATACGCCGTCGCGGTCGCGCTGAGCGCGGCGATGTCGATCCCAGGCTGGCCGGGCGGCTACCCGGCGGGGCCGGTCGACCAGCTGGTGCCGGTGTTGTCGCTGCTTTTCACCACGGTGTGTAGCGCCACGGCGGCCCGCTGCGGGACCGGCCGCCGCCGATCGGGATGGCTGGCGCTGACGGCGGCGCTGGTGGGATGGGCGATCGGTGAGGTCATCTGCGCGGTGGCCGAGGTGTGTCCGCAACCCGCTCACGTCTCGCATCCGACGGTGGCCGAGCTGGCGTTGCTGTGGTATCCGGTGGGTGCGACGGCGGCGTTGGTGCTGCTGTCCGGCCCTGTTCGGCGTACACCCTGGCGGTTGATTCTCGACGGTGTCATCGTCGCGACGTCGCTGTTCGTGGCCTCGTGGGTATTCATCCTCAACAAAGTGGTACGGGACCCCAGCAGCTCGCGGCCGGTGATATTCACCCACGTTTTCGCCGACGTCGCCGTCATGACCGTCGCGATATTGGTGTTGTCGCGAACCCTACCCGGCGGGCGGCTCAGCCTGAGTCTGCTGGCCGGCGGGATCACCGTCATCGGCAGTGCCGACATCGTGATCGTGTTCCAGACCGGAGTCGGCGGCTATCACACCGGCGAGCTGGTCGACCTGCCCCGGGTGGCCGGCTTGGGCTTGGTGGCGCTGGCGGCGCTGACCAGCGTCAGGGAGTCCCCGACGGCCGCTTCGGACGAGACCAGTCAGACCGAGGCCACGTCCCGGCTTCGGCTGTGGTTGCCGTACCTGCCGCTGGTGCTGGCCGCGGCGATCGGACTGATCCACCTCATGGACCAGGTGCGGCGCTGGCCGTTGCTGTTCGCCGCGCTGGGCATTCTGGTGGCCGCCGTGCTGGCCCGCCAGCTGGTGGTCCTCGTCGAGAACCAGGCACTCTTGGCTGAGGTGGCGCAGGAGGCCTTTCGCGACAGCCTGACCGGTCTGGCCAATCGAGCCCGGTTTCTCAGCCGACTAGAACGAGCTATCGCCGGTCGCGATCAGCGCCCGACACCGATCGCAGTGCTATGCCTGGACCTGGACAACTTCAAACAGGTCAACGACGCCCTGGGTCATCCGGCCGGCGACGAGTTGCTCATTCGGGTCGCCGGCCTGCTGACCGCTTCCCTGGACGAATCGGCGACCGTCGCCCGGCTTGGCGGGGACGAGTTCGCGGTGCTCATCGAGGGCTCCGTCGAGCAAACACAAGCCGCGGCGCATCGCCTTCTCGGCGCATTCGACGCGGCGATCGTCATCGACGGTGTTCCGTTGACGGTCCGTCCCAGCATCGGGTACACGGTAGCCACCGCCGGATCGGCTTGCACCGTCGAAGAGCTTCTCCGGCATGCCGACCTGGCCATGTACGCCGCCAAACGCGAAGGCGGCGAACGGATCCGCAGCTTCGTACCCGATGTGCCCCTTCCCGAAGCGCTCGCGCTGCACGCCGCGGCGCCGGCATCGACCATCGGCGTTACTCCGGAAGACACGGGCGGCCCTGCAACACCGGGCCAAGACAAGACGACACCGCTGCGACGGCTGGCCGGCTTTGTGTCACCGACACCGGCGCGCCGGGACAGCCGGCCGCGCCACGGAGTCCGGTGGCCACCCGTGCCCGTTCGGATCACCTTGGCGCTCCTGGCGATTGGCGTCGCCGTTTACACCATGACGAGCCACGCCGGCGGTCACCGCGACTTCGCCGAAACCTTGTACCCAGCGCTGAACCTGCTGGCGGCCGCGATGATTGCCGCTCGCGCTCACTGCGTTGCCGCCGACCGGGTGGCTTGGGCCCTGATCGCGGCCGGACAGGCATGCGCGGCAGTGGGTGATGTCGTCTACTGGCTGTGGGTGCCGGACGGTCAATCGCCCTCGTCGGCCGATCCGCTGTACCTGGCGTTTTATCCGTTCGTCTACGCGGGGCTGCTGCTGCTCATGCGGGCTCGGCTGCAACGGGTGCCGGTTGCCGTGCGGCTCGATTCCCTGATTTGCGGATTGGCCAGCGCCGCCGTTGCCGCGGCCCTGACCGCAGGACCCATTCACGAGGCGGCAGCCCGAGCACCGGCCACCGTGCTGGTGGGCCTGGTGTATCCGTGGGGCGATCTGATACTCCTGGCCCTTGCCGCCGGCATACTGCCAATCCTGGGCTTGCGCAACGAGTTTCGCTGGAGCCTACTGGTCGTCGGGTTCATGCTGTTCGCGACCGTCGACACCCTGTACCTCTTCGAAACCTCTGCGGGATCGTACCGGGTGGGCACCTGGTTCGATGCCCTGTGGCCGGCGTCGTCGCTGCTGGTGGCCGTGGCCAGTTGGGCGCCCTGGTCGTCGGCGGAGCCCGCGCCGAAACGCGGCCTCGGTTCGTACACCACGCCCGTGGCCGGCACCGTCGTGGCGCTGGGAGTCATTGTGCTGGGCCCACACTCGCGGATCGCGGCCGCGATGGCCGCGTTGAGCCTGATCGCGGTCGCTGCTCGGTTCTCGGTGGCGTTCCGGGAAGTCAGTCTGTTGGCCGAAAACCACCAGCACGCCATGACCGACGAGTTGACCACGCTGCCCAATCGGCGTTCGCTGGCGACGGCACTGACTGCGCTGTCGGTCAACGGGCCGAGCGTGGCGCCCCTACTCCCACCACATCGAGCACTGTTGTTGCTGCGCCTTGACGAGTTCGAGGAGATCGCCCGCTCGGTCGGCCGCCACTTCCCCGATGAGCTGCTGTGCCACATCGCGAATCGCCTGTCGCGGTATGTGCGTCCGGTAGACATGTTGGCGCGCACCGGTGCCGACGAGTTCGCGATCCTGCTGAACGACGGCGCAGATCTCATTGCCGCACGCGCCCAGGCGGGTCGGCTGCTCGAGGCCATTGGTGAACCGTTCACACTGGATCCGATGACCGTGCAGATCGATATCCGCATTGCCATTGCGCTGTATCCCGAGCACTGTGACTACCCGCAGGAGCTGCTCAATCGCGCCGAGACGGCGATTGCGCACGTCAAGGGCGCGCAGAGCAAAGTCGTGGTTTACGACCCGTCCTTCGAGTTGTGTCGCGAGAACGATCCCGCCCTCATCGAAGACCTACGCGCCGCGCTCATCGACGGCAACGAACTGACCTGCCACTATCAGCCCAAGATCAACGCCGACGACGGCAGTATCCACAGCGTCGAGGCACTGCTGCGCTGGCATCATCCCAGCCGGGGGATGCTGCTTCCAGAGGAGTTCCTGCCCGCCGCCGAACGCGCCGGGCTGATGCGCAAGGTGGCCAGCCGCACCCTCGATCTCGCGCTCGCCCAGCTCCGCTCCTGGCGTGAGCAGGGTATGTGTTTGACCGTGGCCGTCAACCTTTCGACGACGAACCTGCTTGACCTCGATCTGGTGGGCACCATCGAGGGGCTACTGAAGGCCCACGGGCTGCCCGCCGACGCTTTGATCATCGAAATCACCGAAAGCATCCTCGTCGACTCGGTACGGTCCCGCGATACCGTCGCGGCGTTGCAGCACCTCGGCGTTCGCATCTCACTTGACGATTACGGCACCGGATGGTCGTCGCTGGCGCGCTTGCAGGACGTCTCGGTCGACGAATTCAAACTCGACCGGGTGTTCGTGGCGAGACTGGCGCAGGATCCCCGTTCGGTTGCGATCGTGCGGTCGACGGTGGCGCTGGCCCACAGCCTGGGAGCCGACCTGGTCGCCGAAGGAGTCGAAGACGAGGTGACCTTGAGCGCACTGCGACGCTACGGCTGCACCATCACCCAGGGTTTCGTGCACAGTCCGCCGTTGCCGGCGGATGAGGTGGTGCGGTGGATCAGCAGTCATGTGCCCGATCCGGCTTGACATCCCACCCCAAGCAGACCTCAGCAGGTTTACCGTGGCCACACTGGTGCCGCAGCTCGCGTGGTTTCAGCATCGTGTTCGCCATCGCGGTACCACCCGGGGCCGATCCGGTGACCGTCGGGAAACAGCGGCCAATTCCGCGTTGACTGAGAGCTTTTGGGGAGTGGGTTCTTGAGGGAGAGGTTCTTTCGTGCCGGCACTTGTGGCCGGGCCGGCGGTGGGACCATCGCCGTCGGCAACCAGCCGCACGATCCGGTCGAGCGCTTCCTGCGGCGTGGTGGCCAACGACGACACGACCGGAAGCTCGACGCAGCGCGCAGCGTACTTACCGTGTCCCGGTGACCAGGCGACGTGATAGGTGTAGCGGTCATCCATACGCACGGGCTCCTTGTTCGGGCTTGGATGATGTCGGCAAATCACGGGCTACCGGATCCGGTCGACAATCACCTTCGTTGAGAGGCAATGGGCCTTCATTGAGAGGCAATGGGTTTGCGGTGCAACGCGACGCGTCCAGGACCGAGACTGGCCACCGCAAGCAGGCTGACTGGCTGAGCCCCCGTCCGTCACAACCCTACCGGGGATGCCGGCGTTTGGCGGGGTTTGACGGTCGCCGACACCGATATGTGTGGACCATCCCAGACGCGGGCTGCTGTGAGCAAGCGCACGTCCAGCGGCGCATGACGGCGGGTAGTCCGTCGACAACCCGACCGTGGCGAGCCACGGCGGCACGCGAGCCCGGTATCGACGTTAAGACCTTGCATCCTAACGACTTTGCCGATCACTGACGCGGGCGCTCAGCCCAGCAGGCGCGCACCGAGCCGCCGCGGCGGCGACGTTGTCCTGGCGGTTCAGCGCGGTTGGTAGTCCTCGAGGGCGAGCGAGTGCACGACGCGTTCAAATTCTTCCTGGGGTATCGGTTCGCCACCGGGAATGTTGTCGCTGACCAGCCACTGGTTGCGCTCGACGTAACCGCTGAATTCGGCGTGGTAGTTGGCAAACCCGCGCTGGTAATCGGTGCCGGCCGCCGCGAGCTCGCCGGCCAGGATGTAGGCGCCGAGCAGGGCGACACTGGTCCCTTGCCCGGACAGCGGCGAACAGCAGTAGGCCGCGTCGCCGACGAGCGCGACCCGGCCCTTGGACCAGCGGTCCATCACGATCTGCGACATCTCGTCGAAGTAGAAGTCCGGCGCCGCCTTCATATAGTGCAGCAGCTGTGCGCGAACCCAGCCGTCGCTGGCCATCCGCCGTTCCAACTCGGCGAATTGAGCCTCTTTGTCGCGGTAGTCGATCCGCAGGTCGGGATCCATGAATCCCAATGCGGCGCGAGCCTCGGTATTGCCCCGTGCGCTGTAGACCCCGGCCATGGTGGAGTCCCCGTAATGCCACTTCTGCCAATAATCGAGCTCCAGAAAGTTGGGCACGGTGAAAATCGCCGCGAAAGTGCCCAGCCTTTTGATGAATTGCTCCTCCGGACCGAAAACCAGCCTGCGCACATTGGAATGCAATCCGTCGGCGCCGACGACGAAGTCGAAGCTGCGAGGCTCGGCGCTTTCGAAGGTCACCGCGACCGCGGAACCATCGTCATCCAGCGCGGTGATGCTGTCGGTGAAGACATATTCGGTCCCGGGTTGGGTTGCGCCGTAGAGCAATTCGATGAGATCGTCGCGCAGCAGCTCGATATTGGGATTATCGATGGGGCCACCGGTCGGGGTCGACTCGGTGTCGCGGGACAACTCGTTGCCGTCACGATCGACCACGGAGGCGCCGCGAATGCCCGTCTTGCACTCCTGCGCGGCGGCCAGCAGCCCCATGCGGTCCAGCACCGTCAACGCCGGGCCGCGAACGTCGATCGCCTGACCGCCCGGCCGCAGCCCAGGATGGCGTTCCACCACCGTGACCGAAAAGCCGTGCCGTCCAAGCCAATACGCCGTAGCAGTACCGGCCACACTGGCGCCGGAAATCAGAACTGTTCGCACCCTTACTCAATTCCTGCCAGAGTCTTCGCGTCGCGGATTACGTCGTCGAGCATTGCCGGAGTCAACTTACCGGTGAACACGTTCTGCTGGCTCGGGTGGTAGCAGCCGAGCAATCGCAGTCCCGACCGCAACTCGGCCACGACACCATGGCCGAACCGCGGCTTGGGCTTGGCGAGCGCGCCAGACATCCGCAACGCAATCTGCCAGGCGAACCCACCCAGGGCAACGATCACCCGCACGTCCTCGGCGACCAGTCGCCACTCGGTGTCCAGCCACGGCGAGCAGGTCAACCGCTCGGCTGGGGTGGGCGCATTGGCCGGCGGCGCGCACCGCACCGGCGCGACGATCCGAATCTGATTGGCGCACAAGCCGTCAGCGGCGTCCACGCTGGTCGGTTGATTCACCAGGCCGGCGCGGTGCAGCGCCGCATAAAGCTGATCTCCGGACCGGTCGCCGGTGAACATGCGCCCGGTCCGGTTGGCCCCGTGCGCGGCCGGGGCCAGGCCGACGATCAACAGCCGCGGCCGCTCCGAACCCCAACTAGGCACCGGGCGTCCCCAATACGGCTGATCGGCGAAGGCGCGGCGTTTGGCGACAGCGACTTCTTCACGCCAGCTCACCAGCCGGGGGCAGGCCCGGCAGACGCTGACCAGGGCATCGAGTTCGGGAATCGAGCATGCCGCGCCGGCCAGTTGCACGACTTGCGCGGCATCGGCGGCCACCGGCGTCTGCGGTGTCGCCGGATCGCCCGGCCAGCCAGAGCCGGGATCGACCGGCGACCCGAATGCCTGGCCGGTGTTCGGATGCATGAGCACACCAACATCCTGCACGGCAACATCGTGCACGGCGCCGAAATTCGGTGGTCCCCGATACGGCTTTGGCGTTAGATTCAGCCGCGATATTTATGAACGACAACAACAGCCGCGGCCCGGTGCTCCTGGTCCTGTTCGCCACCTTGATGGCGTGTGCGGGCGACGGCATCTCGATAGTGGCATTCCCGTGGCTGGTGTTGCAGCGCGAAGGCAGCGCAGGCCAGGCGTCGATCGTGGCCGGCGCGACCACCCTGCCGCTGCTGTTCTCGACGCTGATCGCGGGCACCGCCGTCGATTATTTCGGTCGTCGGCGCGTGTCGATGATTTCCGACACGTTGTCCGGGACCGCGGTGGCCGCCGTCCCGATGGTGGCCTGGACATTCGGCGCCGACGCCGTCAATGTGGTGGTGCTGGCGGCGCTGGGCGCCTGTTCGGCCGCCTTCGACCCGGCCGGGATAACCGCCCGCCAGTCGATGCTGCCCGAGGCCGCCGCCCGGGCCGGCTGGACGCTGGACCGGGTCAACAGCACCTACGAGGCCATCCTCAACCTCGCGTTTGTCGTCGGACCGGGCATCGGCGGCATCATGATCGCCACTGTCGGCGGCATCAACACCATGTGGATCACGTCCGGGGCGTTCGGGTTGTCCATCCTCGCCATGGCGGCCCTGCGACTCGAAGGCGCCGGCAAACCACACCACGCGACCCGGCCCGAGGGGCTGGTCTCCGGGGTGGCCGAGGGACTTCGGTTCGTGTGGAGTTTGCGGGTACTGCGGGCGCTGGCGCTGATCGACCTGTCGGTCACCGCGCTGTATCTGCCGATGGAAAGCGTGCTGTTCCCCAAGTATTTTTCCGACCGCCACCAACCAGCCCAGCTGGGCTCGGTGTTGATGGCGATCTGCTTGGGTGGACTGGTCGGCGCGCTCGGCTACGCGACGGTGTCGAACTACGTGAGCCGGCGCACCATCATGCTGACCGCGGTGCTCACGCTCGGTACGGCGACGGCAGTCATCGCGCTGCTGCCGCCGCTGCCGGTGATCCTGGTGTGCTGCGCGCTGATCGGCCTGGTCTACGGGCCGATCCAGCCCATCTACAACTACGTGATGCAAACCCGGGCGCCGCACTACCTGCGCGGCCGGGTGGTCGGAGTGATGACGTCGCTGGCCTTTGCCGCAGGTCCGTTGGGATTGCTGCTGGCCGGCCCACTGACCGATGCCGCCGGACTGAATGTGACGTTCTTGGCGCTGGCGCTGCCGATCTTGCTGACCGGTGTGGTGTGTATTCGGCTCCCGTCGCTGCGCGAACTGGACGGGGCGCCCGAGCCGGACTCACGTCAGCCCTCGAAGGTGTGAGGTCGCGCGTCAGCCGCCGAGGATCTTGCGCTTCTCCTGCTCGAATTCCTCGTCGGTGAGCAGGCCGCGCTCTTTCAGCGCGGCCAGTCGCTCTAGCCGGTCGATCGGGTCGGCGCGCGGCGGTGGTGTCGTGGGGAACTGCTGGGCCGCCTGGCCCTGACAGGCCTGCACCGTCTCGTACGTCCAATGCTGAACCTCGGCGCCGCGCCGCAGCATCTCGGCCCGAAATGCGTTGGGATCGGCCATGGCCTGACGGATCACATCACCCAGCGGCATACCCATGACCTGTGCACCGGCCAAGTCCGGCCGCACGGTGGTGACGGCGTCGACAACGGTGTCGGCGGCCTGCCGGTGGTCGAGTTGAACCCGGCTGTGATCCTTAGGGTCGTAACGCACCGCCAGCCTGGCGCCCGGACGCGGACGGGTGGTCTGCGGGAGCAGCGCGTGGAGTTGGGTCTCGAAAGCCGGCTCGTTCTCGGGCGTCACCCGCAGTGTCAGCTTCCAGCGAACCTCGGTGTTATCCACCAGATTCGGGTTCCCGATCGTCACCGACATCGCCGACTGCTCGGCGGCCAGGACGTCCGCGAACGCCCGCACACCGATCTTGTCGAGTTTTCTTCGCCCGAACATGTCGCCCAGCCCTTCCAAGATTGCTCAACTGTACAGCGGACACCGGCCCGTAGGATCGGTCCGTGACTGCCTCGTGAACGCCGTGAACGAAGGGGCGCTGGCCACCCTGATCGGCAGCCTGCCGGAGGGGATGGTAGTCACCGACCCCGCCGTCACCGAGGGCTACCGCCAAGACCGTGCCCTCGACCCGGCGGCCGGCAAACCGCTGGCTGTGGTTCGGCCGCGCCGCACCGACGAGGTGCAGACCGTACTGCGTTGGGCCAGCGCCAACCGGGTGCCGGTGGTCACCCGGGGAGCCGGCACCGGATTGTCGGGCGGGGCCACCGCTTTGGACAACGGCGTCGTGCTGACGACGGAGAAGATGCGCGACATCACCATCGACCCGGTCACCCGGACCGCGGTATGCCAGCCCGGCCTGTTCAATGCCGAGGTGAAGCAGGCCGCCGCCGAACACGGCCTCTGGTATCCGCCGGACCCGTCGTCGTTCGAGATCTGCAGCATCGGGGGCAATATCGCTACCAACGCCGGCGGGTTGTGCTGTGTGAAATACGGGGTCACCACCGACTACGTGCTGGGCATGCAGGTGGTGCTGGCCGACGGCACCGCGGTCCGTCTCGGCGGGCCCCGCTTGAAAGACGTGGCCGGTCTCTCGCTGACCAAGTTGTTCGTGGGCAGCGAGGGCACGCTGGGCGTCATCACCGAAGTGACATTGCGGCTGCTGCCCGCGCAACATGCGTCGAGCATCGTGGTGGCCAGCTTTGCGTCGGTGGAGTCGGCCGTCGACGCGGTGCTCGGCGTCACGGCTCGGCTTCGCCCGTCAATGCTGGAGTTCATGGACTCGGTGGCCATCAACGCCGTCGAGGACACCATGCGCATGGACTTGGACCGCGGCGCGGCGGCCATGCTGGTAGCCGGCTCAGACGAACGCGGCGGCGCCGGCGCCGAGGACGCCGCGGTCATGGCCGCCGTTTTTGCCGATAGCGGTGCGACGGAAGTCTTTTCGACCGATGATTCGGATGAGGGCGAGGCGTTTGTCGCCGCCCGCAGATTCTGCATCCCGGCGGTGGAGACCAAGGGATCGCTATTGCTGGAAGACGTCGGGGTCCCCTTGCCGGCGCTGGGCTCATTGGTCAGCGGGATTGCCCGGATCGCCGACGAGCGCGAGCTTATGATCTCGGTGATCGCCCACGCCGGCAACGGCAACACGCATCCGCTGCTGGTCTATGACCGCGCAGACGTTGCGATGGCCGAACGCGCCCATGTCGCATACGGCGAGATCATGGACCTGGCAGTCGGTCTGGGCGGCACGATCACCGGCGAGCACGGCGTCGGCCGGCTCAAACGGCCGTGGCTGGCAGGCTACCTCGGGCCCGACGCGATGGATCTCAACCGGCGCATCAAGCAAGCATTGGACCCGCTCAGCATCCTCAACCCCGGCAGCGGCATCTGATTCGTCGCGGCCGTGGCTGCGAGGCGGCAGCGTCGAGTGTGCAGCCAGGGCGCCGAGTGTGCAGGGGCGGCGCCGAGTGTGCAGCCAGGGCGCCGAGTGTGCGGCCAGGGCGTCGAGTGTGCAGCGGCGGTGCGGCCAGGCGCCTGAGCTCCGCCAAGCGTGCGCATTCGAATACCTGGACGCACATTCGCTAGGAGGCTTGCCGATCCAGCAGGGCCGGACGAGGTCAGAGATCCGCAAGTAAAGCGAAGCTGTGCAACGGATTTGCCGTTCATCAGAGACGCTTCAACCCGCCGAAGACTCGTGTGGCTGATGCGACAGCCGCCCCGGCATGGGCGTACTCGACCGGCACTGCCGTTGGATCGTGCTGTTGACACATGCCCGATCATTGTCGTATTAGTGAGACATGACTACATTGATGTCTCGCGCTGCTGTGTTCCGGCTCGCCACCGCTGAAACATGGCCGAATCCCTGGCCGATGTACCGGGCACTGCGAGACCACGACCCGGTCCACCACGTCATCCCGCCCGGCAGTCCGGACCACGACTACTACGTGCTGTCCCGGCACGCCGACGTCTGGGCAGCGGCCCGCGACCACGAGACGTTTTCCTCCGCGCAGGGGCTCACTGTCAACTACGGTGAGCTGGAGTTGATCGGGCTGCAGGACAACCCGCCGATGGTGATGCAGGATCCGCCGGTACACACCGAGTTTCGCAAATTGGTATCGCGGGGTTTCACGCCCCGACAGGTCGAAGCAGTAGAGCCAAAGGTGCGCGAGTTCGTCGTCGAACGCATCGAGAGGCTGCGCGCCAACGGCGGCGGCGACATTGCCGCCGAGCTGTTCAAGCCTTTGCCGTCGATGGTGGTCGCGCACTATCTCGGGGTGCCCGAAGCGGATCGTGTCCAATTCGACGGTTGGACCCAGGCCATCGTCGCGGCCAACACTGCCGAAGGCGGCATCGCCGGCGCACTGGAAACGGTCGGCGATGCGGTCGGCTCGATGATGGCCTACTTCACCGGACTGATCGAGCGTCGCCGAGCCGAACCCGGGGATGACACGATTTCACACCTGGTCGCCGCAGGGGTCGGGGCGGACGGCGACGTCTCCGGCACGCTGTCCATCCTTGCGTTCACGTTCACCATGGTCACCGGCGGCAACGACACCGTCACCGGAATGCTTGGCGGGTCAATTCCGTTGCTTCATCAGCGGCCCGACCAGCGACGGCTGCTGGTGGACCAGCCGGAACGCATATCCGATGCGGTCGAGGAACTACTGCGGCTCACCTCGCCCGTGCAGGGCTTGGCGCGTACCGTCACCGATGACGTGACCATCGGCGGCACCACCATCCCGGCGGGCCGCAAGGTATTGCTGCTGTACAGCTCGGCCAATCGTGATGAACGCCAATTCGGTTCGGACGCAGGTGAACTCGATGTAACCCGGTGCCCGCGCAACATCTTGACCTTCAGTCATGGTGCCCACCATTGCCTGGGTGCCGCCGCGGCGCGTATGCAGTCGCGGGTCGCCCTGACCGAACTGCTGCTGCGCTGCCCGGACTTCGAAATCGACGAGCCCGCAATCGTGTGGTCCGGGGGCAGCTACGTCCGCCGACCATTGTCGGTGCCGTTTCGCGTGCGGTCGTAATGGCCGGAACCGATTGGCTGGCCGGTCGCCGCACCGAGGTGGCCGCAGACCGCATCCTCGACGCCGCCGCCCAGCTCTACACCCAGCACGACCCGGCTTCGATCGGCATGAACGAGATCGCCAGAGCCGCAGGGTGTTCCCGCGCGACGCTGTACAGGTACTTCGATAGCCGGGAGGCGTTGCGCACGGCCTACGTACACCGGGAGACCAGGCGGCTCAGTCGTGAAATCATGCAGCGCATCGCAGGGGTCGAAGATCCGCATGAACGGCTCGTCGCGAGTATCATCGCCACCTTGCGGATGGTGCGGGAGAGCCCCGCGCTGGCGGCGTGGTTTGCCGCGACCCGCCCGCCGATCGGTGGCGAGTTGGCCGGCCAATCGGAGGTGATCACCGCTTTGGCCGCAGCCTTCCTGCACTCCCTGGGCTCCGGTGACCAAGCCGAAGTCGAGCGTCGCGCCCGTTGGGCAGTGCGCGTAATCATCTCGCTGCTGATGTTCCCCGGCCAGGACGAAGCCGACGAGCGGGCAATGATCAAGGATTTTGTCGTCCCGGTGGTGGCTCCAATTTCGGCCTCCCCCTAATGACCGCGCGGCGTCAATCGCGGGTCCGGCCGCTGGCACAGTAGTGAATCGGGATCGACAACCGCTGCGGGTCTCAGGTGTGCGAAGTTGCGAAAATCCCTGTCGCTGAGCGTTTCACGCTCAGCATTCCTGATATTGTCTTGGACGGCGTACGCGTTCGGCGCGGCCACGAAATGGCGGTCAGGCCATCCAATAGGCTTGAGCCTTAATCGATTTGCGCGGAATGCCGAAGTCCTCGCGCAGTACCTTGGCGACTGAGCGAGTGGTGCGGGTGCTGCTGGCAACCCAACCGAAGTGGTCGCCGGCATCGAACGCGGCCCCGCGCACCGTCTCGAGCAGCGCGTTGGCGTCATTCTTGCGATCCACCCAGGTGACGTCATCGGTGCGCGCTACCGGCAGCGATCTGTCCTCGTCATAGCCGGCCTCGAGAAACACTTGCGCGGGGGCGTCGCCGATCGATGCGAGCAGGGAGTTGATGGCCGGCAGGGATGCGGTGTCGCCGACGATGACGTAGCCGCGCGGCGGTGGATCTGGGATGGCGAACTTGCTCCCCAGCACCGTCGCCTCGATGGTGTCGCCGGGTTGCGCATTGCGCGCCCAGTCTGACGCGATGCCGTCGTGCAGCGCGAATTCGACGTCAAATGCGCCTGCAGCAGGATCGGGGTCCACCAGCGTGTAGCCACGCTGGTGTGACTTGTCGCCATCGCGGAACCACATCCGGATCCACATGGTCGGATGCACGGCATGTTCACCCAGCATCCCGCCGTCGTCGAAGCTCAACCGCAGGTACTGCGGGCTGATCTCGCGCCAGCCGGTCACGGTCAACCGGTAGTCCCCGGCTCGCATGAGCTTCAACACCGCACCCTGCCAGCCCCGTGATGCCTTGTGTTCGGTCATGAATCGTTCACGTCCTTCGTCGGTTCGCACCAATTTAGGGCAGGGTAACCTAAAATGCTGAACGGCTGAACGGTGCCGGCACTACCCCTTGACCCGGGTGAACCGGTGCAGCAGCCATGCCACCGGAATGGTCACCACCATGGTCGCGATGAAGAGGTTCAGCATCGACCCGGTGTATACCCGGTAGCGGACCAGGTGAACCATCGCGAATTCCATGGTCACCAGGTGCACCAGGAAGATTTCGTAGGAGATCTCGCCAAGCCACACCATCGGTCGGCTGGCCAGCAGCTGGGAATACCAGCCCTGGTCGCCAAGGGCCAGCGGTGCCACCGCCAGCGTCGCGATCACCGCGTAGAAGCACGCCTTGACCACCGCTTCGGTCACGGCCGACGGCGATGTCGTGGGTGCCCCGGCGATAGGCGTGGAGGCGATGAAATAGCAGACGACGGCCAGCGGCAGCGCGGCGAACGCGTAGCAGCGCACTCCCATCGCCTGCAACACGGTCAGCATCATGCCCCCGACAAACCAAGCGAGGTAACTGGGCAACCACAGGCGAGCGCCGTCGGGAAACCAGCCCACGGTGTGTATCAGGACCAGCCAGATCGGGGTGATGGTCGCCATCGCCGCCAGGGTCGCGACCATCAGCTTGGGCTGCCAGCGGCGCCGGCCGACCAGCACCAGCAGTACGTAAGCCAGGAAGGGCAGGGCCACGTAGAAAGCCGCCTCCACCGCCAGGCTCCACATCTGGGTCAGGCCCTGATGCAGATACGAGCCCAGGTAGCCGTCGGTGTAGATCTGGGTCAGCGTGAGGTTGCGCACCAGCCCCATCCAGCTGTGCCCGGGGTTGGGTCCCGCGGTGCGGAAGTGGTAGATGACGTAGGCGATCAGCACGACGACGACATAGGCCGGCATGATCCGCCGCACCCGATGCCGCGCATAGCGGCTCAGCGACGGCGGCGGGCCGCCGGCGGCGGCCGAGTGCACCCAGGGCCGGAACAAGAGGTAACCGGACAGCACAAAGAAGATCGGCACCCCGATCTCCATGCGGGACGACACCAGGCCCCAATAGCCGTGGGTGTACTTGCCGGTCGTGTAGGCCGCGTGGGTGCCCACCACCAACAGGGCCGCCACTGCTCGGATTCCGGTCAGCGACGCAACCCGGTCGACATGCGAGACCTGCTCGAGTCCGCCTTGATCGTCCTCGGCCTTGGACAGCGTCATCCGATGCGTTTCCGTCGAGGTTTACCGCTGTCGTAACGGCTTGCCTTCACCGGCCCGTCGCGGCGAAGGTCGATCAGCACACCTGAAATCCGGGTATTCTCAAGCTTTTTGAGCGTTGCCCGCGGCAGCTTCGCCGGCAGCTCCACCAACGAGAAGTCCGGCCCGATGCTGATGTGGCCGAAATCGCTGCGATGTAGCCCTCCTTCGTTGGCAATAGCGCCGACGATTGCGCCCGGACCGATCTTGTGACGCTTGCCGACCGAGATCCGGTAGGTGCTCAACGCCGGGCCGTTCCGGCGCTTTTCGGGCCGTTCGCCACGCTGTTCGGTCGCGCGCTTCTTGGTCTCGCTGCGCCGTTCGGGTGGTGGTTCGGGCGCCAGCAGGAATGCCTCGCCGTCTCGCGACTGCAATGCCAGCGCGGCGGCGATATCGACCATCGGGACATCATGCTCACGTTCGTAGTCCTCGACGAGCTTGCGGAACAGCTCGACTCCAGGCCTTGCGAGCGCGTCGGTGATCGAGTCGGAGAACTTGGCCACCCGCTGGGCGTTGACGTCCTCGACGGTGGGCAACTCGGTCTCGGTCATCGTTTGCCGCGTGGCTTTTTCGATCGCCTTGAGCAGGTGGCGTTCGCGCGGGGAGACGAACAACAGCGCGGCCCCGGGACGCCCGGCCCGACCGGTGCGGCCGATGCGGTGTACGTAGGACTCGGTGTCGTGCGGAATGTCGTAGTTGAGCACGTGCGATATGCGTTCGACGTCGAGCCCCCGGGCCGCCACGTCGGTGGCGACCAGGATGTCGATGCCTCTGGGGCCGCCCTCCCGCAGCGCCGCTATGGTTCGTTCCCGCTGCGCCTGCGGAATATCGCCGTTGATGGCTGCCGCCGAAAAGCCCCGGGCCCTGAGCTTTTCGGCGACTTCCTCGGTTGCCTGCTTGGTGCGCACGAACACGATCATCGCCTCGAACGGCTCCACCTCGAGGACTCGGGTAAGGGCGTCCATCTTGCGCGGACCGGCTACCTGGATACACCGCTGCGAAATATTCTCCGCTGTGGCCGTTTTCGACTTCGACGTAACTTCCAGCGGATCGTGGAGGTATTTGGTGGTGATCTTGCGGATCGCCGGCGGCATGGTCGCCGAAAACAACGCCACCTGTTTGTATTCCGGGGTCTCGGACAGGATGCGCTCGACGTCGTCGGCGAAACCCATGGCCAGCATCTCGTCGGCCTCGTCGAGCACCAGGTAGTCGATCCTCGACAGGTCCAGCGTCCCTCGTTCCAGGTGGTCGATGACTCTACCGGGAGTGCCGACAATGATGTGGGCACCGCGTCTCAGCCCGGCCAGCTGCACGGCATAAGACGACCCACCGTAGATCGGCAGCACGTTGAGCTTCGGCAGCTGAGCCCCGTAGCGGCCGAACGCCTCGGCGACCTGCAGGGCCAGCTCCCGGGTGGGCGCCAGAATCAGCGCCTGCGTTGTCGTGCTGGTGACGTCGATCTTGGACAGGATCGGTATCGCGAAGGCCGCGGTCTTGCCGGTGCCGGTCTGGGCCAGCCCCACCACGTCGGAACCCGCCATCAGCGCCGGGATGGTCGCGGCCTGGATGGCCGTCGGTGACTCGTAGCCGACGCCAGCGATCGCCCGCAAGACCGAGGGATGGATCTGCAGGTCGGCAAAGGTGTCGGGATGAGCTGCGGGCGCGTTGTCCGGGGTGACCATTTCACACGGAGTTTAGCCGGGATCCACCGCTATGCCGCACGGCACGGCGACCTATCGGCCGCCGACGCAAGTAAAGGAACACCAGCGCCTGAGGCCACATTCGCCGCGGCCCGCCGGTGCGCAACTCGGCTTCGAGTCGAGAGGTACCAACAAGCGGCGTCGCTGCGTCTAGGCCCAGTTGGTCGAGAAGGGCCATTTGGCTTCTGGTCAGGGACTTCTGGCACTACTAGTGTCGCACGCACCGCGGCCTAGCATCGCTCCATCGGCAACGACGCTTTCACCGATCGGGGTCTGTATGTCTTCACAACCGCCACCCCAACAGTGGCAACAGGCCCCAGCAGCGGGTGGACTGTCCACCCAAGATCCTTGGCAGCGCCCGCCGCAGCCACAACGCGGCAACGGTTTCGCGGTGACTGCCCTGGTGTGTGGCGTCTTCGGTTCTTGTTTAGGGCTGGTTCCAGCCCTCGGGATAGCGGCCCTCCCGTTCGCCGTGATCGGCCTTGCGTTTGGCGTCATCGCGATGATATGCGCGAGTAAAGGAGTCCGGGCGGGCAAAGCCATGGCCATTGCCGGCACGCTCCTGTGCGTGCTGGCACTGATCCTGGCGAGCTTTTGGTTCGTTGTCATCGCCAGCTCCTTCCAGGACCGAGGCGAATCACGGAAAGCCATAACGGGCCAGAGCACCGAAGATATTCTGCGGAACGATCTCGACGTCCAGTTCGGTCAATTTGTCACTGATGACAATCCGGACAGGTCCGGCAAGATGGTTGTCACGCTTCGCAACAAGAGCAATAAGAGCGCATCCTTCAGCGTCGACGTTGAAGCCTTGGACGCCAGCGGAAATCGCATCGCAGGCGACACCGCTTTCGTGAATGTGCTTGCGCCGGGCCAAGCCACCCACAAGGACATGTTCGGTTTCGTCGCCAGCGATAAGCACGACGCGATGAAGAAGGCGACCTTCAGGGTCGTCGAGGCGTCGAAGTACGCGCCGATGCCGCCACCGGCCGAGTAGGCAGTCGCAGGTTGTGGCTCGATTCAATGCTTTTCGCGGCAGTCATCGGCATATCGGCATTATGTGTCGCCCGTCGGGCGAGACACCGCGTCGCTGACGCGGCAGTGGACGTACACCCGACCTGCCTCAGGATGGACAACTCCGCTCAACCGCGGTGCCAGGCATGCGGGTTTGCCGCTCGTCAGCCGGCCGAGCCGGCACACGGCACAAGTTGCCGTCGTCGAATACTGCGGGATCGGCAGCGATTGTGCGCCCCAGCGCTGGAAGTGACTTTGCGAAATGGCCTACGCTGGGCGGCGTACCGCGAGCGGAACACCAGGGCGAGATTTGAGCGTGGGAATTCGCCCTGGTATTACCCTCGACCAACGACCGTGATCGCGAGCCCGGCGCAGCCGGGTGCGGCCCAATCGCCAGGCGCCAGTTCTGGATGCCGCGGCCACGCCTGTCACAACCCGTGGCCCGATAGCGGTACGGTGCCCGGTGTGTGGTCGCTCCCTCGCCGTGCCGCGCCACTGATGGGCGCGGCGACAGTGCTTGCGGCAACCTTGGCTGGCTGCGGTTCAGGAGACTCCACGGTCGCCAAGACGCCGCATGCGACCACGCCTCCCGGGGCTACCTCCGGCGTCTCGAGCCCGGCGAACCCGCCAGGGGCGACGGCTGCCCCGCCCAGTAGTAGTGCCGCGCCGGTCGACCCGTGCGCGGTCAACCTCGCCTCGCCCGCTATTGCCAGAGTCATTTCGGAGCTGCCGCGGGACCCGCGTAGTCAGCAACCTTGGAATCCCGAGCCCCTAGCCGGCAACTTCAACGAGTGCGCTCAGCTGTCGGCCGTGATCATCAAAGCCAACACCAATGCCGAAAGTCCGACCACCCGCGCAGTGATGTTCCACCTCGGCAAGTTCATCCCGCAGGGTGTGCCAGACACTTACGGGTTCAACGGGATTGACACCTCGCAGAGCACCGGCGACACCGTCGCGCTGACGTATTCCAGCGGGCTCGTACCGAACAGCGTGGTGAAGTTCCACTGGAACGGCAACGGAGTCGAGATCATCGGAAACGCCGGCGGCTGAGCAGCGGACCGCCGTCCCGGCCACAGCGCCTACACCAAGTCGGTTTCGGTGGCCGTGCTGTCGGCTGTTGTATCACCTGGGCCGGTTGGGACCGGGATGCCAGGTATGGAAGCGGTGATAGCTACCATGAACCGCGCGGCCGTGATACCGAACAACGCAGCAACCGCGGGCAGCCACATCGCCTGCGACGTCGCCTCGGAGAACGGCTCGCGCAGAAACTCCGGCAGTAGCTTCCTGCGCTGCCCGCCGGCATCTCGGCCCTGATCCGCGAGGGTCATCAGCGCTGCCATTGCGGCGTTACCGACCGCAAACGCCAGCAGGTAAGCGCTGGTCACCCAGATCACCGTGTCGTAGGCGGTATTCAACGCACTTATGAGGCACGGGTTGGCCACGACCACCACCGTGGCGTCGAGCAGGATCATGAAACGGCCGACCAGCGTGGTCGCCTGCATCACCCAGAGTTCACCGCAATGGGTACCGCCGGTGGAGTCCGGTGGCATGGTCGATGTGCGGCGTCGCCGTTCCCAGCCCGTTCGCATGATCGCCATGGCCGTCTAACCACTTCGTCCCGGCGCCCCGATCGCGTCGCAGCGCCCCGTCACCCACCGCGGCGGGCTCGCATCACTAGACGTGATCGTCTGTCGCACGCTAGGTACGCATCTCATTGCCGTCTAGCAGAAGGTTTAGAAGCAACTCTTGCGCTCACCGCAAGCTTCGCGGCAGCGGCAGGGGATGGTCGCGACGACGGACTGCGCGGACACCCCAGCGTCGCGTTGGCCATGTGCCACCGCACCGTCGGGACGAAACCGCCGCCCACGGGCCCAGATGTCGGACCCCTCCCCTAGCGTTTCTGCTGTGTTGGTCGTCGGTGGCAGCATCGTCTACAGCGCGTCGGATATCGCCTCCGCAGCCCGCTGTGAGTACGCGCTACTGCGGGAATTCGACGCGAAGCTGGGCCGGGGTCCGGCGGTGTCCGTCGAGGACGAATTGCTGGTCAGAGCCGCCGCGCTCGGCAGCGAACACGAACGGCGCCGCCTCGACCGGCTGCGCGAGCAGTTCGGGGCGGACGTGGCCATCATCGGCCGCCCGGCATACACACTGGCGGGGCTGACGGCCGCCGCGAACGCGACTCACCGTGCGATCGCCAACCGGGCAGCAGTGGTCTACCAGGCAGCACTGTTCGACGGCCGGTTCGCCGGGTTCGCCGACTTCCTGATCCGAGACGGTGAAAGCTATCGGATCAGCGACACAAAGTTGGCCCGCTCGGCCAAGGTCACCGCACTGCTGCAGCTGGCCGCCTACGCTGACGCCCTGGCCGCCTCGGGCGTTTCGGTGGCGCCGGAAGCCGACCTGGAGCTCGGTGACGGCACGGTGGTGCGCTACCGCGTCGACGAACTGATCCCGGTCTATCGGTCGCGGCGCGTGGTATTGCAGCGGCTGCTCGACGATCATTACGCCTCGGGCAACGCGGTGCGCTGGGACGATCCGGGCGTACGCGCGTGTTTTCGTTGTCCGCTGTGCACCGAGCAGTTGCGCGCAACCGATGATCTGCTGCTCGTCGCGGGGATGCGAGTCACGCAGCGCGAAAGGCTGCTCGACGCTGGCGTCACCACCGTCGACGAACTGGCCAAGCACACCCCGCAGGTGCCGGGCCTGACACCGGGCGTGCTGGGCAGACTAACGGCGCAAGCCAAACTGCAGGTACGCCAACGTGATACGGGAATACCGCAGTACCAGATCTTCGATCCGCAGCCACTGGCGCTTTTGCCGGAGCCCGACGCGGGTGACCTGTTTTTCGACTTCGAGGGCGATCCGTTGTGGACCGCCGATGGACACGAGTGGGGGCTGGAATACCTGTTCGGCGTACTCGAAGCCGGGCCGGGGGGATGCTTTCATCCGCTGTGGGCGCATGACAGGCCCCGGGAGCGTAAGGCTCTCAAGGATTTTCTGGCTTTGGTGGCAAAACGTCGGCGGCGCCATCCCAACATGCACATCTACCATTACGCCCCCTACGAGAAGACCGCGCTGCTGCGGCTCGCCGGGCGTCACGGTGTCGGTGAGGACGACGTCGACGAACTGTTGCGCAATGGCGTCCTGGTCGACCTGTACCCGTTGGTGCGCAAGAGTCTTCGAGTCGGCGCGGAGTCGTTCAGCCTGAAGGCGCTGGAGCCCCTCTACCTGGGCGCCAAGTCTCGTACCGGTGAGGTTACAACGGCCGCCGATTCGATCACCGGGTACGCACGCTACTGCGAATTGCGCGACGAAGGCCGCGCGGACGAAGCCGCGACATTGCTCAAGGAGATCCAGGACTACAACCACGACGACTGCCGATCCACCCGCGAACTGCGCGACTGGTTGCTGATGCGAGCTTGGGAGGCTGGCGTCACGCCGATCGGCGTCCAGCCGGTTGCCGGAAGCGACCGGGTCGAAGATCACGACGAGTTGGCCACAGCGCTGGCGACGTTTATCGGTGACGGCGCGTTACCGGACCGCACACCGGAACAGAACGTCGTCGCCTTGCTCTCAGCTGCCCGCGGTTATCACCGCCGCGAAGACAAGCCGTTCTGGTGGGCGCACTTCGACCGGCTCAACTACCCGGTCGACGAATGGTCGGATAGCTCAGACATTTTCGTCGCCAACGGACAATCGGTGGTTGTCGACTGGCACACGCCGGCCCGAGCGCGAAAGCCCCAGCGGCGGGTGCGGCTGACCGGCCACCTGGCGCGTGGCGACCTCAAGGCCAAAGTGTTCGCGCTCTACGACCCGCCGGCTCCTCCCGCGATGTGTGACGATCCCGACCGTCGGGCCGCGGGCCATGCCGACGTTGTCGGAGTCGACGATCCCAGTCTTCCCACCGAGGTGGTGATCCTCGAACGAACCGGCAGTGACGGCCGCACGTTTGCGCAACTGCCGTTTGCGCTGACTCCCGGGCCTCCCGTGCCGACAACCGCGCTGCGCCAATCCATCGAGGCCACGGCCGAAGCCGTGGCCGCCCGGCTGCCGCAACTGCCCCGTACCGCCCTGATGGATGTGCTGCTGCGGCACCCGCCGCGCACCCGGTTACCGCGTGGGAACGACATTGTCGCCGACATCGTTACGGCCGTCCTGGGGTTGGACTCTTCTTACCTCGCGGTGCACGGACCGCCTGGGACGGGTAAGACGTACACCGCCGCGCGGGTGATCACACGACTGGTCGTCGAGCATTCCTGGCGCGTCGGCGTCGTCGCGCAGTCGCACGCCGCGGTGGAAAACCTGCTGGAATGCGTGCTGGACGCCGGCCTGGAACCCGAATTAGTGGCCAAGAAAAGATATGGCCACAATGCTGCGCGCTGGCAGGAGATCGACGCTAGCCGGTATCCGGCTTTCATCGCTGACCATGCGGGATGCGTCATCGGAGGCACCGCCTGGGATTTCGCCAACCATCAACGCGTGCCGCGCGACAGCCTGGAGCTGATGGTCATCGACGAGGCCGGCCAGTTCAGTCTGGCCAACACCATCGCGGTGGCGCCGGCGGCCAGGAATATGCTGCTGCTCGGCGACCCGCAGCAGCTGCCGCAGGTCAGCCAGGGCACTCATCCCGAGCCCGTCGATGCCTCCGCGCTGGACTGGCTCGTCGACGGGCAGCGCACCCTGCCCGACGAGCGCGGCTATTTCTTGGACTGCTCATACCGAATGCATCCGGCGGTCTGTGCCGCCGTTTCGGAGCTGTCCTACGAAGGCAGACTGCAGTCCCACACCGAGTGCACGGCCGCCCGTCGCATTGCCGGCTATCAGCCCGGTGTGCGCGTGCTTTCGATTGCGCACCAAGGTAATTCGACCGAAAGCCCGCAAGAGGCCGAGGCGATACTGGCCGAGATCCGGCAGCTGCTGGGGCGGTCGTGGACCGACGAGCGCGGTACCCGGCCGTTGGCGGCATCCGACCTGCTGGTGCTGGCGCCGTACAACGCCCAAGTAGTGATGCTGCGGCGACGGTTGACATCGGCGGGCCTGGACGGAATTCGGGTGGGCACCGTCGACAAGTTCCAGGGCGGGCAGGCGCCGGTCGTGTTCGTCTCGATGACGGCCTCGTCGGCAGACGACGTTCCGCGTGGAATATCGTTCCTGCTCAATAGGAATCGGCTGAACGTGGCGATCAGCCGGGCGCAGTATGCGGCGGTGATCGTGCGGTCGGAGCTACTGACCCAATATCTACCCGCCACACCGGCGGGATTGATCGACTTGGGGGCTTTCCTGGCATTGAGCTCGAGGCCACCCCCGTAGCACCGCGGCAGCGTGCTGACTCCAACCGACGTGGATCACCCGCCGAACTGCTTGACGGAACTCGAGAACGGCAGGGCCGAACCGTGAGCCACCGGGCAAAGCCTTAGGCCCCGCGGGAATCGCCGAGGTAATCGGTGCGGTACACCGGCTGACCTGAACTCAGCAGCGACGGTGTCGACGTCTGGGGTGCCGAGTCGAAGTGCGACCCGTTGCCGACGACATCGCCTGGGACGCCATCCGGTGCGCCGCGCAATTGCCCATAGAGCCAAGGGAGTTCGCCGTCCGGCTGGTGCCGCCGACCGGGCTCGCGACACAGGATGTACTCGACGTAATCGTCGTCGTCCTCATCCTCGAAGTCCTCGTCGTCGTCAGGTAAGTCGCCCTGGCCGTGGTCCCCCTGCAAGAGCAGCCGACGGGAAGCCGCCGCAGCGGTGCTGCCGACCAGGAACAGCGCGGCCACGATCCCGAACAACGCCACGAACGCGGGTAGCAGCATCGACTGCGACATCGCTGCCGAGAAGGGTGCGCGGACAAAGTGGGGCAGCTGCAGGCCACCACCTGCGCCGCCGAATCCGGGTGCCCCGTCCGGCAGGGGCGGCATCTCGGCGCTGATCCGCCACGTCATGAACGCCGCAATGCTGGCGCTGCCCAGCACCGCCCCGAGCTGACGGGTGGCGTTGTAGACGCCCGAACTCGCCCCAGCCTGTTCAGGGCGCAAATTGCGGGTGGCGGTGGCAGCCAGCGGCGACCAGACGAACGCCATCCCGACGCCAATCACGCAAAACGGCAACACCAGCCGCCAGACCGGCGTACCCGGGTCCATCTCGATGGACAGCCACGTCATCGCGATGGCCAGCGCCGAAAAGCCCAATCCGAGCACCGGCAGCGGGTGGTAGGCGTCGACGATCCGGCCGACAAAGGGGGCGAGCATACCGCTGGTGATCGCCACCGGCGCGATCAGCAAAGCCGCGCGAAAGGGCGACAGCCCGCACACCGACTGCGCATAGAAGATCAGCGGCACCATCATCGCCGTCGTCGCGTAAGCGGTGATGGCTACGCCGACGGTGCACAGCGTGAAGTCCCGGTTCCGGAAGATCGCCAGCGGGATCAGCGGCGCGCGCCGGCCAAGTGATTGCCAGTAAACGAACGCCGACATGAATCCCACCCCGGCGACGAGCACCGCCCAGATCCACGGCTGCCACCCGGCGGATTGACCCTGTTGCAGCCCGAATACGAGCAAGAAGATGCCGACCCCGGACAGCGCGACACCGATCAGATCGAACCGTTGCGCGTGGACGGGCAGCACCGGTACCAGCCAGGCCGCCAACGCCAGCCCGACGACACCAATGGGAACATTGACGAAGAAGATCCACTCCCACCCCAGCCCACTGACCAATGCGCCGCCGGCCAGCGGCCCGACCAGGCTGGCGACCCCGGCGGTGGCCCCCCACAGGCTCATCGCGACACCGCGGCGCGCGGGCGGGAAAGCGCGGGTAGCGATGGACAACGTCTGCGGGGTAAGCAGCCCGGCGCCCACGCCTTGCACCACGCGAGCCGTGATCAGCGCGCCGGCGCTGCCGGCCAGGCCGCACCACAGCGATGCGGCGGTAAACACCGCCAGCCCGATCAGGTAGAGATTCTTGGGCCCGAACCGGTCACCCAGCCGGCCGGCCACCAGCAACACCACCGCGTAGCCCAGCAGGTAGGCGCTGGTCACCCAGACGACGGTGGCGTAGCCGACATGCAGCACCGCCATGATGGTCGGGTTGGCGATGGTGACGATGGTCGAATCGAGCATGATCATGAAAAACCCGATGATCATCGCCCACAGTGCGGGCCATGGGTTTGCTGAGCTTGGCCGGCTCAGACTCGTCGCCGTGGTCATGTACGCACCTCGTTTCGGCTGCCGAATCCACATGCATTATTGCGGAGCCCCCATCGACCGCCACGAGCCGATGCCCGTAAGTATCACTTCGCGCGGTCCGCAATCCGCGCGACGGACGCTAGCCTGAAAGTACGCCGTTCTCAGGAGAGGCAACATGAGCGCTCGACGAAATAAGAGGTCTGACCCTGACGAGCAACCGGCCGGCACCGGCCGGCCAAAGGCGTCCTCGCGGGCGTTGGCACAGGTCATCGAACGCAGCTCCCATATCCAGGCCCCGGCGGCGGAGGCCTATGTGGCCCGACTGCGCCGGGCGCATCCGGCTGCCAGCCCTGCCGAGATCGTCGCCAAGGTCGAGAAGCGCTTCGTGGCCGCCGTGACGGCCAGTGGGGCGGCAATCGGCATGGTCGCCACCTTGCCCGGCGTCGGCACCATGGCCGCGTTGCTGGCGGCCGCCGGCGAGACCGCGGTGTTTCTCGAGGCCACCGCGCTGTTGGTGCTGGCACTGGCCTCCGTCTACGGCATTCCGCTCGACCATCGAGAACGGCGCCGCGCCCTGGTTTTGGCGGTGCTCGTCGGCGACAGCAGCAAGAGCGCGGTGGCCGAACTGATGGGTTCCGGACGAACCAGCGGCGGCTGGGTGTCGGAAAGCGTGGCGACGCTGCCGCTTCCGGCGGTGTCGAAGTTCAACACGCGAGCGTTCAAGTACTTCGCCAAGAGGTTCGCGCTGAAGCGCGGGGCGCTCATGTTCGGCAAGCTGTTGCCGGTCGGCATCGGCGCCGTCATCGGCGCCATCGGAAACCGGCTGGTGGGCAAGAAGCTGGTGCGCAATGCGCGGTCGGCGTTCGGCGCGCCGCCGGCCCGCTGGCCGGTCACCCTGTATGTGCTGCCGACCGTTCGAGACGCCAGCTAGCGGGCGACGGGTGTCTCTGGCGAATCGCCAGCAAAGCGTTAGCCTTTATGAGGCGGCAGCGTTCCCGACCGCCGAGGGTGTGCAGTGCCCCATCAGCCGGGGCAGACAAGAATCGCAGGCGTCGCGCCACGGCGCTTGCAGGACGTCAAAAATAGAGAATCGAGGCGAGCAGCGGCCGTGGCCAACATAAGTTCACCGTTCGGGCAAAACGAATGGCTGGTCGAGGAGATGTACCGCAAGTTCCGCGACGACCCCTCCTCGGTCGATCCAAGCTGGCACGAGTTCCTGGTTGACTACAACCCCGAGCCGACGCAGAGCGCCGCGGCCCCCGCCGACAATCAGCAAGCTGCGACCCTCCCGCCGGTCGAGCCCGCTCGCCCCACGGCAAAACCCGCCGCGGAGCCGGCCGGCAACGGCTTACCCGCCGCTGCTCCAACCAAGGCCGCTGCGCCGCCGCCGGCCGAAGGCGACGAGCTGCAGGTGCTGCGCGGCGCCGCGGCGGCCGTCGTCAAGAACATGTCGGCGTCGCTGGACGTGCCGACGGCGACCAGTGTCCGCGCCGTTCCGGCCAAACTGTTGATCGACAACCGGATCGTTATCAACAACCAGCTCAAGCGAAACCGCGGCGGCAAGATCTCCTTCACCCACCTGCTGGGCTATGCGCTGGTTCAGGCGGTCAAGCAGTTCCCCAACATGAACCGTCATTACACCGTGGTCGACGGCAAGCCCAACGTCGTCACCCCGGCGCATACCAATCTGGGCCTGGCGATCGACCTGCAGGGCAAAGACGGCAAGCGCTCGCTGGTGGTGGCCGGCATCAAGCGGTGCGAGACCATGCGATTCGCTCAGTTCGTCACCGCGTACGAAGACATCGTGCGTCGCGCCCGGGACGGCAAGCTGACCGCCGAAGACTTTGCCGGCGTGACGATTTCGCTGACCAACCCGGGCACCATCGGCACCGTGCACTCGGTGCCCCGGCTGATGGCCGGGCAAGGCGCCATCATCGGCGTCGGCGCGATGGAATACCCGGCCGAATTTCAGGGAGCCAGCCAGGAGCGCATCGCCGAGCTGGGCATCGGCAAACTGATCACGCTGACGTCGACCTACGACCACCGCATCATCCAGGGCGCGGAATCCGGGGACTTCCTGCGCATCATCCACCAGATGCTGCTCGCCGACGACTTCTGGGACGAGATCTTCCGCGAGCTGGGCATCCCCTACCTGCCGGTGCGCTGGCGCCCTGACAACCCGGACTCGATCGTCGACAAGAATCCCCGGGTCATCGAGCTCATTGCCGCCTACCGCAACCGCGGGCACCTGATGGCCGACATCGACCCGCTGCGGCTGGACAAGACCCGGTTCCGCAGCCACCCCGACCTCGATGTGTGCTCGCACGGCCTGACGCTGTGGGACCTCGACCGGATGTTCAAGGTCGACGGCTGCTTCGGCGGATCGCCCTACATGAAACTGCGCGACGTGCTGTCGATCCTGCGCGACGCGTACTGCCGCCACGTCGGCGTCGAGTACACCCACATCCTCGAACCCGAACAACAGCAGTGGCTACAGCAGCGAGTTGAAGCTAAACACGTCAAACCGACTGTGGCCCAACAGAAATACATCTTGAGCAAGCTCAACGCCGCGGAAGCGTTCGAGACGTTCCTGCAGACCAAATACGTTGGACAGAAACGGTTCTCGCTGGAAGGCGCCGAAAGCGTGATTCCAATGATGGACGCGGCCATCGACCAGTGCGCCGAGCACGGTCTCGACGAGGTGGTCATCGGGATGCCGCACCGCGGCCGGCTCAACGTGCTGGCCAACATCGTCGGCAAGCCGTACTCGCAGATCTTCACCGAGTTCGAGGGCAACCTGAACCCGTCGCAAGCGCATGGCTCCGGTGACGTCAAATATCACCTCGGCGCCACCGGCGTGTACCTGCAGATGTTCGGCGACAACGATATTCAGGTCTCTCTGACCGCCAACCCGTCGCACCTGGAGGCCGTCGACCCGGTGCTGGAGGGCCTGGTCCGGGCCAAGCAGGATCTGCTGGATTCCGACGGCGAACAACGCTTCTCCGTGGTGCCGATGATGCTGCACGGTGACGCCGCCTTCGCCGGCCAGGGTGTGGTGGCCGAGACGTTGAACCTGACGAATCTGCCCGGCTACCGGGTCGGCGGAACCATCCACATCATCGTCAACAACCAGATCGGTTTCACCACCGCGCCGGAGTATTCGCGGTCCAGCGAGTACTGCACCGACGTGGCCAAGATGATCGGCGCGCCGATCTTTCACGTCAACGGCGACGACCCGGAGGCTTGCGAGTGGGTGGCGCGGCTGGCTGTGGACTTCCGCCAGGAATTCCACAAGGACGTCGTCATCGACATGCTGTGCTACCGGCGCCGCGGGCACAACGAGGGCGACGACCCGTCGATGACCAACCCCTTCATGTACGACGTTGTCGACACCAAGCGCGGCGCCCGCAAGAGCTACACCGAAGCCTTGATCGGCCGCGGCGACATCTCGCTCAAGGAAGCCGAGGACGCGCTGCGCGATTACCAGGGTCAGCTGGAGCGGGTGTTCAACGAGGTCCGCGAGCTGGAGAAGCACGCCGTGCAGCCCAGCATGTCGGTGGAGTCCGAGCAGCAGGTTCCGCGGGGCCTGGCCACCGCGGTGGACAAGGCGCTGCTGGCCCGCATCGGCGACGCGTTCCTGGCATTGCCCGACGGATTCACCCCGCACCCGCGCGTCCAACCGGTGCTGGAAAAGCGTCGGGAAATGGCCTACGAGGGCAAGATCGACTGGGCCTTCGCCGAACTGCTGGCGCTGGGGTCACTGGTGGCCGAGGGCAAGTTGGTGCGCTTTTCCGGGCAGGACACCCGCCGCGGCACGTTCTCGCAGCGGCACTCGGTGATCATCGACCGCAATACCGGTGCGGAGTTCACGCCGCTGCAGCTGCTGGCCACCACCAAGGACGGCACTCCCACCGGCGGCAAGTTCCTGGTGTACGACTCGCCATTGTCGGAGTACGCCGCCGTCGGCTTCGAATACGGCTACACCGTGGGCAACCCCGACGCCCTGGTGCTGTGGGAGGCGCAGTTCGGTGACTTCGTCAACGGCGCACAGTCGATCATCGACGAGTTCATCAGCTCCGGTGAGGCCAAGTGGGGCCAGTTGTCCAACGTGGTGCTGCTGCTGCCGCACGGACACGAGGGGCAGGGGCCTGACCACACCTCCGGGCGCATCGAGCGCTTCCTGCAGCTGTGGGCCGAGGGGTCGATGACGATCGCGGTGCCGTCAACCCCGTCGAACTACTTCCACCTGTTGCGCCGCCACGCGCTCGACGGGATCATGCGCCCGCTGATCGTGTTCACGCCCAAGTCGATGCTGCGCAACAAGGCGGCGGTCAGCGACATCAAGGACTTCACCGAGATCAAGTTCCGTTCGGTGTTAGAAGAGCCGACCTACGAAGACGGCATCGGTGACCGCAGCAAGGTTGCGAGGATCCTGCTGACCAGCGGCAAGGTCTACTACGAGCTGGCCGCGCGCAAGGCCAAGGACGGCCGTGACGACATCGCGATCGTTCGGATCGAGCAGCTGGCTCCGCTGCCCAAGCGTCGGCTCAACGAGACGCTGGACCGATACGCCAACGCCACCGAATTCTTCTGGGTCCAGGAGGAGCCGGCCAACCAGGGTGCGTGGCCGCGATTCGGCCTCGAGCTGCCAGAGCTGTTGCCCGACAAGCTAACCGGGCTCAAGCGGATTTCCCGACGGGCCATGTCGGCGCCGTCGTCGGGCTCGTCGAAGGTGCATGCCGTCGAGCAGCAGGAGATCCTCGACACGGCGTTCGGGTAGTCGAGCCTCGCGCTCGACGACGATGCGCCGCGCAACGACGCGCGGCGAGGTCCCCCCGCGTGCGGGACGCCACCGACCAGCGAATGGTCCGCAAGCTCACCACCAATGTGGGCCGCAAAACCCTTGAAGTCGAAGCCGTTGCCGCGAGCGTGTACACAGTTCGACGACACGCCGATGGCCATCGCGCTCAGTGCACGCTGGTGAAGACGAGCAGCGTCCGCGGCCGCCGCCACATGCGACACCGCGAACCTCCTACACCAGTAGGCACCCACGCATCGCAACGAGAAGGTGAATCGCACTCCCTCCCAGGCGCACCGCGGCCGGCTTTGATCCACAACGGTGAGCGCCCGGGCCTTCGCCGCCTCTGCGGCTCAGCCACCCGCCATTACCAGTTACCTGCGGTACCGGTTAACCTCGAGGAAAGACGACAGAGGGAGGGTGCTCAATGCAGGGGTTCGCCGGAAAAGTCGCCGTGGTGACGGGCGCGGGATCGGGCATCGGACGGGCGCTGGCCCTCGAACTGGGCCGCTCCGGCGCCAGCCTGGCGATCAGCGACGTCGACAGCGACGGGCTGGCGCAGACCGAGGAAATGCTCAAGGCGATCGGCGCCCCCGTCAAGGCGGACCGGCTCGACGTCACCGAACGCGAGGCCGTTCTGGCCTACGCCGGCGCCGTCAACGAACACTTCGGCAAGGTGAACCAGATCTACAACAACGCCGGCATCGGCCACACCGGCGACATCGAGGTCTGCGAATTCAAGGACATCGACCGGGTGATGGACGTCGATTTCGGAGGTGTGCTCAACGGCACCAAGGCGTTTCTGCCGTATCTGATCGCGTCCGGGGACGGCCACGTCATCAATATCTCCAGCGTGTTCGGATTGTTCTCCTGTGCCGGACAAGCGGCCTACAACGCGGCGAAGTTCGCCGTCCGCGGGTTCACGGAGGCGCTGCGCCAGGAAATGATCCTGGCCGGCCATCCGGTCGGGGTGACCACGGTGCACCCGGGCGGCATCAAAACCGCGATCGCCCGCAACGCCACCGCCGCCGAGGGGCTCGATGCGGCCGAATTGGCCAAGCTGTTCGACAAGCGGGCAGCGCGCACCAGTCCGGAGCAGGCCGCCAAGGTCATTCTCGACGCGGTACGCAAGAACAAGGCGCGCGTGCTCGTCGGTCCCGATGCCAAGGTGTTGGACCTGGTGGTGCGGGCGACCGGTTCGGGATATCAGCGGCTATTCATGCCGATATTCGGCAAGTTGATTCCGGCGCCGCATCGCTGATCCTGTATCGAGCCTGCAGCGACGGCGTCGAGCCTACGCTCACCACGCAACTTGGTCCTTGGATTCAGGCGGTCGCAGGGTCGATGACCCAGCCGACCTTCGCGGGCAGGCTGCGAACGCGTAGGCGCTCGATGGCTTCTTCTCGCCGATCCCTTCATGAGATCGGCGGTGATTGGATTAATGCAGCCGGGCCTCGCCTAAGTCTAAGTGCGGTCTTTTCGGCCAGGTGGTCTTGACGGTAGGCCCATCCGGTCGTGCGGGTGCGGCTGAATCGCCCGATTTCCCTTGGTTTGGCAACGGTAGGGCCTGGCCTTCTCGCGCGCATTCCCAGGTTCCACTGCTTCGGCGAAAAGCTCTGAACGGCAACAGGATCCGTTGCCGGTGAGCACTTCGTTTACCACGATCAGGGCATCTGCGAAGAAGGCATTATCGCGGCCCAAAAACATCTAACCGCGTTCACCGAGTTGAATCTCCCCGACAAGGCCAATCCGAACCCGATCAAGACAGCACGTCAGATGCGAAAGATCGAGCCTAGGCAGGGCCGGTTGCCCCGAAACGCCTCAGCCATCCGAATCGTCTTCGCTCAAGTCGCCTTCGCTCGAATCGCCTTGAGACCACTCGTCGTCGTGAAGCAGAGCGGGGTCTGTTCCTGCTCGCAACATTTCATCGTGTTCCTGTTGACGAGCGAGGGCTTCGGTTAGTTGAGCTTGCCTCAAATGGAGAAGCGCTTCTAGTTGTTCAATCCTTTCGTTATTGTTATTGTTATTGTTATTGTTGTCGTAGTTGTAATTATTGTCGTTATTGTTGTAATTATCGTTGTTGTTGTTGTTCGTGAATTCGTTGGTGCCGCCAGCGGGGCCGGTGCTTTCGCCTTGAGCACCAATGTTGTTCGGGTCGGTGGTATCGCCTTGATTCGTTCCGTTGGTCGAGTTATCGATGTTCCCGCCAGCGGCGGGTTCATTTGCGCAGGGATTGAGCTTAAACCCGTCATGAGCGGCCAGGGTAATTGCGAGTCTGCCGACATTGATGTCAGCGCCGTTAGCGATGGCAGCGGTGCCGCCAGGGGGACTGATGGCGTTCACGGCAGCGCCCAATCCGCTGGTAAGTGCAATTGCTCCGAGCGCTACACCGGCGGCGCGCTGGCGCCGGCGCTGCCTGGGGCGTCGCGCCGGTAGAATTGAATCGCGTTTCCCCGACATCATGCGGCCTTGCGATGTCGGATCATTGGACGGCATATTCATACGCATGGTGAAACCTTTCATCATTGAACAGAAATGAATTCGTTCTGGTGACGGTCTTGGAAAGGAATACGGAAGCGCGATTGAACTCATCTTGACGTTGCCAGCATCATTACCAGCAAGCTAGCTAGCTACACGCCAACATCTGCTTTAAGTCATGCTGTAGATCTCCCGCGTCTCAGGCGACTTGCGCTAAATCTAAAGTTCACAGCGTAAAATATCTGTCCCCTGATTGTCGGGTGAGATCTGTCCCCCGATTAGCGGATAGGGCTGTCCCCTGATTTGAACCAGCTGTTAGCCCTTGACACGTTTTCGCGATTCAGGGCGCCGTGACGAATTGGCCAGTGCGCAGCTGCGCAAGAGCGAGCAGTGCCCGGCGGCTAGCGCGCCAGCCGGATCGACAAGCCTAGCGGTCGCTTCGGATGGATGCGCAATTCTCTTCCCGATCCGCCACAGTGGCGGTAGACGTCGATGACGAACTCGGGTGTCTGCACGGTGAGGTTGGTGCCGTTGCGGTTTCACACAGCAGCGCTGTGCTCCTAGCCTCCACTGCCCGGCCGGATGCTCCCGGCGGCACCAGACGGCTCGTGTAGCGCTACGTGTGATGGGCGTGTTCGTGCGTGTCCACCCATACGTCAAGTTCCAGCAGCGCTTCGGTGTACCTGGTCATGGTTGTACTGCTAATGGATGCTCGAACAGGCTCACGCAGACCTTCGCAGTTCTGATCGACAGCCATGGGCTAGACATGCCGGAAGCGGGCGGCCGCGGCCACCACGCACCCGCACGCCAACCACGAAAGGACGGTTCAGCCGTTCAGCGTGCGAATCAACGCCCGACGGCGACCCAATTCAAGCGGACGCGTTGGCTCGTCGCGTTCGCCTGTCGGACACCTCTCCTGAAAGGCCGAAAACCGCAAAATCTCAACGGCCCAGCGGATGCTCGCCCAGCCACGCGGCAGCCACCGCCTGCGGGTCGGCTCCGCCGGCCACCTGGCGACGCATCTCTATCAGGGCGGCGGTGTCCAGCACGCCGGCGACCTCGTTGAGGGCCAGCCGTTGCCGATCAGTCAGAGCGTTGCGGCGATACAGCGGCACCACATTCTCGGCCTGAATCAGCGCGTCCTTACCGTCGTTCAGCACCACGAGATCGGCGGGGTTCGCGGGATTGGCGGTGGTTGTCCATCCCGCAGTCAGCTGCCCGGCACGTAACGCGGCCAACATCATTGGGTAGTCAGCGAATTCACGCGGCGTGGGCAGCCGGCACGATCCCACCGCAGCCGGCGGGTGAGCACCGGCGAGCATCCCGACGACCAACCCGTCACAGTGACGCGGCAACAGGTCCAGCTCGTTACCGCCCCAGGCCGTCGAAGTTGCCGGCGTCACCACCAGCGCGGGCTTGTCTTCGGCGGCGGTGGCATAGTCGCCGGCGGCCAGGCCCTCGGGTAGCGCGGCGATCATCGCTTGGTAGACGGGCTTGTCGGAAAGGGCCGACGCGCCGGGCTGCAAGCTCTGCAACACCTGACCGGTGTATGCCGGCACGACGACGAAGACCCCGGAATCCAGGTTCGTCATCGGGTCAGCGGCGGTGTCGCCCCGCGCGGCAAAACCATACGACCGCAACGCGGCCACATAGATGTCGGCCAGCAGCGTCGATTCGGCGTCAGGCCGGGATCCGACCACCAATTCCGCCGAGCGATTGCCGGCGCCGCCGACGCAGCCGGCCACCGCGAACACGGCCGCGAGCAGCAGCGGGGCCAGCCTGCCGATCCTCACACCGCGGTATCTGAGGGCTCTACCGCGAGAGCCACCGCCTTGGCCACCGCGTCCCCGACGCGCAAGTCCAGCGGGCTCGGAACGATCCGGTCGAGGGCCAGGTCGTCGCTGACGACCGAGTAGATCGCCTCGGCTGCGGCCACCATCATCTTCTCGGTGATTTGGCGCGCGCCTGCGTCCAGCGCGCCGCGGAATATCCCGGGGAACGCGAGCACATTGTTGATCTGGTTGGGAAAGTCGCTGCGGCCGGTGGCCACCACCGCCGCGTACTTGGCCGCAACCTCGGGATGGATTTCCGGGTCCGGGTTGGACAGCGCGAAGACAATCCCGTCGGGCGCCATGGTGGCGATCAATTCTTCAGGGACCACGCCGGCCGACACCCCGAGGAAAACGTCGGCGCCGTCGAGCGCCTCTACCAGGCCGCCGGTGCGACCGTCGGGATTGGTGTGTTGCGCCATCTCGACCTTGACGCTGTTCATGTCGTCGCGCCCGGTGTGCAGGATCCCGCGCGAGTCGAGCACCGTGATGTCCAAAACACCCATGGCCAGAAGAAGGTTCGTGCACGCGACACCCGCGGCCCCCGCGCCCGACACCGCCACCCGCAGCGAGGACATGTCGCGGCCGAGCAACTTGGTGGCACCCATCAGCGCGGCCAGCACGACGATCGCGGTGCCGTGCTGGTCGTCATGCATCACCGGGCAGTCAAGCGCCTCGACGAGCCGTCGCTCGATCTCGAAACAGCGTGGTGCGGAGATGTCCTCGAGGTTGACGGCGCCGAACGTCGGCCGCATCCGCACCAGGGTTTCGACGATCTCGTCGGGATCTTTGGTGTCCAGCACGATCGGGATCGCGTTCAGCCCGCCATACGCCTGGAATAGGGCGCACTTGCCCTCCATCACCGGCAGCGAGGCCGCGGGTCCGATGTCGCCGAGTCCGAGGACCGCGCTGCCATCGCTGACGACAGCCACCAGCCGGTTCGCCCAGGTGTAGCGCGCAGCCAAGGTCTGATCGGCGGCGATCGCCCGGCTGACCTGGGCCACGCCGGGGGTATAGGCGATCGACAGAGCACGCTGGGTGTCCAGCGGCGCCTTCAGCGCGACCGAGAGCTTCCCCGCTGCGTGCGCCTCGAAAATCTCCTCATTTCCGATCACGATCGGTGGCGGCACGATTCTTGGCACCGCATCAGGGTACTGTGCCCGGCCCGGCCGCTGTTCCTGGGCCGTGCGGTTGGACAGGCAGTTGGGCGGGTGTCAGCACGACCCGAGCACGACCCGGGCCGCGCCGATTTTCGGCGGACCGACGGAGCAGGAACACCGGCACCGCCGGCCACAACCAGGACCGGACGGCTGGCCGGAAATTCGCTCAGATCAGCTTCAGTTCGGTGACCGCGGTGCGTTCGTCGGCCAGCTCAGCCGTCGACTTATCGATGCGGCCGCGGGAGAACTCGTCGATCTCCAAGCCCTGAACGATCGTCCAATTACCGTCCTTGGTGGTCACCGGGAACGACGAGATCAACCCCTCCGGGACACCGTAGGAACCGTCGGAGAGGACCGCCATCGATACCCAGTCGTCCGCGGGCGTGCCCAGTAGCCAGTCTCGGGCGGCATCGATCGTCGCCGAGGCGGCCGAGGCGGCCGAGGAGGCACCGCGCGCTTCGATGACAGCTGCGCCGCGTTTGGCGACGGTCGGAATGAAGTCGTTCTCGATCCAGGACTGATCGCCCACCACCTCGGCCGCGTTCTTGCCGCTGATCTCAGCGTGGAAGACGTCGGGATACTGGGTGGCCGAGTGGTTGCCCCAGATCGTCATCTTCTTGATGTCGGTGACCTTCACGCCGGTCTTCTTGGCCAGCTGCGAGATCGCCCGGTTGTGGTCTAGACGGGTCAGCGCGGTAAAGCGCTCGCGCGGAATGTCGGGGGCATTGCTCATCGCGATCAGCGCGTTGGTGTTGGCCGGGTTGCCGGTCACGCCGACGCGGACGTCCGCGGCGGCAACCTCGTTAAGCGCCTTGCCCTGAGCGGTGAAAATTGCGCCGTTGGCCTCGAGTAGGTCACCGCGCTCCATACCCTTGGTGCGCGGGCGGGCGCCGACGAGCAGGGCCAGGTTCACGCCGTCGAAGATCTTGGTGGCGGCTGCGCCGATTTCGACGCCGGCCAGCAGCGGAAACGCGCAGTCGTCGAGTTCCATCACCACACCCTCGAGCGCCTTGAGCGCCGGCTCGATCTCCAGCAGCCGCAACTCGATCGGGCGGTCGGGACCCAGCAGCGAGCCGCTGGCCAGGCGGAACAACAGGCTGTAGCCGATCTGGCCGGCAGCACCGGTGACGGCGACCTTGAGGGGACTTGCGCTCACGTCGGTTCGCTCCTTGTTGGGAGATGTCTGCGTAACAGAGGTTCACAGGCTTGCGGAGGTTCGGGTATCGGGTCGAAACTAGCGCACCGGCCCTGTCCGCAATCTATGGACCCGCGCCGGCACCGCTCCTGCCGCGTTGACGTGGTTAAACGGCGTAGCATGGACCACCGCCCGGTCAGACCTGCGCTGCGATCGGAGGCTGAGGATGTTTCAAGGATTTGACGCGCTGCCCGAATCGCTGCGGACGGTCGCGCGATCGCGGCCGCAGCACGTCCATCCCACGCCCAGTTCCCCAACGCAGGCGCTGGTGGACTGCGGCGTGTACGTCGACGGCCGGCGGATGCCAGGCAAATACGCCTACACCGATGCCGTCCGCGAGGTGCGCGAGCGGGAACTCGAAGGCGAACAGGCGTTCGTGTGGATCGGGCTGCACGAGCCCAACCATCACCAGATGCAAGACGTCGCAGACGTTTTCGGGCTGCACCCGCTGGCCGTCGAGGACGCCGTGCACGCCCACCAGCGGCCCAAACTGGAGCGCTACGACGAGACGCTGGTCCTCGTGCTGAAGACCGTCAACTACGTACCACACGACTCGGTGGTGCTCGCCCGCGAGATCGTCGAAACCGGCGAGATCATGATCTTCGTCGGCGATGACTTCGTCATCACGGTCCGGCATGGGGAACACGGCGGACTGTCGGATGTGCGCAAGCGGATGGACGCCGATCCCCAACACCTGCGGCTGGGACCGTATGCGGTGATGCACGCCATCGCCGACTACGTCGTCGACCATTACCTGGCAGTCACGTCGCTGATCGAAACCGACATCGACAACATTGAGGAAGTAGCCTTCGCACCCGGCAGCAAGCTGGACGTCGAACCGATCTACCTGCTCAAGCGCGAGGTGCTCGAGCTGCGCCGCTGCGTCAATCCGCTTTCGGCTGCGTTCCAGCGGATGCAGACCGAGAACAAGGACCTGATCTCCAAAGAGGTCCGGCGCTACCTGCGCGACGTCGCCGATCACCAAACCGAAGCCGCCGAGCAGATCGCCAGTTACGACGACATGCTCAACTCCCTGATACAGGCCGCGCTGGCCCGGGTCGGCATGCAACAGAACATGGACATGCGCAAGATCTCGGCCTGGGCGGGCATCATCGCGGTGCCGACCATGATTGCGGGCATCTACGGTATGAACTTCCACTTCATGCCCGAGCTGGACTCCAGGTGGGGTTACCCGGCGGTGATCAGCAGCATGGTCCTCGTCTGCCTGTTCCTTTACCTCAGTTTCCGCAACCGCAAGTGGCTCTGACGGCGCCGAGCGTGAGCCGACGGCGCCGAGCGTGAGCCAACGGCGGGCATTCTCGCGATTCCGCCGCCCTGGATACACGTTGGACGCCACAGACGCACACTCGACGCCAACCGCAGACAGCTCCGCCGAAAATCACCGAGCAACGGGAATAGTCACGTTGACCCCGGAGCCGGCATCGAAGACGACCAGCTTGCTGGTGTCGAAAGCCAACTCGATCGACTGTCCGATTACCGCCTTGGATTCCGCGGAAACCCTTGCCGCGAACTGGTTTTCGCGTACTTCGCCCTGAGCCTCCAGCTCATCCAACTGCGCCGACTGCACCGCCGGGGCCGAGGTGGTGAAGTAGACGTACTTGTCGGCGCCCAACGCTTCGACCAGGTCGACGCTGACCTGAAAAGTCAGTGCCTTGATGCGTTGATAGGCATCGATGAGTGCCGCGTCCTGAATGTGCTCGGGCCGCACGCCGGCGATGACGTGCTCGGGTTCGGGGTGCGTGGCGATCAGCTCTTGCACCTCCGGCGCCAATGCCACCTCACCGAAGGGCAAGGTCAGGCCCGTCGACGTCAGAGTCGCGGGAAAGAAATTCATTGTCGGTGAGCCAATGAAGCCTGCCACAAACACATTGGCCGGGTGCTCGTAAAGCTCAGTCGGCGTGCCGATCTGCTGCGCCACGCCGCCGTGCATCACCACCACCCGATCACCGAGCGTCATGGCTTCGGTCTGGTCATGTGTGACGTAGACGGTGGTGGTGCCCAGCCTCTTCTGCAGCCGGGCGATCTCGCCCCGCATTTGGACCCGCAGTTTGGCGTCCAGGTTCGACAGCGGCTCGTCCATCAGGAATGCCTTGGGATGACGCACAATCGCCCGGCCCATCGCGACCCGCTGGCGCTGCCCGCCCGACAACTGCGACGGCTTGCGATCCAGAAGCTCGGTCAGGTCAAGGATTTTGGCCGTCTCGGAAACCTTCTGCGCGATGTCGGCCTTTTTCATCTTTGCCAGGGTCAACGGGAACGCGATATTCTGCCGCACGGTCATATGCGGATAGAGCGCATACGACTGGAACACCATGGCGATATCGCGGTCTTTGGGCGCCTTCTCATTGACCCGTTGACCATCGATGCGCAGTTCTCCCGAGGAGATATCCTCAAGTCCGGCAATCATGTTCAGTGTGGTGGTCTTGCCGCACCCGGACGGCCCGACAAGAATCAGAAATTCGCCGTCGGCGATAGTGAGGCTCAGGTCGTCGACCGCCATTGCGCCGTGGGGATAACTCTTGCTGACGTGCTCGAGCACAATCTCGGCCATTGCGCTATCCCTTCACAGCCCCGGAAGTCAAGCCGGCGACAATCCGTCGTTGGAAGACGAGAACGAAGACGATGATCGGAACCGTGATCACCATAGCGCCGGCCGCAATCGAACCTGTCGGCTCCTCGAATTGGGAACTGCCGGTGAAGTTCGCAATTGCCACCGGCGCGGTGATCGCCGCCTTGGTAGCGGTCAGCGACAGCGCGAGCAACAGGTCGTTCCAGGCGAAAATGAACACCAGGATCGCGGCCGTCACCAGCCCCGGAGCCGCCAGCGGCGCGATCACCTTGCGGAAGGCCTGCCCCGGCGTCGCACCGTCCATCTTGGCCGCTTTCTCCAGCTCCCACGGGACCTCCCGGAAGAAGGCCGACAGCGTGTAGATGGCAAGTGGCAGAGCGAAAGTGATGTACGGCAGGATCAGCCCCGGCCAGGTGTCGAACAGTCCGACAGCGCGTTCGATATTGAACAGCGGTGTCACTAACGAGATTGCCGGGAACATGGTGATCAGCAGCGTCGCGCCGATCAGCGCCCGCTTGCCTGGAAACTCCAGCCGGGCCACGGCATAGGCAGCCATCGCACCGAGCAGCACCGCAATCACGGTGGTGGTCACCCCGATTCCGATGGAGTTGATCAGCGCCGAGCTGAAGAACTCGCCCCGGAATACGCCGCGATAATTGTCTAGGGTCACCGACGCCGGAATTAGCTTGCCGTCCTTGACACTTGACGTTGGTTTGAGCGACAAGCTGAAAATCCACAGCACCGGAAGCACCGCGTACGCCCCGACCAACACGTCAATGACTACCCAGGCCACGGTGCGACGGGCGCTCAACGACTCAGCGGCCATCGACATCACTCCCTGGAGTCCCTGGAGCTGCAGCGCCGAGCAGCTTGATGAAAACAAGCGCGATGATGCCCACGCAACAGAAGATCAACACGCTGATCGCCGAGCCGATACCAACGTTGAACCCCTTGAACAGGTTGTCGTAGCCCAGGATTGACACCGACTCGGTATCGTTCTCACCACCGGTCAGCACATAGATGTTGTCGAAGATGCGAAAAGCATCGAGAGTCCGAAACAGCAGTGCCACGACAACCGCCGGCTTGATGATCGGCAGGGTGACCTTCGTCAGCCGGCGCCAAGCGCCGGCCCCGTCAATCTGCGCGGCCCGCAACAGGTCCTCGGGCACCAGCGCCAGCCCCGCCAGCAACAGCAGCGACATGAACGGTGTCGTCTTCCACACCTCGGCGACCACGACCACGCCCAGGGAGGACACCTGGTGGGTCAGCGGCGCACTACCCTGCGGCAGCAGGTTGGCCAGGTATCCGGCGCCCGGCGTCCAGGCGTAGTACCAGCTGTACGACGCGACCACCGTGACGATGCCGTAGGGGATCAGCACCGCGGTGCGCACCAGCCCGCGGCCGATCATGGTGCGGTGCATCACCAGCGCCAGCGCCAGGCCCAACACGAACTCCAACGTCACCGATACCACCGTGATCGCCAGCGTCACCGCCAGCGCCGTCCACCAATACCGGTCGGTCAGAATGGTTCGGTAGTTGTCCAATCCGATGAACGCGGTGTCGTTGGGAGCAGCCAGGTTGTTGCGCTGCAGGCTGAGCCACACCGCATAACCGATCGGGTAGCCGGTCACCGCCAGCATTAACAGCGCCGCCGGGGCCACCAAGGTGAACGCCAGTCGCTGCTCGGCTCGGCGGTTCTCCGAGCGCGCCGATCTTGCCGTCATGGCAGCAGGCCCTTGCCGTCGATGGCCTTCTGCACCTGCGCGGTGATCTCATCGGCGGTGCGTTCCGGATCGATCTCGGTGACCGGACTCAGTGCGGCCGCCAACCGCAGCGACACCGCCTGGTAGGCCGGCGTCGCGGGACGCACGGCGGCGTCGGTGAGCTGCTGCCGGATGATCTCGTACATCGGATACTTCGCCTGGAACTGGGGGTCTGAATACAGCGAGGCCCGCACCGCGGGCAGGCCGCCCTGGATTGAGATGTATTTCTGGTTCGCCAGGTTGCGCAGGCATCGGACCACTTCGAACGCTTCGGCTTTATGGCGGGTCGTGCTGGCCACGGCCAGATTCAGCCCACCGATGGTCACCTTGGCCGGTCGGCCCGGCACGACCCCGGGATAGGGGGCGAAGCCGAGCACCTTTGTGCTGGCCTGATAGGCGATGCGGAACTGTTCGTCGCTGGGCACGAAGGCGCCGACGCTGTTGACGGTTCCGGCGAGCTCGGGAAGGCGGTTGAGCGCCAGAAAAGGCACCCCACCCTTGACGGCGTTCTCCACCATTGAGGCGAACACGTATGGCCAGTTGACCTCCAAGGCGGCCTTGCCCTGTTCGAACGCCAGGCGAGCCGTTCCCTCCTCCGCGCGGCTGATCGACGGGTCGGCTCCAGGTGCGGTGGCCACCGATTGCAGGATCCGCAGCGCGGCGACGGTGGCGGCCCGATGAGCGGGGGTGTCGGTCAGGGTGACCCGTTTGCCGTCCTCGTCGAGCACCTGACCACCGACACTGGCCAGCACGGTGTTGAACCACACCACCAGACCTTCGCCCTGATTGGCCTGCGCCGCGATCCAGCTCGGTTGACCAGCGGCACGCAAGCCGGCCGCCGCCGCCAGCATGCCATTCCAGTCCGCCGGCGGTTGCGGGACCAAATCCGGCCGATACCAGAGTAATTGGGTATTGGTCGTGACGGGTGCGGCGTAGAGCCGGTGCTTCCACATCGCGGTTCTGACCGGACCCGGCAGCGTGTCGGACGTGGCGTCGAACTCGGTCAGTCCGGCGGGGTCCGCCGACAACGGCAGCGTCCATCCGGCTTCGGCGAACTCGGCTGTCCAGACGACGTCCATCGCCATCACGTCCAGGGTGTGGTCATTTCCGGTGAGCCGCCGGGCCAATTGCAGCCGCTGCTGGTCGGGTGAGCGAGGCAGGCTCACGTGCTCGATGACGTATCGGCCCCCGGCTTGCTGGGTGCAGCGTTGCGCGACGGCGGTGAACGTTGCCCCGTCGGTAGCCGGGGTGTAGAAGCTGAGAACCAATCCGTGGCTGCGCGACGTGCAGGCCGAGACCGCCGACGCGACCGTCAGCGCCCCCACCGCGGCCGCGGACAGCCGCCGCCACACGTTCGCCTTCGGCACCGGTGTCAGATGGCCAAACGCGCCAGCAGATCGCGTGCCTTCTCGGCGTTTTGGGGATCGCACAGAACGTCGTAGCGGCCCGCCACCAATTGCATGGTGGAGCTGAAATCCCGCGTGCCGCGAGCCATCGCGTAAGGCACCGCGGATGTGATCAACCCGAAGAAAACCCCGGCAACCAAACCGGTGACCAGCGCGGCCCACGGGTTGGGACTGAAGAAGCCGAGCACCAAACCGATGAACAAGCCCAGCCAAGCGCCGCTGAGCACGCCGCCACCGAGCACTTTTGGCCAGGTCAGCCTGCCCGTCACCCGTTCCACCTGCATGAGGTCGACCCCGACGATGGTCACCTGCTGAACCGGAAATTCCTGCTCCGACAAGTAATCGACGGCGCGCTGCGCCTCGGCGTATGTCGGGTAGGACCCGACCGGCCAGCCTTTGGGCGGGGTGGGCAATCCGGGCACCGCGCGTCGACCGGCAGCCCCCGTAGGCGGTGTAGCACCGGGAACCTGTCCCGGCTGGAATGGGCTAGTCATCGCTTCTCATTCTCCTCTGAACTCCTGCGCCCTCCGGTTGCCCTGCGTGCCCTCGTCATCGTTTCACCTTCGGGACGTCCGCGCATTATCGGGACGAGCGCGAACCGGTCTGCTCGCACGCGGTGTCACTCGCCTCCCGGGGTGATCGCAGGCGGGCGTCGATTCCGCCCGGTCGACTAGGTTGGTCACCATGACAGCTTCCGGCGGCTCTTCCGACGACGGTGCCCACGACGGCACGGCGTCACCTCCCGCTGCCGCTGAGCAGGGCTCGGAGCGGCCCGGTTCTCCTATTTCCGGTGCGCCGTGGGCAGCCCCCGAAACATCGGCGCCGCCCGCCGCATACCCGCCCGCGTACCCGCCGTTCGGTTCTCCGGCGGCGTATCCGTCGGGTGCGGGATATCCGGACTATCCGGGATATGCGGGACCGATTCCGCCGGAAAGCTATGCGCCGCCGGGATATTCGCCGTACCCAGCGCCGCCGGCAGGCCACCCCGGCTCATACCCCGCACCGGTGGCATCGCCGTACGGCGGATCCCCACCGGGGTACCCACCGCCCTCCTACCCGGGCGGCAATTACCCGCCTTCGTACCCGCCGGCGGACTACATGGGTGGCTCGTACTCCCCGTACTCCGCGTTGGGCCCAGCGATGCCGGGCACCAACACCATGGCGATCGTCTCGCTGGTGTCGTCGTTTGTGGGCGTGTTCTGCTGCATTGGCTCGATCGTGTCGATCGTGGTGGGAACGATTGCGCTCAACCAGATCAAGCAGACCCGGGAAGACGGCTACGGGCTGGCGGTTGCCGGCATCGTCATCGCCATTGCGACGCTGCTGGTCTATCTGATCGTCGTTATCTTCAGCCTGCCCTCGCATTAAGGATTGGAAAGCACCCGTTAGCTACCGCGATCGGGCTGCCTACGCTCTCAGTCATGGGCACGGTCAACAGGGTGTATGTGGCACGGCTGTCACGAATGATGGTGCTGGGCCCGCTCGGCGAATCCTTCGGCCGGGTCCGCGACGTCGTGATCAGCATCAGCATTATCCGCCAGCAACCACGTGTACTGGGACTGGTGGTCGATTTGGCCACCCGCCGCAGCATCTTCATCCCGATTCTGCGAGTCGCCGCCATCGAGCCGGATGCGGTGACGCTGTCCAGCGGCAACGTGTCCTTGCGCCACTTCGAGCAGCGGCCGGGCGAGGTCCTGGCGATCGGCCAGGTACTCGACACACCGGTCAAGGTCAGTGATCCCGCGCTGCCGGAACTCGCCAACGCCGACGTGGTGGTGACCGACCTGGGCATCGAGCAAACCCGAACCCGCGACTGGATGGTGACCAGAGTGGCCGTCCGCAGCCACCGACGGCTGGGACGGCGCGGACCGGTACACATCGTGGACTGGCAATACGTGCGCGGACTGACCCCGTCGGCGTTGGCCATGCCGGGTCAGGCCGTGGCGCAACTGCTGGACCAGTTCGAAGGACGGCGCCCGGTCGACGTCGCCGACGCCATCCGCGGGCTCCCATCCAAACGCCGCTACGAGGTGTTCCGGGCGCTGGACAACGAACGGCTGGCTGACATTCTGCAGGAGCTGCCCGAATCCGATCAGGCCGACGTGCTGTCCCAACTGGGCACCGACCGCGCTGCCGATGTGCTCGAGGAGATGGAACCCGACGACGCCGCCGACCTGCTGGGGGTGCTGAATCCGACCGACGCCGAGACATTGCTGACCCGAATGGATCCCGACGACTCCAACTCGGTGCGACGGCTGCTGACGCACTCTCCCGATACCGCCGGCGGGCTAATGACCTCCAACCCGGTGGTTCTCACTCCCGACACCTCGGTAGCCGAAGCGCTGGCCCGCGTCCGCGATCCCGACCTGACGCCGGCGCTGTCGTCCATGGTCTTCGTGGCACGTCCGCCGACGGCCACCCCGACCGGCCACTATCTGGGTTGCGTGCAACTGCAGCGACTACTTCGCGAGCCGCCGGCCGAGCTGGTGGGCGGGATCGTCGACACCGATCTGCTGACCCTGACGCCGGATACGGCGCTGGCCGCGGTAACGCGTTATTTCGCCGCCTACAACCTGGTGTGCGGCCCGGTGGTCGATGATCAGAGCCATCTATTGGGCGCGGTGACTGTCGACGACCTGCTCGATCATCTACTGCCCCATGACTGGCGCGTGGACGTCCAGCAACTCGATCCCGCCGGCCGACCCGCCAAATTTGGAGGAACCCCGTGAGCAAGCCCCCAGCGCCGCGGCGGCTGTACACCCCCCGGACCTCGCGCAGGTTCGCGCCTCGGCTCGATCCCGAGACCGTCGGGCAGATCACTGAACGCATCGCCAGATTCTTCGGCACCGGCCGCTACCTGCTGCTGCAAACCCTTATGGTGCTGACCTGGATCGCGGTGAACCTCTTCGCCGCCCACTGGCGCTGGGATCCCTACCCGTTCATCCTGCTCAATCTGGCCTTTTCCACCCAGGCGGCCTATGCGGCGCCGCTGATTCTGCTGGCCCAGAATCGCCAGGAAAACCGAGACCGTGTTGCCTTGGAAGAGGACCGGCGGCGCGCCGCACAGACCAAGGCCGACACCGAATACCTTGCGCGCGAGCTGGCTGCCCTTCGGTTGGCCATCGGCGAGGTCCCGACGCGAGACTACCTGCGGCACGAACTGGAAAGCTTGCGTACCCTGATGGCCGATCTACAGTTGCCCGGAGCGGACACCGATCCGGCCCGGGCAACTGACGGGACGGAGCGCCGGGCAAGGAAATCGCTGTGAGAACCAACTCCGCCATTGCGCCACTCCCGTCACAAGAGTTATGTATGGTGATCTAGTTCACGAAGCTAAGAAGCATAGTTATTCGACGGCTCGCATAATTGAGGACGGTCGAGGTGCGCATAGGGGGCCGCTGGGGTGCTCACCCGGCCGTTACTGAAGGCGCCATCCGCTTGTGGGATTCGGTACGCCAGCGGGCGCTGCGCCTGACCAAGTCACCGGCATTCGGCCTAGCCATGATCACCCCCCTGGTGTTCGCCGGAGCGGTCAGCGGCGCGGCACCCACATCCCACGGAAGGACGCCGTCGGCGCGCACCGCCATCACGCCGATGGCCGCCGTCGCCCCGTCCCCCCTCGTCGACCTGTCCGGCCCCACCGTGATCGCCGTGCCGCGGCCACCGACCGGCTTCCACGTCGCCGCGGCACGGCGATCACG
>NZ_UPHT01000120.1 GCF_900566085.1 Mycobacterium attenuatum
TCATCACCGGCACCAAACCAGCACACGACACGAGATTGTCATCATCGAACACCGCCGACGAGGGCGCGAACCTGTGACACACTCTCACCGAAAGTGCCTTTCTTGAGCTGGACGATTGTTGTCTGGAAACTCCAATCATCCCAGGTCAAAAGGCACTTTCCTCATCTCGACACCCGAAACGAACCCAATCCATCCGTGGATCGAGGTTTAGAGACATGGCCGATATACCGGTAATCGCTTGACACCAACTGTTGCCGGCACCGGGCGCGTACCGGGCATTGGGAGCGCGGCCGGGCTGGTATGGGTGGTGCTGGTGGACAAGCGTCAGCTCGCGGTGCTGCTGCTAGAGAACGAGGTACCGGCCGCTTCCGCGACAGACACGTTGGATGCGCGCGGTGATATCGACTACGAAAACCAGCCGGTCGACGCAGTGGAGCGGCTATGTCGGCGTTTGGCTGACCAGGCGGTGCGTCAGTGGGGTTTCATGCAGGGTCTCAAGCAGAAGCTCGGACCAGGTGTCGACGTGCGAATGAAGCTAGTGGAGTGGAACCGGTGAGCGTTAATGCCCAACCTGTGGGGGGTAGCTACGGATTTGCGTCAAATCTCAAGTGCTACTGCCGAACTCATTACCTGTTGGCTAGATGACCTACAATAGTGGTTTATGGCTACCGCGCTGTATCTCAGACAGTCGTTCGACCGGACCGGCGACGAAGCGGCGATTGATCGCCAACGCGCCGAATGCCGTGCCCTGGCCGAGCGCAAGGGGTGGACTGACCTGCGTGAATACGTCGACAACGACCGCAGTGCGACTAACGCCAAGAAGCCGCGGCCTGCCTATCAGCAGCTACTCACGGATATGGCCGCCGGCCACGTTCAGGCCGTCGTCGCGTGGGACTTGGACCGTCTGCACCGCCGGCCCATTGAGTTGGAGACGTTCATGCCGCTGGCCGACAGCATGAACGTCAAGCTGGCGACCGTCTCGGGGGAGGTGGACCTGTCGACGGCGCAGGGACGGCTCACCGCTCGACTAAAAGGCTCCGTAGCCGCCCACGAGGGCGAGCACAAGGCAGCCCGTCAGCGGGCCGCGGCCAAGCAGATGGCCGAGCGTGGCCTACCGAAGTGGAAATCAGCCTTCGGCTATACCGATGACCACCAACCGCACCCGGTGGAGTCTGAGCTGGTGCGCAAGGCGTACGAGACGATTCTGGGCGGTGGTTCGCTGTCTGGGCTGGCGCGGGAATGGAACGCCCAGGGCTTCTACGGCCGCAATGGGAAGCCCTGGACCGCGAGCACGCTGGGTCTGTTCATGCGTAAGCCGCGCAACGCCGGATTGCGCGCCCACAACGATGTCATCGTGGGGCAGGGGAGCTGGCCGCCGCTGGTGGACGAATCGACCTGGCGTGCCACGCAAGCCGTTCTCAACGACCCGGCTCGCAAGCCCGGCCCCAAGACGGTGCGCAGGCATTTCTTGACCGGTGTGCTGCGCTGCGGTAAATGCGACGACGGGGGGCGCATCGGCGGCTATCAGGGTCCGCGCGGACAGGAACGGTATCGCTGCTGGAAGTGCTTGGGGGTGGCCATCTCCAAGCCCGAGACCGACGAATACATTCGCGGCGTCGTCGCCGAACGGCTCGCGCAACCCGACGCCAAGCAACTATTGATTGACCGCGATGCGCCCAACCTGGACCGACTCACCGGCGAAGCCAACACGCTGCGGTCGCGCATTGACGAACTAGCGGTTGCGTTCGCCGACGGCGACCTGACCGCCTCACAGGTTCGCACGGCAACACAGCGGATACAGGCCAAGCTCAGCGAAGTTGAGTCCCGAATGGCAAGCGCGTCAGCAAAACTGGTATTCGCGGATATCCCACTCGGCACCGAGCGCGTGTACGCCGCGTTCACCCGCATGGACGTCGACCGTCAACGCGCCATCGTGAACACGATGCTGACCGCGACAGTCATGCCGGTGGGTAAACACGGCCGAGTGCCGTTCAACCCCGACCGCATCACGATCGAGTGGCAACGATGAGAACCAAGTCGATACGAATCAAAGTGGTTGACAGCCGAGGCCGCACGGTTGCCTATCTCGGCAAGCGCAGCTACTTCAAGGCCGGCCAACACGACTACACCGAACCGTGGGCCGCCCACGGCAGGCCGGTCAGCGAGAAGCGGCTGGCGCAAGACCTTGACACGCCTGCGCTCGACGGGCGCATGGAACCAAGTCCGTTGCTACACGGCGACAATGACCGCCGTTACCTACCCATGCCAAATGGTCTACCTCTGCGGCTCGACAAGGTGGCTCCGATGTTGGAACGCCTTGCCCTGACGCTCAGCCTAGTGGACGAATCAGGCGCGGTGCTGACAGAAGATCAGAACGCCGCGACACTCACTGTCGAGCAATTACGGAGCTACGCGCGCTAGTAGTGCTAGAGTGACTGTCAACGAGCGGGCTCCGTATCCCGTAGCCGCGCAAACCGCGCCAGCTTCTCAGAGTCGTCTCCCCAACGGGGACCAGGCGGCTCAGTCCCTCATTTCACGAGGTGAGAAGCGTTGTCTACCAAAACCACATGGCGGCAAACGCGCGGGAAGCTCGCGCGCCGCTCCCAGGATCTACCCGCCGGACATCCGGAACTGCAAGAGCTACGCCGTGACCTATACGCCGACCGGCTAGCCGAAACCATCAAAAAGGTTGTGGCGCAAGCCCCGCCGTTCACACCTGAGCAAGTCGCCCAACTGCGTGTGCTGCTTGAGCCGGCCCGCGCCGAGTTGACTGCATCGAGTAGTCGGAACAGCGAACCGGAAGGCCGTCAGGCCGCCGTGGCTGACCGCCTGGCCGAGCTGGGCGGCGGTGACCATGCCGCCTAATGAGATAGGCCGCCCCGGCGGCACCAGGACGGCCATATCAGCAGCTACCCCCAAGCCTACCACCGACACGTCGGCAGCGGCACACACACTGCACCGCGGCTCCCGCGTCTTGCCAGGCGACCGGCGTGTCCGCTGCACCACGAAGGGGTGCCCCTGGCGCGGTTTCTGCCCGACGCACACCGCGCGGTTCCCAAAAGGATTCGGCGGCCTCGACCGGATGATGCGCCGACCGCGGGAGCGGGCCTCATGATCGCCCACGACCGCATCCTGGGTGCGCTGCGCGACCGCGGCGCCAAAATCAACGCGCGCGGCAACAAGGCTCAGTGCCCGGCCCACGAGGACGACCAGCCGTCCTTGTCGATCGGCCCGCGCCGCGACGGCAAGGGTGTCGTGATCAAGTGCCATGCAGGGTGTGACTACAAGGCCGTGCTGGCCGCTTTGGGTATGGCCCCGTGCGACCTGTTCGATGACGCCGGAATGCGCGGAGTCTACTCTGCGAAAGCGGACTACCGCTACCCCGATGGCCGCGCCGTACATCGCAAGCCCGACAAAAGCTTTCCCCAGTCTGGAAAAACGGACGGCAACAGCCTGTTCCGCGTGGATTTTGGTGACGCCACAACTGTTTTCGTCGCCGAAGGCGAAAAGGATGTGCTCGCAATCGAATCGGTCGGCGGCGCGGCCACCTGCCCAGCGATGGGCGCGGGCAAGGCCGGCAAGTTCGACTGGGAACCGTTGCGCGGCAAGACCGCAATCATCATCGCCGACAAGGATGAGCCGGGCCGTAAGCACGCCGAGCAGGTTGCTGGGCTGCTACAGGGCATCGCCAGCTCGATACGTATCGTCGAAGCCGCCGCCGGCAAGGATGCCGCTGACCATATCGCCGCGGGGTATGGGCTCGACGAGCTGGTGGACGTGACGGCACCGGCCACCGACGCGCGGCAAAACGTCCAACACGTCGACCGCATCAACGAACCAGTCAGCAAACGAAAAGCGGCCGAAAAACCCGACCCGACATCACACCCCGCCCGGCGCCCACGGATAACCTGGGCAAACACAATCGACCCGGAACCGGTCATTTGGGTTTGGCGAGGCGGCCTCGAAGATTCCACCGAAGATCTAAAACACAGAATCTTGGAATCTTCGGAATCTTCGAGCGAAGATTCCGGACGCATCGCAGCCGGAACCCTCACCGTCGCAGCAGGACGAGAAGGAGTCGGCAAATCATGCTGGCTCGCCGAAATGGGTGCGCGGATCTCCACCGGCCGACTCCCCGGCGCCTGGTATGGCAAACCCGGAAACATCCTCTGCGCCGCAGTCGAAGACTCCTGGAAACACACCATCGTCCCGCGCTACATAGCGGCCGGCGCAGACCTCAACCGCATCGGTCGACTCGACGTCACCACCGACGCCGACGCAACAATGGCGCTCAGCCTGCCCGTCGACAACAGCCTCCTCGAACAGGCCATCGTCGACAACCACGTCGCCGCGGTCCTCCTCGACCCCCTGCTGTCGATGGTCAGCGATCGCATCGACACCCACCGCGAACGCGACGTCCGCGCAGCACTCGACCCCCTCGCCGGCATCGCCGAACGCACCGGCGCCATCATCATCGGCCTCGCCCACTTCACCAAACAAGGCAGCTCCGACGTGGCCGCCCGGATCACCGGGGCGGGCGCCTTCAAAAACGTGCCCCGAGCAATATTCGGATTTGAACGCGACCCAGACACCGGCGACTGCGTCCTCACCCAAGTCAAAAACAGCCTCGGCCGATACGATCTGCCCTCCCTCCGCTACCGCATCGACGGCGCCGCTGTCGACACCGCGAAAGGGACGACCTACACGGGCCGCTATGTGCACCTAGGGCTCTCGGACAAATCCGTCGCCGAAATCCTCGACGCTCACCGAGGCGGCCACACCGACGACTGCGGGACGGACGGCCTCACACCCGCTCAACGTTTCATCATCAGCTACCTCAGCTCACACGGCGACGAGAACGCAGAAGTAGCCAGCTCCGAAGTCATCGCCGCCGCCCAGCCAACGTTCACCGAACAAGACCTCATCAAGGCGCGCAACCGAATCAAGGACCGCGTCACCACACGCAAGGCGGGCATGGGACGCGGCTGGCTATGGTCACTAGTCCCAAAACCCGAAGATTCCAGCGGTTTTCGTAGCCACACCGCCTCTGACCTCGAAGATTCCGAAGATTCCAAATATCACACTCTTAGAACCTTCACGGAATCTTCGAGGGAAGCAGTGTGCAGCGACTGCCAAACCGCCCTCGAACTCCCCGCCTCGATAGAGCGCGGACTGTGCGCCGAGTGCCGACTTGGCCGAGCGCCCGACCCACGCCGCCCAGGCTGCGTCTGCGCCAACTCACCGCAGCCGTGCCTGTGGTGCCAGCAGGCCGCATCATGACCACGACCGCCCGAAAGCTGCGAGCACTGCCACCTGACCGGCTCAGCAACCACGGTCGTAGGCGCCGTGGTTGCCCCATGACCGCCGCTGACGCCCCGCCGCCGACCGACGCCCAATGGCGCGCCATCCCAGGCTTCCGCGGCCTCAACGAGGTAACCCGCAGTGTCACCGGCGGCACCCGGTGACCGGCCCCTACCTTCCACGCCGGTGCCCTGATTGTCAGCAGCCGCCCGAGCCGGGCAACCGGCGCTGCAAAGAGTGCGCCGCCCCGTGGCTCTTGACGGACCACGCGCAGGCCGGCCGGGAGCGCCGTGCCGAACGCTACCGCTGTGGCGTGTGCACCGATTGCGGGCAGCGCCCCCATTCAGCCGGTAGGCCGCGCTGCGACACCTGCCACACCGAACTCCTGCGGCTACGGGCGCAGGGGTGGGCGCTATGAAACGCGCCACCGTCCGCCAACGCCGCACCCTTGTCGACGGCCGCAGGTTGGTTCAGGTCGTTTGCCCGGTCTGCGACGGCCGGCACTGGCTACCCGCAGGCGACACCACAGGCCGCTGCCCAAGAAAACCGGGCATCTTCACCGTTCTCAAAACCCGAAAGGACAGCCCGTGACCCACCCCGAAACCTTCGACGACGACGACGACCTCACCGACGCTGAGCGCTGGCGTCTGATTGAGCTGTCCACGCTCGACGAAATCCTCGACCGCGAGCGAGAGGCCTTGGAAGCCATCGAGGCTGGTGACACGATGGGGTTCCACTGGTTCGCCGACCGCAACGAATGGCTCGAACCGCGGCTGCGGCGATACCGCAACAGGAGGTGATCAGCTTGCACTCATCGGCTGAGCGGCAAAACCGCAGGTCAGGGGGGGGGTATTGGTCGATCGCGACCACCCTGGACCGCCTGTCCGCCGCGGTGTCTCTTCGTGTGCGCAGTCAGAAAAACCGATCCGAAATCAGGAGGTTGACCATGGGCGGACGTGGTAGTGGCCGGATACCGGCACCGGCCCCGCTGAAACTGCTGCACGGCTCACGCCCCGGCCGTGACTCCGGCGGCCGGAAAGTGCCGGTGCCGCCGAAATTCGACCGGGCAGCACCGGATGCCCCCGAGTGGCTGGACGACGAAGGCCGGGCGGAATGGGCACGCGTTGCGCCAGGTCTGGAACGACTGGACCTGTTGAAACCAGAGGACCGGGCCGCCCTGGCCGTGTACTGCGAAACCTGGTCGCGGTACGTCAAAGCCGTACAGCAATACCGGGCAGAGGGTTTGGTGCTGACCAACCCGGGATCGGGCCGGACGCACGCCAATCCGGCCGCTGCGATCGCGCACACGGCCGCGGCGCAGATGTTGCGCTTCGCCCAAGAGTTCGGCCTGACGCCGGCCTCCGAAGCCCGGTTGGCATCGCTGCCAGTCGATTCCGGCGACGTTGACGACCCGTTTGCGGCTGGATAAGCTCGAAATGTCGCTGCACCAGTGTAGAATTGGTGGCAGCTCGGCACGTCGCCGACGCCGGGAGCCGTCAGAGGATGGCCAACCCGGACAGGCCACCCGCCACGCGAGATTCCTTCCGCATGGGCGATTGGTGACACCGTGAGCGCAATCCTTTATCGCACAGCCGAGCTCGAGCCCGGTAGTGGCCGGGAGTTGTTCGGCCGGGCCGTGCCTTACGACGAGGTCGCGGAGATTCACGACTTCACCGGCCAGTATCTAGAGAAGTTCGCTTTCGGCAGCTTCGCTCGCAGTATCGAACAGCGTGGTTCCAAGATCCGGCTGTTGACCGGCCACGACCACCGGCGCTTGCCGGTGGGCCGGGCAACTGAGCTGCGCGAGCAGCCCGACGGCCTGTACGCCAGCTTCGAAGTCGCGCCAACCCAGGCCGGTGACGAGCTGCTGACACTAGTCCGCGGCGGGTACGTCGGGGCCTTCAGCATCGGGTTCACACCGATCAAAGAACACTGGTCCGGCAAGGTGCTAGTCCGCACCGAGGCATCGTTGCGCGAGATCAGCGTCGTCAACGAACCCGCGTATATCGGCGCGACCATCGCCGGTACGCGGTCGGAATCCCTTGTCATTTCCCGTTCCCTGGCTCAGGCCAGGCTTGACCTATTGGAGTTCTAATGACCAACACCGATGTCGAATCAATGACATACGAGCAGGCGCGCGCGGCCGCTCAGCAGATCCTCGACAACGCTGGCAGTGACCTTGTCGGTCCCGATGCCGAGCGTGTCCGGGCGCTGACGGTACATGCGCAGAATCTGAGGGAGCAGGAACGCCAGCGCGACCGTCAGCACGCCAATGACTTAACCGCATTGGTCCGCGGTCTGCAATCGGGCGCGCTTCGCACCGAGGGCGGCGCCAACGGCATGCACACCCTCAACGGCGAGCAGCGGTCGCCGTATGACGAGGACCGCCCGGCCGTCAACCGGGAACGCGACGCCGCGATGCGGGTGCTGGACCGGAATGTGAAAGACGGGCTGATGCAAGCCCGTGGTGCCGAGGTGATTGACCGGCTGATCACAACCGGTGCCCCGCAGGCCCGGTCCTGGACTTCCCGCTGGGCCGCGATCGCTGGTGACCAGAACTACCTCCGGGCGTTCGCCCGTATGGTTGCCGATCCGGTCAACGGTGCTTCGCTGTTCACGCCCGCTGAATCACATGCCTGGCGCACTGCCGCCCAGGTGCAGGCCGAACGGGCCATGAACAGCGTCGACGTCACGGGCGGGTTCCTGATCCCGGCTCAGCTTGATCCCGCAGTCTTGCTCAGCTCCACAGGCAGCACGAATCCGTTGAGGTCGATGGCGCGGATTGCGCAGACCGTCGGTGATGCCTGGCGGGGTGTCTCATCCGATGGCGTTGTGGCGCATTGGTATTCGGAGGCAGAAGAGGTCAGCGATGATTCGCCGTCGTTGGCGCAACCGGAGGTGCCGACGTATCGCGGAAGCGCTTGGGTTCCCTTCTCGATCGAGCTCGAAGGCGACGGCGCCGGGTTCGTTGCGGAAATCGGCCGTCTCATGCTCGACGCCATCGAACAGTTGACTGCGGCGGCCTACGTCGGCGGAACCGGTACCGGCGAGCCGACCGGGTTCATTCCGGCACTGACCGGCACGTCGACGTATACGGTCAACGGGGCAGGTAGTGAAACCGTCGCGTCGGCAGACCCGTACGCGCTGCAATCGGCTTTACCGCCGCGTTTCCAAGCGAATTCGGCGTTCGCCGCGAACCTGACCACGATCAACGTGCTGCGGCAGGCGGAAACCGCAGCCGGTGCGTTGAAGTTCCCGGAGCTTGCCGCTGACAGGCTGTGTGGGCGCCGTATGTGGGAAGTGTCGAACATGGACACGGTCAACGCTGCGGTAACCGCCACCAGCTACCCGCTGGTGCTTGGTGATTGGTCGCAGTTCCTGATTACTGATCGGGTCGGAAGCACCGTAGAGCTGGTGCCGCACGTGTTCGGCGCTGGCCGCCGACCGACCGGCCAGCGTGGATTTTTCGCCTGGTTCCGCACCGGCTCAGACGTCTTGGTGGACAATGCGTTCCGCGTGTTGAAGGTGCAGACCACCGCCTAGCGAGTCTTCCCCTGGCGCGGCGAGGGTCCCCTTTCCCTGTCGAGCCGCCGCGCCAGGGGGACTTAGCAACATTCCCCTTCGGCTTTGAAGGCGGGGTTCAAAATGGACCGCACCTTCAAGCAATCACGGTCGCAGGCACCGTGGTTGCCCACCAGACAGTGCGCTGAACTGCTGATATGCAGACATAGGGGGGCGGTGTCGCCCCTTGAGCAAACAGAACCCGTCACGATCGCCACGGGTGGACTAGTTTCGCAAAGAAAGGCTGCGTAACACGTGACGACAACCGATCACGGACGATCCCGGTACCGCCGGGGCTGCCGGTGTGACGTCTGTAGGCAGGCCAACCGCGAGTACCAGCGCGGTCACCGCGCCAAGCAGCTCCAAGCCGTACCCGCCCCAGCATCTGACTCCACCGGCGTCGTCACGCCGGTAGTCGATGCCGTACAGGCCGAGATCGATGCCAGTCCGATCGCCGGTCAGCGTCCTGGTTTGGCCGCGATCGCGTTGGCGATGGCGCGGATCTTGGACAACCCACATGCGATCCCGCAGCAGCCCGCGGCGGCAGCCCGACTGGTTGAGCTGTTGGGCAAGCTGTCTAAGGGCACGCAGCCGCGAGCCAGGCTGGCTGCGGTGCAGAAGATGACGCCCGCAGTGGGCCGGGTGCAATAAATTGCGACACGATCGGCCAAGCAACGCTTTGGCCCAGCACCATATTGTCAGGGCCGACAAACAATATGGTGCTGGTGCTTGAATTTCGTTGGCGTCACCGAATTTGCAGGTCAGGTTCGCCCGTGCTCATCGCTTGGCCCACCCGTCCAGCTCGTCGGCGGCGGCCAGCAGCGCGTCGGCCAGCTCGCGGGCTTGCCGGGCGCTTAGAGCCTCCTGGCAGGCGTCAATCCACACCGATGCGCGGTCGATCGCGTCGTTCTGGTCAAGGCTGCCGTCGGCGTATTGGACGGCGGCCACCCACACCTGAATATCGGATTTACCTTCGACGCCGCGGGTCGCGGAGTTGACGACCCGCCAGGGCCGGTCAGTGGCGGCATCTTCCCATAAGGCGGCATACACGGCGCCAGGAGGCAGGGGGACATTGGGGAACGGGTTGGTGGGGGTTGTGGTCATCGCGCACCGTCCAACTTGTCAGCGACCGCGACAAGCGCTGCCGCGAGCTGGCGGGCCTGGTTGGGGTTCAGTTCGTCGCCCGTGTCGTGCCCCCACAGGATGAGTGACGTTTCTTCGACGTCGATGCTGACACCGGGCGGCAGAGCGACGTCTGGGTAGGGGTTGGTGGGTGTGGTCGCGGGCATGATGATGGTCCTCTCCTGACTAAGTGGGTTATCTAGCCAGTCAGTGACACCATTTGGTCAAGACCTTTTTGGGATGGCGCGAAGAGCAGTTGCCCGACGGAACTTTGATCTTGACTTCCCGGCTGGGCGCACCCATGTCACCACCCCCGGCAGCGCCCTGCTATTCCCAAGTTTGTGCACACCCACCACCGGCGAGCTTCCCGAGCACACCACACCACCACCGAACCACTGCACCGACAAAACCGCCATGATGCCCATACATGGCCGCACCCGCGCCCAAGAGCGAGCCCAGCGCATCGCCGGCTAACGCCGACGCAACCGCAACTCCCGCACCACCTCACCCGACCATCCCACCCAAAGCGGCCCCGCGCCACCAGATGAGCCTCCCCCGTTCTGAGCTTCGCGGGAATCACCGCAAACCGCGGTAACCTCATTCTCGAAGCGCCCTGTCTTGTGGCGCCGGAAGAGGAGAACGCCCGTGGCCGAAGTAACGCGCGCCGATCGCTTCATCAAGACGGCGGTCGAAATTCTGGGCGAGACCGGGCGTACCGACTTCACCGTGCAGGAAGTCGTCGCGCGCTCCAAGACCTCGTTGCGGGCGTTTTACCAGCATTTCGGCAGCAAGGACGAACTACTGCTGGCCCTGTTCGACAGGACCATGGCGCAGACGGCACAGCTCTGGCGCACCGAAACCGCCGGGCTCGACAGCACCGCGGCCCTGAAGCTGGTCATCGACCGCATCAGCGCGCGACCGGAGTCCACTACCCAGGACAGCCTCAACCGGGCGCTGAGCCTCTACAACCAGTACCTGGCCGAGAACCGGCCCCGTGAATACGCGCGGGTGCTATCGCCCCTGCATCGACTGCTGCGCGATATCGTCGGGCAAGGCATCACCGAAGGAGTGTTCAACCCCGGACTCGACGTCGGGGCCGCGGCTGCCATCATCATGCAGACGGTGCTGGGTGCGCTCCGATTGCATTGGCTGGGAACAGAATTGAACGGAACGCCCATCGACGCCGGCCAACTGTACGAGTTCTGCAGCCGCGCCCTGGGCATTCGGGATGTCGACGATCAGCCGGTGTCCTCACTGGCCGAACTGTTCGCCCAGATCGGGATGCGCCCAGCCACCGCCCACGACGACGCCTTCGCGATGACGATGCCGGTCAGTCCGCAGGTGGTCAACACCTCGGGAGCGCTGCAGGGTGGCTTGATCGCCACGCTCGCCGACGTGGCCGGAGGACAGCTCGGCTTGGAGTACCTGCAGCCGGGCACCGCTATGACGACAGCCGACCTCTTCATCCGCTACCTGCGCCCCATCAGGCAGGGCTCCGCGCTCGCGGTGCCGCGGGTGCTGCGGGCCGGCCGGCGATCCCTGGTCATGCAGGTCGACATCTTCGGGGACAGCGATAGCGAACTCGCGGCAACGGCAACGGTGAATTTCGCCGTCATCGACCGCAAAGACACCCCCGACAGCGGTTAGCGGAACCCTTGCGCGAGGTGGTAACGTCATTACCAGGTGCTGAGAATCGAGACTTCTACAAGGAGATCGCCATGCCGTCTCGCGAGCTTCCCTTTCCGGTGTTCGACGCCGACAACCACATGTACGAGCCGCAGGAGGCGTTGACCAAGTTCCTGCCCGACAAGCGCAAGCACGTGATCGACTACGTGCAGATCCGCGGGCGCACCAAGATCGTGGTACGCGGCCATATCAGCGAATACATCCCCAACCCGACGTTCGAAGTGGTGGCCCGCCCGGGCGCCCAGGAGGAGTACTTCCGACACGGCAGCGGAGGCAAGAGCTACCGCGAGGTGCTGGGTGAGCCGATGAAGGCGATCCCGGCCTTCCGGGAACCGGGCCCCCGGCTGGAAGTCATGGACGAGCTGGGTATCGACTACGCGCTGATGTTTCCCACCCTGGCCAGCCTGGTCGAGGAGCGAATGAAGGACGACCCGGAGATGACCCACGACGTCATCCACGCACTCAACCAGTGGATGTACGAGACCTGGTCGTTCAACTACCGGGACCGCATCTTCGCCACCCCGGTGATCACCCTGCCCATCGTGGATCGGGCGCTCGAAGAGCTCGAGTGGTGCCTGGAGCGTGGCGCTCGTACGGTGCTGGTCCGCCCGGCCCCGGTACCCGGCTACCGCGGCAGCCGCTCGTTCGGGTTCGAGGAGTTCGACCCCTTCTGGCAAGCCTGCATCCGCGCCGAGATCCCGGTTTCGATGCACGCATCGGACAGCGGCTATTCGGAATTCATGAACGTGTGGGAACCCGGCGACGAGTTCCTGCCGTTCAAGCCGACCGCCTTCCGGAGCCTGGCAATGGGACATCGTCCGATCGAGGATGCCATGGGTGCGCTGGTCTGCCATGGCGCGCTGTCGCGCAATCCGGAGCTGCGCATCCTGTCCATCGAGAACGGCGCGGACTGGGTGCCGCACCTGTTCAAAGGACTCAAGGGCGTCTACAAGAAGATGCCGAACGCATTCGGCGAAGACCCGATCGAGGCGTTCAACCGGTGCATCTACGTCAGCCCGTTCTGGGAGGACCGGTTCTCCGAAATCGTGAAGATGGTGGGCACCAACCGGGTGGTCTTCGGTTCCGACTGGCCGCACCCCGAAGGCCTGAAGGACCCGATTTCGTTCGTCGACGAACTTGCCGGTTTCGACCAGGAAGATGTCGCAAAGATCATGGGCGGCAACATGATGGAAGTGATGAAGGTCGAAGCACCGGCAACCAAACCGGTCAGCGCGTAATCAGGACGCCGAGTCAGCCTTTCCCGACGATAGCGTCGCGTGCGCGGTCCAGCATTGCCACGAACGGTCCGACCATCAGGTTGGCGATCTGGGACTCCACCCCGGCGTGGGGCCTGGTAGGTGCGGTCGCCTCGGCAAACTTGGCGGCGCGGCCCATCCGTTCGAGCTCGTCGCTGCTCAGTTCGTCGCCCAGCTTGGCGAACTCCTCGGATTCTTCATGCTCGGCGTGGTCGACGACGGCATCGCGAAGCTTGGTGAGTTTGCTGGTGAACTCGGCGCTGTCGACGTCGAGCTTCTCCAGCTCGCTGAGCACGGTCTTGGCTTCGTGCCCTTCCTGCAGCCGCTTGCTGACTATCGTCGCCCCTTCTGCAATCTCGCGCTTGGCCCGCGGATGAACGATTTCCTCCTCGGCGGTTTCATGCACCGCTAGCAAGCGACGCAGCTCAAGGAACGCCTCTTCGCGTTGCTCGCCGGAGTTGGACAAAGTCTTCGCGAATAGCGACTTGATCTGCTCATGCTGGTCGACCAGGAAGTCGATCACATCGGTCGGTGATTTCAGAGCGGCTCCGGACATGCTCGTCCTCCTCAGTTGGGCTCAGTTGGGCTCAGGTGCGCGTGGGCTGTCTGGTGATCGCGCGTGGTACCGGCTTACCCGATCGCCAGGACCACCAAACCGTGTCCGGAGGGCACAGGCCAGCAGAGCGAATCGAGGGGTAGCCGCCGAGCAGTTCGGGTACCCGACAATCGTGAATACGCGACGAGGACGGGCTGGTGGTCACGGTCATGGCTGACGCCCCCGCTGGTGGACCGACCGCCGAGGTTTCGCACCCGCAGTCACTGAGGACGCGGTGAACCGGCCGGGCGAAGACATCGATCAAGCCGCAGCGGAATTGCTGAGCAGCTACGTCAAAGACATGACCACGACCAAACGGTTGAAGTGGATTACCGTCGCTGCAGCGGTACATATCCCGGCCGTAAGCCATGCTGGAATCACGTGGATCACCCATCGCGGTGTCATCCGCTCGGTCGCCGCCAGCGACGTTGATTCCCTCGTCATCGACAATATCGCTCAGCGATATCTCCAGGGTCCATGCTTCGAAGTGCCCAAGGAGCAACGCATCTGGCGGGTCGATGACGTCAACAGCGAGACCCGTTGGCCGGTGTTCACCCAAGAAGTGCTATCACAGACCTCGGTGCGCTCGATGCTGTCAATCCAGTTGTTCGGGCACTCCGACGGCGGAGCGGTGCTGAATCTCTATGCCGAGCAACCGAATGCGTTCGACGAGGAAACCGAGGAGATTTCCTTGACGTTCGCGGCGCACGCGGCCATGGCGATCGAAGCAGACCGCCGTAACCAGGTACGCCGCGAACCACTGGTTGACCGTGACTTGATCTCACAAGCGACCGGGGTGTTGATGGAGCGGTTCAACATCGACGCCCCGGCGGCATTTGTGCTCCTGACCCAACTGTCCGAGAAGTATCGCCAGGTGCTGCCTGAGACCGCCGACCGGGTACTCAACACAAATGCCACTTGACTCGAGTGAACTTTTGGTGCCGCGACCTGGTGCGAGACATTGCTAATCTGATTGTTGGCCGTTGCCACGACCCGTCAACGTGCCCGCCTTGTTGATCAATCGTCCGTAGGAGGGACAGCCACATGGCGCCCGACATGGACTGGGACAGGAAGGTCGGCGCAGCAGAAGACGTTCGCCGGGTCTTCGAGAATGTGCCCGCAATGCTGGTCGGGCTCGAGGGGCCGGACCACCGCTTCGTCGCCGCCAACGCCGCGTATCGCGCCCTCAGCCCGACATTCGTCGGAGTGGGACAGCTCGCCCGGGAGGTTTATCCCGAACTCGAAGGGCAGCAGATTTACCACATGTTCGACCGGGTGTATCAGACCGGCGACCCACAGTCCGGATCCGAGTGGCGGCTGCAGGCCGACTTCGACGGCTCCGGAATCGAGGAGCGGTTCTTCGACTTTGTCGTCACGCCACGGCGCCGGGCTGACGGATCAATTGAGGGCGTGCAGCTGGTCTTCGACGACGTCACCAGCAGGGTGCGGGAACGCCAAGCCGCCGAAGCGCAGGTAGAGGAACTGTCCGAGCGGTATCGCCACGTCCGTGACTCGGCCATTGTGATGCAGCAGGCGCTGCTTGCCCCGTCGGTGCCCGTGGTTTCCGGCGCCGACCTGACCGCCCAATATCTCGTCGCTGCACGCGACACCGCGGCCGGTGGAGACTGGTTCGACACGGTGGCCCTGGGGGATCGGCTGGTGCTGATCGTCGGAGATGTGGTGGGCCATGGGGTGGAAGCCGCGGCGGTGATGTCGCAGTTGCGCACGGCGCTGCGAATGCAGATCTGGGCAGGCCACACCATCGTCGAGGCCTTGCAGGCGGTGGATTCATTCCACGATCAGGTGCCCGGCTCGAGGTCGGCGACGATCTGCGTCGGCTCGCTGGAGCTGGCCACGGGACAATTTCAGTACTGCACCGCCGGTCACCCACCGCCGTTGCTGGTGACCGCCGATGCGAAGTCCCGCTACCTGGAACCGTCGGGCGCGGGCCCGCTCGGCAGCGGAACCGGGTTCCCGGTGCGTACCGAGATGCTCGGCATCGACGACACCATCATGCTGTACACCGACGGTTTGGTGGAACGCCCGGGCCGGCAGTTGGGGGCTAGTACGGCAGAATTCGCCGAACTGGCTGCGACCATCGCCAGCGGCGGCGGCTTCGTCATCGATGCGCCGGCCCGGCCCATCGATCGCCTGTGTTCAGAAACGCTCGAATTGCTGCTTCGATCCACCGGCTACAACGACGACGTCACATTGCTTGCGGCACAACGGCGGATCCCGGCGCCACCGCTATGCATCACGGCCGATGCGACCATCCACGCCGCGCGCCAGATCCGCGCCTGGCTGCGGGAATGGCTATCGCAGATCGGCGCCGACTCCACCGACATCTCCGATGTCGTACACGCGATCTCCGAATTCGTCGAGAATGCGGTCGAACACGGTTACGGCACAGAGGTTCCCGACGGTCTCGTGGTCGAGGCGACGCTCGACGGCGACGGCAAACTGCGGGCATCCGTGATCGACCGAGGCACCTGGAAGGATCACCGCGAAGGCGAAAAGGGCCGCGGCCGTGGACTCGCGATGGCCGAGGCCCTGGTCAGCGAATCCCATGTCAGCCATGATGCCGGCGGGACCACCGCCACCATCATCCATCGGCTGTCCCGGCCGGCGCAGTTCGTCACTGACGCAGTGGTCAGCCGCACCGCCTACCAACCGGCGATCGACACCGAGTTCGTCTCGTGGATCGCCGAGCCCGGCCGCATCGTCGTGCGCGGCGATGTCGACGCCGGCAGCGCGACCACCCTGGACAGTCAGATCGCCGTCGAAAGCCGTTCGGGGCTAGCGTCTTTGACGATCGACCTCGGTGCGGTCACCCATCTTGGATCGGCAGGTGTCGCCGCCCTGGTCGCCGCTCGGGACCGGGCACGTAAAAAGGGCGGCGACTGCGTGCTGGTGGCTGCGCCGGGCACCCCGGCGCATCACGTCTTGTCGCTGGTCCAGATACCGGTGGTCAGCGGAAACACCGAGAACGTCTTCGCCGAAGATTGACGGGGTATCTACCGCAGCCGTTCCAAATCCGCGGTCACCGCGCCGAACACCTCGACGAGAACATTCGCCTGACGCGGGTTGACGTGTCTGGCGAACCAACGGTCGACGCCCCGGGCATGAAACTGCCACGCTGATTGCAGCTCACCGAGTCCTCGCTGGGTCAGCTGGACCCGGGTAGCCCGGCGATTGGCCGGATCCGGATTGCGCGCGACATGACCGGATCGTTCCAGATTGTCGACAATCCGGGTGATACCGCTGGCACTGTAGACCAGAGCGGCGGCCAGATCCTTCATATACAGCGCCTGGCCGGGCGCACGGGACAACTGCACCAGGGTGTCCAAGGTCAGCAGGCTCATGTCGCACTGGGCACGCAGCTCGGAATCGAGCGTGCGCTGCAGTAGCGCCGCTGAATGAATACACAGCTCCCAGGCTTGTTCCTGCTTGGGATCCAGCTCGCTGAGACGAACACCGGCTCGCGAGTCACCCTCATCAGTTCGGTTCACATACAGATAGTAACTGAGCTCACACTTGCTTTGTCAATAGTTTACATGCGTACAATACCGCTATCAAATTTTGGCCGGATCGTCATCTTGCCGTGAGAGGAAGACACATGACGTACGTCGTCACAGAACCTGAAGCGTTCACCACAGCCGCTGCCGCCTTGGCCACTGCGGGCTCGGCCGTGGCGTCGCGAAACGCGACAGCGGCTGCCGTGACCACCGCGGTGATCCCCGCAGCCGCCGACGAGGTGTCGGCGCTGGTCGCCCGGCGGTTCGGGATTCACGGTGAGCGCTACCAGCAGGTCAGTGCTCAAGCCATGGCCATACACCAGGATTTCGTAGCGGCCCTGCAGGCCAGTGCCCGCTCGTATGCGGCGGCCGAGACTGCCAACGCAACGGCAGCCCGCTGAAAGCCGAGGATTGGTAATGGATTTCGGAGCTTTGCCGCCCGAAGCGAATTCGGGGCGGATGTACTGCGGTGTCGGCGCGGGACCGATGCTGGCCGCCGCGGCCGCATGGGCCGAGTTGGCCGCCGAATTGTATGCGGCCGCCGACGCGCACCGCTCGGCGATTATGGGATTGACCGCCACTTGGCAGAGTTCCGCGGCGACATCGATGGCGTCGGCGGCCGCGCAGAATGTGGCTTGGTTGAGCGCGACCGGCGCCCACGCCGAGCTGACGGCCACCCACGCCAGGGCCGCAGCGTCGCATTACGAGGCGGCGTTCGCGGCCACTGTGCCGCCGCCGGTGATCGCTGCCAACCGCATGCAGTTGGCAGCGTTGGTCGCGACGAACATCTTGGGTCAAAACGGTCCGGCGATCGCGGCCGCAGAAGCGCATTACAGCGAGATGTGGGCCAAAGACGCTGCTGCCATGTACGCGTACGCTGCAGCGTCGGCTGCCGCGACCACGCTGACCCCATTCGCGCCGCCACCCCAAACCACCAAACCCTCCGGGCTGGCGTCCCAGGCCGCATCCGTCAGCCACGCAGCCGCGCTGGCCGGCGCAGAGACACGGAAGATGGTGCATGCGGCGGTCGTGACACTGCAATCGCTGGACATCACTTCCAACGTCATCGCGCTGTTGTCACTGCTGTGCTTCGTGCCAAGCGCGCTTCGCTACCTCACCATGCCTGCCAGCATGACCACCGGGATGGCACCCATTGAAGCCGCCGCCGCGGGTACCGCAGCGGCTGCAGGCGACGCAGTGAAGACCGCTGGTGCGGTATCAGCGCGCGCCGGTGAGGCGGCCAGGGTCGGCGGGCTATCGGTGCCACGCATGCTGGTCAGCGCGACGGCGGCGCCGAGCCACGCTCCGCAAGCACTCGCCGGCACCAGCGTCGACGCCCGGCCGGCTGTCAACTCGGTTTCCCAACAGCCGACCGTTGCAAGCGGGCTGGGCAGCCTCGTCGGCGGGATTCCCGGGGCCGCGAAGCCCACCCAACAGGACGGCAGCACAGTTGTACGAGACCAGCTGCGGCTCAACGTCCTTCCGCAACTGCAGTACATCGGATAGTGCCGTGACCGAATTCTGGGCTCAGTTTCGCAGTTTCAACCGCCCGAGCCGCATGCTCATGATCAACCAATTCGGTGCCAGCATAGGCTTTTACATGCTGATGCCGTACTTGTCCGGTTACCTGGCCGGAACCCTCGGGCTGGCAGCGTGGGCCGTCGGTCTGGTTCTGGGCGTGCGTAACTTCAGTCAGCAGGGCATGTTCTTCTTCGGCGGGACTCTCGCCGATCGGTTCGGCTACAAACCGTTGATCATGGCCGGTTGTCTGCTTCGTACTGGCGCTTTCGGGTTGTTGGCGGTCGCCCAGTCACTGCCGACCGTACTGGTCGCCTCGGCGGCAACGGGTTTCGCCGGCGCACTGTTCAACCCGGCGTTGCGCGCCTATCTGGCCACCGAGGCCAGCGACCGCCGAATCGAAGCGTTCGCCATTTTGAACATGTTCAACCGGGCGGGAATCTTCCTGGGGCCCCTGGTCGGACTGTCACTGGTGGCATCGGACTTTCGGATGAGCGTGCTGGCCGCCACCGCGATCTTCGCAATCCTCGCGATGGCACAACTGGTGACGCTACCCCGGCACAGCTCAGCCGAGCCGGCCCCGGACGTGCCGCAGCAGACCTCGATCCTCGCCAACTGGCGGACAGTTGCAGCCAATAGATCGTTCTTGGGGTTCGCCGCTGCCATGCTCGGCTCGTATCTGCTGTCCTCCCAGATCTATCTCATGCTGCCCGAGCAGGCCTCGGCCGTCGCGCCATACTCCCAATCGCAATTGGTGGCAGCGCTTTTCGGGATATCAGGTCTAGTTGCGGTTGTCGGCCAGTTGCGCATCACCCGCTGGCTGTCGGCACGATGGCGACCGGAGCGCAGTGTGGTTGTCGGAGTGCTGCTGATGGCGGCCTCGTTTGCACCGCTGGCCGCCGTCCCCGACGCGCATCGGTTGGGCACCCGAGCCGCCGTGGCAGCGTTGTTGATGTCGGCCGCCATGCTGGCCGTCGCCTCCGCGGCGGTGTTTCCCTTCGAGATGCACATCGTGATGTCGCTGTCCGACGACAGGCTGGTCGCGACGCACTATGGCTTCTACAACACCATCATCGGGGTGGGAATCCTTGCCGGCAATGCTGCGATCGGAGCATTGCTGGGCACCCAACACCACCTGGACACCAACGAACTTGTCTGGGGCGTACTGATTCTCGTGGGACTGGTCGCCGCGACAGGGCTACACTGGCAGAGCAAGAAAAGGCTCAACGCGACTGGCCGTGCCGCACTTGATTGAACGGCACACCGCGGTCGGCGGCGTATTCCCGGGGGAAGTTCAGCACCCGCTCGCCAATAACGTTGCGCGCCATCTCGGTTGTTCCGCCACCAATGGCCACCGACTGCCGGGCGAGGTAACGCAGCCCGGCCTGTAGGCCTTCACCCGGTTGCCCCACCACCCCGGGCGCTCCGGCGATCGCCAGCCCGGTGTCCATCTCACACATCACCGTCTCGGCGTGGAACAGTCTGATCAGCGTTCCAGCGGCAGGGGGCAGCGTGCCGTCCCGGACGCTGCGATATACGTGCTCGATCAGCTGTTCGGCCACCGCGCGATGCACCAGCGCGCGGCCGGCCATCTCACGCACCCAGTCGCTGTCGGCCTGCCCGGCCTGCCGCGCGAGTTCAGCGTAGTCGACCGGGGTCGTGTGACCGCCTTCGCTGCCACCGCCACTGGCGAATTCCGAGCCCATGCCGACCGCGCGGCGTTCGTGGTAAAGCTGTCGTGATGCCACGGCCCAGCCGTTGTTGACCTCGCCGACTACCGCGTCCGCGCCGACGTCGACCCCATCGAGGAACTCCTCGCAGAACTCCGACGAGCCGTTCACCTGGGTGATCCGGCGCAAGGTGATTCCCGGGTGATCGATGGGCACCAGGAACATGGTCAGCCCCTCATGCTTGGGCACATCCCAGTTGGTGCGGGCCAGACACAGTCCGTAGTCGGCGGCGAACGCGCTGGTGCTCCAGGTCTTGGCGCCGTTGATCACCCAACTGTCACCGTCGCGCTCGGCGCGGGTCAGCACACCCGCCAGATCTGATCCGCCGCTGGGCTCGGAGAGCAGCTGCACCAGCACCTCGTCGCCGCGCAGCGCCGCGCCGATGTGCGTCTTCTTCTGCTCCTCGCTGCCGGTGTCGAGCAGCGTGGCGCAGCAGATGGTGAACGTCGGGGTGTTGAGGATCAGCGGCATCTCATAGCGCAGGGATTCCTCGTCGAAGGCCCGTTGGTATTCGTAGGGTAGGCCCTGGCCGCCGTACTCGCGGGGGAAGCAGATGCCGGCGAATCCTCCTTCGTAGAGCCGCTTTTGCAGTTCTTTGGCCCGCTGCCAGGAGCGTCCGTCATCGCGCGGCGCCGCGGGCGGCGACAGCGGATCGATGGGTGGCATGTTGGCGGCCAGCCACGCCCGGGCGCGGACGGCGAATTGCGCAACGGATGCTGCGGGCGTCATCGAGTCTTCTCCGCTTGAGCTTCCAGCTCGTAGATCCGGCGGTTGTGGTCCTCCGGCGTGCCGAACATGGCTCGGTACAACGTAACTCGCCGCAGATACAGGTGCAGGTCATGCTCCCAGGTGATGCCGATGCCGCCGTGCATCTGCACGCAACCCTGGACGATCTGTCCCGCCATTTCGCCGACGTAGGACTTGGCGATACTGGCCGACCGGCCCGCTGCCGGCGAACGGGCACCGACCGCCGCCACCGCGGCGGCCGTGGTGGCGCGGCAGGCTTCCAGCCACATCTTCATATCGGCGAACTTGTGTTTGAGCGCTTGGTACGACGCCAGCGGACGCCCGAACGTGTGCCGCTCCAGCGCCCACTGCACGGTGAAGTCGAAAACCGTTTGCAGGATGCCCACCACCTCGGCGCACTGCAGGACTTGAGCGATCTGACTTTGCCGGTCGATCAGCTCGGCCGTCTCGGTGGCGGTACCGACGGTCGCCGATTCGGCCACCAGGACGTCGTCGAAATCCACCCTCGCGTACTGCTTGACCAGATCCAGCGACTGTTGCGGCACAATCCGCACTCCCGGCGCATCCGTGGGCACCAGGAACTGACGGATGTCACCGCCACACCGCGCCACCACCAGCAGCAGCGCACTTTGGGCTCCGGCTTCCACGCGGTCCTTGGCTCCCTGGATGCGGTAGCCGGAGTCGACGGGTGTGGCCGTGACGGTCGGCTGCAGCGGTGACCAACCCCGGCCCGGTTCGGCGACTGCCCAGGAGGCCACCGTCTCACCGGTCATCAACGACGCGATCACGCCGGCGTGCGCATGCCGATCGGCGCAATCGGCCAGCCCGGCAAGGACCGTGCTGACCGGATACAACGGCCCGGGTGCCACCGTCCTGCCAAGTTGCTCGGCAACCATGGCCAGATCCGCGACACCGTTGCCCGAGATGCTGCCGCCGCCTAATTCCTCGGGAACCAGCAGCGCCGTCCACCCCAGCTCGGCGGCCCGCTGCCACCACAGCGGGTCAAAGGAGACACCGGCGGCATGCAGATCCCGGACATGGCGCAGTGAGGCTTCTTTTTGCAGAAACGCGTGGGTGGTGGAGGCAAAGAGTATGTTTTCGGGAGAGTCGACAGCGGTCATGACGCCGGCCGGGCCTTCCTGGGCCATCCTTCGCCGCTGCGAAGGACGCAGGGGGAAAAGTTCGGGTGGCTGATCATCCGCTTGATCGGTCCTCGTTGGAGCGGAGTTCGGTGGCGACTCTGATGTTAGCAATGGGCGATACCGTAAGAGATACCGGAGTTCAGTCGATAATGATGGTCACGGGCTGTAACCGCAATGGCTGACGCAACCGAACCACACTCGGAAGTGCCGAACTCGCAACCCGAAGTGCGAGCATGGGCCGCACAAGCCGATGCCGGGGAAGAGGATGCCGAGTACGGCGACACCGAGTACGAGTACGTCGACTACGACGAATTCGTCACAGCGGACGACGAAGACGCCCTGGACTATGAGGGCGAAGAGGAGGCCGGCGAGCAGTTCGAAGACCAAGACGCCGCCGGGGCAATCGGGACGCGTGGCCGATCCTGGCGGTGGTTGCGGGTAGTGCTGGCCGGGGTTGCCAAGGCCGCCGCGGTGGTCATCATCTGCGGCTTCGCCGCGCTCAGCGGGATCATGGTGTGGCAGCACCACCAGACCACACAGCGTCACACACGCGCCGAGGCGTTCGCCGCCGGAGCCAAAAAGGGCATCATCAATATGATTTCCCTGGACTTTCGGAAAGCCAAGGAGGACGTCCAGCGGGTGATCGACAGCTCCACGGGCGAATTCAAGGACGAATTCCAGCAGCGGGCAGCCGATTTCACCAAGGTTGTCGAGCAGTCGAAAGTCGTCACCGAAGGGACGGTCACCGCTACGGCCGTCGAATCCATGGACGGCAACACCGCTTTGGTGCTCGTGTCGGCAACATCGCGCGTCACCAATGGCGGGAACGGCAAAGAGGAACCACGTGAGTGGCGGCTGAAGGTGACCATGACCGAAGAAGACGGCCAGTACAAGATGGCGAAGGTTGAGTTCGTACCGTGACCGATCATGGACGTCAGCAGGGCAGCGCTGAAAGTGAATTCGACGACTCGGCGACTTCGGTGATACCGGCGACGTCGGAGACCGACGAGTGGGACGACCAAGCATCAGGTCCGGACTCCCCCGAGCCGGCTCGGGGCTGGGCTGGGAACGTATGGCGCACAAAGATCAATCTCAAGCCCGTCCCGGTGATTTTGATCGTGCTCATTCTGCTCTCCGGCGGCACCACAGCCTGGCTGTACGCCAAGCTGTACCGGCCCGATCAGCAGGTCGACGCCAGCGTCGCGCGGGCTGCGGTCAGCGCGGCCTCCGACGGTACCGTCGCGCTCTTGTCGTATTCGTCCGACACGCTCGACAAGGACATCGCCGCCGCCAGGACACACCTCGGCGGCGATTTCCTGGACTACTACAACCAATTCACGCAGCAATTCGTGGTTCCGGGGGCCAAGCAGAAAGCCCTGAAGACCACCGCCAAGGTAATGCGCGCCGCGGTGTCGGAGCTGCATCCCGGTTCGGCCGTGGTGCTGGTTTTCGTCGACCAGAGCACCACCACCAAGGACACCCCCGAACCGACGATCAAACCCAGCAGCGTGCTGGTGAGCGTGACACAGGTCAACGGTAAGTGGCTGATCACCAAATTCAACCCCGTCTAGATCGAGTCCGTCCGGTTCAGGTAGCGAAGGCCCGCCGCAGCGTCTGAGCGTGCAAAGCCCGGTTCTCTTGGGAGACCGCCCAATCGGCGACCACGGCGTCGAAATCGTGGAATGTCGCCGCGAAGACGTGCAATTCGGTGTGAACATAGGCGTGCAGCAGTCGGTTCGCGTAATCAATCGCTTCGTCACGGCATGGATCAATCTCCGAGCAGCTGATGAACGTCGGCGGCAATCCTTCCAGGTTCGCCCGGTGCGCAGGCACATGCTGACGATTCGCCGTCGTGTGGCCCAGGTAATGGCCCCAGGCCCGCGATACCGCCGGACCGGTGAGACCCGGTGTGCGCTGAAACTCCCGCCGCGACGGCGTGGTATCGGAGTCAAGCATCGGCTGATGCAAAATCTGCACCAGGATCGGGGGACCTTCCTCGTCGAACATGCGCTGAGCCAAGCCGGCCACCAGCGCCGCACCGGCGTCGCGCCCCATCAGCGCCATCCGACGCGCATCGACGCCGAACTCGGCGCAGTTGTCGACCACATAACGCAGTCCGGACTCGACATCGTCGAGGGCCGCCGGGCACGGATGCTCCGGCGCCAGTCGATAGTCGACCGACACCACCACGCACTCGGCCGCGCGGGCCAACTCCACACAGTGCCCGTGATCGGTATCGAGGTTGCCGGTGACGAATCCGCCGCCGTGGGCATAGATCACAACCGGCGCGGTCGACCCGCCACCACCGCGATACAGCCGCAACCCCAGCCGTGTGGCGGTCGGACCGGCAATGTCACCCGATTCGACGCTCACCCCACCCAGGCCGGCGGCCTCGATTGCCGCAGCCCGCTCGGCGGCGACCCGGTTGGCATGCTCCCGCTCGCCGCTCAACGTCTCGGCGCTGAATTCGACAACTCCCAGCGCGGCGGCGGCGTCTCTGAGCGCGGGGTCGATGCGGCCAAGGCCTTGTGGCCGAGCGAGATTCGTTTGAGTCACGTCGGCTCGCCTTCCGGCTCAGTGCCATAGGCAGCGCCGAGCCGTTCTCCGGGCAGCGCTTTGACCGTCGAGGGCAGCCCATACAGCGCCGTCGCGTTGCCGCGCATGATCCGCTCCCGTTGGTCACGTGGGAAGCGCTTGATCGCATACGCCGGGGAGTCGTAGCTCCAGTGTGGGTAGTCCGTCGAAAACATCAGATTGTCGCCCAAATCCATCATGCCCAGATACTGGCGAAACTCTACGGTGTCGGCGTCTTCGAGCGGCTGCGTGGTGAACCGGACGTGTTCTCGCACATATTCTGAGGGTGCCCGGCGCACGTGCGGAAGATCGTCGCGGCGGGCCTGCCACATCCGGTCCATCCGCGACATCACCGGCATCGCCCAGGTGAAGCCACCTTCGATGAATACCACCCGCAAGTCCGGATGGCGATCGAACGCGCCGTCGAATACCAGACTCATCAAGTGCGACACGTACAACAACGGCCAGGACGCGAAGAAGTCATGCCAATGCGCGGGGTTGCCGACCGGATACAGCGGGATCAACTCGAACGGCGTCTGACCCATCAGATGCGTGGCCACCGGCAGTCCATTGCGTGCCGCGGTCTCGTAGAGTGGATCGAAATGCGGACTGCCGAAAGGAATTCCACGAGTCTGCGGGGTCATCAGAATCTGACACATATAGGGGTGGCCGGCCCAGCGCTCAACCTCACGGGCCGCCAGCTCAGGCGCCTGGGCGCTGACGCTGACCGACCCACGCCACCGGCCGTGCGCATTGTGCTGGTCCAGCCAGACGTCGGCCAGCCAGTCGTTGTACGTCGACTTCAGCACCTGCTCGGCCTGCGGCAATTGCGCGTCACACATCGGCTCCAGCGAGGCGATGCTGACGCCGGCGTCCACCAACAATTGTTTGGCGGCGAAATCGGGGTCGCTGCCGGCGAACCCGCCGCCCGGCGGGGCGGCGTCCAGCCGCAACGACATCGTCTTGTAGGAGTCCGGGGTGTCGTAGAAGTGCGGCACCGGCGTGACCGCATTGCCCGTCGGCCAGATTTTGTCCACCCATGCGGCCGGCGCGTAGGACTTGAGCGCGTCGACGGAGACCGGAAGCGGGTGAACGTCGGTGTCGACGATGGTGACCGCAATTTCTCGCTGTTGCGTGCCGGCGTCGGCTTGTTCGGCCGTGGTCATGGCACGCTGCTCGTCACTGTCAGCCCATAAAGCTCATTGGCGTTGCGCCACAGGACTTTCTCGCGCTGGAGCGCATCCAGACCGGCGACTGCAGTGTCCGGCTGCGCGGTTGACCAATGCGGGTAGCTCGAGCCGTACATCACCAGGTCGGCCTTGTCGGAGAAGTCCATCCAGCGCGGCATCTGCCCGGTATCGACGGGTCCGTCGAACGCCGACGAGCAAAACCGGACATGAGCGCGCAGATATTCGCTGGGATAGCGGTCCACCCAGGGCGTCTGGTCACGCATCGACAGCCAGAAGGTGTCCAGCCGCCATATCAGCGGAGTGAGGATGTCGTATCCGCCGTCGGCGAAGACGAACATGAGGCCGGGGTGCCGGCCGAAGACACCTTCGATGATGAGCGTGGCCAGGTGCACGAAGTAGTTCAGCGGCATGAAGGACGCATAGCCGGGATAGGTGTGCGCGTGTCCGGCGAAGGTCGGCGGATAGTCGACGCCGTTGCCGCCGTTGATGCGCACCGCCACCGGTAAACCATGCGCGGCAGCGGCCTCCCAGATGGGCTCGAACATCGGCTTGCCATACGGTTCGCGCGATTGCATCGGAACACCTACCTGAACCAGCTTGGGATGGCCCGCGAGCCGTTCGATCTCACCGACGGCACCCTTGGGATCTTCCGGATTGACCCGGATGGTGCCCCGAAATCGGTTGGTGGCGTCGGGATCCAACCACCGCTCCAGCAACCAGTCGTTGACCGCGGCACAGATGCAGCTGTTGAGTAGATAGTCGGCAATGTTGCCCCGGGTCAATGGGTTGAGGATGGCATAGTCGACACCCGTGTCGTCGAACAGCTGGCGGCTGACAATCTCGAGATCCGACCCGGGGTAATGCTTTCCATACAAGTCACGCCGGTAGTCACCGCCGGGCGCCTGATACCACTGCTGTTCGACGTCGGGGATGGACCGCAGTTTGTGCGCGGCCGGCAGGTAGCGCCGTATTTCGGCGTTGTAGCGAAAGTGGGGCTGGACGTTGGCGTCAATGCAGGCGCCGGCGAACGGGCTCATGCGGACACGAACACTTTCCCGTCGGCAACATCCACCCGGTAGGTGCGCACCCGGCGGCGTGGATCGGCGACGTTGCGACCCGTGGTGACGTCGAATTCCCAATTGTGCCAAGGGCATCGAACAATCTGCCCGTCACGTACCCGGCGCAGCCGCCCGGGTTCGGCGGGAACCGATTCGTTGGTGCCGCCGATCAACCCCAGGCACAGCGGAGCGCCCTCGTGTGAACAGTGATTGGCGATGGCGTACAGCTGGCCGCCGACGTTGTAGACGCCCACCCCGAACTTCCCGGTGTCGACCAGCTTCATGGTGCCTGGCGGCAGTTCGTCGATCCAGCACACGAGGCGCCGTTGCAGCACTGGTGTACCCCGCCTTCTACCCGGTACGGCACCCACCACACGGCGTGGCTTCGTTGCTATTTATACAATAATAGCGACATTCCGTACCGGGAGGAGCGCTGATGACGCTGTCCACCAACTCCGAAGGCCAGGCCGTCGTCCCCACGCTTGATACCAGTGGCCAGACAAGCCCCTACCCGTTCTTCGAGCACATGCGTCACACCGATCCGGTCTGGCACGGCGCCCTCATGGACCACGAGCAGATGCCCGAAGAACTGCGTCCGAACGACGAATGGGTCTTGTTCGGCTACGACGGCGTGTTTCAAGCCTTTCGCGACGACCGCATCTTTACCTCGGCCAACTACGACAAGACCATCGGACTGGTCATGGGCCACACCATCTTGGCGATGGGCGGCAAAGAGCATCATGACCATCGCAGCCTGGTGGCCAAGGCGTTCCGGGCCACCGCGCTGGAACGTTGGGAACCCTCGGTCATCGGGCCGGTCTGTGATCAGCTGATCGACGAAATCAAACACGACGGTCACGCCGACCTGGTCAAGGCGCTGACATTCGAATTTCCGACCAGGATCATCTCCACATTGCTGGGGCTGCCCCGGGAAGATCTCGACCTGTTCCGGCGCCTCTCCCTCGACCTCATTTCGATCCCGACCGACATCATGGCCGGGCTGACCGCGGCCGCCGAGTTGCATGAGTACTTTCTCGACCAGGTCGAGCAGCGGCGGCGCAAACTCACCAACGACATCATCGGCGACCTGGTCTCCGCCGAGATCGACGGCGAAAAGCTCACCGACGAAGCCATCATCGCGTTCCTGCGGCTACTGCTGCCCGCCGGGCTGGAGACCACGTACCGATCCTCAGGCAACCTGCTGTACCTGCTGCTGACAAACCCCCAGCAGCTGGCGATGGTGCGCCAGGACCGCTCGTTGATACCCACCGCCATCGAAGAAGGCCTGCGGGTGGAAACCCCACTGACCATGGTCATGCGGACCACCACCGAAGACGTGGAAATAGGCGGCAAGACAATACCGGCCGCCGCTCAGGTCGATCTGTGCATCGGTTCGGCCAACCACGACGAAACCCGCTGGCCCGGCCCCGACACCTTCGACATCCGGCGGTCACGGCATGCACACATCGCCTTCGCCGGCGGTATTCACATGTGCCTGGGCATGCATCTGGCCCGACTGGAGACGCGGGTGATGCTCAACAGCCTGTTCGACCGGGTCAACGATCTGAATTTTGTCTCAGACGACGGCTCGGGTGAAGAATCCAGGATCGTCGGGCTGACCTTCCGCTCGCCCAACAAGCTTCCGGTCACGTTCACACCGGCCGCATGACGAGGTCACAAGCGAGCCGTGATATCGCCTGCGGCGCCATCGATTTCGGTGTCGGCTATGCTTTCTTGGCCTTCTTGGCCTTGTTGGCCTTGTTGGCGTTTTCGCGCTGGTCCCTGAGCTCTCGCAGCCTCTTGAGACGCATCAGCCGCTCGACTTGGCCGTAGGCGTCGATGGGGCTGTGCAAGGCCAGGCCGCCGTCGGCGTGCACCACCTGCCCAGTCACCCAGGGCAGTTCGAGAACGCCCACGATGGCACCGGCCACGTCGCTGACCTCGCCTAGGCGACCAAGCGCCGTCCGCCGGGACAAGCCGTCCACCCAACCGGGCCAAGCTTCCGGATTGGGCAACATCGGGGTCCGGGTGACACCAGGTCCGACGGCGTTGACCCTAACGTTGTGGGTGCCCCACTCCACCGCCGCGACTTTGACCAACATGTCCACCCCGGCCTTGGACACGCAGTACGCGCCCATATCGCGGTCGGCGACCGTGCCGCTGATGCTGGAGACCGCGACGATCGAACCGCCCACTTTGGCCTCGACCATGGCTTGCGCGGCCGCACGAATGGTCAGCCAGGTTCCGGTGAGGTTGACCTGCAACACCCGTTCCCATTCCGATGCTTGCAATTTCAGCAACTGACCCGACGCCCCGATGCCGGCGGAGGTCACCACCCGGGTGGGCACCCCGTGCTCGCGCACGGTGTGTTCCATCGCGGTCGACACCGCGTCGGGGTCGCTGACATCGCAGATGATGTCGGCGTCGGCCAGGTCCCAGACGACGACGTCATGGCCCGCGTCGCGCAACCGCGCGGCGACTTCCTGCCCGATCCCGGAGGCGCCCCCGGTCACTAGGGCGGTCGACGCGCTCATACCGCCGGACCGATCAGCTCGACGAGAACGCCGTCCGGCGCCGTGACCACCGCCATGGGTACCACCTTGCCGGCCGGAGCCGGCATGCTGATCCGCCGTACCACGTCGGCGAAACCCAAGGCCGCCAGCGCGGACAAGGTCGCGTCGACGTCACGCTGCAGCGACAGCAGGAAGAATCCGTGCCGCGGCGCGTCAGCCGCTGGTAGCGCCTCATCGGCACCGAACAGTTCCACCAGTTCGACTATCCCGCAGTCGGGTGTTTGCGGATCACCCAGGAAGATCGACCGCAGCTGATCGGTCTTGGCGCCGAACAATTCTGGCCAATTACCGCGGAAGGTGTGGTCGAACAATTCGGTTAACCCGAGGCCATCCCGCCAGAATCGCAAAGAACTTTCGACATTGGCGGTGCAGATCGCGGCGTGGTGAACACCTAGCACGAAAGTCAATGTTAGCTGGCTCAATTTCGGTCGTTGACGCGGCGCCACTAAACCCGACCCGCACCGGCACCTAACCGAGCCTGGCCATGGTGCTCTCCCATAACTGGCCGGCCAGGTCCGGGTCGTAGGCAGCGCGGTTGGCTTTGGCGATCTTGTGCCGTGTGTAGTACTCCCCCGGTGTCCAATCGACGCCGGGTGTGCTCCTCGCCAGCCAAATCAGTTGTTCGGCTCCCTGTTCCGGCGTGGCGGTGAACCGAGCCGATATCGGCACGTGATGCTTCATGAAGATCAGCACCCGCAATCCCGAGGCATCGCCGAAGTTGGAGTTCACATAGCCCGGATGAAATGTGGCGGCCGACAGCCCACCGGCATGGTAGCGGCGATGTAATTCCTTGGTGAACAACACGATTGCCAATTTGGTCAGCGCGTAGGCAACGCTGGGCCGATGTTGAGCCGTGTTCTCGAGAGCGGTCAGGCTGGCCCGAGGCAGCATCTTCTGCGACGAACTGGTTGTGTTGACGACCGTCGCGCGGGAATCGAGCAGCACCGGCAACAGCTGGGTGGTGAGCAGAAACGGCGCTAGATAATTGACTTGATACGTCTTTTCGTAGCCGTCGGCCGTCAGCTGGGCCTTACGGCACATGCCGCCGGCGTTGTTGGCCAAGACGTCGATGCGTGGGTACTCGGACCGAATTTTGTCCGCCAAGGCCCGCACCTGGGACAGGTCGGCGAAGTCGGCCACGAAGTAATCCGCCCCCAGCTCCGCGGCCACGGCGGTGGTCTTTGCCTCCGAGCGGCCCACCACGACAACGTTTTCGCCGTTGCCACTGAGGCGCCGCGCAGCCGCTGCCCCGATGCCGTCACTGGCGCCGGTGATGACAATCGTCTTACGCGTCATATCGTTGCGTCCTCCATCGGGAGTGTAGCGATACCGCGCCGAATGTCATTGACTTATTGCCAACCGCAGCCGCGGATTACCGATCACGAAAGGCACCCATGGGCGCTTTTTCCCGGCGCGAGTTCGCGCGACTCGCCGCGCACGTCAGTGTCGGCGGAGTAGGCGGTGCCCTGATCGCCTGCGGTGGGGCCCCCGCACCGCGCCGCTCCGATCCGGCGACCACCGCCAAGCCGGAAACCGGCACCAGGCCGATCAGGCTCACCCAGTCCGGAGTCGATCGGATCATCGGCGAGCACGCCCGCACGCTGCTTGATCGCCTGCGGGCCAGGGCACCCGGGCGCGACTACGGCGTCGCGGTGGCTTTCGCGTATCCGAACCGCGAGTTCAAGCCGTTCTACATGTACGGAACGGTGGGCGAGAGCAACCCGCCCACCGAAAAGACGATCTTCTCGATCGGATCGGTCACCAAGACCTTCACCGCCGCGCTGTTTGCCACCGGCGTTTCGCTGCGGCCGGACTGCTTCGACTGGGACGCCGGGCTGCAGCGTTACCTCAGCAGGTATCTCATCGACACCGGGGACCTGAGTAAGACAGTCCAGCAGATCACCCCGCGGATGCTGGCCCAGCACACGTCGGGCCTGGCGCACGATTCCACCGGACCGGCAGACGGCGACGGTCTGTTCCTGCGCAACCCCTCCGCGCCGCCGCCCAGTTTGCGCCACGCATGGCATGCGCACCGCGGCCCGCAACCCGGAAGCTGCTGGCAATACTCCAACCTCGGGTTCATCACATTGGGCTTCGCCGCCGTGTCGGCCTACCGGTGCGCGGATCTGGGCGAGTCGTATGCGGGTGTGCTGCGCGATCAGGTCACCGGCCCACTGACCATGCCCGACACCGTGACGACGGTGCCCGAAGGTACACCCGTGGCGCGCGCCTATCCTAACGGCCGGGAGGTGTCACCTACTGCCCCTTCGGATCTGAAGTCTTCGGCGGCTGACATGCACACCTGGCTGCTGGCGAATCTGGGCGCCGTAACGGGACCCGAGCACCTGATGCGCGCACTGGCGACCACGACGCAGCCGGCACCGTTGGCAGTCGAGATGTGCGGCCAGGCCGGGCGTGGACCCGCACACATGGGTCTGGCCTGGCAGGTGGAAACCGGCCCGCCCCAGATCATCTGGAAAGACGGCCTGACTTCGGCGGGCGGATGCTCGTGCTGGATCGGTATCACGCCTGGCGGCCCGGGCCAAGAGCCGCTGGGGATCGCCATCCTGGTCAACGGTTACTGGAACAAGGACAAGCCGGCTGTCCTGGCTGACAATCACGGCCCGGCGATTCTCCGCGAGATCTCGGCGGCCGGGTAACCGAACCTCGGTCGCTAGGGCTGGTGCCGATCAACTCCCCGCCGGGGCGGCGTCCCGGGCCACGGCCGTCCTCCGCCCCCACACGAACCGTTGAGTGCGGCCGGTAGCCGGCTTGCCAGCCTTTCCGTGACAGCCCAGGGGCGAAACGGACTTGTCGCTCGATGCCCATGTGCGCACGTTCGACCGGCCGGGCGGCAAACTCGCAGTCCAGGCATGTGCCTCCGCTGAAACTCGAAGATCGTGGCCCGAACCCGGTTTCAGGTCACAATACCCAGAACAGCCGGAGTTAGTCACCAGCACACGTGACGCTAATGACAGCCTGCGCCAACGAAATCCGATCGCCAAGCGGCTGGCAGCATCGGCACTCGCACGCTACCGCCAACGTCACTACCAGCGACGTTGGCCAGCCCACCGGGACTAACCCCAGCGCAGTGTTGAGCCGCGCCAGCAAACCCCATCATTCCGCGGCTACTATCTCCGGACACTACCGACGCCAACCGCGCCTGCGAGACCCCAGCACCACCTGACTCCGGCCGCAAAACCTCGACAGTCGCGGCCGCTGGCGCGGCCGCTGCACCCACCAAGGCAGGTGCCACCGGGGCCAGCGCCGCACCCATAGCCGGCACCGCAGTCAGTCCTCCCGTCGTCGTAGGGACCGCACCACCCGCAATCGCCAGTACCCCCGCCAGGGGGCTTGCCACGGCCCCGACAGTGCCAAACAAATTCTCAATAATCCATTTAATTATGATGTCCAGAACGCCACCTATCGCATAAATCGCAAGGCTGATGGCATAAAGGGTATTCACTATAAACCTGAAAGCAACTGGTATAGACTCAATGATATAGATGACTTTTTCAATGAAATCGATAATAAAGTCCAGCCCCAGTAGGAGGAGGATGATTCTCGCCGCCAGTCCCAGAACGTCCCAAAAGTCGGTGGACCAAGCCTTAAAAAGGGCAATGTATAGATCTAATACAGCCGTCAGAAATTCAACTAATTCGTGCCATGGAAAAGGCGTAAGAGTCGTCTGGGCAACAACCGGAAGCATATTACCTGATTTGATGATGGCAGGCGCCGGAACGGTTGGTGGCGCCGACGCTAATACGCTAACAGATGCCGTTTCATAGACACTCATGGTAGTCGCGGCCTGGATCCACATTCGCGCGTAATCGACTTCGTTGGTCGCGATCGGGATCGTGTTGATGCCAAAAAAATTTGTAGCGATCAACACTGCATGAGTCGCGTGGTTAACAGTCAACTCGGCCAATGTAGGCATCGCCACCACCGCACTGACATAGGCCGCCGCCCCGGCCTCGTGAGCTGCCGCAACACGCGCACTATCGGCACTCGCCTGCATTAGCCACGCCACATACGGCAAGTACGCGCCCATGCAACATTCGGCGCTCGGGCCCTGCCACGCCCCGGCCTGTACCGCACCCAAGACCTCAGTGAGTTCGCCAGCGAGCGAGGCATATTCAACACTCAGCGTGGCCCATGACGACGCGGCAGCCGCAAGCGAAGCGGGCCCGGGGCCACCTGTCAGGAGCGCAGAATGCACCTCCGGCGGCGCGGCCATCCAGACAGCCGTAGTCACTTCACACCCACGAAGGCCGGACCCGCCGCCGCACGGTACGTCCGCGCGGTAATATTCAACGCCCGCGCCGCCGCACTCGTGGCCACCGCACTCTCCGGAATCACCATCACAGACGTCACCAACACCGCCTCCCACATTACGGAAAAACAACGTGCCAGGCGCTCGCCGCCCGGCAGAACTGCATAAGTAGAGCAATAGGCAGACCATGCGACAAGTTACAGCTGATCGGTTGTGGCTATGAATTCATCGCAGATAGTTATTGACAAATTTCTTGCCTCTATCTAGAGCCCTGATGGCGCCACCGGCCTCGGCGTACTTAATGCCGGCACGCAACAGCCAAGCCAAGCCCACTTGGCAGCAAAATGCCCGGATGGGATATGGGGCAACGGGCCGTCGGCCAAATCAGCGAAGGCAAGTCCCGACGACAACGCCGTGGCGATGGGTACCTGGATAGTGCACTGGGATTGCAGGCGGCCTCGTCGAGGATTTCGATTGCGGCGTTGCTGCGCTTGTTGCGGTTCACCGATAGGGAGAACTGGGGCACCTTCGGTTACTCAGGTGCTCATCACCTTATCGGTCCCAAACGCCGAGTCGGCACGCATCAGGATGTTGATGGCCAACCACAGCGTCGCGCGACTTACGATCTTGACGTGTCCGAACGAGCCCGGGCTACCGCCGCGATTTGGTTGGCGCGCCCAAAGATGAACTCGCGCAAGAGGATCCGCAGCCCAGGTAACTCATGTGACCGGTCGGCGCCTTCCCCGGGTCACGTCACCGAGTACCGCACCGGCAGATGCTTGAGACCGCCGACGAACGTGGTGGCCACGATCGGGTAGTAGGACACCGCTTCGAAATCCGACAGTGGCTGGCCGTCGATGCGGGGCGCGATGGCCGACGCGAGGTCCTCGGTCGGATGCTCGCGGCGCGCCGCGGTCACCGCGTTGAAATGCTCGAACATGTCCGGCAGTGCGGTCAGCTGGTCCTCGTTGGAGGCGCCGCGCTGGTATTCGCTGTCGTCGCTGCCGAACAGATCCTGGGTCAGCGTGAGCATGCGGCCGAAGTCGGCCTCCGGCGGTCCAAGCAGCGCGAAATCGCATTCGGGCGCCTACGCCATCATCGTGTCGACATAGACCTTGGCCAACTGGTCGATGCGAACCTTCAACGCGTGCATGGCTTTTGGCCGGAACCAGTCCGCGGACGACCCGGTGTTGTGGGTCGTCGAGGTGGATGAGTGTGCGTAGGCCCGCGGCCGCCTGCAGCTCGTCGCCCTGTCTGGTTGCCGGCACGGGGCGGGGCCAGTTGGTGAACAGCATGTTGTCGCGCTCGATGTCCATGATGTCGGCGTGCTTGGTGATCGCCCAGAACGACCGGTAGTCCGGCACCTCGACCCAGGGCACCGGAATGGTCGCGCGCAAGTGGGCTAGCGCCCGTGCAATCGCGGCTCATCGGTATCGGCGGCGGGCTCTGCCAGCAATGCGGCGACCGCGTCGGTGGTCCGCGTGCTCATTGCCGAAAGTCCTTCAGAGCGGACCCGATACAGTTCGCGGAGGCCGCGAAAAAAATCGGCAGCATCCGGTCGACGACGCCCGCGCACCGGTCGCGCAAGCCGGCGGCGATATCACCGACCGGTCCAACAACCGCGAAAGCCCGCAGCATCTCGTCGTCGATGAGCGACCCCATGGTGCCCCACTCACCTTGCAGGGAGAGGCGATGCAACTCGGTATGCAGGTCTTCCCAGCCGTGTACGCCGAGAACCTTGCGGTACGCCGGCGTTGAGCCGTAGAAGGCGATCCGGTTGCGGACGGCGGCGACGGCCGTCTCCAGCTCCGCGTCGTTCTCACCCGTCGCGATCATCACTTCGGCGGACACCTCGAAGTCCGTGCGGTCACGACCGGAGCGCTGCAGGCCACGAAGCAGCGCCGGCATGGTGACCTCATCGAGGTAGCGCCGGGAGACCATCGGGTGTCCGAGGTGGCCGTCGGCGACCTCGCCACACATCTCGGTCATCGCGTCGCCCACTGCGGCAAGGAAGATTTTCGGCGCCGGATACGGCTGGGGCTCCGGCGTGAACATCGGGGTCATGATCTTGTGGGTGTAGAACTCGCCCTCAAAGCGGAGCTTGCCGCCGTCACGCCAGGCAGACCAGATCGCATGCAGCGCAACAACGAATTCCCGCATCCGCCGTGCCGGGTGGCTCCAGGGCATGCTGAACCGCTTCTCGATATGGGCCTGGATCTGGGTGCCCAGCCCGAGGATGAACCGCCCCTGGGAATAGCTCTGCAGATCCCAGCCCAGGTTGGCGACGGTCATCGGATTGCGCGCGAACGCTACCGCGATGTTGGTGCCGAGTTCGATCCGCGACGTGTGTTCGGCGGCAAGCAGCAGCGGCAGAAACGGGTCATGACTGGTCTCGGCCGTCCAGCCGCCGTCATACCCGTTTCGCTCCAACGCATCAGCCGACTCGATGACCCGAGCGAGCTGGTTGGGAATACCCCCGTCGACTTTGAGGCGGGGCGCGCTACCCATGCGAGCACTTTACAGTAAGCAATCCAGTATGTAGGACAGACGCATGACCAAAGCCGAGGATTGGCGAGAGACGCTCGAGGACCTCGACCGTCGCCGCCGGCAGGCGCGGGCCATGGGCGGGCCGGAACGGCTCGACAGACATCGAGGCGCCGGCAGGCTTGATGCCCGCGCTCGCGTGGAGCGACTCCTGGACCCGGGCACCTTCCGCGAACTCGGCACGCTCGTCGGCGGGGAAGTTGCGGCTGATGCGATTGTCACGGGCTCGGGCCACATCAACGGCGCCCCCGTGATGGTGGGCGCCGAGGACTTCACGACGTTGGCCGGAACCATCGCGCCCGGCAGCAATTCCAAGCGCTACCGCATCGCGGAGTTGGCGTTGCGCGACAAGGTTCCACTGGTGATGCTCCTTGAAGGGGCTGGATTTCGGCCCACCGGCACTCATTACGGACGTAGCCCCACCGACCTGCTGGCCCAGGCGCGGTGCTCGGGCCAGGTTCCGACGGTAGCCGCGGTGCTGGGTGCCTCGGCCGGACACGGCGCCCTGGTCGCCCCCATCTGTGATTTCACCGTCATGAGCCCACGGGGTTCAATCTTCACTGCGGGGCCACCGGTGGTCAAAGAGTCCACGGGCGAAGACATTTCGAAAGAAGCCCTGGGCGGTCCGGACGTCGCCCTGGCCAGTGGCGTGATCCACAATGCGGCCGACGACGACGAGGCGGCCTTGGATACCATTCGCCGCTACCTGTCGTACTTCCCGCCCAGCGCGTGGTCGTATCCGCCGTCGCTACCCCCCGACGCGGCGTACGGGCCGCGGTCCACCCCGGAGTTACTCGACATCGTCTCGCGCGACAACCGCCGCGTCTACGACATGCGCCCGGTGCTCGACGTCGTCTTCGACTCGCCCGACTGGCTGGAAGTACAACCGTCTTTCGGCAAGGCGATCATCTGCGCCCTCACCCACCTCGGGGGGCATCCGGTAGCGGTCGTCGCCAACCAGCCGCAGGTGCTGGCCGGATCCATCGACGCCGACGCCGCCGACAAGGCCGCGCACTTCATCATGGTGGCCGACTCCTTCCACCTCCCGCTGATCTTTCTGGCCGACAACCCCGGCATGCTGCCGGGCAGCCGGTCCGAACGCGCCGGCGTATTGCGCAGCGGGGCAAGGATGTTCGCTGCGCAGACGGCGGCTACCACAGTGAAGCTGCATGTGACCTTGCGCAAGGCTTACGGCTTCGGCTCCATGGTGATGGGGCTGATCAGCTTCGACGGCCAGGTGGCGACCTTCGCCTATCCGGGCGCGACCATGGGCGCCATGGGCGCCGCAGCACTCAGCCGGGCGTCACATGCTGATCAGGAGCTGTCCGTCAAGCTGCGGACCGCAGAATTGCAGGCGTCCTATCGGTCGGCCGAGCACATGGGCTTCGATGAACTCATCGACCCTCGCGAAACTCGCGACGCCCTGCTGGCCGCGCTGCAGCGTGGCATCCACGCCCGGCAGGCCGCAGCGCAACCCGTTGCCCGCACGCTCATCATGCCGTGAACGGCTACTCCCGGGACAGCCGGCGGACCGGCGAGCACCGGTCGATCAGACAACTCGAGCCGATACCGTCGCCGTTGCTGATCTTTTGAAACGCCAAACTTTCGTGCTGGTCAATCATAGGATGTCTCGCATTCAACTCAGTGATTGCCGAGCGTGCTGGCAGGGGCCGTGACATGGCGAGACATCGCGACTGGCCGAAGCGGAATCTGCTACGGAAGGGATGGTTGCGATGAATTTCTCGGTGTTGCCCCCAGAAATCACGTCGGCGCAAATGTATACCGGTGCAGGCTCTGGACCGATGTTGGCGGCCGCAACCTCCTGGGCCGGGTTAGGCGACGAACTGGGTTCAGCCGCGCAGTCTTTCGGGTCAGTCACCACAGGGTTGGCGGGCGGGCCCTGGCAAGGTCCGGCGTCGGTGGCGATGACGGCCGTCGCCGGCCGCTATGCGCGCTGGCTGCAGGAGGCGGCGGCCCGCGCCGTCGCTGCGGCCACCCAAGCCAAGTCGGTAGCGGGCATCTTCGAAGCCGCCAAGGCGGCGATAGCGCACCCCATGACGGTCAGGACCAACCGCATGCAGTTCATCTCGGCGGTGCGATCGAACCTGTTGGGCCTGAACGGTCCGCTGATTGCGGCCATCGAAGGCGCATATGACGAACTGTGGGCCCAAAATGTCACGGCGCTGGTGGGATATCACGGTGGAGCTTCGGCGGTAGCCGCCCAACTGATGCCGTGGCAGCAGGCGCTGCAAAATCTGGGCGGCCTGGCGAACCAGGCCAGCTGCGCGGTTACCGGCGGGCGGACATCCGGCGGGCAAGGGGCGCTCGGCTCCGCCGCTGACGTCGGCGGGGTCATTGGCAGAATAGTGGCAACTGACGAGGCTGAACTGGCCGCCGTGTACGCAGACAACGTCTCCCAGATCTCCAGCGCGGCAGCTGTCACCAGGACGGCGCTAGCGGCGGCCGCTGCGGACCTGACGAGAGGCGAGTTGGTCCCGGCGGTGCGCGAAGTCGCTACGGCGGTCAATTACGACCTCCAGACCGCAGCCCACCTCGTCGCCGAAGACGCTGCCTTACCTGCGCAACTGGTCACTGATGACCTTCGTATCCTCGCTGGTCTGCCACCGGTTGGCGCGCCGGCCCCGGCCGCACCCAGCAGCCTGGAACACTACCTAGCGGTACAGGCGGCCCGCTTAGCACAGGTTCCCGGCCAGATAGTGCAGATTGACGAGGCGCTCATAGCTCACGTGATCGGCGATAACCAAAGCCAGATTTGCAGTGCGGTATCCGTAACCGAGAACGGTCTGCGGGCAGCGGGGTTAAATGTGCTGGCGGGTCAGCCCATTGCAGCCGTCAACGATGTCGCTTCGGCGCTCAGTTATGACGCCCAGGTCGTAACCCGCTTGGCCGTCGAAGACGCAAGCCTGCCCATGCAATTGATCCGTGAAGACATCGGCGTTCTGGCGGGCTTGCCCCCTGCGGCGCCGGCTGCTGCGCTTTCACCGGCCGAGCCAAGCAGTCTTGAACATTACTTGGCGCTAAGCCTCGATCCACGGATGGACGTTGTGGCGTGAATTGTTGATTTTTGATCTTGATTTGTGGCGTGGTAGGGATGCGACGACCGCTGGTCTGCCCAGCTTTTCCTGTTGGCTTCCGGTCGTCGGG
>NZ_UPHT01000130.1 GCF_900566085.1 Mycobacterium attenuatum
GTCCCCCCTCGTCGACCTGTCCGGCCCCACCGTGATCGCCGTGCCGCGGCCACCGACCGGCTTCCACGTCGCCGCGGCCACCGCCTCCGCCCCGCCGCCGCCTATGATCGTGAATTCTCCTGGTGCTCTTGGCATTCCAATCATGGCGCTAACGGCCTATCGCAACGCCGAACAGAAGATGGCCGTTGCCGCCCCGGCGTGCGGCATCAGCTGGAACCTGCTAGCCGGGATCGGACGGATCGAGTCGATGCACGCCAACGGCGGTGCCGTCGATGCGCGCGGTACCGCGGTCAGCCCCATCTACGGCCCCGCTCTGGACGGAACGCTGCCCGGCAACGAGGTCATCATCCAAAGCATGGTCGGCAACCGCGTCACCTATGCCCGCGCGATGGGTCCAATGCAGTTTCTGCCCGGCACCTGGGCGCGCTATGCCGTCGACGGTGACAACGACGGCATACCCGATCCGCAGAACCTCTTCGACTCCACCTTGGCCGCCGCGCGCTACCTGTGCAGCGGCGGGCTGAACCTGCGGGACCCGGCGCAGGTCATGGCCGCCATCCTGCGCTACAACAACTCGATGCCCTATGCCCAGAACGTGCTGGGCTGGGCGGCGGCGTACGCCACCGGCGTGGTCCCGGTCGACCTGCCGCCGATCACCGGACCGCCACCGCCGATCGGCGATGCGCACCTGGAGCACCCCGAGGGGCTTGGGCCCAACCTGCCGATGAACATCAACGGGCTGGGCGCCTACGACCCGATGGGCCACCTTCCGCTGATTGACTTCGGCCCGCCGCAGCTGGCCAATACGCCGCCGCCGTTGTGGCCGTGGCTGCAGCAACCCACCCCCCAGCCCCAGGCGCCGCAGCCCGGGTGCACGCTGATCTGCATCACCTCCCAGAACCCGGCTGAGGCAGTTGCGCCCGGCGGTCCACCGGTGCCGTTCGGGGGCATCGTGATTGCACCGCCGGCTGCGCCAGCTGCTCCCCCGTTACCCAACCTGCCGCCCCCCGGGGATCCCGGCCAGCCGGCGGTGCAATCA
>NZ_UPHT01000196.1 GCF_900566085.1 Mycobacterium attenuatum
ACCCCGCCGTGCCCGCCGATCACGCTGGCGTCGGCGTCGGCGGCGGCGGAGGGGATGGCGGTGCTGGCGATCCGCCAGGGGCTGGGGGACGAGGCGGCCCCGCCTGGGCGGGGTTCCCATACGTCTTCTTCGGGAAGAGCGGCGCGCCCGGGCAACCAGCTTGAGTTTCCAAAGGCTGATCAGTGATAGGGCTGCGGCCGGCAGCGGCGCGTGACCGCGGGGATACGGGGGTCTGCGCGGCGGGCTTCTCTGACGGCCCGACATCGGGTGGCCCGATTCATGCCGTCGGAGTTGCTCATGCGGGTGAGCGTACGAATTGGTTCCCGACAGCTGCCTGTCGCTCCTTCACGCGTCCTCGCTGGCCTTTTCGTCGAAATCGGCCGCGTCCATCCGCGGTCTAGTGTGATCCCATGTCCGAAGAAACGGCGGGCGATGAGGTCGAGCTTGGTGCGCTGCTTGCGTTGTTGAGCGGTGCTGCTGACTCGTTTCGCACCGTCCGAGCGACGTACCGCATCTGGCGCCACACCCAGCGCTCGCACGACGCACAGCGCGCCGAGGTCGAGGAGCGCAAGCGTTGCGGTGAGGGGGTCAGTTTTGTGATCGCACGCCCGGTCGCCGGCCGTGAAGATCCGCCGCCGCCCCCTCCGCCCCCCGAAACCCACGAGACGGTACGTATTTGGCGCGATGGCCCGCGATTGCGCGAAGAACATCACGGGGGCCATCAGGACGGCAATTACGGCGTCGCGGACGGCCCGCTGTGGTGGTCGTGGAGCGAGCAGTTCGGGGCCAGGTGCAATCAGGATGATCCGCGTGTGGAAAGCGGCATCGGCCAGCAGCTTAGGTTCATGCTCAATCCGACACCGTTGCTGGGCTTCCTGAGTTTTTGGGTGAGCGGGCGCTCCGAGGTTGCGGGCAGAGGCACTGTCACAACTCATGCGATCTTGCTCCCGCGTGTGTACCGCCATGCGGGGTTCTTCAACTACGGCCTACTGGGTATCGGCGCCCAGCACTACAAGTTTGAGATCGATCGGGAACGCGGAGTGCCACTAGCTGTCAGTGCGATCCGCGACGAGCAACCGTTTTTCAAGATCACCACGCTCGCAATCTGCTTCGACGAGCCGATCCCCGCCGAGACCTTCCACTTCGTGGCACCCGAGGGCGAAGAGATTCAAACTGTCCGAGACACCCAGCGCCTACAGGAGTCCGTGTCACTGACTGAAGCCCAGCAACGCGCCCCGTTCACCGTTCTGCTGCCCGAGCGCGCGCTCGCCGGCTGGCACATGCGCTGCATGTTCGTCAAAGCCGTCAAGCGGCCGCCATCGCCGGCGCGGCTCTCGCTGACCTACCGCTCCGCTGACGGTCAGCAGAGCCTCGCGATCTGGCAGACTGCTGCGGCTGACCGTGCTGCGTTTGAGCACGGGACGGGGATCAACGACGAGAACTGGCAAGTCGTGGCCCGCGATAGAACGGTGGTCGGGGTCAGAACCACCGAATGGGGTGAAGTCGAGGTGCGCCTCGAACGTGACGGGACGTTCGCATACCTGATCTCAAACGACCTCTCAGCTGACCAAATCGCAACAATGGCAGCCAGTCTCAGGCCCGCCCCGAGTGCCAGCCAAGGAGACTGACAACGTGAACATGGATAGGCGTCCTCCCCGACCGGCCGCTTCAGCCGAGCCGGCTCGATGGCTGACCGACCGGGTCGACCTCTGGGGTCCGGACTGGGTGACCAACATAGTGGGCTCGGGGGTTGAGGCGTATGCCCGGTTGTTCCATCCGCTTGCTGAGGAGCCTGGCGGGCCGACGTGGGCCGAGGTGGCCCGCGCCAACGGCCGCGTCATGCACCCGTCGGTCCAATGGGACAAGATCCGTGGGCGAGGACCGTTCAACCCGAACGATCCGCGACTGCAGGGCCGTAATCGCCCCGGCAACTCGCACTGGGGAGAACTCAACACCTGGGCGCTCGAGGCACTCTGCGCAGTTCTCACCGTCCACACGACGACCCCGCAGACGTGCTACTTCGCGGTCTGGGAAGGCTGCGGCGCACTGGGTGAACCGCTTCCAGGCTCGTTTATCACCTCATACCGTGGTCCCGGTCCCAAGCCTGCGCCGCCGGGGCCCGCGCCCGCCGACTGGCAACTCGACTTGCGAGGGCCAAGGTTCAGGTTGCCCGGACGCCATGGCTACTACCTGTTCGAAGGCCACGTGGGCGAGGCCGTGCGGATCGGACGATGGGTCCACGAGACGTGCTTCAGACCCAAGTCGCCACATTTTTTCTGGCCTGCCGATCACGCCTGGTGCGTGGGCACCGAGGTCGACGACGACTCGACCTTCATCGGGGGATCAAGAGAACTCGTCGACGAACTGTGCGCATCTGACGTGCTCGAGGTCCTGCCCATTGCCCCCGACGCGCCATACGAAGACGACGTGAATGTCTAACCGGCACAACGCCGATCATCGCACTAGCGCCGATCGCGGGCCCGCAGTAGCAAAGGAGGCAAGCACTACTGCACCATATGACGCCAGCGATGGCCTGTCACACGGTTGTCACAGCTGGGGGTCTATCGCCGGAGTTAGCCCGAGACGCGAGGCGACGGTTTGCTCTGGTCAACTGCCATCAAGATCCATTGCGAGACAATCAAATTCATCCGATGTGCGCCTGGGGGTCAAGTGGTCGCAGGTTCAAAATCCTGTCAGCCCGACGCCTTGTCAGCCCGACGCAGGTCGGAGGCGATTTTCCGCTGCTGGGCCATGTACCCCCGGGGGGTTTTGACGCCATTTTGACGGTTATTCGCGTCTGGGTCGTCCCGCGTCCGGGTGTGTTCGTCACCGTTCGTGTCGGTATTGGTCGATACGCTTTTTTCCGTGACGTCGCTGTTGAACATGAATAAGCCCGAGGGCATGTATCTGTGCGCCGACTATCGAACGACGGATGCCGATACCGGCATATTTATCGACGACGAGCGGGTGAAGCACCTGACCGTGCACTACCCCGGCGACCTCAAAGCCCTGATCGCGTTCACTGGAATCGCCGCGCTGAAGGACGGCACTCCGGTGGGCGACTGGCTGATGGAAACGATGCGCGGGCACACCGAAGTGTTTGATGTGTCGATGGCCCACCTGCATTCACGCCTCAAGAGGGATTTTGAGACGTACCGTCGGCACCTGATCGTCACCGTGAACGTGATGGACGGCAACGGCCGGCGCGGCTTTGGCGGCTTCACGAACCAGCGCCCATCCGGATACATCTCGCGCGACTTCGGATACACGATGGAAGAGTTGCCCGAACCACGCGGCTTTGCCAGCGGCGCCCCCGCCGCTAAAGCCGAAGCTGAGAAACGCTTTGAGGTCATCAAGAGCCAGCTCAAGGTGAAACCTCGCCATGCTCGCGAACACATGAACATGCTCGCCAAGGTGAATCGGCGCGTCGCACAGGCGGACGAGCGACGGGCCAGGGCGACCCGTGTCGACGGCGCGATAGGAACGGTGAGCCCGTTCTGCCACGTGTCCTTCGTCCCGGCGCCCGGAGAAAACACCACGAAGTACCCACCTGAAGATCGCGTCTACACCTTGCCCGGCGATGGCGTTGAACCGCCGTTTGCGTGGCCGATGCTGGTCAACGGGATCGACACCCGGTACCAGATCGAGAGATTGATGGCGTGGGCTCGAGACGGCGGAGAATATATTTTCGACCCCGAAGAGGCGCAGCGGCGACTGAATCGGCGTCCCTAACCCTGAATCGCTTACCAGAGTATTTCCTTTCGTGGGGCAAGACTGCAGTGGAGCACTAGTTATAGTTTCCTCTCTCCAGGACCTTTGGCAAGCGAAATAGATTGCGCTGCAATGTAATTGCACAAGGCTTGTGCAATGCACATGCCTTGTGCAGATTCCCGCCGGCTGGCGCCCCCTGTGCCCTGCAACGAAGCGGGCTGCCCCTGAGGAGAGCAGGGGCAGTCCACATCCTGATTGGAACTCGTCAGGCGGCGCCGGGTTACACCCGGCTGTTCAGTGTGGACTCATCGTGGTTTGGGGGACTCGCAAGCAATGCCGCCGTGGTTGTGGTCGAGTCCTGGCCGGTAGGCCGGGTCGCCTTCGGGAATGTCCGAGCGGCCGTCTGCGCGGGCGTCGTCGCAGTTCTTGTAGTAGACGGAGTTGGTTGGGCTCGGGCTGGGGTTGCCCGACGAGTGGGTGACCGGGTAGCGGGGCCTTGGGGGAGACAGATGGCCTTCCTTCGCCAGCGACCAAATGATGATCACGACGCTGATCACAATGATCGCGATCAATGCCCAAAACAGCACTCGCATCAGTCTGTCGCGCGCCGCCTGGCTAAGTCGTAGCCGACGGGTGAGGCGCTGAACGACGCTGGGCATGAGGCACTTTCGGCTTACGACGGGGCGTTGGGGTCGCGGACCACGGTCAACGCGATCTTCTGGTCCATCGGGACCAGCGTGCCCGCTGCCGGGGTCATGCTGGTGACTTTCCACGTGTAAGCCTGGCTGGCGGGGTCGTTCATCGCGTCGTGGCCGTCGGGCGCTATCGCTGTGACGTTGTCGAAGCACGACAGGATCGAATCGTTGCTCAAGCGCACCAGCGACCAGCCCACGGTCGCGGATAATGGCATCGGCCAGTGCATCGCCTTGCACAACTCATCACCGGTGATCGCACTCGCGACCGGGGCTGCGCACAACCACAGCATCGCAGCGGCCATGAACGTTGGGGCAATGAGACGCTTCATCGGTGGGAACCGCTTCTAAGTCGGCATTTCTCGGCGGCGCCGGTGGAGCGGTGATTGATCGTGCAAGCACCGTGCCGGTACACCGTGGAATTGACGTGGCGCGCAGGGTAAACCACGCCGGAAGCGACCAGCTTGGCATGCTCCCGGGCTTCCTCGCGTGCTTGGGCCTCGGCCAGCGCAATCAACTGGCGCTTGTGCTCGCGTGCCTGCGCGAGGCTGCGGGCCGAGAACGCCCAGATACCGGCGATCAGGGCGATGACCGTGACGAGTTCGAGCACCCAGCCGGTCGTGCTGCGGGCGGTTGACGGGTTCGCGGCGCCGAGCTGGACGGCGATGTAGGTTCCGAGAAGGTAGGGAGAGATGGCCGCGATGAGCACGAGCACGAATCCAACGAGCATGATGCCCTCGCCCCCGCTCGATGATCCGCCGCGGCTGCGGCGTCCACGCGATCGGCGCCGGCCGCCGCCCCAGGAGGTGCCGGCCGAAATGGGGCCGACCCCGACCCCGATGCCCCTGTTTGAGATTCCGCCGCGGACGCCGAACGCGCGCCCACCCACTCCGATCCGCACCACGCGCCAGACCGTACTCCGGGGTCCAACGCTCCGCAGAAAAACTGCGGAACCACTTATTCGTCGTCGGACGTGTTGCTTAAAACTGCTCGTCGCACCAGGCGGCGGCCTTGATGAGAGCGGTGGCCAGAGCCCGGGCGGCCTCTGCGGTGACGCAGATCATCCCGTAGCCGTTGTGGTCTCCGCCGTTCTGGGAAACCCCGATCATGTCAGCCCGCCTGCCGCCGCCGAAGTCTTGAATGCCGGGCGTGACCCGCACAGGTTCATCGCCTGGGGATCGCCAGGGAGACTGATGGAGTGGGTAAGCGACTTCGGGCCCGCCCTCGAAGAGCAAGCCAGATCGCAGGCTAACGGACCGGGTCGACACATGGAGGGGCGTTCAACCGCTCAAATTGGGAACAATTTTGGGAACAAAACTCTGCGAAACCACCTCGAATCGGTGGAACGCGACGCAACCACCCGAACGCCCGACCCGCACTGAACTGCATAAATGCCCTTGTCGTTTGCCATGAGCTTGGGACCAGTGTGACCTGATTTTTGCCAGGGTGATGGGACCACCTGGATTGCCAGTTATGGGACCACCGGCGCGTTGCGTCGGTGGTCTCTTCGTTTGCCCGTTCGATC
>NZ_UPHT01000132.1 GCF_900566085.1 Mycobacterium attenuatum
ATCCCGGTAAAGGATCACCGGATCCAACGCCAGCACCGTCGCATCGATCCCGACGTTGCGCAACTGGTCGGCCGCGGTGTTGGCGACGGCCACCGAGGTCGGGTCGTTGGCCGCCACCCCGATAACCAGCGACAGCTGTTTGCCGTCCTTGCTGATGCGGCCCCGGATTACTTCCGGCGGCCCGGTGCTCACCGGCGTGGTGGTCGAACCCGGTTCCGACGGCGTGGTCGACGCCGATGTGTTGCTTTCGATCTCGTATCCGGATGCGGCCAGCAGCCCCAATGCGGCGGTGGTCGTCATCGCCGGCGGCGCGGTCGGCACATATCCCGGGTCGCTGGGCGAGCGGATCTGCGCCTGGGCCAGCGTGACGGTGTTGTCGCTGCCAGCGCCCACAGCGGCCAGCAGGTCGACGTCGAGCAAACCCAGAAGTGCCTTGCGAACCTGGCTGTCGGCCAGCTTGGGCACGTTTGCCCGCAGCGTCAGCTGCATGACCCGCGGTGTCACGATACGCGCAGTCCGCACGTCGGGAATGGCCGACAACTGAGCGAACGCCGCCGAACCGCCATGCACCTGAGCCACCTGCGTGTCGCCGTTACGCACCGAATCGGCCAACGCCGCCGGTGCCCCGGCCCGCCGGAAGAGAATCAAGGCCGGTTTGGCCGGCGGGCCCCAATACCGGTCATTGCGGGCGATCAGGATCTCGTCGCGCTGCGGGTCGATGTTCTCCACCCGGAACTGCCCGCCGGTGACGGGCAGCGCCCGCGCCAGTCCCGCGGCGAAACCGCCCGGCACGTCCTTGACGATGTGGGCCGGCAACAGGTTGTTGAACAACTCCCGCCAGGCCGGATAGGGCTGCGCGAACGTCACGACGGCCTGCTTGCCGCCTTCGAGCGATTGCACGCCGGTGATCAGGTCATAGCCGGCCGGGTCGACGACGCCCGGCTGGCTGACCATCTGCCGCCACAGGTACCAGAAGTCGTCGGCCGCGATGGGCGCGTTGTCGGTCCATTGCGCCTCGGGGCGGATCTTGTAGGTCACTGTGAAGGGGTTTTCGCTGGTGACGTCGGCCGACACCAGCAATGTCGGATCCATCTCCCAGCGCGAACCCGTCGGCAAGCTGGCATCGGGTACCGGTCGGAAGGCGCTAGGCAGCACCAGCGCGCTGATCGCCGCGTTCACCGGCGACAAATCCGAGAGCAGATGCGGGTTGAACCCGGCACCGATCGAGTCGATGCCCATGATGATCTGAGTGGGATGCGGCGGCGGCGGCGGTGTGACGTGCGTGGTATCCGTGCTCTGGGGCGCCGGCGGCGGGCTCACCGTGCAACCGGACAGCGCCAAACCCAATGTCGAGATCAGCACGCCGACCGTCACAATGACATGACGGGCTCGGCGCAGCACAAGCCCCAGCGTATCGAGGTGACCTACGACGGGGACGTCACGGCGAGAAACCAGGCCGGACTTCGCAGTGGCGTCACGCTCGCGCGAGCCGGGCGAACCCAAGCTAACCCCGGGCCTTTGCCCGCGCCCGGCTGCGGGCGCGGGAGGTGGCATCCAGCTCGACCTTGCGCACCCGCACGACTTCGGGGGTCACCTCGACGCATTCGTCGGGCGCACAGAACTCCATGGCCCGTTCCAGGTCGAGTTCGAGCGGCTTGGCCAGCGTCTCGATGACGTCGGCGGTCGACGACCGCATGTTGGTCAGCTTCTTCTCCCGGGTGACGTTGATGTCGAGGTCCTCCGGACGGGGGTTGATCCCGACGACCATGCCCTCGTAAGTGTCCTGGCCGGGCTCGACGAAGAACTGGCCCCGGTCGGCGAGTTGCAGCAACGCGAACGGCGTAATAGTGCCGGACCGGTCGGATACCAACGATCCGGTGTGTCGCGCCCGGATGTCCCCCGCCCACGGTCCGTACCCGTCGAACACAGCGTGTGCAACGCCGGTGCCGCGGGTCTCGGTGAGAAAGTCGGTGCGCCACCCGATCAGGCCCCGGCTGGGCACCACGAAATCCATCCGCACCCAGCCGGTGGTGTGATTGGCCATATCGACCATGCGGCCCTTGCGGGCGGCCATCAATTGGGTGACCGCGCCGACGTATTCCTCCGGGCAGTCGACGGTCATCGCCTCGAACGGCTCGTGCAGCTTGCCGTCGATGGTCTTGGTCACCACTTGCGGCTTGCCCACGGTCAGTTCGAAGCCCTCGCGGCGCATCTGCTCGACCAGCACGGCCAGCGCCAGCTCGCCGCGGCCCTGCACCTCCCAGGCGTCCGGTGCGCCGATGTCGAGGACCCGGATCGACACGTTGCCCACCAACTCGGCGTCCAGCCGGTTACGGACCATGCGGGCGGTGAGCTTGTGGCCGGGCACCTTGCCGGCCAGCGGCGAGGTGTTGGTGCCGATCGTGACCGAGATGGCCGGCTCATCGACGGTGATCCTGGGCAGCGCGACGGGGTTCGCCAGATCGGCCAGCGTGTCGCCGATCATGATCTCCGGCAGGCCGGCGACGGCGACGATATCGCCGGCGACGGCCTCGTCGGTGGGATTGCGTTCCACGCCGGTGGTAGCCAGCAATTCGGTGATCTTGGCGGTCGCGGCGCCATTCTCGCGCAGCCAGGCGACCTGCTGGCCCTTGCGGATGCGTCCGTTGTAGATGCGGATCAGCGCCAGCCGGCCCAGGAATGTCGAGGCGTCCAGGTTGGTCACCAAGGCCTGCAACGGCGCATCCGGGTCGCCTTTCGGCGGCGGCACGTGCTCGTCGAGGACCTCGAACAGCGGATCGAGGTTGTCGCCGTCGGGAATCTGGCCGTCGAGCGGCTGGGTGGTGCTGGCCACCCCGGCGCGTCCGGATGCGAACAGCGTGGGTAGGCCCAGCGCGTGCTCGGCTGCTGCGGCTGCTTCGTCGTCGAGATCGCTGGCCACGTCCAGCAATAGGTCGTGACTGGCCTCGACGACCTCGGCGATGCGCGCGTCCGGCCGGTCGGTCTTGTTGACGACGAGGATCACCGGTAAGTGCGCGGCCAGCGCCTTGCGCAGCACGAAGCGGGTCTGGGGCAACGGGCCCTCGGACGCGTCGACCAGCAGCAGCACCCCGTCCACCATGGACAACCCGCGCTCCACCTCGCCGCCGAAGTCGGCGTGCCCAGGAGTGTCGATGACATTGATCACTGTGACGGTGCCGTCGGCGTTGTGGCGGTGCACCGCGGTGTTCTTGGCCAGGATGGTGATGCCTTTTTCCCGTTCCAGGTCGCCGGTGTCCATCACGCGTTCCTGCAGCCCACCGCGTTCGGCCAGCGCCCCGGATTGCCGCAGCATCGCATCGACCAACGTGGTTTTGCCGTGGTCGACGTGCGCGACGATGGCGACATTGCGGAATGGCACGTCGGTGATTGTGGCAGCCCGGTGGCCGGTTCGCGAAAACCAGCGTCCCACCCCGTCTCGAAGGCCGTCCCAAGGCCGTCTCGTACATCGACTCTGCGTACAGCGCTACCGCGGGGGGCTTGGCGGCGCGCTCGGCGCAGTCTCGGCGCACGGGGCGCCGCCTCGGCGCGCCCTGGAGGACGGCCCTACCAGCCGCGACGGGGCGGCGCCGAACCGACCAACTGGCCGGATGCGGCCACGTCGCGGCTGCGGTAGACGATGTAGGGCCGGAACAGGTAGGCGATCGGCGCGCTCAGGACGTGCACCAACCGGGTGAACGGCCACAGCGTGAACAGCACCATCCCGATCAGGGCATGCAACTGATAGTCCAGCGGTGCGTTGATCATCACTTCGCCGTGCGGCTGGAAGAGCCAGATCCGCCGGAACCACATGCCCACGGTGTAGCGGTAGTGGAACTCGCCGCCATGCGGGCCCGTGCCGATCAGGTCGCAGTAGAGGCCTACCACGATCGCAAGCACCAGAACCACATACATCACCTTGTCGCTGCGGGTGGTGGCCGCCGACACCGCCGGGCGGGTAAACCGCCGGTAGATCAGCAGCCCGACCCCGACCAGCGTGGCAAAGCCCGCGATGGATCCGGCGATGACGGCTTGGAGATGATAGACGTAGTCGCTGACATGCAGCGCCTTGGTCACCCGCGGCGGGATGAACAATCCCATCACGTGCCCGGCGAACACCGCCAGGATTCCGAAGTGGAAGATCGGGCTGGCGATGCTCAGCAGCCGCGACTCGTAGATCTGCGAAGAGCGTGAGGTCCAGCCGAATTTGTCGTAACGATATCGCCACCACAGTCCGACCACCAAGACCGCCAGCGTGACGTAAGGAGTGATGTCCCAGAACAATACATTGCTAAACATCGGGCGCCCTTTCTTCGCGTCGAGGCGGCACGGTCAAGGTAAACGGTTGCAGCCCAACGGCTTCCGCGGGAGGACCGGCTTCTGCCAGACGTTGCGCCCGGCGCACTTCCTGGTCGGTGGCCGCCGGCAGCGTCTCGCACACCGCCGCCACCGTGTGCTCATACGGCGACGCGGCGTCGGCCAACGCGGACCGCAGCACGTCGATCGGAACGCGGTGCTCGGTCAACAACCGGCGTCCCGCCCCGGGTGCGACGGTCGCCGCGAACTCGAGCACCACGGACAGGTGGTCCGGCGCCTCGCTGCGTGGCGGCTCCACACCGGCCTCCCGGTAGGCGGTGGCGAAGGCCAGCATCTCCCGCCCGCGGTTGCGGGTATCCCCCGCCGTCCAGTACGTCAGGTACATGGTGGCGCGCCGCCGCATGTCGAACGTGGCGACGTAGTCCATGGCGGCGGCCATCGGCTCGGCGGTCCGCAGTGCCGCAACTGTGCGTCCGAGCAGCTCGGCGACGGTTCCGTCCAGGTGTGCCAGCAGGCTTTCGACGGTATCCAGACGCTCGGTCAGCCCGTCGTCGGGGTAGGCCAGCAGCAACGACGCGGCCTGCCAGACCAGCCGATCGTGCAGCGCGGGTTCGCGGTTTCGGGAGCGCAGTTTCATGGCTGCTGCTTTTCTGGGAACATCCCGACCGGTGGTTGGTCGCCGTCCCAGGTCAGCAGGTCTACCTGGGTCGAACGCTGTTGGGCATGGAATGTCTCCACGGAGACGGGCACCGGCCCGCCGTCTTCGTACATGCCCGGGCCGCCGTCGCCGGTCAGCGAGCAGCCCATCTGCTCCAGCTCGCGCGCCTGCGGGCTGAACGCGGTCGGAATGACGTAGCGCTCTTCGTATTTCGCGATGGCCAGCAGTCGATACATTTCGTAGATCTGCTCTTCGGTCATCCCGACCGACTCCGGGATGTGGGGTTGGGTCTCCCGGCCGAGGTTAATGTCGCGCATGTAGGAACGCATCGCCGCCAGCCGGCGCAACACGCCCTCGACCACGGCGGTGTCGCCCGCGGTGAACAGTTCGGCCAGGTACTGCATCGGGATGCGCAGCGCCTCCAGCGCGCCGAACAGATTGCCCAGTTCCTCGCCGTCGTGACCGTCACGGCTGACCGCGTCGACCACCGGCGACAGCGGCGGGATGTACCAGACCATCGGCATCGTCCGGTACTCCGGATGCAGCGGCAGCGCCACCTGGTAGGTGTTGATCAGCGCATACACCGGCGAGCGCTGCGCGGCCTCGATCCACTCCTGCGAGATACCTTCCGCGCGGGCACCGGCGATCACCTCAGGATCGTTGGGATTCAGCAGGATTCGTCGCTGCGCCTCGTAGAGATCGGTGTCGTTTTCCACCGATGCGGCCTGCAGCACCTGGTCGACGTCGTAGAGCACCAGGCCCAGGTAGCGCAGCCGTCCCACGCAGGTCTCCGAGCAGATGGTCGGCAGGCCGACCTCCATCCGCGGATAGCACAGGGTGCACTTCTCGGCCTTGCCGGTCTTGTGGTTGAAATACACCTTCTTGTAAGGACATCCGGACACACACATGCGCCAGCCGCGACAGCGGTCCTGATCGACCAGCACGATGCCGTCCTCGCTGCGCTTGTACATGGCCCCCGACGGGCACGACGCCACGCACGACGGGTTCAGGCAGTGCTCGCAGATCCGCGGCAGATAGAACATGAAGGTCTCTTCCAGCTTCAGCCGGACCTCGTCACTGACCTTCTTCAATATCGGGTCTTCGGAAAGGATTTCCGGCGACCCCGCCAGATTGTCGTCCCAGTTCGGTCCCCAGGACACCTTCATCGGTTTGCCACTGATCAGGCTTTTCGGTGCGGCTGTCGGGAACGTGTCGCCGGCGGGTGCGCTGGTCAGGTTTTCGTAGTCGTACGTCCACGGCTCGTAGTACTCGTCGATGGTGGGCAGCTTGGGGTTGGCGAAGATCCGCAACAGCTTGTGAATGCGTCCGCCGTCACGCAGCCGCAACCGGCCCTTCTTGTCGCGTACCCAGCCGCCGCCCCAACGCTCCTGGTCCTCGTAGGTGCGCGGATAACCTTGGCCCGGACGGGTTTCGACGTTGTTGAACCACACGTACTCGGTGCCGGCACGGTTGGTCCAGGCCTGCTTGCAGGTGACCGAACAGGTGTGGCAGCCGATGCACTTGTCGAGGTTCATCACCATGGCCAGCTGCGCCATGACTTTCATTGTCTCGCTCCGCGAGCGTCGCTGGGGCCTCTCATTGGTAGCGCACCTCCTGGCTGCGTCGCCGTACCACGGTCACCTCGTCGCGCTGGTTGCCGGTGGGGCCCAGGTAGTTGAACGCGAACGCATGCTGACCGTAACCACCGGCCAAGTGGCTGGGCTTGATCCGGATCCGGGTGAGGGCATTGTGGTTACCGCCGCGCTTGTTGTTGGTCTCGGTGCGCGGCGTGTCGACGGTGCGCTCCTGGACGTGGTAGACGAACACCACGCCGTCGGGGATCCGGTGTGACACGATGGCCCGGCACACGTAGATGCCGTTGGCATTGACCGCCTCGACCCAATCATTGTCGCGCACTTGAATTTTCGCTGCATCTCCCGGGCTCATCCACATGGTGGGGCCGCCGCGGGACAACGACAGCATGTACAGGTTGTCCTGGTAGGTGGAATGGAACGACCATTTCGAGTGCGGTGTCAAATACCGCACGGTGAGGCCGATTTCGTTACCGGATCGGGAGCTTAGCTCGGGATGGCCGAACAGTCGCGCCATGTCCAGTGGCGGACGGAAGACCGGCAGATGTTCGCCGAGTTCCTCGATCCAATCGTGGGCCAGGTAGAAATGCATCCGCCCGGTCAGCGTGTGGAACGGTTTGAGGTTCTCGATGTTGATGGTGAACGGCGCATAACGCCGCCCGCCCGTTTCGCTGCCCGACCACTCCGGGCTGGTGATCACCGGGACCGGACGCGCCTGGGTATCGGCGTAGCTGATGCGGCGGTCTTCGCTGCCCTCGGCCAGATGCGCCAGCCGCTGGCCGGTCCGTTTCTCCAGCTCGCGGAAGCCCTCGACGGCCAGGCGGCCATTGGTTGTCCCGGACAGCAGCAGCAGTACATCGGCCATCCGCGCCGCGGTGGTGATCGCCGGACGCCCTTCTGCCGCACCGGAATTCAGCACGCCGAATCTGGCTGCGAGTTCCTGAACCTCCTGGAACGGGTGCACCGTCACACCCTTGGTGGTCAGGCCGAACTTTTCGACGAGCGGACCCAGCGTCACCCACTTGTCGTAGATCGCGGTGTAGTCGCGCTCTACCACGGTGATCTTGCCCATGGTGCGTCCCGGCACCGGCGTCGCGCCGGTATGCAGCCAGTCGTTTTCCGCACCGCCGGGAAACGCCATCGCATCCGCGGTGTCGTGCTGCAGTGCGGTGAGCACCACGTCGCTGCGGGTGCCCAGATGACCCTTGGCCATGGCGCTGAAGGCCCGGGCGATCGCAGCGAAAGCGTCGAAATCCGAGCGGGTTTCCCAGGGCGGATCGGTCGCGGCACTGAATGCGTGCACATATGGGTGCATGTCGGTGCTGGAGATGTCGGCCTTCTCGTACCAAGTGGCTGCCGGCAGCACCACATCGGATACCAGCGTGGTAGAGGTCATCCGGAAGTCGATCGACATCATCAGGTCGAGCTTGCCTTCCGGAATATCCCCGTCGCAGGCCACGTCGACGGGCCGTATCCCGTCGCGCGGCGGCGCTGCCTGCACGTTGGAATCGGTTCCCAGCAGATGGCGCAGGAAATACTCGCCGCCCTTACCCGACGAGCCGATCAGGTTGGCGCGCCAGACCGTCAGCACTCGTGGCCAGTTGACGGGGTTGTCCGGATCGGTCACGGCGAGTTTGAGTTTGCGCTGTGCCAATTGCTGGGCCACATATTCACCGGCGTCGCGACCCGCCTCGTGCGCCTCGTCGGCGAGGTCCAGACTGGATCGGTCGAACTGCGGGTAATACGGGCTCCAGCCCATTGCCACCGCCAAGGCCAGCACGTCCATGGTGTGCTTGTCAGTGAAGCGGCCCCGGCCCACCGGGCTGGCCAGCTTGTCGGCTCCATATCCGTCGTAGCGCCATTGGTCGGCGTGCGCGTACCAGTACGAGGCGCCGGGGACCTGACGCGGCGGGCGTACCCAGTCGGTGGCCATCGACATCGTCTGAAACCCGGTGAGCGGCCGAATCTTTTCCTGACCGACGTAGTGTGCCCAGCCGCCGCCGTTGCGTCCCATCGAGCCGGTCAGCATCAACAGTGCCAGCACCGCACGGTAGATGGCGTCGCCATGGAACCAGTGACAGATGCCGCCGCCCATGATGATCATCGAACGGCCGCCGGATTCCTCTGCGCTGCGGGCGAATTCGCGGGCGACCCGAATGGCCTGGGCGGCCGACACCCCGGTGATCGGCTCCTGCCAGGCCGGGGTGTTGGGTTGGGTGGGATCGTCGTAGCCGGTGGGCCATTGGCCGGGCAGGCCCGCGCGCGCCACGCCGTAGTGGGCCAGCATCAGGTCGAAAACCGTGCACACCAGGTGTTTACCGATCCGGCGCACCGGCACGCCGCGTGCCACCGTCGCGCCTTCGCCGTTGACCGTGTCGAAGCTGGGCAGGTGCACCAGCGCGGTGCGGCGATCCCCGTTGGTGGCTTCTGCGCCCTGCACGCTGAGCGCCGGCAGCAGATCACCGAGATCGAGGTTCCACTTCCCGACGCCGTCCTCGCCGAAGCGGAATCCCAGCGAGCCGTGCGGCACGACGACGGTGCCGGTTGTCTCGTCCAGCACCGCGGGCTTGAGCGCCGCGTTCTCGGAGTTGTTGTGGGCCTCGCCCAGATCTGCCGCCGTGAGGTTCTTGCCCGGCACCAGCATCTCGCCACGTTGTTCCAGCTTGATCAGGAACGGCAGGTCGGTGTAGCGACGCGCGAAGTCGACGAAAAACGGAACCTGTTTTTGCACATAGCATTCCGAGAGGATGACATGTCCCATCGCCATCGCCAGCGCCCCGTCGGTACCGGCCGCACAGGGCATCCACTCGTCGGCGAACTTGGTGTTGTCGGCGTAGTCGGGGCTGACGGTGACCACTTTGGTGCCGCGGTAGCGGGCCTCGGCCATCCAGTGCGCATCCGGGGTCCGGGTGATAGGCACGTTGGAGCCCCACATCATCAGATAGGCCGCGTCCCACCAGTCCCCGGATTCGGGCACATCGGTCTGGTCGCCGAACACCTGCGGGGAAGCCACCGGCAGGTCGGCGTACCAGTCGTAGAACGAGGTCATGGGCGCGCCGATCAGCTCGAAGAACCGCGAGCCGGCGGCATAGGACACCATCGACATCGCCGGGATCGGCGAGAAACCGGCAACCCGGTCCGGGCCGTAGGTCTTGATGGTGTGCACGTGAGCCGCGGCAATCAACTCGGTGGCTTCGGCCCAGCTGACCCGGACCAGCCCGCCCTTGCCCCGGGCCTGCTGATAGCGGCGACGGCGCTGCGGATCGGCCTGGATGTCGGCCCACGCCAGCACCGGGTCGCCGAGCCGGGCCTTGGCCTCGCGGTACATCTCGAGCAGCACGCCGCGGGCATACGGGTAGCGAAGCCGGGTCGGGGCATAGCTGTACCAGGAGAACGATGCGCCCCGGGGACAGCCGCGGGGTTCGTACTCGGGGCGGTCCGGGCCGACCGACGGATAGTCGGTCTGCTGGGTTTCCCAGGTGATGATGCCGTCTTTGACGTAGATCTTCCACGAGCAGGATCCGGTGCAGTTGACGCCGTGCGTCGAGCGGACCACCTTGTCGTGACTCCACCGGTCACGGTAGAAAACGTCAGCCTCTCGCCCGCCGCGCCGGGTTACCGTGCGCAGATCAGCAGAGAATTCCCCCGGGGTGAAGAAGCGTCCGCTGCGCTCCAGCAGCTCCTCGAGCGCTCCGCCGACGTGAGGTGTGATGGTCAACAGTGACCCTCCTTGTCATGGACGACCAGGCGCGGGGCCGTAGCCAGTCGATCGCGCTCGCGGAACAGGCGAAGCCGGCGCGTGGCCCATCATCGTCGGCTCGCGCGGTGTGTTGGCTGAAATTCGCGTCAACATCGGCATAGCAGCCGGCCACTGACGTCCAGCGGACCGCCGCGATCGCTACCGGCATGCAAATCCCAGGTTAGTGGTTTGTCACGTCCTTCTTCCAGTGGACGGCGGCGACCTTGAGCAGGCCTGGACGTTAGCTGAAAGGCGGCTGTGGAACCGGGTCAGAGCGCCTTGGCGAGATCGGGAATCCAGCCGCGGTCGGCCGGCACCCAGTTCAGAGCGTGCAGTTGCTCCGCCGTCACCCAGCGCAGCGCGCGGTGGTCGCGCGCATCCGGTTTGCCGCCAAGGAGCCGGACCCGGTAGGCCCGCAGTATTACGGTGTCGCCCAACGGAATGTCGTCGCCCAAGCGATCACCCACGGCGATGTCGTCGAGCCCGAGCTCCTCGGCCAGTTCCCGCGCCAGTGCGGCGCGCTCGGTTTCGCCGGTGGCCACCTTGCCGCCGGGAAGCTCCCAGCGCCCGGCCAGCTCCGGCGGCCTAGCCCGTTGCGCCACCAGGACCGTCGAGCCACAGATGATGGCTCCCGCCACGACGATCTGCGTCGGCATGGGCAATGACGGTATACCGTCGCGGGCCTGCCGCTGGATCCCAGTGTCCCGACGAGAAGCTGCATGGACACCATTGGCCGACTCCACCGTGACCGGAGCAGGTGCCGTTGCGGTGCTGGCTGTGCGAATGCGAGCCGTCCCGGCAGATTGCGGTGACGTCATCGTTCGAGCTGTCCGGACGCAGGACGCAGGCACCGCTCGAATTCTGATAGCTGCCCGGCGGGCACATCCCGGCGGCTGACACGGTGGACGCGTGCGACGCGTGCGTGACCAGGCCGGCGCCGGCCGTTCCCGCGACAACGGCCATCACGACTGCTAACGAGCGAAACATGCGGGCCCCCAAACACTTAACGTCCTAGGTGTCCTGTAGCTGACAGAGCTGGCCCGATGCCGAGACCATACCGGGTGGCCAGGCCCCCCGTGGCCGGTTTGGAGAGATTCGATGCGACCGGGGTACCGTCGCGATATGGCTGTGTTAACGGATGAGCAAGTAGACGCCGCACTACCCGGCCTCGACGGCTGGGAGCGCGCCGAAGGTGCCCTGCGCCGGTCCGTCAAGTTTCCGGCGTTCCTCGACGGCATCGACGCGGTGCGCCGGGTGGCCGAGCACGCGGAACGCAAGAATCATCATCCCGATATCGATATCCGCTGGCGGACGGTAACTTTCGCGTTGGTAACACACTCCGAAGGCGGAATTACCCAAAACGATGTCGATATGGCCCGCGATATCAATGGGATCATCGGGAATTAGCCACCCGTCGTGGTCCAATTGGCTGTAGCCGAGTGGCTATCGGGGTGGGCCAAGGCCGCGAGCACAGCCCATATCGCTCGTGATCGATTCGGCCAGCACGATGTTGACGTTCATGTCATAGTCAATCAACAACGCCGACCAACCCGCCGGTGACCGTCGCGCCGCACGATCTCCGACGCGAACCGGCGTCGGCAGCAGCCGTAGCGGTCGCACAATTGCCGCCGAACTTTTCAGTCGAGCGCCAGCGCCTCAGGGTGATATCGCAACAGAAGCGCAAACCCGTTATCCGGCAGGCAGATCGAGCCAAACATCAGTGCTATCAAGCCCTCAGCGATCAGCTTTGGCACCTCGGATGGCGACCGCGCTTCAGAGTTGAATCGCCGCCCGCGCTCGAACGCGGCAGCGCATTGCCCACTCGGGCAAGCTCTTTGGCCGCCGGCCTCGAGTTCCGTCGCCGGCCCTGGCCGCCGATCAACGCCTGGCGCCGCCACCGGAAAGGTTGATTGAGCGATCCCCGTTTGGATACCAAATGGAGCGACCGGTTCCCCCGAGCGCAACCGCGAAAAGTTAGCCTACAGACCGCGTCCGCTACCCACGGGGCATGCGAATGTGCTGATCACTCCATATCTCATTCACCCCGAATGCCGTGCCCCCATTCCGCGGACAGCCCACGTCGACCGGCATCCGGTCACTCCCGGCTCGTCTCGATAACTTGTGCTTATTGACTCATCGAAAATATTGATTGGTAGCCGATGAACGTTTCCTCTATCTTTCCCGATGAAAAGCAAGCCTTGTGCCACCGACGCGTTTGACACCGAGGACTGCAAGTGACTTTGAGCCGCGTTGTTGCTTCACCTGACGGCCGGCTTACAAGCGGTGCCCGAAGTTATGGTGAGGGGACCACAGCGGCGAAGGAGTAAATGGCCAGTTTCCACGAATAGGGACGGCGGCCCTACCGGTGCTGCCTCTCAGATGGCCTTTATAACGGCGATGACGACGTCACGCCGCACGGAGCCAGAATTTGCTACGTAGATCGCATTTGATTCGATAATGCACCTGATCGAAATTGCCCTCGAAAAGGAAAGGTATTGTCTTGGCCGGACCGGACGCACCCACGTCTACGGTGAACGTCGACACTGCCGAAGCTGACTCGCCCCGCCCCTCGACCCGGGCGGCCCGGGTGCGACGCGGCACGCAGGGTGCGGCGGCCACGCTGGGTGCACTGGCTCTGGCCAGCGGAGTGACCGCGGCCATCGACGCGATTGGCAGCAGCACTCAGTTCAACGCCGGGATCAATGCCGGCAGGCTCGCCATCACCTTGACAGCCCATGGCGGACTCAAGCTCGACACGTGTTCGAATAGCAATTCCGGCTACACCGAAAATAGTGGTGACAGCAACAGTTCAACCACATCCAACAATACTCAAGATTTCGGCAACAGCGCAACGAATTCCGACAACACTCAGATATTGACTACTTCTAATAGCGATCAGATTTTCAGCGACAGCACGACCACTTCCGGCAACGTCGAGATTTTCCGCGGCGGCTCAGGTACTTTCGATAATGGTCAGTTGGATTTGCCTCCGGGATATGATGTTCCGACCGAACAAACTTCGTCTACACCGCCAGGTTTTTCGAGCAGCGGCGTATTTTGGGTCGAGGACCGTGAAATCAAGCAGATTTATGGTATCGATAAGTATTTTGGCGACAATTATGACGACCAATATAGCAACGACAAGTTAGATATCAGTGATTACGAGCCGAACGGCGCCAATGACTACGATCCGAACTCCGAGATGGGAAAACATCATTCTAATGACAACATCGATGACAACGATATCGATCCGCAGGAATGGCTTCGAAAGCTAATGACGCCAAACGACGATGATTATTATCCATATTGACAATCCGCGTATGTGAGTGCCGCGACCCATAACGTACGCGAAGAGCTGGCGGCTTGCGTACGTGGGGGCCTCGTGCGACTCGGCTGCGGCCAACTCGGCGCGGCAGGACGCCCCGCTTCGGCGCTTCACTCGCACGCGGTCCACGGTGATGCGAATTCCGCTCACATTGACGGGTGAGTTCGCCATCGGCGTCGTTTACCGCCCAAATGATCGAGAGGGACTACCACGATCGTCATTCGATGACGTGCGTCTCAACAAAGATTTTTTCGGACTATCCTCGAGGATTCATCTCTTGCCCATGTCTCAATCACTCCATTCGCCACTGCCGACGCAGGGTGTTTCCCGCTTGACGGAAGAAGCTGGTGTCGGGGCCGCACCGGGTGGTCACGTACTCAGCGGCCGCCTGCGCCGGGCGTTGGGGTTTGAGGCGCCCTACGTGCTTGATCGGCTGCTTAGCGACCGGGTCGTGGACACTCGGGCTCAGGCACAGGAAATGTTCAGCGAAACCAAGAAATATCTGGTCCTGTGTGAGCTGAGTCCTGACACGGCTATCGGCATGTACTCCGGATTGGTCGATGCGGCTTGGCATGCGTTTGTCTTGTTCACCGCGGAATACATCGAGTACTGCCAGCGGTTTTTCGGCCGCTATGTTGGCCACGCCCCCACGATCGCCGAGCCCAGACCCTCATCCGGTTCTAGGAGCAGGAAGCCGGTGGCTGCCGCCGTAAACGCGGATAGGCGCGGGGACAGCCGGGGCCCGGTCCGGAAGAAGTCCAGTTTCGATGATTTCCGCCACCGCTATGAAGCAGTGTTCCAGCAAACGCTGCCAGATATCTGGTACGACGAGCGTTGCATCAGTCTGAATCGCAGGATGATCCGCGATGACAGACAAGGCTCGCTGAGCCTGACCCGCCATGACGGTCACGTCGAGCTCTGCCGCCCGGACGGCTCGAGCCTTGTCTGCGTCAACGAGTTAGCCGATGCCGCTCTGCAATTCATCCTTGCCACCGGTGTGTTCTACGTCCGCGAATTACCCGGCGGACTCACCGACGAGGAAAAAGTCGGCCTCATCCAGGCGCTGACGCACTGCGGCACACTCAAAATTGCTACCTGACATGATGTTTGGCAAAGCAAGCCGCCGCCGCGGCGGCGGGGTAAAGACGCCAAGCCGCAACGTCTTTCATCGACTACCCCGAAGCGCATCAGCAATCAGTCGCTGCGCCCAGCGAGCCCACCCAGCTGACGATATCCCTCAACCAGGCATGGAGTGATGGTGTTTGATTTTGCGATGTTACCGCCAGAGGTCAATTCGGCCCGGATGTATACCGGTCCGGGATCGAGTTCGCTGCGGGCCGCCGCGGCCAGCTGGCAACTACTGGCAGCCGAACTGCGCTCCGCGGCCAGCATGTACCGATC
>NZ_UPHT01000159.1 GCF_900566085.1 Mycobacterium attenuatum
GCGTTGGGCCGGCGACCGGCCGCTGCTTGTCCGAGAACACCACGACCGCCACGACGACCAGCGCTATGACGGCTACAGCTAGCAACGCCGCCGCCAGCCAGACGGTGCGCGCGGACCGGGCCGGCCCCGGCGGTGGCGTCGTGTCGACATCGTCGGACGGCTCGTAGGCCGGCGGAGGCCAGTTGGGGTCGATCTCGCCCGATGCCATGTTCGTGCCCGACACCCTCCCCACACCCTCCCGGTTCAGCGCCCGGAAACTTCCGAGCTTGGCGAATTGTAGCCAGAAGCTGCAGGTGGGGGAAACGAACCGGCCGCGCAGTAGCCGCAGCTCAACGGGTGAATCTGCCCACATCCGCGCATCTGGAGTGGGGGCTGCGCAGCAATCTGCCGCATACTAGACGGCATGCAGCAAGCGACGCCCCCGCAAATCGCCGGCCCGGTGCGCGCCGGTGAACCGGGGACGGGTCGAGGCTGCTTGTAATGGGTCGTTCGGGTGGACGGCATCGCCGTCGTGCTGTTCGTCAGCCTTCGGCGCTGCGCCGACGGCTGTCGCGAAGCTTTATGACGCTGGTGTCCGTGGTGGCCCTGGGCATGACTGGGGCCGGGTACTGGGTGGCTCATGGCGCACTGGGCGGCATCACCATTTCTCAGGCCCTGACCGCCGAAGATCCGCGGTCCACCGGCAACAATATGAACATCCTGCTGATCGGCCTGGACTCCCGCAAAGACCAGGAGGGCAACGACCTGCCGTGGTCGATCCTCAAACACCTGCACGCGGGTGATTCCGATCAGGGGGGCTACAACACCAACACCTTGATCCTCGTGCACGTCGGCGCCGACGGTAAGGTCGTCGCCTTCTCGATTCCGCGTGACGACTGGGTGCCTTTCACCGGAGTACCGGGCTACAACCACATCAAGATCAAGGAGGCCTACGGGCTCACCAAGCAGTACGTCGCTCAGCAGTTGGCCAACCAGGGGGTGAGTTCCCAGCGTGAACTCGAGACCCGGGGCCGCGAGGCAGGCCGGGCCGCGACCCTGCGCGCGGTACGCAGCCTGACCGGTGTCCCGATCGACTACTTCGCCGAGGTCAATCTGGCCGGTTTCTACGATCTGGCCGAGACCCTGGGTGGCGTGGACGTCTGTCTGAACCATGCCGTCTACGACTCCTATTCGGGCGCCGACTTTCCCGCCGGACCCCAGCGGCTCGACGCCACCCAGGCGCTGGCGTTCGTGCGGCAGCGTCACGGCCTGGACAACGGGGACCTGGACCGGACCCATCGGCAGCAGGCATTCTTGTCGTCGGTGATGCACGATCTGCAGGATTCGGGCACCTTCACCAACCTCGACCGCCTCAACAGCCTGATGGCCGTGGCCCGTAAAGACGTCGTGTTGTCGGCCGGCTGGGATGAGGATCTGTTCCGTCGCATGGGTGAACTGGCGGGTGGAAACGTCGAGTTCCGGACCCTGCCCGTGGTGCGCTACGACAACATCGACGGCCAGGACGTCAACATCATCGACCCGGCGGCGATCAAGGCCGAGGTAGCGGCAGCGATCGGCACCGCAAACCCGGCGACGACCTCGACCACCCCCGCGAAGCCGAACCCGTCGACCGTCCTCGACGTGGTCAACGCCGGCAGCATCAGCGGCATGGCCAGCCAGGTGTCCAGCGCGTTGCGAAAACGCGGCTACACCGCCGGCCAGGTCCGGGACCGCCAAGCCGGCGATCCGTCGGCCAGCGCGATCAAATACGGCACCGGCGCGCAAACCGATGCGCAGAACCTGGCCACCCTGCTCGGCATCGACGCTCCCAAAGCGGACCCCGCGATCACCCCCGGACATATCCAGCTGACCGTGGACACCGACTTCGCGATGCCGGCGCTCGACGACTCCCAAGACACCAGCACAGTCACCGGGACCAACGAGACGACCGGGACGACCGGCAGGTACAACACGTATTACAGCGGCAGCACTACCACCACCACCTACCCGACGCCCGATCACGGGAAGCCGATCGACGGCGGCGGAGTTCCCTGCGTGAACTGAGGCGAGCGGCCTGAGGTCAGGCGTGCGTGCCCCCGTCGATACGGATCTCGGTGCCGGTGATGAATGCACCGTCCTGGGAAACCAGCATGGCGATGACGCCGGCCACCGCGGACGGATCGGCCATCCCAGCGCCGCTGGACGTCTCGGTGGTGGGCAGCACCGGCAGCAGCCGGGCGAACAGCGACCAGTCGGCGTCTTGCGGAATGTAGCCGCCGGTGGCATCGGTGATGCCGGACTTGATGCTGCCCGGGGCCACGCATACCGCACGCAGACCGTTCTTCGCATACTCGAGTGCCAGGGAATGCGTGAAGGCTTGCACGCCCCCTTTGCTCGCGGCGTAGGCGGCCATGTACGGGTGGGCGAACGATGCCGAGGTGGAGCTGAAATTGACGACGGTGCTGCGGGGGTTGTCGAGCAGCGCCGGCAGGGCTTCCCGGACGACGAGGAAGGTGCCGGTCAGGTTAACCGCGATGATCCGATTCCACTGCTCGGTGCTGGTTTGGTGAGTGTGCGCGGCGCGCAGCATGCCGGCGGCGTTGACCAGCGAGTCCAAACCGCCGAGGGTGCCGACGGCCCGGCGCACCCCCTCGACCACCGACCGCTCCTCGGCGACGTCCAGCTCGCAGGTGGTGAACCTGGGGCCGGTGCCGGCCGCATCGGCGCGGGCCACGGTCTGGGCCAGACCGTCGGTCGCGATGTCGGCGCCGACCACCGCGGCGCCCTCGTCGAGCAGTCGCAGCGCGGTGGCCGCGCCGATGCCCGACCCGGCGCCGGTGACCAGGATCCGCTGACCGCGCAGACGCTTCATGTCAGACCACTCCCCGTAGCCCGTCGCGGCCGAACACCGGTTCCAGCATCGCCGAGAAGTCGGGACCTCGTCGCAACATGTGGCCGCCGTCGACGTTGATGACCTGCCCGGTGATGAAGCCGGCGGCGTCGCTGAGCAGAAACATCGCCAGGTTGGCGACATCCTCGACCTCGCCGACGCGCGGCAGCGGCGTGCAGACGGCGTAGTCGCGGCTCAGCTCCGGCGATTCGGTGACGGGTGCGACGAGTTCGGTGCGGATCAGGCCCGGACGGATGCTGTTGACCCGCACCCACGACGGGCCGAGCTCGTCGGCTGCCAGTTGCATCAGGTGGTCGACAGCCGACTTGGTCACCCCGTAGGCGCCGAACCAGCGATGGGTGTTGCTGGCCGCGATCGACGAGATGCCGATGAAGGATCCGCCGCCCCCGCGCACCATCTCGCGCGCGGCGTGCTTGAGGACGTACATGGTGCCGTTGACATTGAGGTCGACGGTGCGGCGCCACGCCGCCGAGTCGATCTGGGTGATCGGTCCGATGGTTTCCGACCCGCCCGCGCAATGCACCACGCCGTGCAGCTGACCGTGCCAGGCCGTTACCGCGTGGACCGCACGGGCGGTCTCATCCTCGTTGGTGACGTCCGCGGGCTCGTAGCGGATGGCACCGCCGCGGGCCTTCAGCGCTTCGAGTTCGTTGACGGTGCCCGCCAGCCGGTCGGCGTTGCGGCCGACGATCATGACCGCCGCCCCCGCGGCCACCAGACCGGCGGCCACCCCCTTGCCGATTCCACTGCCGCCGCCGGTGACCAGGTAGGTCCGGTCGTGAAAGGAAAGCTGCATTCGAGCCCCTCACGGTGAAGCTGAAACAGGTTCTCGTCATCGAACCATGCGGCCGCCGGCGCGGGAATCGGTCCCCGGTGTGGACAACGGGTTCCGTCGGCTCAGCCCTGCGCTACGGCGTATCGCGGCGCGCCACCCGGGTCGGCTTGGCCGTGCGCCAGTCTTCGACGTCGGGCGGCAGGCCGACCGGGTACCTGTTCTGGTTGTAGGCGGCCCAGTGCGCATGTCCCAACTCGTGGACGTGAAACGCGTGCCGCAGCGCCTCGGTGAAGCCCATGGCGTCGGAGGCGGCGTTGACCGAGTCCTTGACCAGCAGCGCCGCCATGGTGGGGCGCTCGGCGATGCGCCGCGCGAACTCGAGAGTCTTTTCCTCGAGCTCGGCGGCCGGAAACACCTTCGACACCATGCCCAGGCGGTAAGCCTCGTCGGCATCTAGCGAATCACCGGTCAGCAGTAGCTCTTTGGCCTTGCGCGGCCCGAATTCCCAAGGGTGCGCGTAGTATTCGACACCCGGCATGCCCAGCCGGACCGCGACCACGTCACTGAACTTGGCATTGTCGGCGGCGACGATCAGATCGCATGCCCAGATCAGCATCAGCCCCGCCGAGATCGCGTTGCCCTGAACCTGGGCGATGGTGATCTTGCGCAAATCGCGCCAGCGGCAGGTGTTCTGGAAGTAGAAGTGCCACTCCTGCAGGTACAGCTTTTCCATGACGGCGTCGCGGGTGGCGCCGTGGGAGCGGAAGGTGGGATGCTGGCCCGGCCCGGGCTTGCGCTCCAGCATCGCCTCCTCCGATCCGAGGTCGTGGCCGGCGGAAAAGTTCTTTCCCCGCGCGGCAAGGATCACCACCCGCACGGTGTCGTCGGCTTCGGCCCGGCAGAAGGCCTCGTCGAGTTGCACCAGCAGGGTGCGATTCTGCGCGTTGTGGGCCTCCGGCCGGTTGAGCCAGATCCGCGCGATCCGCCCGTCGTCGAGGGTTTCGTAGGCCACCAGCTCGGCGGCTTCGGCACCGTCGGCGTGGGTGCCGGCCTGGCTGTCTACGTTGTCCGAGAGTGTCATCGCGCCCACCTACCTTGTCTCGCGGGTCGTCTGGGGCTGGTATCGACTTTACAGATTACGGCGACTCTGTAAGACGGTCGCGGCCCGGGCCGCCGACGCGGTGACCGGCGCTGGGAAAAGTTTGCTGCCGCAGCGGTCCTCGACGTCTTGCCGCAGAACCGGCGCCCGACTCGACGCCACGGCTGCGTGCCGGATTTAGCTTCCCTTACAGTGGTGTAATGCCAACCAAAGCTGACCATGGCGATATCGGCGACGTGGAACCGGTGGCCGACAGCACCGCGAGCCAGGCCAGGCGGGTCGTCGCCGCATACGCCAACGACGCCGATGAGTGCCGCATATTCTTGTCCATGCTCGGTATTGGACCGGCAAAGCTCGAGAGCTAAATGGCTTCCAGGGGACGGCGGTCCGCGGAGCCCACGGCCACCGAAGTCTTCGGAGACTCGGACTTCGTAGTCGTGGCCAACCGGCTGCCCGTCGACCAGGAGCGGCTTCCCGACGGCACCACGGCCTGGAAGCGCAGCCCCGGCGGGCTGGTCACCGCGCTCGAGCCGCTACTGCGGCGCCGCCGCGGCGCCTGGGTCGGCTGGCCCGGTGTCGCCGAAGCCGATGTCGACGTCGTAGACGAGCCGATAGTCCAGGACGAGCTGCGGCTTCACCCGGTACGGCTGTCCGCCGACGACGTCGCAGAGTATTACGAGGGGTTTTCCAACGCCACACTGTGGCCGCTCTACCACGACGTGATCGTCAAGCCGCTCTACCACCGCACGTGGTGGGAGCGCTACGTCGAGGTCAACCGCCGGTTCGCCGAAGCCACCGCACGCGCGGCGGCTCGGGGCGGAACCGTGTGGGTTCAGGACTACCAGCTGCAGCTGGTCCCGAAGATGCTGCGCACCATGCGCCCCGACCTGACCGTCGGCTTCTTTTTGCACATCCCCTTCCCGCCGGTGGAGCTGTTCATGCAGCTGCCCTGGCGTACGGAGATCATCGAGGGCCTGCTGGGCGCCGACCTGGTCGGCTTCCATCTGGTCGGCGATGCCCAGAATTTCCTCTTCCTGGCCAGGCAGCTGCTCGACGCCGAAACATCGCGGGGAGCCGTCGGAGTGCGCTCACGGTTCGGCGCGGTGCAGCTCGGGTCACGCACTATTCGAGTGGGCGCCTTCCCCATCTCCATCGACTCCGGCGCGCTCGACCAAAAGGCGCGCGATCGCAACATCAAGCGCCGTGCTCGCGAGATCCGCGCCGAGCTGGGAAACCCCCGCAAAATCCTGCTCGGCGTCGACCGGCTGGACTACACCAAGGGCATCGACGTACGGCTCAAGGCGTTCTACGAGCTGCTGGCCGAGGGCCGCGCCAAGCGCGACGACACCGTGTTGATCCAGCTGGCGACCCCCAGCCGGGAGCGGGTGGAGAGTTACCAGATACTGCGCAACGACATCGAGCGTCAGGTCGGCCACATCAACGGCGAGTACGCGGAGGTCGGCCATCCGGTCGTGCATTACTTGCACCGCCCGGTTCCCCGCGACGAGCTCATCGCCTATTTCGTGGCCAGCGACGTCATGCTGGTCACCCCGCTGCGGGACGGGATGAACCTGGTGGCCAAGGAGTACGTCGCGTGCCGCAGTGATCTCGGCGGCGCCTTGGTCCTCAGCGAGTTCACCGGAGCCGCCGCCGAATTGCGTCAGGCATACCTGGTCAACCCCCATGACCTCCAAGGGCTCAAGGACGCGATCGAGAACGCGCTCAACCAGAGCGACGAGGAGGGACGGCGCCGAATGCGTGCGCTGCGACGCCAGGTGCTGGCCCATGACGTGGACCGCTGGGCCCGCTCGTTCCTCGACGCGCTCGCCGAGGCGCGTCCGGGGCACACCAGCTAACGCTGCGGACGTGAGCGCAGCGGCAGTAGCCGGTGGTCCCGGGTGAACACCAAACGCACCAGCCCCAGCGCGACGACGACGGTGGTGGTCGCGACCGAGCCGAGGATGAGGAACATCACGACCGCCTGCACCAGCACCGCCTGCACCGGCGGCACGCCGGCGAGGATCAGTCCGGTCATCGCGCCCGGCAGGAACACCAGACCGGTGGCTTTGGTGGTCTCGATCTGCGGCGAAATCGCCGAGCGCAGCGCGATCCGCAGATAGGGGGCCGCGGCCTGGCGCGACGGCTGCCCCAGGGCGAGCCGGGCTTCGACCTCGTCACGTTTGTCGCGCAGCTCGTCGACCAGGCGCCGGGCCACCAGCACCATCGCCGTCATCGAGTTGCCGATCATCATTCCGGCAATGGGCACCAGGGTCCGGGCCTGCAGCGGGAACACCCGCAGCCCGAATATCACCCCCAGGGTGATCGCGGCCGCCGCGGCGAACGCCATGACGGCCAGCGGCGCCAGTCGCGGCACCTCCGGAGCCCGCCGGCGGGCGACATCGCCGGCGTAGGCGATCATCCCCGCGGTCCAGGCCCACGACCACCACAACGACCGGCCTGGCGCAAAGAGCAGCGTCAGCGCGCCCCCGACGAGCAGCAGCTGGACCAGCGCGCGAGCGGCCGCCCACAGCACCTGTCTTTCCATGCCCAGCCGCTGCCACAGCGAGATTGCCGCGGCGAACACCACCAGGGCCAGCGACGTCGCCAGCCCGATCCAGCCCACCTGGCCGGTCACGGCTGGACCTGATCATTAGCCCGATGGTTAGCCTGATCGTCGACCGGCTTGGACCCGACCTGTACCAGCCCCACGCAGCGTCCCCGTTCGATGTGCAATATCCGGTCGGCGGCCCGCTCGGCCTGCGCCGGGTCATGGGTGACCCACAGGGCGGGAATCCCGTCGCTGGCCAGCCGGCGCACCGCGCCCTCGATCACGCGTGCCGCTTCGGCGTCGACGGCCGAGGTGGGTTCGTCGAGCAGCAGCACCTGCGGGCAAGCCATCAGGGTGCGGGCCAGGCACATGCGCTGGGCTTCCCCGCCCGACAGCGCGGTCGCGTCGCGGTCCAACCAGGACCCGGTGAGCGCCACGCGGGCCAGCGTGTCGGTCATCTGCGCCTCCGATGCCGTCGGCTCGGCGATCCGCAGATTGTCGGCCACCGTGCCCGGAAACGGCGTCGGACGCTGGAAGCACATGCCCACCCGGCGCCGCAGCCACAATGGGTCCGTTTCGGCAATATCCTTGCCGCAGAATAAGACTCGTCCGCTCGTCGGCACTTCCAGTCGATTGCACAACCGCAGCAGGGTCGACTTGCCCGATCCCGACGGGCCGAACACCGCCGTCACCCCGTGCCCCGGAACCGCGGCGGTGAACCCGTCCAGCGCTTGCACCCCGTCACGTTCGACGACAACGTCGGCGAATTCGAACACCGAATCGACTGCTGAATCCACTGCTAAATCCTGCCAAACCTCGATCTGCCCGGGGTCGGTGGTGGCCAACACCTGCGGTAGTCTCACCCGGAAGGTTATCGGAACACGATATCGGAGTCCGAGTTGGCGGCGACGGGTTCGTCTGTCTGGTCACTGGATGCACGGCCGGCCCATGCCGGTTGACCGGCGCGGCTTCCTGAGGTGGAGCGGGCTGGGGGTGCTGAGCGCCACCGGCCTGGCGCCCGCCTGCTCGCATAATCCACGGCCCGGCAGGGCCGACCACACGTTGCGCATCGGCCACAGCCAGGTGGAAGTCGCTCCCGGCAAAATCGTGTCGACCACCACCTACAATGGCCAATTCCCCGGCCCGCTGCTGCGATGTGCCGAAGGCAAGCAGATCACCGTCGACGTCTACAACGACACCGACACCCCACAGCAGCTGCACTGGCACGGCCAGCACCTGCCGGTCGAGGTGGACGGCTCGGCCGAAGAGGGCACCCCGTTCATCGCGGCCCACGGAATGCGCCGGATCTCATTGGTACCCGGTCCGGCGGGGTTCCGCTTCTACCACACCCACCTCAACCCGGGAGCCGACCTGACGGGCGGACAATACGGCGGCTTGGTCGGACCGGTCTACATCGAGCCCGGGCATGAACCGGGCGCCTACGACCGCGAAGTGTTCCTGACTCTCAAAGAGTTCGAGCCCGGCCTGAACCAGGGCGGTGACATGCCCGGCGGTTTCCTGGCCGGTGACCCGGTCGCCGAGCTGAAAAACCAGGGCGAGCAGGCGATGAACGCCTCGCTGGCAGCCGGTATGCCGCACGGCTACGAGGTTGGCTACCAGGTGTTCACCGTCAACGGCCATGCGCTCGGACACGGCGAACCGGTCCGGGTCAAGACCGGTGAGCGGGTCATGCTGCATGTCCTCAACGGCAGCGCCACCGAGAACCGTAGTCTTGCCCTGCCCGGGCACGTGTTCACCGTGGTGGCCCTGGACGGCAACCCGGTGCCCAAACCCGTTGCGGTTCCGGTGTTGTGGCTGGGCGCCGCCGAACGCATCTCCGCGATCGTGGCGATGAACCACCCCGGCGTCTGGATACTGGGCGACCTCTCCGACGAGGACCGTCAAGCGGGCATGGGCACCGTCGTCGAATACGCCGGCCGCGCCGGCGAGCCGGTCTGGGAGCCACCGCCCGAGTTCGCCTGGGACTACCGGGTGTTCGGCAGCGGCGGCACTGCCCCGGCCCCCGACCAGGTGATCGACCTGCTCATCGAGAAGCGCAATGCCGCCCGCGACGGGTTCAACATCTGGACTGTCAACGGCGCCCCGTACGCCATGGACACCAAGCAGCCGGTCCTTGACATCGTCAACGGCCGGCGCTACAGGCTGCGGTTCCGCAACGCCACCGACGACATTCACCCGATGCATCTACATCGGCATACCTTCGAAATCACCCATGTCGCAGGCACACCCACGGCCGGTGTACACAAGGATGTCGCGATGCTGGGTGGTTACCAGATCATGGAGGTCGACTTCACCGCCGACCAACCGGGGCCCTCGCTGTTGCACTGCCACCAACAGATACACATGGACTTCGGTTTCATGACGCTGCTGCGCTGCTCCTGAACCTGCACGCCGTAGAATCGGAGCCCGATATCGGTTTCGTCACTGATCCGGACCGGGTTGTGCCGAAAGGGGTTGTCCATGCGGGAATTTCAGCGGGCCGCGGTCCGCCTGCACATCCTGCATCACGCCGCCGAGGGCGAAGTCCACGGCGCGTGGCTCACCGAGGAACTAAGCCACCACGGCTACAAAGTCAGCCCCGGCACGCTGTACCCGACCCTGCACCGGCTGGAAGCCGACGGACTGCTGGTGTCGAAGCAACAGGTGGTGGCCGGCCGGACACGCCGCGTCTACCGGGCCACCGCGGCCGGCCGCGCGGCCTTGGCCGAAGATCGCCGCGCCCTTCGGGAACTGGCCCGCGAAGTACTCGGCGCGGAGCCTTGACCGACGCCCGACCTACCGTGCCGGCCAGCGCCCAGCAGCCATGGTGTTCCCGGCGAAACGCTGTGATACTCGATGCAGCGCCGCAGCGCGGTAGGCAGCGAAGAAAAGGGGAGAAACGACGTGAAGATCCGTCACGGCCTGGCCGCCGGTGCGGGCATCGTCTCGGCAGTCACGCTGGTTACAGCGCTGCAATCAGGCGACCCGGCCCGTGCCGTCGCACCCCCGCCCGACGGCGCTTACTCCTTCAGTCAGGCCGGCGTCTCCGGAGTTACCTGGGCCATTACCGCCCTGTGCGACCAGCCGTCGGGAACGCGCAACATGAACGACTACTCCGACCCGGTTACCTGGGCTTTCCAGTGCGCGCTCAACATCGTGAGCACCACATCCGAACAGATCACCCGCGCCGATAAGCTGCAAAACTTCACCGCCAGGGCTCGGCTGACCAGCGTTTTGTGGACCTTCCAGGTGAGTAAGGACCAGGGCGTGTTGTGCCCGGACGGCAGCACCGCGCCGTCGACGGAAACCTATGCGTTCAACGACGAGAACATGACCGGCACGCACACCATTGTCCATGGCGCCGTTTGCGGTCTGCAGCCGGACATGAAAAAGGAACCGTTCTCACTGCAGCTGGTGGGGCCGCCGCCGAGCCCGGTCGAACGGTACCCGTTGCGCTGCAACGAGATTGCGATCTGCTACTGACGGATCACGGGGCTGACCCAGCCATCGAGGGCACAAGTCCGACCAGCGCTGCCCGTCTGTCGACGGGCGCCGGACGGGCCACCCGGAGCCAAACCGGGCCCAAACCGGCCTAGACCGGCCTGTGTTGCTGACGCCAGTAGTCCGGATGTTCGGCCAGCCACCGACGTTCGACCCGCTGCACCCGGTGATGCTCGGCCATGATCAGCAACCCGCCGGCGATCAGCAAACCCGCCGCGGCCGAACCGAGCATCAAAAGCAGCTCGCGGTGGTTGTAGGCCAGCGACGCGACAATCCCAGCCAGGCCGATCACGCCGAGAACGATCAGGAACAGGCCCGGCAGCCACAACGTGTCGATGAACGATTCGCCGGCATGCGGTTGCGTTGTCCGCGAGTGTTCCACCGGATCGCGATATGCACCCTTCATTGACGTCTCCCTTCTCCAAGAGACGCCTCAAGGGTACGCCTAAATTGTGTGCCAGGTCACAACGACTTTTCCGGGTCAGCCCAGGCCTGGCTCAGATCGGAGTGATGTAGGCGATCAGCCACCTGCCGTCGATCCGCTTGTAGTCCACCCGCAGCCGGCTGCCGTCATAGAGCGGCTGGCGTGACTTGTCGGTGACGGTGCGGTTCATGTACACCATCACCGACGCCGAATTTCGTTGCGCTGACATGATTCCCACGCCCACGACATTGGCCTGCACCACCACCTCGCGCTTCTTGGCCTCCGGGATGATCTGCGCGTTGGCGCTGCGCTTGAACTCCTGACGATAGGCGGGCGTCAGGAACGGGTACGCGTCATTGAGGCTGCGTTCGACCGTCTGGTAGTCGTAGGCGAACACTTTGGGTATCTGGTCGGCGGCTATCTTCGGCAACTCCGCCCGCGCGGTCCGCGCGCCGTCGGCCTCCACCCGGTCCCAGTAGAACCAGCCGCCGGCCGCGGCCAGCCCCACGATCGCCGTAACCAGCAGCACGCCGGCAACCGCGCCCAGCGCACGCCACACGCGCCGCAATCGCATCAGTTGCCCCCGTCGGGATACTTCAGGTCGTAGCCGGTCATCCGTCCGGACTCATCCTCGTGCACGATGACCCGCAACCGATAGGGCATGGACGGTTTGTTGACCCCGTCCATGTCGGCAACCGTCACCCGCACCGAGACCAGCACGGACGCGTTGTCGCTGACGGTGTCGATGCCTTCGAGGGCGGCACCGTTGATGACGGCCTCGGACGTGGCATTGGTGGCGCGGAACAGGCCTTTGAGGTTGTCGACGTTGTTGTTGGCGCTGAGCATGCCACGCAGCGGACCGCTGGTGCTGTTGACGAACCGGTTGACGGCCTCGTCGATGGTGTCCGGCGTGTAGCTGAACATGTTGACGACCAGCTGCGTGGCGGTGTCGACGAAGCGTTGATCACGAGCCTGCTCGGCCTCGGCGGCCCGGTGCTGGCCGACCAGGGCAAGCACCCCCCAGCCCAGCGCGCCGACGAGCACCACCGCGGCGGCCAGCGAGACCCCGGCCACCAGCCCGCCCCGCGCCCGCCGCCGTGGCGGCGGGCGGAGGGCCGACCTAGGTTTGGCTGGTTTGGCTGGTTTGGCTGGTTTGGCTGGTTTGGCTGGTGGCTTCGGCTCGGCCGTCGGCGCCACCTCGACGGCGGCTTCGGTGGTGTCAGGATCGCTCGATACGGGTTTTGCCGGGCCCGCCGCGCGAGACGCCCGCCGGCGCACCCGTGGCGCGCCCGACTGCTGTGGTGCCACTACATAGCCTTCGGAGCAAGCATGAGGTCCACCCAATTCTCCGCGCTGGACGCGCCGTTGATGCCAGGCGCGAAGATACCAGTGCCGCCGGCCGGGTCCTTGAAGACGCCGGTGGTCTGGTCGTAGGTGGTGTACGCCTGCCCGCTGGCTTGCGGTTCCGGCCCGGTGCCCACCGGCGGGGGCGGCGGCGGCAGCGTCTTGGGGTACGGAAGCAGCGGCGGCTGCGGCGGGTAATCCGGCGGCATCCACGACGTGAAGGGCGGCGGTGGCCCGTTGTCGTTGGGCGGCGGCGCCGGCTGCGCCGGCTGGTGCAGCTCGGGTCCGGGACCCGGTATCACACCGGGCGGGGGCGGCCCGGCGATCGGAGTGCCCGGGTCCGGGTCAGCGTCCGGCGGGATGTAGGGAAACTTGTTGGGCGGCAAGACGTTCAGCCCATTGGTTACCGGCGTGTCGTAGGGCACCGGAGGTCCGCGCCACGGGTTGCGGCCGATCGGCACGTAGCCCTTCGGGTCGCGGCACAATTGGATCGTCGGTGCCCTCTTCCCAGGAAATTCCTGGCACGGGTAGTTGCGGGCGCCACGAACGGTGGAGGGGTCGTTGTGGGCGGTCTTGCAGTACATGTCCGGCGGTAATTCCCGCAAGCCCTCGTCGGCGGGCGAGCGGATCAACGGCGGCGGAATGAAGCCGACGCTGCACGGTGGCGGGTCGTTCAAGTCGATTTTGAAGTCCAACTTGGCGCCCTCGTCCTGGGGCACCCCGCCGGCGGCGGTGGTCAGCGCGGCGAACAGCGCCGGCAACACCACCAGCAGCTGCTCGATCGACTTGTGATAGATCACACCCACCCGGCCCAGGTTGGCCAGGCTGGCCGCCAGCGCCGGGAACGACGGCCGGATACCGGAGAACGCCGTGTTGGCCTCGTCGATCGCGTCCGGAGCGGTCGCCAGCGTGTCACGCAGCCGCGGGTCGGCCGCACGGAGCTCGGTGGTGAACCGGGCCAGCCCGTCGGCCAGTGACTTGATGTCGCTGCCGGCGCGGATCTGGGCTTGCAGGAACGGACCGGCCTGGTCGATCAGCTGTGAGACCTGCGGGTAGTCGGCATTGGCCTCGTCCACCAGCAACCGTGCCGATTCCACCAGCCGGGCCAGCTCCGTGCCCGTGCCGTTGGTTGCGGTGAACGCCTCGTGCAGCAGCTCGCGCAACCGCGTGTCCCCGAGGCTGTTGACCAGGACCTCCGCCTTGCTCAGCAGGTCGGCGACGTCTTGGCCGATTCGGGTGTTCTTGCGCTCGATCTTGGCTCCGTTGCGCAGCTTCGCCGGCGACGGGTTTGCGGGCGGCACCAGGTCGATGTACTGCTCGCCGATGGCCGACACGCTCTTGACGGTGGCGGTGACGTTGGACGGGATGGGCGTGCCGCTGTTCAGCCGCATTTCGGCGGTGACGCCCGACGGATTCAGCTCGACCGACTCCACCCGCCCCACTTCCACACCGCGGTAGGTGACGTTGGCGTTCTTGTACAAACCGCCCCCGGCCACGAAATCGGCGCTGACACCGTAGGTTCCGAGGCCGAAGGTGGCCGGCAACCGCAAGTAGAAGACGGCCATCACCACCAGGGTGATGACGGTGATCACCCCGAAGATGGCCAGCTGGATCCTGGTGAGTCTGTCGATCATCTCCGCATTCCTACTGCCCCTAGCTGACCCTTACTGACCATTAAGCCGTACCGGGCGGAATCTTGAACGGGTCGGCCGCCTGTCCAGACAGGTTGGCCAGCTCACCGGTGAGGAAGTCGGGCGGGTTGAGCACCTCGTCCATGTGCGCCATGTTCGGGTCGAGCGCATAGGACGTGGTGAAGAACGTCTCACCGATTCGGCGCAGGGTCAGGTCGAAGGTGGTGAACACGTTGAGGTAGTCGCCGCGCACCGCCTGCTTGATGCCGAAGTTGGGGAACGGGAACGTCAGCAGCAACTGCTGCGAGGTGACGAAATCCTTGCGGTTGTCGTTGATCGCCTTGACCACCGAGTACACGTCCTTTAAGTCGGCGGCGAAGTCGGTCTTGGTCTTGGACAGCACGTGCGAGGTGACCATGGCCAGCTTCTTCAGCGCGGCGAAGGCCTCGACGATGCTGTTCCGATTCTTGTTGAGCACCCGAAGCGCGTCGGGCAATGTGTCCAGCGCCCGGCCCAGGTTGTCTTTGTCGCGCGCCAGGATGGCCGCGAACCTGTTCAGCCCGTCGACCGCGCTGATGATGTCGTTGACCTGCTTGTTGAGTCCGGCCGTCAGCTCCGCGAGTCTGGGGACCAGCTCTTTGAACTGACCCTGGCGACCCGCCACGGCTTGATACGTCTCGTCGGTGATCTCCTCCAGCGCGCCCACGTTGCCCTTGTTGACCACCACTCCCAGGGCCGAGAACACCTCCTCGGTGGTGGGCGCGCGGCTGGTGCGCGACTCCGGGATGGACCGGCAGTTGGGCTCACCCAGCTTGCTGGTCGACGGGTTGTCCGCCGGACGCACCAGGTCGATGTGCATAGAACCCAGCAGCGACGTCTGGGATACTTTGGCGGTCGCGTTGCACGGCAGCACCACTTGCTTGTCCAGGGCCAATTGCACTGCCGCATAGAACGATCCGTCGGGCCGCTGCTCGGCGGTGATTCCGGCGACGCTGCCGACGGTGACGTCGTCGACCATCACCGGCGAGTTCTGTGGCAGCGTCGCCACGTCGGGCATCTCGGCGGTGATCGTGTATGCGCCGTCGCCGTGGCCGGCGGTGCCGGGCAACGGAAGCGAGTTCAGCCCGCCGAATTGACAACCTGCGAGCAGCGTAGCGCCTGCAGCAAAAGCGCTGGCCCGCAACATGATTCGCTTCATCAGCCGGCCCCCTGCTCGGCGGGCAGCGGCGCCGCCGGCGCCGGGGCGCCCGCCGGAGCAGGCTGCGCACCGGCAGCGGCGCCGGGCGGCGGCCCCGGCAGCGGGCCGAAACCGGGCGGGGGACCCGGCGCTTGGGGAACCAGCAGGCTCTGCAGGTCGGTGCTGTTGCCCGGCGCAGGCTGAGTCGTCGGCTTGGCCGGAATCCAGGTCAGCTCCGGAATCGGTGTCTCGGCCTTGGCCTGGGTGGCCGGGGTGTCGTAGATGACCTGGCCCTTGTAGGCCGTGATGGTGTTGAGCGGGTGGAACATGATCGGCGGGTAGTTGGCCGTGAGCCGGCGCAGCACCGGGCCCAGCCGCTCCCGGCACAGTTCGGCGCGCCGATAGTAGTCGGGTCCCGACGTTCCCGCCGGGGTGTCGAACGAACCGCCACAAATGAATTGCACGGGGTTGGCGAAGTTGGGTATCGACAACAGACCGTTCAGGGTGCCCTGCGCCGGGTCGTAGATGTTGTAGAAGTTGGCGATACCGGGGCCCGCCACATGCAACACCTGCTCGATGTTGTCGCTCTGATCACTCAGCGTCTTGCTGAGATCGTTGAGCTGGCTCACGGTTTCGATCAACGTTGAGTTGTTCTCGTGCAGGAATCCTCTGATATCCGACAGCGCCTGGTTGAGCGTGCCCAACGTGTGGTCCAGGTTGCGTGAGCTCTCGGCGAGCACCTGCGACACCGACGCCACGTGCCCGGCGAACTGCACGATCTGTTCGTTGCTCTGCGACAGCGCGTCAACCAGCACCTGCAGGTTCTTGACCGTGCTGAAAATGTCGCTGCGCGAATCCCCCAGCCGCCCGGCGACTTGCGAGAGTTCCTGCAACGCCTTATGGAACGAGTCGCCGTTGCCGTCGAGGGTGTCGGCGGCCTGGTTGATCGCCGCACCCAGCGGACCCTGCAGTTCACCCGCTGCCGGACTGAGCGTGTCCGACAGTTGGGTCAGCGCTTCCTTGACCTCGTCCCACTCCACCGGGACCGCGGTGTGCGACAACTCGATGCTGGCGCCGTCGGGCAGCACCGCGCCGCCGGTGTAGGCGGGGGTGAGCTGAACGAACCTCGCCGCCACCAGGTTTGGCGACATGATGACCGCCTGGGCGTCGCGGGGAACCTTGACGTCCTCGGACACCGACATGGTGATCTTGACGTCGGACGGCCGCGGCTCGATCGAGTCCACGGTGCCGACCGGAACCCCGAGAATGCGGACCTCGTCACCGGGGTAGAGCCCGACGGCGGAGGTGAAGTGCGCGACGATCTTGCGGCCGTTGCCGCCCACCGACGAAAGCACGTAGACACCGCCCACCAGCGCCGCGACCAACGCGATGATGGTGACGGTCCGCACGCCCCGGCGGCCGAAACGTCGCTGCAGGGCCGTCGTCATGGTGACTTCGGCCTAATGATCCAGCGTTCCTGGATGAGCCCGCGCAGATAGTCGGCGAAGCTGTCCGGCAGTTTGCCGGGCTGGTAGACCATATCGAACACCATGGCCATCAGTGGCGCCGGAATCGCACTGAAGACGTTGACGTTGAACCCCGGCCCGGAGCCGACGACCTCGCCCAGGGTGGTCGCGTAGGCGGGCAGCCGCTTGAGGCCCTCGGTGATGTAGTCGCGGCGCTCGTTGAGGTTGCTGAGCACCTGGTTGAGCTTGCCCAGTGCCGGGCCGAACTCCTTACGGTTGTCGGCCACAAAGCCGGAGATCTGCACCGAGACGTCGTCGATGCCGGAGATGAGCGCGCCCAGGGCGGCACGGCGCTCGTCGAGCGCGGCGAACAGCAGGTTGCCGTCGTCGATCAGCTTGTTGACCTGCTCGGCGCGCTGGGACAACACCCCGGTCACCGTCTTGGCGTGGGCCAGCAGGCCCTGCAGCGCTTCGTCGCGGCTGTTGAGGGTGCGCGACAGCGACGTCACGCCGTCCAGCGCGCCGCGCAGCTGCGGCGTGGCGTCGTGCAGCGTCTCGGTCAACACCTTCAACGCCTGCTCGAACTGCGGCTTGTTCAGGTTGGTGGCGTTGCGGCCCAGGTCCTCCAGGGCGCCGTTGAGCGTGTAGGGCGTCGTGGTGCGGCTCACCGGAATGATCGTGGCCTGCCCGCTGCCTGCCGGGGTCACCGCGATGGACCGCTCGCCGAGGATGGTGTCGGTCCGGATCGCCGCCAGCGACTGGTCGCCGACGACGACCTTGCGGTCCACGCTGAAGCTGATCTTGGCACTGTCGCCGGCCAGACCCACCTCGGTGACCTTGCCCACCTTGAAGCCCGAGACGTACACGGCGTTGCCAGGGCGGATACCGCCCGCATCGGTGAAGTAGGCGTCATATGTCTTGCCCTGCGGCCAGAACGGCAGCCCGGCGTAGCCGAACGCGATCAGCACGACGCAGACCACCAGCACCAGCCCGAAGATGCCGGTGCGCAGCGGGTCACGATCGCGCTTACTGGTTGGCTTGCTACTTTGCAAAGGCGCACCTTCCCTTGCTGGGATCCGGCTGGCCACCCATCGGAATCAGGAGGTCGCTGCCGGCGGGTCCGTTGATCTTGATCGACACCGTGCAGAAGTAGATGTTGAAGAACGCCCCGTAGGAGCCGAGCGCGGCCAACCGCAGATAGTCCTCCCCCAGCTGCTCCACATCGTTGTTGATCTCGGCCTTGCGGTCATCGAGCTCGGTGGCCAGCGGACGCAGGTTTTCCAGCACGCCCTGCAACGGCCGGCGCGAATTTCGCAGCAGGTCGGTGAGATCCGTCGTCGTGGAGGCCAACGGCGGGATGGCGCCGGCGATCGCGTCCTTGTTGTTGGCCAGCCCGGTGATGAGCTGTTGCAACTGGTCGACACTGGTGGAGAACTGCGCGCTTTTCGCGTCGACGGTCGCCAGCACCGCGTTGAGGTTGGTGATCGCGTCGCCGATCAGCTGGTCCCGGTTGCCCAGGGCCGTCGAGAAGGCACTGGTTTCGGCCAGCACGTCCGACAGCGCTCCGCCCTGGCCTTGCAGCAACTCGATGACCGCACTGGTGACCGCGTTGACCTTGTCCGCGTCGAGGCCCTTGAGCACCGGCTTGAGGCCGCCCAGCAGGGCATCGAGGTCCAGTGCCGGCTGGGTGTGCTGGGCGTTGATGGTGCCGCCCGGCGGCAGCTTGCGCAGCTCGCCCGGTCCGGACGTGATCTCCAGGTACCGGTCGCCGACCAGGTTTTCGTAGCGCACCACCGCCCGCGTGGACGAGTACAGGGTGTAACGCTTGTCGACGCCGAACGCCACATCGACGGTGTTGTCGCGGTTCAGCGCCACCCCCGACACCTTCCCGACCGGTATGCCCGCGATGCGTACCTTCTGGCCGGCCTTCAACCGCGACACGTTGGTGAAAGTGGCGTGATAAGTGGCTTCCGGGCCGAACCGGAAGTCGCCGAACACCACGACCAGCGCCGCGGCCACCAGCAACATGGCGACCGCGAAGATGCTGACCTTGATCACCATTGAGCGATGCGACGGCATCCCCCCCGACGCCATCAGAAGTCGTCCCGTTCCGCGAAGGCGCCGTGGAACAAGAACTGCAGCGTCGACGGCGCGTCGACCTGCACCTCGGTGAACGGCTCGTAGGGGATGTAGGCGTTGTCGGTGACCAGGAACGGTGCGCGGTAGAACGACCCGCCGGTCTGCTTGGTCGGGATGTCGGGCAATCCGCGGCAGTTCGGCCCGCCGGAGGCGTTGACGATCGGCAGGCTCTCCGGATAGGTGTAGGCCGGCGCGCCCAGCACGAAGTTCGACGAGGTGAACAGGCCCGCTTTGCGGACCCCGATCAGCGGCGCGAATTCCTTGATGCCGCGGCTGACTCCCTTGAAAAGGCAGCCGAACTCCGGCGAATAGTCAGCGGACACCTTCAGCGGGGCCCGTAACCGGTTGATCGCGTCGATGAAGTTCTGCTCGGCCGGCTCCAGCGTCTCGTAGGCGTTGTTGGCCAGGCCGATGGTGGCTAGCAGAGTCGTGTTCAGGTCCTTCTGTTTGTCCACTAGCGTCTTGTTGATGGTCGGCAGGTTGCCGAAGACGGTGGTCAGGTCGGGCGCGGCGTCGCCGTAGACGTTGGTGACGATGCCCGCCTTGCGGAAGTCCTCCTGCAGGGTGGGCAGCTTCGGATTGGTCTGGCGCGTCAGCGTATTCAGCCCCGACAACAGCGCGCCCAGGTCATCGCCGTGGCCGCGCAAACCTTCGGACAGCGCGCTCAGGGTGCCGTTCAACTCGACCGGGTCGATCTTGTGCAGCAGGTCGAGGAGGGACTGGAACAGCGTGTTGACCTCCAGCTGCACCTGAGGCGCCTCGACATGCGCATTGGGGCGCAGCGAGGTCTTCGACTCCGTTCCCGGCTTGGGCGGTTCGAACTCCACCGACTTGGCGCCGAAGATGGTGTTGCCGGCGATATGCACCGTCGCGTTAGACGGGATGTATTTCATCTCGCCGCTTCTGATGGCCAGTTTCAGCCGCGCCTGGTCGCCGCTGTAGGTGATGTCATCGACGGTGCCGACCTGGACGCCGCGGTATTTGACCTTGGCGCCCTTCTCCATCACCAGCCCGGCCCGCGGCGCCGCGACGAGGACGGTATCGGTCGAAGTGAAGGCAGCGGTGTAGGACAGGTAGGTCAGGATGGCCGACCCCACCATGAGGCCGGCCAGCAGCGCTGCCGCCACCCGCACGCTGGTGCGTCGCGATCCGCCTGCCATGGTCCTGTCGAGTCCTTATCCAGAGAGGTTGAAGTTGCCGGACGCACCGTACACGGCGAGCGAAATGAACAACGTGATGACCACCACCACGATCAGCGAAGTCCGCACGGCCTGACCGACGGCGATGCCTACCCCGACCGACCCGCCGCTGGCGTTGTAGCCGTAATAGGTATGCACCAGCATCACCGCGATTGACATCACGATCGCCTGCAGAAACGACCACAGCAGGTCCGACGGGATCAGAAAGGTATTGAAGTAGTGGTCGTAGAGGCCTTTGGACTGGCCGTTGATGAACACCGTGGTGAAGCGGGCGGCGAAGAATGCGGCCAGCACCGACAGGGAATACAGCGGAATGATGGCGACCAGGCCGGCGATCAACCGGGTCGACACCAGATACGAGACTGAGTGCACGGCCATGCATTCGACGGCGTCGATCTCCTCCGACACCCGCATGGCGCCCAGCTGGGCGGTGGCGCCGGCGCCGATGGTGGCCGCCAGGGCGATGCCGGCGATCACCGGCGCGACGACGCGCACGTTCAAAAACGCCGAGAGGAACCCGGTGAGTGCCTCGATGCCGATGTTGCCCAGCGACGAGTAGCCCTGTACCGCGATGACGCCGCCGGAGGCCAACGTCAGGAAGGCCGCGACGCCGACGGTGCCGCCGATCATGACGAGCGCGCCGGCGCCCAGGGTCATCTCGGCGACCAGCCGGATGGTCTCCTTGCGGTAGCGCGTGACGGCATTGGGGATGTAGCGCACGGTTTCGCCGTAGAACAGCGCCTGCTCGCCGAAGTTATCGACCGGCTCCTGCAGCCGGGACATGAATCGGCGGAAGCGGATAGTGACGTCGTAGCTCATCGCTTCATCACCATCGCTTGATTTCCCTTACGTGTTACTTGGCCGAGATTCGAACGCCGATGGCGGTCATCACCACGTTGATCACGAACAGGCAGATGAACGCGTAGACCACCGTTTCATTGACCGCGTTGCCGACGCCCTTGGGGCCGCCCTTGACGGTCAGGCCGCGATAGCAGCCGACCAGCCCGGCCATCACTCCGAACAGCAGCGCTTTGACTTCGGCCAGGATCAATTCCCGCAGACCCGTCAGCACGGTCAGGCCGTTGATGAAGGCGCCGGGGTTGACCCCCTGCAGGAAGACCGAGAACACATAGCCCCCGGACAAACCGATGGCGCACACCAGCCCGTTGAGCAGCAACGCGACCAGTGTGGAGGCCAAAACCCTTGGCACCACCAGGCGTTGGATCGGGTCGATGCCCAGCACCCGCATGGCGTCGATCTCTTCGCGGATGGTGCGCGCACCCAGATCGGCGCAGATTGCGGTGGCTCCGGCACCGGCGACCACCAGCACCGTCACCACCGGACCCAGCTGCGTGATGGTGCCGAATGCCGTGCCGGCGCCGGAGAGGTCGGCCGCACCGATCTCGCGCAGCAGGATATTGAGGGTGAAGGCCACCAGGACCGTGAACGGGATAGACACCAGCAGCGTGGGGACCAGCGAAACCCGGGCGACCATCCAGGTCTGGTCGAGGAACTCGCGGAACTGAAAGGGGCGCCGGAAAGCCGCACGAGCGGTGTCGATCGACATTTCGAAGAACCCGCCGACTGCCCGGGCCGGAACCGCAAGCTGTTGAATCAGTTTGGTTCCCCCGTCTGCTAGGCGGCGAAGCCGATGTGTCCCCTGAGCCCGACCAGGGGCCGGATGCGACTCCGAGTGAGCCGGCTCATATTAACTCAGAACAACTTCGCCGTGTCAATGAACAGCACTTTGCAAAACCTGCGTTAATTTGGCTGGTTAAACCCCATCTCGTGCGGTGATTCTGACACAGGTTCTAGTTGTTGGCGCGGCTGCCAGAAGGGGTCCGCGGCGCTTGCCCGACCCTACTGTGCCATCAGACCAGTAGCAGAAAAGCTGCGGTCCGGATCTCGGCCAGCAAAGTAGTCCCGCAATGCGGCGCTCAGGTGGTCGGGCTGCCACGAGGGGCCGTCCGCACTGAAGCGGCGCTCGGCCGTCGGCGCGGCTACCAGCGTCACCTGCGGGCCGTAGACGATGAACACCTGCCCGTTGACGTCGGCGGCCGCGGGCGACGCCAGAAACTGGACCAGGCTGACCACGTGCTCCGGCGACAACGGGTCGATTTCACCGTCCTGGATATCGGGCTCGGTGCCGAACACGTCGGCGGTCATCGCGGTTCGGGCTCGTGGGCAGATCGCATTGGCGCGCACCCCGTAGCGTCCCAGCGACCGCGCCGCCGACAGGGTGAGCGCGGTGATGCCCGCCTTGGCCGCGCCGTAGTTGGCCTGCCCAGCGGGACCGACCAGCCCGGCCTCGGAGGAGGTGTTGACCAGCCGGGCGTAGACCGAGCCGTCCGGGGTTTCCTTGGCTTTGGCGCGCCAGTAGGTGGCCGCATTCCGGGTCAATAGGAAATGGCCGCGCAGGTGCACCGCGATGACCTGGTCCCAGTCCTCGTCGGTCATGTTGAACAGCATCCGGTCCCGGGTGATCCCGGCGTTGTTCACCACGACGTGCAGCCCACCCAGCCCGTCGGCGGTCGCAACGAGTTCGTCGGCCGTCTGACGTTGGCTGATATCTCCGGCGACCGCGACCGCCTTGGCGCCGGCGGCGGTGACTTGGTCGACGACGTCCGAGTTATCCAGGGCGATGCCGATGTCGTTCACGACGACGGTGGCGCCGAGCCTGGCCAGACCCAGCGCCTCGGCGCGGCCCAGTCCCGCGGCCGCACCGGTCACGACCGCGACCTTTCCGGACAGATCGTTGGCGCTGTCCGGCGCAGACCTCGCCGAGGCTCGGGCGGAAGGGGGGCGATTGGACCCAGTCAATTTATGAATACCTCTAGTTTCGGGTTACGCCGGTAGGCGTGCGGCCTAATCCTCGCGCAGCAGGGCGGCACGCGGACATTCGGCGATCGCCTGCTCGGCCAGGGCTTCCTGGCCGGGCGGGATGGGATCAACCTTCACGACCGCATAGTCCTCGTCGTCCAGGTCGAAGATATCCGGTGCAATCCCCAAGCACACGGCGTTACCCTCGCACCGGTCACGGTCCACTTTCACTCGCACGACGCCCTCCTCACCCCTCTTTGGACCCGCCTTGCACCTGATCGCTGTCTAGCACCACCATAGGGCTCTCGTAAAGCTCACGTGCATGCGCTGGATTCCCAGACTAGAACGTGTTACAACCGGGGGAACGACCGGATGGCCGTTCGAGCTAGATTCGGGGGCTGGCAGCCGGCACCGGATGGCACACCGGATGACATCAGGTGACCCGTTAACCCGACACGATCGTTTGACCGGAGGCGGCAGGAATGCGCATCAGCTACACACCCGAGCAGGAGGAGCTGCGCCGCGAACTGCGGTCGTACTTCGCCACCCTGATGACGCGGGAGCGGCGCGAAGCACTGAGCTCGATCGGGGGCGAAATCGGCGTCGGCAACGTGTACCGCGAGACCGTCGCACAGATGGGCAAGGACGGGTGGCTCACTTTGAACTGGCCCAAGGAGTACGGCGGTCAGGACCGCTCGCCGATGGACTCGCTGATATTCACCGACGAGGCTGCCCTGGCGGGTGCGCCGGTGCCGTTCTTGACGATCAACAGCGTCGCGCCGACCATCATGGCCTTCGGCACCGACGAGCAGAAGAAGTTCTTCTTACCGCGCATTGCCGCGGGGGACCTGCATTTCTCGATCGGCTACTCCGAGCCGGGCGCCGGCACGGACCTGGCGAACCTGCGCACCACCGCCGTCCGGGACGGCGAGGACTACGTGGTCAACGGGCAGAAGATGTGGACCAGCCTGATCGCCTACGCCGACTATGTCTGGCTGGCGGTGCGCACCAATACCGAAGCGAAGAAGCACCGCGGCATTTCGGTGCTCATCGTGCCGACCACCGCCGACGGGTTCTCCTGGACTCCGGTGCACACCATGGCCGGCCCCGACACCAGCGCCACCTACTACACCGACGTGCGGGTGCCGGTGTCCAACCGGGTCGGGGAGGAGAACGGCGGCTGGAAGCTGGTGACCAACCAGCTCAACCACGAGCGGGTCGCGTTGGTGTCACCCGCGCCGATCTTCCTGTGCCTGCGCGAGGTTCGCGAATGGGCGCAGCACACCAAGGATTCCAGCGGAGCGCGGCTCATCGACTCGGAATGGGTACAGCTCAACCTGGCCCGGGTGCACGCCAAGGCCGAGGTGCTCAAGCTGATCAACTGGGAGCTGGCGTCCTCGTCGGGCGAGGCGCTGTCGCCGGCCGATGCGTCGGCCGCCAAGGTGTTCGGGACCGAGCTGGCCACCGAGGCCTACCGGCTGCTCATGGAAGTGCTGGGCACCGCCGCAACGTTGCGCCAGGATTCGCCCGGCGCCCTGCTGCGCGGCCGGGTCGAGCGGATGCACCGGGCGTGCCTGATCCTGACCTTCGGCGGCGGTACCAACGAAGTGCAGCGCGACATCATCGGCATGGTCGCCCTCGGCCTGCCCCGGGCGAGCCGCTGATAACGCTGATAAGGAGCACTCATGGATTTCTCGACAACCGAAGCGGCAGCCGACCTCGGCGGGCTGGTCGACACGATCGTCGACGCGGTGTGCACCCCGGAGCATCAGCGGGGGCTCGACGGACCCGAACAACGATTCGACCGTGATCTGTGGGGCAAACTGATCGACGCGGATATCCTGACCAGCGCCGCGGCGCCGTCTTTGGGCGGCGACGGCTTCGGGGTGCTCGAGCAGGTTGCGGTGCTGGTTGCACTGGGCCATCAAGTGGCCGCGGTGCCGTACCTGGAGTCGGTGATGCTGGCCGCCGGTGCGCTGGCCCGGTTCGGCTCCGAGGAGCTGCAGCAGGACTGGGGGGTGCCCGCGGTCAGCGGGTCGAAGATCTTGACCGTCGCACTCGACGATGAAATGGGCGAGGGTCCGGTGCAGGCTGTTCGGGCCGGTGAAGGCTACCGGCTCACCGGCACGCGCACACAGGTGGGGTATGGCCCCGTCGCCGACGCGTTCCTGGTTCCCGCCGAAACCGATTCCGGCACCGTCATTGTGCTGGTCGCAGCCGAGGACCCGGGAGTTGCGGTGACCGCCCTGCAGACCACCGGCCTGGGCAGCGTCGGGCATCTGGCCCTGGATGGTGTTGCGGTGGACGGCTCACGTCTGGTGGCCCATAGCGATGCCCTGGCCTGGCTGCGGACCATGTATGCCTTGGGCCGCAGCGCATTTCAGCTCGGTGTGCTCGAGCGCGGATTGCAGATGACGGCCGAATATGCCCGCACCCGAGAGCAATTCGACCGTCCTATCGGAAGCTTCCAGGCGGTCGGGCAACGGCTGGCCGACGGTTACATCGACGTCAAAGGACTGCGGCTGACGCTGACCCAAGCGGCCTGGAAGGTCGCGGAGGACCTTCCTGCCGAACTCGACGTGGCCTCGGCCGCGTTTTGGGCTGCCGATGCCGGGCACCGGGTGGCGCATACGATCGTGCACATTCACGGCGGCGTCGGTGTCGACACCGATCATCCGGTGCATCGATACTTCTTGGCGGCCAAGGAGACCGAGTTCGCCCTGGGCGGCGCCACCAGGCAGCTGCGTCAGATCGGCCGGGAGCTGGCGGAGACTCCGGCCTAGGTTGATGACTTGTGTAGCGCGTCGCGGGCGCGAACGTGACTGCAGCGTCACGTTCGGGTGCGAACGTGACTGCGGCGTCACGATCGAGGCGACGAGGAACCCGACGCAGTGAGCGCTGATCCGACCGTTACCCAATTGCTGGTGCCGCTGGCCGAAATCGAGGACCGGGGCGTTTATTTCGGGGACTCGTTCACCAGTTGGCGTGCTCACCTGCAGCACGGCGCCGCCGTCGCGGCGGCCCTGCGGGAGCGCCTCGACCCCGCGCGTCCGCCGCATGTCGGGGTGCTGCTGCAGAACACCCCGTTCTTTTCGGCAATGCTGGTGGCAGCCGGAATGTCGGGCATCGTTCCCGTCGGCCTCAACCCGGTGCGCCGCGGTGCGGCATTGGCCCGTGACATCGCGCACGCCGATTGTCAGCTCGTGCTCGCCGACTCGGAATCAGCTGCGCCGCTGGGTGATATCGACCACATCAATGTGGATTCAGCCGGCTGGGCCGATGCTGTCGCTGTACACCAGGATGCGCGGGTCAATTTTCAATCCGCCTCGCCTGCAGACCTTTTCATGCTGATATACACCTCCGGCACCAGCGGTGACCCAAAGGCGGTGAAGTGCAGCCACAGCAAGGTCGCGATCGCCGGGGTGACCATGACCCAGCGTTTCGGGCTGGGCCGTGACGACGTCTGCTATGTGTCGATGCCGTTGTTCCATTCCAACGCGGTGCTCGTGGGATGGGCGGTGGCGCTGGCATGCCAGGGCTCAATGGCGCTGCGGCGCAAGTTTTCCGCTTCCGGGTTCCTGGCAGACGTGCGCCGCTACGGCGCCACCTACGCCAACTACGTCGGCAAACCGTTGTCGTACGTGCTGGCGACGCCGGAGCGACCCGATGACGCCGACAACCCGCTGCGGGCGGTGTACGGCAACGAAGGTGTGCCCGGTGACGTCGAGCGGTTCGGGCGCCGGTTCGGCTGCGTGGTCATCGACGGGTTCGGTTCGACCGAGGGCGGCGTGGCGATCAGTCGCACGCCCGACACTCCAGCCGGGGCGCTGGGGCCGGTGCCGGATGGAATTCAGATCGTCGACCCCGACACCGGTGAGCAGTGCCCGCCCGGTGTCGTCGGCGAGTTGGTCAACACCACCGGTCCCGGTCGCTTCGAGGGCTACTACAACGACGACGCCGCCTCCGCCGAGCGCATGGCCGGCGGCGTCTACCACAGCGGTGACCTGGCCTACCGCGACGTGGCCGGCTATGCGTATTTCGCTGGGCGGCTTGGTGATTGGATGCGAATCGACGGCGAGAATCTCGGTACGGCGCCGATCGAACGAGTGTTGTTGCGCTACCCCGGAGTCGCCGAGGTCGCGGTCTACCCGGTCCCCGATCCGGTGGTGGGTGACCAGGTGATGACCGCGGCGGTGATGGCGCCGGGCACCGACTTCGACGCCGAGTCGTTCCGGGCCTTTCTGGCCGAACAGCCCGACCTCGGTCCCAAGCAATGGCCGTCATACGTCCGGGTCAGCGCGACGCTGCCCCGCACCATGACCTTCAAGGTGCTCAAGCGCCAACTTTCGGCCGAAGGTGTCGACTGCGGAGATCCGGTATGGCCGATACCGCGATAGCGGATTTCGCCGAGGCACCGCTTGGTGTTGGGACCGGCCGGCCCGGATCGGTACTCGTGTCAGGCGACTATGCCCGTCGACCAAGGTGCACATGACCGGCGAACCGCATGCGTCACTCGAAGAGAGCTTTGCAGAGCTCGCTGCCGCAGTGCCGGCGGTCATTGGCCTGGCCGTCGCCGCACCGGGACAATCCGGGGCATCTGTGGTGGGCCGGTGGTCGTCCGGTGTTGCTTGGTCAACGATCAAGGTGCCGTTGGTGATCGCTGCACTGCGTCGTGACCGTGGCCGCGCAAAAGACTTGACGGTCAAGGCGATCACCGAATCAGACAATATCGCCGCGGAAGCGCTGTGGTCGCAACTGGGAGATCCCGCTGACGCGGCGCGGCAGGTTCAAGACGTACTCCAAGAAGCCGGCGATACGCGCACCGTAGTCGAATCCCGGCGGCTGCGAGAGGGTTTCACGGCATTCGGGCAAACGCAGTGGCCGCTGGACCGGCAAGCACAATTCGCGGCGTCCCTGCCCGGGATTTCCGACGCCGACCGTGTCATCGACTTGATGCATCATCTTATCGACGACCATCGTTGGGGGTTGGCCGCCAAAGGTGCTGCCGCGAAAGGTGGTTGGGGTCCGGGCAGCGAGGGCGGCTATCTGGTAAGGCAATTCGGAATCTTTCCCGCCGCATCTGGCCATACCGGTGTGGCGTTGGCGGCCCAGGCGAAGGCTTTCGAGGCCGGGGTGGATGCGCTCAACCAGATGACGGCCTGGCTCGTCGGCCGGGTCCCCGAGCTGATCCGGCGCTGACGAGCCGCCGGTGCTGGGGCTGCGTTATCCCAGCAGCGACGGCACCACCGCGTCGATCAGGTGCGGTCCGGGTTCGGCGAAGGCGGCGCGCAAGGCGTCGGCGAGCTCCTCACAAGTGGTGACGCGACGGGCTGAAACACCCATTCCCTCAGCCATCTTCACGAAATCCATTCTGGGAGGAGAGATGTCGAGAAGGTTCAGCGCCCTGGGACCGGGAGCAGACCCAGCGCCGACGCGCTGCAACTCGATCCGCAGGATGTCGTAGGCGCCGTTGTTGTAGATGACGGTGGTGACGTCCAGGTTTTCCCGCGCCTGGGTCCACAACCCCGAAATCGTGTACATCGCCGAGCCGTCGGCTTGCAGGCACAGCACCGGACGGTCCGGTGCCGCGACGGCAGCCCCCACCGCCGCCGGGATGCCGTAGCCGATCGCTCCCCCGGTCAGCGTCAGCCAGTCGTGGGGCGGGCACCCGGCGGTAGCCGCTGGCAGCAGCAGACCCGAGGTGGTGGATTCGTCGACGACGATCGCCCGATCGGGCATCAGCGCACCGATCACGTCGGCCGCCGTTGCCGACGTCAAAGGCCCCTCGGGAAGTTGCGGACGTGACGCTGCCGCCACCGGCGCGCTGGTGCCGGGTGCCAGCTCGTCGGCCAGCACGGTCAACGCCTTCGCCGCTCCGCTTGGCTCGGCGAGCACGTGCACCGCACATCCGGCCGGCACCAGGTCGCTTGGCATGCCGGGGTAGGCGAAAAACGACACCGGTGATTTGGCGCCGGCCAGCACCAGGTGCTTGGCCCCATCCAGTTGCGCCGCGGCTGCTTCTGCGAAGTAGGCCAGGCGCTCCACCGCGGGCACGCCGGCGCCGCGCTCCAGCCGGGTCGGAAACGTCTCACATAGCCAGCGGGCCCCCGTGGCGTCGGCGATCCGCGCGGCCGCGGCCAACCCCGTGCCCCGGGTGGCGTCCCCACCGATCAGCAACATCACGGGTTCTCCGGAGCGCAACACGTCGGCCACCGACTCCAGGTCCGCACCCGCCAGTACCGGCGGCTCGTGCGCGGTGGCGGCCGGCGCGGCGCCTTCTGACCACGAGGCGTCAGCGGGCAGGATCAGCGTCGCGATCTGCGGGCCCAGCCGGCTTGCAGCGACGGCGTCGGCGGTATCGGTTCCCACGTCACCAGCCGTCTGCGTCCGTCGCACCCATCCCGATACCGTGCCGGCCAGTGCATCGATGTCGGATTCCAGTGGGGCGTCGTACTTTTTGTGATAGGTCGCATGGTCACCGACGACGACCACCATCGGCACCCGCGCACGGCGCGCATTGTGCAGGTTGGCCAGACCGTTGCCCAGCCCGGGACCAAGGTGCAACAGCACCGCCGCGGGCCGGTCGGCGATGCGGGCGTAGCCGTCGGCCGCACCGGTGGCCACGCCTTCGAAAAGCGTTAATATACCGTGCATTTGGGGGACAGAGTCGAGTGCCGCCACGAAGTGCATCTCCGACGTACCGGGGTTGGCGAAGCACACTTCGACACCGCCGTCGACCAGAGTGCTGATGAGGGCCTGAGCGCCGTTCATGGAATTGCCCTTCCTGCCGCCGGTCCGCCTACCAACTTCCCGAATACACGTGTGGCGTTGCGGTGCAAGAAGTCTCGTCGGGCCTCATCGGTGAGACCGAGTTCGTCGAGACCCGCCAGAGCGTGCTGGTGGGCGATCATCGGATAATTGGTGCCGAATAAGACTTTTCGTTGTCCGGTAGCGGTTTTCATGAAGCGCACCAGCTCCGGCGGTAGCCGCTTGATGGTGTAGGCGGAGGTGTCGATGTAGACGTTTCCGTGCTTGCGGGCCACCGCGACCATTTCCTCGGTCCACGGATAGCCGACGTGCCCGCACACGATCACCAGTTCCGGAAAGTCCAGTGCCACCTGATCAATGTAGGGAATCGGACGTCCGGTTTCCGACGGCCGCAGCGGCCCGGTATGTCCGACCTGAGTACAGAACGGCACCGCGGACTCGACGCATTCGGCGAACAACGGGTAGTAGCGGCGGTCGGTCGGTGGGGCGTTCCACAGCCACGGCACCACCCGCAGGCCGACGAACCCGTCGCGCACGCGGCGCCGCAGTTCCCGAACCGCTGCCATGGGACGGTCCAGGTCGACCGTCGCCAAAGCGACAAACCTGTGGGGATTCGCAGCGACCCATGCGGCGACCTCGTCGTTGGAGATCAGCTCCTGGCCGCCGGGGGCTTGCCACGCACTGAGCAGGCCGACGTCAACGCCGGCGGCGTCCATCGCCGCGAGCGTTGCCTCGATCGGGATCTCGGTATCGGGTATGGACTCACCGGTCCATCGCCGGAGCGACGCCAACATGTCGCTGCGCAGGAACCGCTGCGTCGGGTGCTGCATCCACACATCGATGGTCATCGCGCTTCGAACTGTAGACGCCGTGCCGGCTCCGTCGTGCGGCCCGGTGGGATGTGATGTCGATATTGATCTGCCCGAGCCATCTTGGCCGGTGGGAGACCTCGTCTACGCGCTAAATACGCCGTGGTCGACAAATTCTCATGGTCACTGTTTTCCTGATTTTTAAGGGATGTATGCGGCATTAAGCGCTTCGTACAAACTGAATAACTGGTGAGTGCAAGAAAAACCAAACCAAAATCCAATAAAGGGCGGACAAATTGGACGAGTCGTAGCTAGGCTCCCGCCTAGCGACGCCGGCGTGGGGCGGTGTCTGCCGACACATCCCCGGACACCGGTTGGAGTTTTCCGTCATGTCATACGTGCTCGTTTCGCCGGACATCGTCGCCGCCGCCACCCAGGATTTGACCAACCTCGGTTCAGCCGTTGGTGCCGCCAATGCCGCCGCGGCCACCTCGACCACAGAGGTATTGGCCGCGGCCACCGATGAGGTGTCGGCGCGTATTGCGGAGCTATTCGGCGCATACGGCCGCGAATACCAGGCCATCAGTGCTCAGGCAGAGGCGTTTCACGCCCGATTCCTGCAGGCGTTGGGTGCCGGCGCGGGAGCGTACGCGTTCGCTGAGGCCGCCAACGCGTCACCATTGCAGACCCTCGAGCAGGACGTGCTCAACCTGGTGAATGCGCCGACCCAACTGCTGCTGGGCCGACCGCTGATCGGCAACGGTGCCAACGCGACAGTCCCCGGCGGCGCTGGCGGAGACGGCGGCATCTTGTTCGGCAACGGCGGCAATGGGGCAGCTGGTGGTCCCGGCCAAGCTGGTGGCGCCGGCGGGTCGGCGGGGCTGTGGGGCAACGGCGGCATGGGTGGCGCCGGCGGCGTTGGCGCGAACGGCGGGGCCGGTGGTAACGGCGGGTGGATGCTGGGCTTTGGCGGCACCGGCGGCATGGGCGGAACGGGCGCGGGTGCCGGCGGTGCCGGCGGCCACGGCGGTTTCTTGTGGGGTGGCGGCGGGGCCGGCGGCGTCGGCGGGAT
>NZ_UPHT01000006.1 GCF_900566085.1 Mycobacterium attenuatum
CCCAGAGCCCAAGCCCCCAGAGCCCAAGCCCCCAGAGCCGGAGCCCCTTAAGCCGGGGCAAACCCTCGTCAAACGCGTCATCGCCGCCGCGCAGCAGCTGGTCGGGCATCGTCGTCGCGCGCTGCGCATCGGCAGGTCGGCGAGCAGCGACATCGCGGTGCACGATCCGCTGGTGTCACGCGTGCATGCCGTGCTGCGGCCCACCGACGCCGGCTGGGAAATTCGCGACCGGGGTAGCCGCAGCGGTACCTATCTCAATGCCGATCCGGTGAGCCGTGCGCTGCTGCGCGACGGCGACATTGTGACCGTCGGCAATGCGGATTTCGCGTTCACCGACACCACCCTGGTCCACCGATCGGCCTCGGCTGGCGGCGGAGTGGAAGCTGACCGGCTCGGTCTTGTCGTCGATGGCCATCAGTTGGTAACCGACGTTTCCTTCACAGCCCGTCCGGGCACGCTGACCGCGGTGATCGGGCCACCGGGAGCCGGCAAGTCAAGCCTGATCGCGCTGTTGAGCGGCGCCGCCCGGCCGACATCGGGGTGGGTGACCTGCGACGGCCAGGACCTGCACACCGGCTATGCATCGCTGCGGTCGCGCATCGCGGTAGTGCCGCATGACGACGTCATGCACGATCAGCTCAGCGTGGAGCAGATCGTGGCCTACGCCGCCGAGTTGCGGTTGCCGGGCACCGTGGCCGCCGAGCGCCGTGCGGCGGTCAACAGGGTCATCGAGGAGGTTGAGCTGGGCAAGCATCGGGCGACCCGGGCAGGCATGCTTTCCGCTGGCGATCGCAAGCGGGTATCGGTGGCGATCGAATTGCTCACCGGGCCGTCGCTGGTCCTTTTCCAGGAGCCCCCGGGTAAGCCGGATCGGTGGCTGGACCGCCAGGTGATGACGACGGCGCGCCGCGTCGCCGACGCGGGCCGTGTGGTCGTGGTGGCGATCCAGTCGCTGACCGCGCTGAGTCGTTGCGACCAGGTGTTGCTGCTGGCGTCCGGCGCGATCGCCTTCGCCGGGGCGCCGGGGGACATCGAGCAGGCGGTCAGCAAGGCCCGCTGGTCGCAAGCCTTTCCGCCGGGAGGCGCCGACACCGCGGGCGACGCCGCCTCGACCGAGGCGGGTGGACCCGGGGGCCTCGAAGCCAAGCTGACTCAAGCGCCGGCCGGTTCGCCCGATCGCCGCCGCGGCACCGCCGGTTGGCGCCAAACGTTCATGCTGATCCGGCGTCAGGTCCGGCTCATCGCCGCCGACCGCGGCTACCTCATCGTGATGGCCGCCTTGCCACTGATCCTCGGGGCGCTGTCACTGCTGGTCCCGCACGGGGACAACCGCGGCGAAGCCGTGCAGATCCTGGTGGTGCTCAACGGCGGCGCGGTCGTCATGGGCGTCGCATCGACCATCCGTGGCCTGGTTGCCGAGCGCGCCATCTTCCGGCGTGAGCATTCCTTCGGGCTGTCGGTGCCCGGGTATGTGACGGCCAAGATCATTGTTTTCGGTCTCGTCGCGACGCTGCAGACCGCGGCGTTGACGGCCATCGTGGCGGCGGGGAAGCACCAGCTGATCTCGGCTGCCCGAGGAACCGTCCTACCCGATCACCCCATTGTCGAGCTGTACCTGGCGTTGGCCGCGACGGCCGTCGTCTCGGCCGTGGTCGGCCTGGCGCTGTCCGCGCTGGCCGAGTACCGGCGGGAGGTGCCGACGCTGTTTCTGCTGGCGGCGTTGGTCGCGCTGGTGTTCGCCGGGGGCATATTTCCGCTTGGCGACCGGGTGGGCCTCAACCAGATTTCCTGGCTGGTTCCGGCGCGCTGGGGCTTCGCGGCCTCGGCGTGCACAGTGGACCTCGCCGCGGTCGATCCGGCGGCCGCTGCCGACCTGCTGTGGACGCATTCGCCGGTCTGGTGGACGTCGAGTATCGGCATACTGCTGGCGCTCGGTGCGCTGTGGACCGGTGTGCTGAGCTGGCGGTTGCGGTCGCTCAGCCGTAGCTGACCGGCTACGCGGGCGGTGCGCGTCGACTTCGGCGACAGCGGACGTCGTACGATTCGCCTCATCTCGCCTTCGAGAAACCGACGGACGGCAGGCGCCGGGCCGTCCTGAGGAGCTGATGTGACCGGCCCGGTGTTCAGCCGCGACGAATTGTCCGCGGCGTTCGGCGAATTCGAGCGTACGGTCGCCCGCGCGGCGCGGACGCGGAACTGGGACGACTGGGTTGCTCAGTACACCCCTGACGTCAAATACATCGAGCACGCCGCCGGCACGATGCTCGGCCGCGAGCAGGTGCGCACCTGGATTCAGCACACGATGTCGACCTTCCCGGGCAGTCACATGGTGGAGTTTCCGTCACTGTGGTCGGTCATCGACGAGCCCACCGGCCGCATCATCATGGAGCTGGACAACCCGATGCGCGACCCGGGCGACGGCAGCGTGATCAGCGCGACAAACATCTCGATCATCACCTACGCCGGCCACGGTCAGTGGTGCCGCCAGGAAGACATCTACAACCCGCTGCGCTTCCTGAAGGCGGGAATGGCATGGTGCCGTAAGGCGCAGGCGCTGGGCACTCTTGACGAGGACGCGGCGCAGTGGATGCAACGGTATGGGGGGATGCGATAAATGAGCACCAAGCCCAAACTCGTCATCGGCGCCAACGGCTTCCTGGGTTCCCACGTGACCCGCCAGCTTGTCAAGGCAGGCGAACAGGTGCGGGCGATGGTGCGCCCCACCGCCAATACCCGCTCGATCGACGATCTGGAGCTCACCCGATTTCACGGCGACGTCTTCGACACCGCGGTGGTGCGCGAGGCGATGGCCGGCTGCGACGACGTGTACTACTGCGTGGTCGACACCCGCGCCTGGTTGCGCGACCCGTCGCCGCTGTTGCGCACCAACGTCGAAGGCCTGCGCAACGTTCTGGACGTGGCCGTCGAAAAGCCGATCGCCGCGGATCTGCACAGGTTTGTCTTCACCAGCACCTATGCCACCGTGGGCCGCCGTCACGGGCACGTGGCGACCGAGGCCGACGTCGTCGACGTGCGGCGGGTGAGTCCCTACGTCCAATCACGGGTTGCGGCCGAAAACCTGGTGATGCGGTACGTGTCGCAGGCGGGGCTGCCGGCGGTCGCACTGTGCGTCTCGACGACCTACGGCAGCGGAGACTGGGGCCGCACACCCCATGGCGCCTTCATTGCCGGCGCGGTTTTCGGCAAGTTGCCGTTCCTGATGACCGGGATCGACCTGGAAGCCGTGGGTGTCGACGATGCCGCCGCAGCGATGATCCTGGCGGCCGAGCGCGGCCGCAACGGCGAGCGCTACCTGGTCTCGGAGAAGATGATCGCGTTGACCGAGGTGGTGCGGATAGCGGCGGCGGAAGCCGGCGTATCGCCGCCGCGACGCTCGATCTCGGCGCCGGTGCTCTATGCGCTGGGTGCGCTGGGCAGCCTGCGGGCACGGCTCACCGGCAAAGACGCCGAACTCAGCCTGCAGTCGGTGCGGATGATGCGCGCCGAAGCCGAGCTCGATCACGGCAAGGCCGTCCGCGAGCTGGGCTGGCAGCCACGGCCGGTCGAAGACTCGATTCGCGAGGCCGCCCGGTTCTGGGCCGCGATGCGCACGGCCCGGCCGGACGCCAAGACGGCGGCATCAGAGTAGGCCCGGAGTAAGCGACAGCATGGACAAAGTCGCGGTCGAGCTCACCGGGCCGCCGCAGACCATGCTCGCGACCCTGTATGCCAAGGCGCTCGACGCCGGCTTGCCGGATCCGATCCTGGGCGATCGCTATGCCACGGAGGTTGTCGAGCGCATCGACTATGACTGGACCGAAACCGCGATCACCCCGCGCAATTCGGCATCGGTGACGACCCGCACCGCGCACTTCGACGCCTGGACCCGCCAATTTCTTGTCACGCACGCGAAATCCGTCGTCCTGCATGTGGGTTGCGGGCTGGACAGCCGATACTTCCGGGTGCGGCCTGGTCCGCAGGTGCAGTGGTATGACGTCGACCACCCCGAGGTCGCCGCGCTGTGCACCAGGCTGTACCCCGCGGCGGCTCAGCGCCACGTCGTCGCCGCGTCGGTCACCGATCCGGGCTGGCTGACCGACATTCCCGGCGACCGGCCCGCGCTGCTGATCGGCGAGGGGCTGACCATGTACCTCAGCGAACCGGACGGCGTCGGGCTACTGCGACGCGTGGTCGACCGTTTTCCATCCGGCGAGTTGCAGTTCGACGCGTTCAACCGGCTGGGCATCAAGTCGCAGTGGATGAACACCGTGGTACGCCGCTCCGGATCGACGCTGCGCTGGGGTATCGACGGACCCGACGACATCCTGCGGGCGGTGCCCGGCACCCGGCTACTGTCCTGGGTCCGCTGGTTCGAATCCGACACCTTCGCGCGATTACCGCGCGCTTACCAGGTCATGGGCAGCCTCATGTCGCGGGTACCGGCACTGGCCAACATGTCGCAGTACCACCGTTACGCGTTCGGCCGGGAATGCTGATGGCCGGCAGGCGTTGCACACCCCATGAGCCACCGGAAAGTCTTGGAACCCAATGCGGGGCACCCCATCAGCATCGAACCAACCGACGGTCGGGTACAGGTGCGCATTCGCGGCGAACTCATCGCGGACACGACCGCGGCCCTGGAATTACGGGAGGCCACTTTGCCAGCGGTGCAATACATTCCGCTGGCCGACGTCGCCCAGGGCAGGCTGACCCGTACCGACACCCACAGCTACTGCCCATTCAAGGGTGAGGCCGGCTACTACAGCGTGACCACCTCGGCCGGCGACATCGTCGAGGATGTGATCTGGACCTACGACCAGCCCTATCCCGCGGTGGCGGCGATAGCCGGGCACGTCGCGTTCTATCCCGGCAAGGCCGACATCACCGTCGCCTCGGGATAGTGGGTAAGGGAAATACCTTCGCCAACGACTGCGTGTCGCTGTATTCGCGCAGCGACACGATCTGGCCGTCGTGGCATTCGAAGATGCACACGAACGGGCTGTCGTAGCGGGTGCCGCCGGCGGTGATGCCCTCGACCTGCCCTTCGACGACAACCGTCTCGCCTTCGTTGACACAGCGCAGCAATTCGATATTGACCTCAAATTTCTGTTTGCGCTGTTCTACCGCTCGCCGCAGGGCCGCCTTATCGATCGCCGAGCGGGTGGCGATGCTCCAATAGGTGAAGTCGTCGCTGAGCAACGTGAAACCCTCGTCGAGGTCTCCGCCCTCGCACATGCTCTGCATGAACATCCATGCCAGTTCGGCCTGCGGATCGTCGAACGGCGTCATCACATCGCCATCCTGTCGCGGCAGGCCGATCGCGGTCAATCGAGGTCCCGATCGTGGTTGGGTAACGCCGGTCATGGCAGGCTCAACTGATCGACGCACGTACAGTCACGTTCCCCGGCGCGGCGGGCTTCGGGCATACCCTGGCGCCGTTGCGACGCGGCCGCGGCGATCCGTGCTTTCGGGTCCCGGGAGACGGCACGATCTGGCGCACCAGCCTGCTGTCCAGCGGGCCGCTCACGGCGCGCATCAGCCGCGCGGCGCCCGACGCGGCCCATTGCGTGGCGTGGGGCCGCGGTGCCGAGCAGTTCCTCGAGTTGCTGCCGGCGATGCTGGGCGCCGACGACGACATCTCGGATTTCGCGCCCAGTGAGCCGACGGTTGCAGCTGCGCACCGGCGGCTACCGCACCTGCGTCTGGGCCGCACCGGGCAGGTGCTGGAGGCGTTGATTCCGGCCGTCATCGAGCAGCGGGTCCCCGGCGCCGACGCCTTCCGGTCGTGGCGGGTGCTGGTGACCAAATACGGCACGCCGGCCCCGGGTCCGGCGCCCGACGGCATGCGGGTGCCGCCGTCGCCCGAGGCTTGGCGGCACATCCCGTCCTGGGAGTTCCACCGCGCCAACGTTGACCCCGGGCGGGCCCGCACGGTCGTGAGCTGCGCGCGGCGGGCGGCGTCGCTGGAGCGGTTGACCGCGCTGCCGGCCGCGCAGGCGTGTGACGCGCTGATGTCGCTGCCGGGAGTCGGCGTGTGGACCGCGGCCGAAACGGTGCAGCGGGCCTTCGGGGACCCCGACGCGGTGTCGGTGGGGGATTACCACATTCCGAAAATGATCGGCTGGACCATGCTGGGCCATCCGGTCGATGATGCCGGCATGCTCGAGCTGCTGGAGCCGATGCGGCCGCACCGGCACCGGGTGGTTCGCCTGCTCGAAGCCAGCGGACTGGCCCGCGAGCCCCGCCGCGGGCCGCGGCTGCCGGTGCAGCAGATCCACTCGCTGTGACTCCCGCAGACCCGGTGTTAGCAGCCGACACCATCGGGTACCCCTGCCAGCAAGTGACCAAAGGCGAACTTCAGGGGGCCGACCGATGACACCGTTCACCATTCCGGGATTGACCGACAAGCAGGGCGCGCGACTCGCCGAGCTGCTGCAGAAGCAGCTGAGCACCTACAACGACCTGCATCTGACGCTCAAGCACATCCACTGGAATGTGGTGGGCCCGAACTTCATCGGCGTGCACGAGATGATCGACCCGCAGGTCGAGGCGGTGCGTGGCTATGCCGATGAGGTGGCCGAGCGCATCGCGGCCCTGGGCTCGTCACCGCAGGGCACCCCGGGCGCGATCATCCAGGACCGTTCCTGGGACGACTACTCGGTGGGCCGGGACTGCGTCCAGGCGCACCTTGCTGCGCTGGACCTCGTCTACACCGGCGTGATCGAAGATATCCGCAAAGCCATCGATGAGACCGAGGAACTCGACCGCGTCACCCAGGACATGCTGATCGGGCACGCCGCGGATCTCGAGAAGTTCCAGTGGTTTGTCCGGGCGCACCTGGAGAACGCGGGCGGCAGGCTGGCCCATGACGGCTCGGCCACCGAGCGGGATGCTGCCAGCACCGCGCGCGGCACCTGAGCGGCTACTCGGGCCGGGCTTTTGCGGCGCGTTCGGCCTCGGCGGTTTCGCGGTTCAGCCGCTGAGCTTCATAGATCGTGACGTTGGTGCGCGACATCAGCAATGCGGCGATCCCCACCGCCAGGATCGCCCCGGGCACCACGGAGAACGAGCCGGTCATCTCCGCGACCATGATCATGATCGCCAGCGGCGCGCGTGCCACGCTGCCGAAACACGCCATCATGCCGACCACCACGAAGATCCCCGGTGCGTCCGGAACACCGGGGATGCCCGAGAGTTCACCCAGCCGCCAGACCGCGGCGCCGACGAACGCGCCGATGACGATGCCGGGCCCGAACAGCCCGCCGGACCCACCCGTGCCGATCGACAGCGAGGTGGCGATGATCTTGGCGATCGGCAGCACGACGATGATCCACAGCGGAATGCCCATCAGCGATCCGCGGTCGGCGGCCAGCTGCGCCCAGCCGTAACCGCTGCTCAGGACCTGCGGGATCAGTAGCCCCAGTAATCCGACCAGCAGCCCGCCGACAGCCGGCTTGATGATCGGCCCGCCGGGAAGCCGGCGGGTGAATGCCACCGATGCGTGGAAGATGCGGGCATACAGGTAGCCGACGGCCGCGGCGATCAGGCCGATCACGACAAACCACAACAGCGGCCACGCCCGTTCAAAGCGGTACTCGGCGTCGATGTAGCCGAACAGTGGATCGAATCCCAGGAAGGCGCCCAGCACCGCGTACGCCGTCCCGGAGGTGATGAAGCCGGGGAGCAGGCTGCGGTAGTCGAAATCGTCGCGGTAGGTGATCGACGCCGCCAGCACCGCTCCGCCCAGTGGCGCGGCGAATATCGCGCCGATACCCGCGCCGATGCCCAGCGCCACCGCGATCCGGCCGTCCTCGTCGGACAGACCCAGGCGCCGCGTCAGCAACGAGCAGAAGCCGGCGGAAATCTGCGCCGTCGGACCCTCACGCCCGCCGGAGCCGCCCGATCCGATGGTCAGCGCGCTGGCCACCATCTTCACCAGCACCGCGCGCCCGCGAATGGCCCGCGGATCGGTGTGCACCGCCTCGATGGCCTCATCGGTGCCGTGACCGGTGGCTTCGGGTGCGAACCTGGCCACGATGAAGGCCGAGAGCAGCGCCCCGCCCGTCGTCACCAGCGGAATGGCCCATGGGCGGGCGAAACCGCTGGACCCACGGCTACCGCCCTCGCCGAGCGGAGTCGGAATGTGATAGTCGGCGAGATAGCCGAGCAGGAACTCGCCGGTGTATTTCAGCGCCAGGTAGAACACCACAGCGCCTAGGCCCGCGATGACACCGATCGTGATGCCCAGCAGCAACCACTTGCGCAAGTAGCCGGCACTTCTGATCGATGCGCCGAATCGCCCGCCAGCGGCGGCGGGCGGCGCCTCTCTGGGTTCGGGCGCGTCCGAAGCCGACTCGTTCACCGCGCGGACCTGACCAGCATCAGGTCATCCTATGACAGCCGGGAATAAGTGGACTCTGGTCCGGTTATATCCGGTAGTTCCCGGTAGTGCCGCACTAGGAGGTACCAATGCCCGCTGTAACCGCCGATACCTTGACCCTGCCACGGGTAGGTCCGCCCGGCGCCGACGCAACCGAGCGGCCGGTCCGGTCAATCACGTCCGGCCCGCGCGCCTTCGAGGGCGAGGGGTTTCCCGTCGTCCGGGCGTTCGCCGGAGTCGGCACCGCCGCGCTGGATCCGTTTGTGCACATGGACCAGATCGGTGCGGTGGAATACCAGCCGGGTGAGCCCCGCGGTACCGATTGGCATCCGCACCGGGGCTTCGAAACCGTCACCTACATGATCGACGGGAAGCTCGCGCACCAGGATTCCTACGGAGGCGGCGGTCTGATCACCGACGGCGCCACCCAGTGGATGACGGCGGGATCGGGCATCCTGCACATTGAGACCCCGCCCATTGACACCGTCAGGCGCGGCGGAACTTTCCATGGCGTGCAGTTATGGGTGAACCTGCCGAAAAAGGACAAGTTCACCCCACCTCGATACCAGGCCATCGAAGGCGGCGACGTCACGCTGATCGCCTCGGACGACGGCGGAGCGCTGGTGCGCATCATCTCCGGGGAGATCGACGGTCACGGCGGACCGGGGAGCACCCATTCGCCGATCACGTTGGCGCACGCCACAATTCAATCCGGTTCCCGGTTGAACATCCCGTGGCGGCGGGACTTCAATTCGCTGGTCTACGTGCTGTCCGGGGCTGGGTCGGTCGGCACGGCCGGACACCCGATCCGGCAGGGCCAGCTGGCCGTGCTGGGCTCCGGCGACCGGATCAGCGTGACCGCCGGCCCGGCGCCGGATGCGCCCCGGACGACAGCTCTCGACGTGCTGCTGCTGGGCGGACGACCCATTCGTGAGCCGGTATTCCACTACGGGCCCTTCGTGATGAACACCCGCGCCGAAGTGATCGAGGCGCTCGAGGACTATCAGGCTGGCAAGTTTCGTAGCATCCCGCCGAACGCGCTGAAGCCGAATCGCGGCGGTGGCACACTCTAGGCATGCCGCCCACCCCCGCGCGTCGCGGCCCCGGACGTCCGCCTGCCACAAAATCGGACGAAACCCGAAGGCGCATCGTCGGTGCCGCGCGTCAGGTGTTCAGCGAACGCGGTTACGACGGCGCGACCTTCCAGGAAATCGCCGTCCGGGCCGACCTGACCCGCCCGGCTATCAACCATTACTTCGCCAGCAAGCGGGTGTTGTACCGGGAGGTGGTGGACCAGACCAACGAGCTGGTCGTGGCTGCTGGTATCGAGCGGGCCCGGCGCGAGCCGACGCTGCTGCGGCGGCTGGGCGCGTTCATCACCGTCGCGATGGAGGCGGACGCCAAGAATCCTTCGACTGCCGCATTCCTGGCCACTGCCGTGCTCGAGTCGCAGCGGCATCCGGAACTGGGACGAACCGGCAACGACCCGATCGCCGGCTCGCGCAAGTTCCTAATCTGGGCCGTCCACGACGCCGTCGAGCGCGGCGAACTGACCGCCGACACCCACGCCGCGCCCCTGGCCGAGGCGTTGCTGCTCGTCTTGTGCGGGGTGGGCTTCTACGCCGGTTTCGTGGGCAGCTACCGGGAGATGGAGGACATCATCGCGGCGTTGCGGCAACTGATGGCCGGCCGAGTCTGGAAAACACAGGCCTGAGCGCCGGGAAGCGGCCCGCAATAGTGACCTGGACCACAAAGTGTATAGGTTGCCTAACTTACTAGGTAGCATGGTCTCGGTATGACTGATGTGGTTGATACCTCCGTTCGCTGGGCGCCGCCGGGACGGAACCTGCCGTCTGGCCCCGTGTTTCGCCGGGCAACCCAGCGAGAAATTCGCTAGAGAACGGGAGCATGCCATTGAGCACCCTGCGCAGCCATGACGACACCTGGGACATCAGGACCAGCGTCGGTGCCACCGCGGTGATGGTGGCCGCGGCGCGCGCCGTCGAAACCGAGCAACCCGCTCCGCTGATCCGCGACCCCTACGCCAAACTGCTGGTCAGCAACGCCAACGCCGGCGTTCTGTGGGAAGCGATGCTCGACGAGCAGGTGGTGGCCAAGATGGCGGATCTGGACGCCGAGACCGCCGCGACTGTCCAGCACATGCGCAGCTATCAGGCCGTGCGGACGAATTTCTTCGATAACTATTTCGCCGACGCGGTTGCCGGCGGGATTCGTCAGGTCGTGATTCTGGCCTCGGGCCTGGACTCGCGCGCTTACCGTTTGGATTGGCCGGCCGGGACGACGGTGTACGAGATCGATCAGCCTCAGGTTCTTGCCTACAAAGCCGCGACGTTGTCCGAAAGCGGCGCGTCGCCGTCGGCCGAGCGGCGCGAGGTGCCGATCGACTTGCGCCAGGACTGGCCGGCCGCGCTGCGTACCGCCGGTTTCGACCCCGCAGCGCGGACCGCATGGCTGGCCGAGGGACTGTTGATGTACCTGCCCGCCGATGCCCAGGACCGGCTGTTCACCCACATCGGTGAGCTCAGCCCGGTGGGCAGCCGCATCGCCGTCGAAACCGCGGGCAACCACGCGCACGTACGGCGCCAAGAAATGCGGGAACGATTCAAGAAGGTGGCCGAGACCCTGGGCCTCGAGGAGACCGTTGACGTGCAGGAGCTCATTTACCACGACCCCAGCCGGGCGAACGTCGCCGATTGGCTCAACGAACACGGTTGGCGCGCCACCGCGCAAAACGCCGGCGACGAGATGCGCCGGGTGGGTCGCTGGGTCGACGGCGTGCCGATGGCCGATGATAAGGATGCGTTCTCCGAGTTTGTGACTGCGGAGCGGTTGTAAGCGGCGCCAGCCCCGCTCGCCGGGGTGGCGGCGAAACGGCTGTTTCGCGCCGAGCGGCCGCCGACAGCCCGCCGGGTGTCACCTGCCGCGCCGATATATCACAGATCGGGCCCGATCTTTCCTATTGCTGCCTTACCGACATGACTAGGATCGCGAATATCACCGACGTGCGACCACACGATGTGGCATGAGCACTCCGGGTCGCTTCGAGCTAAGTCCGGGAAGGCCGGAAACGACCGGAAACGACCGGAAACGAAAGGACAACGATGACCACCGAATCGGTTGCACCGAAAGCTCAGGAACTCGCGACGGCGCCATCTGCAGCTGCTGAAACCGCGGAGACCACCGAAGCCAGGTCCGACGAATCGAAGTCGACGCCTGTTACCGAAACGGCCGCCGACACCGTGGCGCGGCTGCGAAAGACATTCGCCGCCGGACGCACTCGCAGCGTCGAGTGGCGCAAGAACCAACTGCTGCAGTTGCAACGGCTGATGGAGGAAAACGAGGACGCGATCACCAAGGCGCTCGCCGAGGACCTGGACCGCAACCCGGTCGAGGCGTATATCGCCGACATCGCGGTCACCATTGCCGAAGCGAAGTACGCGGCCAAGAAGGTACGCAGGTGGATGCGTCGCAAATACCTGCTTCTCGAGGCGCCGCAGCTGCCCGGCCGCGGCTGGGTGGAGTACGAGCCTTACGGCACCGTGCTGATCATCGGCGCGTGGAATTACCCGTTCTATCTGACACTGGGCCCGGCCGTCGGGGCTATCGCCGCCGGAAACGCCGTCGTGCTCAAACCCTCGGAGATCGCCGCGGCGTCGTCACGGCTGATCGCCGAGCTGGTGCCTCGTTACCTCGACCGCGACGCGATCGCTGTGGTCGAAGGCGACGGCTCGGTAAGCCAGGCGCTGATCGCGCAGGGTCTGGACCGGGTGATGTTCACCGGCGGCACCGAGATCGGCCGCAAGGTCTACGAAGGCGCGGCGCCGCATCTGACCCCGGTCACGCTGGAACTCGGCGGCAAGAGCCCGGTGATCGTCGCCGCCGATGCGGACGTCGACGTGGCCGCCAAGCGGATCGCCTGGATCAAGCTGCTCAATGCCGGCCAGACCTGTGTCGCCCCCGACTACGTGCTGGCCGACGCGACCATCAGCGACGAACTCGTCGACAAGATCGGCTCCGCGCTGGCGAAGTTCCGCTCCCAGGACGACCCGGCCGGCCTGCGCATCGTCAACCAGCGCCAGTTCGACCGGCTGAGCGGCTATCTGTCCGCTGTCGAAAACCAGGGCGAAGCCAACGGCAAGGCCAAGGTCGCGGTGGGCGGCAAGTGCGACGCGTCGAGCCTGCGCATCCAGCCGACCGTCGTCGTCGACCCCGATCCGGCCGGCCCGCTGATGACCAACGAGATCTTCGGCCCGATCTTGCCGGTGCTCACGGTCAAGTCCCTGGACGAGGCGATCAAGTTCGTCAACTCACGGCCTAAGCCGTTGTCGGCGTACCTGTTCACCAAGTCGCGGGAAATCCGCGAACGCGTGATCAAGGAGGTGCCGGCCGGCGGCATGCTGGTCAACCACCTGGCCTTCCAGGTATCGACGGCTAAGCTGCCGTTCGGCGGCGTGGGCGCCTCCGGAATGGGTGCCTACCACGGGAAATGGGGCTTCGACGAGTTCAGTCACCGCAAGTCGGTGCTCACCAAGCCGACCCGTCCCGACTTCTCGAAGATCATCTACCCGCCCTACACCGAGCGCGCCTTCAAGCTGGCGCGCAAGCTGTTCTAGACGGACCCAGCTGCCCCCCGCGACCCGGTTAGCTGCCGGGCCGACCCTGACCATGTCAACGCACGTTCAGAGAGGAACCTGATGCCCGGAGTGCAGGATCGCGTCGTCGTCGTTACCGGAGCCGGTGGGGGATTGGGCCGCGAATACGCCCTGACTCTTGCCAAGGAAGGGGCCAGCGTGGTTGTCAACGACCTCGGCGGCGCCCGTGACGGGACCGGTGCCGGGTCGGCGATGGCCGACCACGTTGTCGCCGAGATCAAGGACGCCGGCGGCCGCGCGGTGGCCAACTACGACAGCGTTGCCGAGCCCGAGGGCGCGGCCAACATCATCAAGACCGCGCTCGACGAGTTCGGGGCGGTGCACGGCGTGGTCAGCAACGCCGGCATCCTGCGCGACGGCACCTTCCACAAGATGACGTTCGAGAACTGGGACGCCGTGCTCAGAGTGCATCTCTACGGCGGTTACAACGTTATCCGCGCGGCTTGGCCGCACTTCCGGGAGCAGAGCTACGGCCGGGTCGTCGTCGCCACCTCCACCAGCGGGCTGTTCGGCAACTTCGGCCAGACGAACTACGGCGCGGCCAAGCTCGGTCTGGTCGGCCTGATCAACACCCTGGCGCTGGAAGGCGCCAAGTACAACATTCACGCCAACGCGCTCGCCCCGATCGCGGCCACCCGAATGACCCAGGACATCTTGCCGCCCGAGGTGTTCGAGAAGCTCACCCCCGATTTCGTCGCGCCGGTGGTGGCCTACCTGTGCACCGAAGAATGCGCCGACAACGCGTCGGTCTTCGTCGTCGGTGGCGGCAAGGTGCAGCGAGTTGCGTTGTTCCAGAACGCCGGGGTCACCTTCGACAACCCGCCGTCGGTGCAGGATGTCGCGGCGCACTGGGCCGAGATCACCGATTTGGCCGGCGCGCAAAAAGCCGGGTTCAAGCTGTAGTTTGCATGAAAGCCTGTGTCGTACAAGAGCTTTCCGGCCCGTCCGGCATGGTCTATACCGATATCGACGACATCCCCGATGACGGCGACAACATCGTCATCGACGTTCGCGCCGCCGGAGTGTGCTTTCCGGATCTGCTGCTGAGCAAGGGCGAGTACCAGCTGAAGTTGTCGCCGCCGTTCGTGCCCGGTCTGGAAACCGCGGGCGTCGTGCGTTATGCGCCGCCCGGCTCGGGTTTCCGCGTGGGAGAACGGGTCTCGGCGTTCGGGGTGCTCGGCTGCTACGCCGAACGGGTGGCGGTTCCGGTTTCCAACGTGGTGCCCAGCCCCGCCGAACTCGACGACGCCGAAGCCGTGTCGTTGTTGGTCAACTACAACACCATGTATTTCGCCTTGGCCCGCCGTGCCGCGATGCGGCCGGGCAACACGGTGCTGGTGCTCGGTGCCGCGGGCGGGGTGGGCACGGCTGCCGTCCAGCTTGCCAAGGCGATGGGTGCGCGGCAGGTGATCGCCGTGGTGCACCGCGAGGGGGCGGTTGACTACGTCGGGGCGCTCGGCGCCGACGTGGTGCTGCGATTGACGGACGGCTGGGTTGCGCAGGTACACAAGCACACTCACGGCCGCGGTGTGGACATCGTCGTCGACCCCATCGGCGGCCCGAGCTTCGACGACGCCATCCGGGTGCTGGCCATCGACGGCAAGTTACTGGTCATCGGCTTTGCCGCGGGCAGCATTCCGACGCTCACCGTCAACCGGCTGTTGTTGCGCAACGTCGGGGTACTGGGAGTCGCGTGGGGCGAGTACCTCAACAAGGTTCCCGGTTCGGCTGGCTTGTTCTCCTGGGGGTTGAATTATCTGATTGCGTTGGGGCTGAGACCGCCTCCGCCGCAACGCTATCCGTTGTCCGAAGCGCAGGCTGCGTTGCAGAGCCTGGCTGACGGCGGCGTGCTCGGTAAGGTCGTCCTCGAACCTTAGCCCGGTTCGAGCTGGCCGCCGAGCATCAAGACGACGGCATTGCCGATGACGATGAGCTCGAAACCGGCACCGAACGTCAGCAGTCCCGAGTTGGCCGCAATCGGGTAGCCGATCGCATTGACCAGGCCCGCGGGATCGCCGTGGGCCGCCCGCGAAATTCCGTCCAGGAATAGGTTCAGGTCGTAGGACGGCAACGAGATCAAGACGGCGTTCGCGATATCCGCGGTCGGAAGCAAGGCCGCATAACCCGAGGCAAACGCATTCGTGACGGTGTCGGTGACGGCGGTGTTCGCCGACTGCAGGCCCGTGATCAGGCTGTCGATCGACAGCGGCGGCGGCATGGGAAGCTGGCCGGTGAGGTCGGTCGGGGCCCACGGGTTGGCCGTGCCAGCTACGGTCAGGTCCGGCAGCGCTGCCCCAATGTTTCCGAAGTCGGTGACGAAGGTGCCGACCCCCTGCTGGGTTCCGGTGACCAGATCGCCCAGCACGGTGACCGGATCGAACGGGGGGATTAATCCAAAGGGGGTCGGCACGTTCGCCGGCCCCGTCGAGTAGCCGTGGGACGGGTCCCCGTAGCCGAGGTTGACCAGTATTTTCAGGTCCGGCTCGATCAGGTCTGCCAGCGGCTCGCCCAGCAGCGGCAGCGCCCGCAGCGGCGTTAACAGCGGCAGGTGCGGGCTGAGGATCATGTGATACGTGGTCTGGGTGGGGCCTTGCGTCGGCAGGGTGATGGCCGGCGGAAGTGACGTCATCTCCGGATAGGTGTCATGCAGGAACACGATGCCGGCCAGGGCGTTGACGTCGGACAAGATGTTGATCGGGTACCGCGGGAAGTCGGCGTAGCCGTCGTATTCAATGGTGTAGACGTTGGTGGGCCACGCATTGTCCGGGGGTGCGCCGTAGGCGGTGATGCCCAGGCTGGGCAGGCTGAGCCCGGGGAAACGGGTCAGCAGGCCGCCGTTGGGATTCACCGGGTTCCCGAGCAGCGTAAAGGTTATCGGTAGTGAACTCGGCGTTCCGCCGGGGCTGAGCCGGCTCATTTCCAGCGAGGCGATGACGGCGCTCTGCGACAGGCCGACGACGGAGACGGGGTTGCCGGCGACCAGTTCCCGCCGGATCGCATCGTCGAGCATGGCCAGTCCTTGAGACACCGAGGCATCCAGGGTCAACTCTTTGGGGCCGAACGCCGGATACAGCCCTTCGGGGGTGAACAGGGCCCGCGGGTTGAAGGTCACTGCGGGGAACTTGGGCGTGAGGTAGGTGCCGACGACATTGCTCACGAAGGTCGCATCCGGTATCGGCATGCCGCTGCCGCCCATGACCAACGCCGTGGTGGGACTTGCCGGTGCGGGCGCGGTGAGCATGTCCGCGGCGCTGGCGGCGCCGTCGGCCAGCGGGCGGCCCATCAGCGACCGGACCGGCGCGGTGAGCGCGTTGACCACGGCGGCGGCGTTGGCGGCCTCGGTGTCCAGATAGGCGCTTGCCGCGGCGGTCAACGCCGCGGTGAAGCGGTTATGGAAGGCCGCCACCTGGCTCATGACGGCCCGGTACTCCTGAGCGTAGGAGCTGAAGAGGGTAGCGGCGGCCGTTGACACCTCGTCGGCCGAGGCGGCTGCGACAGCGGTGATCCGTCCCGCCGCGGCTGCGTTGGCATCGCCGATCGCCGAACCGATTCGCGCCACATCGGCAGCCGTTGCCATCATCATCTGCGGCGCAGTGGTGAGATACATCATTGACCCGTCCTCCGCGCGACCAGGATCCTGCCGAACCGACGGATCGGTCGAACAGGTGATCCGGCGCCCGAAGCCGGTGGCAGACAGCGTAAGTCGTTTGCGTATGGGTCGCTTGCGATTTGACCGGAAAATCGGTTACGCGCCTACTCGCCCGGCCGCGGGGCCGTGGCGTCGCTGCGCCCGGACCCCCGGCCCCGTTGTCGCGGCCGGTCACCGTCTCGAATTGTTGTGCTCAAAATAGCTGCCCCGCAGTGGTTTTGGACAGCGCGACGACGGTTAGCCGTTTCCCGTGAGGTCGGCGATGACCGATTCGACTCCATTCAGCATGACGATCGTCTGGAAGCCGCCCGCGAGGGTCAGCAGCGCTACGTCGGCGGCCAGCGGATACCCGAACGCGTTGATGAATCCGGCGGGATCGCCGTTGGCCACTTCCCGGATGCCGTCCAGGAAGAGGTTGAGGTCATAGGACGGGATCTCGGTCACCATGGTGTTCACGATGTCTGCGGTCGGTAGCGCAACCGCGTAGAGGTCAGAAGCCGCGCTGCTGATGGCTTTGGTGATGTTGGTGTTCGCCGCTTTGAGGGCGTCGATGATGCCGTCGATCGGCGAACCGGTGGCCGCCGGCAGGCTGGGCAGCGCCCACGATGTCGGCGAGCCGCCGGTGAGCGCGGCGGCCGGCAGCGAGAGATCGGGCAGCGATGTCGGCAGCATGGCGCCGATGTCGCTGACGAAGTGATTCACTCCCAGCTGGGCACCGGCGACCATATCGCCGGCAAAGGTCACCGGGTTGATCGACGGGAACAACCCGAAGGGGGTTGGCACATCGGCATATCCGGTCGAATAGCCGAAGTGGGGATCGCCGTAGCCCAAGTTCACCAGATAGGTCAGGTCCGGCTGGACCAGATCGGCCAACGGGTTGCCGATCACCGGGATCGCCCGCACCGGTGTCAGCAGCGGCAGTTCCGGGGAGGTGATCATGTAGTAGTGCTCGAGGCCGTTGTTGGCCGGAGAAACCGGCAACTCCACCATGTTGTAGCTCGGGGGAAGGTTGTTCGGATCCAGGGAGGGGTAGTCGCCATGCACGAATTGGATGCCCAGGAACGCGTTGAGGTCCGACAAGAAGTTGAGCGGGTAGCGCGGGAAGTCGGCGTATCCGTCGTATTGAATTGTGTACTGGCTGAGCTGGTAGCCCGAATTCGACGGCGTCGCCCCGTAGAACTCCAGACCCAGCGCAGGCATGTGCAGGCCGGGGAAGCGTGAGAGCAGGCCGCCGTTGGGGGCCATCGGGTTGCCCAGCAGCGTGAAGCTGAGGTTGGCGGTGTTCGGGCTCCCCTGCAGAATGAGCTGGCGCATCTCCATCGAGGAGAGGATGGCGCTCTGCGAATAGCCCAAAACCGCGACGTTGCCTCCGGCCGTGATCAGCCCTTGGGGTCCAAAGAGCGCGTTGTGCAGAATCTGCACACCAGTGGTCACAGACTGGTTGAGCGGCAGGTCCTTGATCTCCGTCAGCGGGTACAGGCCCTCAGGAGTGTTGAGGGGCAGCAATTGGCTGGGCACACCGGAGATGTAGCGGGCAACGGCCTGCATATAGGGCAGTGAGGGAATCGGCGTGCCGCTGCCGGTCATGATCAACGCATCGAACGGAGACGCCAAAGCCGCCGGCGCCGGCATTGCGCCGCCGCCCGGGGCGGCCGGGGCCGCGCCACCGCCGAGTAACGACTGGATGGGCGAGGTCACCGCTCGAAGCGCCCCGGTCACCATCGCCGCATTGGCCGCCTCTGCCTCGGTATAGGCGGTCGCGGCGGCGGCCATGGCCTGGGCGAAAGCGTCATGGAACGTCGCGGCCTGCTTGATGACCGCCTGGTATTCCTGCGCGTACGCGCCGAACAGCGCCGCCGCGGCCGCCGACACTTCGTCAGCGGCGGCCGCCGCCAGACCGGTTGTCGGGCCGGCGGCGACGGCATTGGCTTCGGCGATCGCCGAACGAATTCCCTCGATGTTCGTTGCGGCGGCGGCCATCAGTTGCGGTTGCGCGATCACGTTGTTCATCGGTCTATTTCCTTCAAATTCCTTCAAACCCAGGCTGTTTCGTTGTGGCACCGCCGAATGCGGCGAAAACCGACGGCCCGGGCGGAGCCGGCCATCGGGAGGTCCGGCATCTGTCAGCCTAGATCGGTCGGGCCTACCGCATCGTGTGTTTGGCCATCTCGCGCGCCAGTTTCTGCGCAGTCACGCAATCAGTGACTGACCCTAGGCAAGGCGGCTTCGTTAAGGGTGCGAGATTCCACCGCGCCGGCGATCGTGGCCAACCCGCGTCGGCTGCGATTCTGGCTGCGTTGATGAGGTTGTCCTGGACAAGCTGGTTGAGGAAAAGGCTCGCGTGGTCGGCGGGGCTTGTTGCGGTCGTCACGTGCGGTGTGGTTGTGGGCGTGTTCAGATCGGTGTCCGCTTGGGCTTTCCAGTTGTAGGTTGGGTTCATCAGCGTCGATCCTGGACTCCACATCCGCTGTTCACGGCAGTAGCACCAGTTCCATTTCTTGGACGATTCGTCTGGGCGATGGCCTCGGTGAACGACCCGGTATCACACTAGCCTCCTGGGCGGTGTCAGCGAATCATGTTCCGGCGCATCGGGATACGGTTTCGGGCGGTCTCGGGCATCGTTCGCCCGGGTAGCCATGAGTCCGGCATTGACTTTCGCGCTGCGCGAATGCGTTTGATGATTAGCCGACTGTCTGTGGACGTCGCCGGTTTGTGCCGCGCCGTCGCGAGCAGTCCGGTCGATGAGCCGGCATCGGCAGTTGACCGACTTGGGCAACCAAAGCTGATACGCGCGTATCGCATACAGTGCATGTGTATAACGGCCAGCGTGGTTCCGCGCCGCGGATCAGTTGGCCAGTATGCGATCAGCCATAAGGAGCTGACAGTGACGTTGTGGGTCGTTTCTGACGACGTGGCAAGCGCGGCGGTGCTCAGCGCTGCAGTGGGGCCCGCTCGCGCTGCTGCCGCACCGACGAGCCACACGGTGGTGGCGCATGCCGGCTAAGCCCAAGCGGTCTCGTTCGCACAACGATGCTATAGCCGATAGCTCTACCCGCGGGCAAGCTCGCCGCACACCCCGCCCGGCCAAATCGCCTCGACACAGCGCCCGTGTGGTCGGCGTCGCGCTGGGAGCACTCGCGCTGACTGGCACGGCTGGTGCCAACCTGGATGTCGCGGCGCCCCCACCGGTGAGGAGTGCTCAGCTCAGCGTGGGCCGACTTGCTATCACGCTAAGTGCTCACGAGGCGTTCAAACTCGATACCTGCACAACAGCAGGCACTGGAAATTTGGGCACCAACTCCACCGACACCTCTACCACGAGTTCCACATCTCCCGACACGAACGCCACCGCCATCACCTCCATCAGTGAGTCCTATGGCATCGGCGAAGCGTCGACGAACAACAACACCGACAATGCCGATACTGCCGCCCTCCCCGTCGTCGACCTCGTGCGGCCAAATATCCGGGCAGACCACGAAGATTCCGAAGAATCATCAAGCGAATCATTAGAACCCGGCGGCTGGCTGCAGCCGTTGCCAAGCGTGGGAGTTCAGGTCGTCGGCGCATTCCTACCTACGCAGAAAGATGAGACCACACTTTCTTGGGTCCTTACTCCGCTGAACTTTTCCGAGACGCAAACCGCAGCGGCCCGGCACTACATGCCCGGCGTCGGTTGGGTAGCCGACGAGTTCGTTCACCGTTTCAGCGGTCTGGAATTTCTGGTTGCAGAACGCGTCGCCGCGCTCGATTTCTATTCAGAAGGAAATGCTGCCGGACACAATGCTTCCGAAGAATCGTCCAGCGAATCATCGGACTATGTTGCCGATCACGGTGATTCCGAAGAATCGTCGAACGAATCATCAGAGCCGGCCAATCCCCTCGCGGTGAACCGCATTGTCGGGCAAATCGACACACGGGAAGATGAAGAAGCTGCCAGAACTCACTTAACTCCAACGAATATATCATCGACGCAAACCGAAGGGATTCCATTCTACATACCCGACGTTGGCTGGGTAGACAGCGAGTCCGCTAGTACGTTCAGAGCTGAGCTAGCAGGCCACCAGTCGGCCGCCAGCATATTCAGATCTTTCGAGGTAACGAATGAAATTAATCCACTTGAGTTCGACCTCACTGAAATTCCGGATAGCTTCATCGGACTTTCGCATAATGATCTTTCGCGCAACGCTGGCAATTATATAAGTAATCTGTATGCAGGCCTTCCTCCGCGTGAAGACCCAGCCGCCCTCCAATTGTCCGAAACTGCGGGGTCGGAGGAGATGGAGACGGAACAGCGACTAGGGTCGAAAACTTACCCAGAAAATGAAATCTCCGCCTCGGCTAGCTTCAACGATGACATCTCCAACAATAACGCGGCTGAAGATGCCGTGAACGCGGAGCTGTCGTCAGCGCAAATTCAATTTAGCGACCCTTACGCCGGCACGCCCGATTACGAAGCCATGAGCATTGCTGCGCTCGAGAGATTCGAATATGACAACGTAGTCGCCGACTTCAACAATAACAATGCCGCTGCAGTCGGCACTTCCAATGACGCAGGTTCAAACAATAACAATTAAACCCGCAGATTGGTGGAATACTTCGGCTAGTCCGGGAGCCAGGCCTGAACCTGGCGGGAGCAGCCGACGACCACTTGCTAGTTCCCAAGATAATTGGCGCGGCATCACCCATGACGGGTCAACGCTCAGAAATCGGTGACCACGATGCCCAACAGGACCAGGCCCTCAAGCCCGCCGGCAAGCGCAAGCAATCCCACGTCCGCCGCGATCGGATAACCGATGGCATTGATCAGCCCGATCGGGTCACCGTTGACCGCCTGCTCGATCCCGTCCAGGAAGAGGTTGAGGTCGTACGACGGCACTTCGGTCACCCCCGCATTGAGGATGTCCGCCGTCGGAAGCAGTGACTCGTATGCGCTGGAGAGCCCACCGGAAACGGCGTTGGTGAGATAGGTGTTCGTGGCCTGCAGATCGGTGATTAGGCCGTCGATCGACGTCGGCACTACCAACGCCGGTGGTGGCACAGCAAATGATGCAAGCAACTGTGATGACCCCAGGCTGGGAACGGTGGGCGGTCCCGGTGGCGGCTGCATCAGCACATCGTTGAGTGCGGCGTTGAAGCCCTGCTGGGTTCCGGTGACCAATTCTCCGGCGACGACGGCCGGGTCGATCTGCGGAAACAGCCCGAACGGCGTGGGCACATTCGCCGGCGCGGTCGAATAGCCGTAATGCGGGTCGCCGTAACCCAAGTTCACGATCGTCGTCAGATTCGGCTGCAGCAGATCCGCCAGGGGGTTGCCCACTACTGGGATGAAGCGCAGCGGGTCCAGCAGCGGCAAATTATGCGTCCGAATGAGGTAATACGACGTGTTTCCGTGGTATGTCGGCTCCGTGGGCAACTTGATCAGATCGCCCGGCGGCAGCGTCTGCGGGTTGATATCCGGGGTATCGGTGTGGACGAAGGCAATGCCGGCAATGGCGTTCAGATCCGAGACGATATTGAGCGGATAGCGCGGGAAGTCGGCGAAGCCGTCGTATTCGTGGGTGTAGATCGAGGTCGGGTAGATCGTATCGGCGGGTGTCGCGCCGTAGAAGTCCACGCCCAGGCTGGGCAGGTTCAGCCCGGCGAAGCGCGACAGCAGCCCGCCGTTGGGGTTCATCGGGTTGGCCAGCAGGACGAAGCCCAGCTTGTCGGCGGGCGGAGCGGTGCCTGGAGGCATGGCCGCCAGGTTCCGCATCTCCAACGAGGCGATGATCGCGCTTTGTGAGTAGCCGCCGACAACGACGCTATTGCCCAGGGTGTTGACCTCGTTCAGGATCGCGTTGTGCAGGATCGTCACGCCCTCGGTCACCGAGGTGCTCAGCGGCAAGCTCTTTTCGCCGGTAATCGGATACAACTGCTCCGGGGTGAACAGCGCCAGCGCATTGGTGGCTCCGAATTGCGGAGTGATGTAATTGAGCAGGCCATTCACGTAATCGGTTCCCGGCGTTGGGTTTCCGCTGCCGCCCATGATCAGGGAAACGGTCGGCCCCGTCAGTGGCGACGTCGCGATGGCAGCCGACACGGTTGCCCCATTGGCGGCTTCAGCGTGCGCGTAGGCCAAACCGGCGGCGCCCAATGTCCGGGTGAACTCCGCCTGAAACGCCTCCAACAGTTTGACGATGGCCTGGTACTCCCGGCCGTAGGCGCCGAACAAATTAGCGATGGCCGCCGACACCTCGTCAGCCGCCGCTGCCGCCAGGCGTGACGTCGGAGCGGCTGCTGCGGCGCTGGCGGAGCTGACCGCGGCGCCAATGCGTTCAAGATCGGCCGCGGCCGTCGCCATGAGCGCGGGCTCGGCGAGCACGTACCCCATCCGGCGCATCCTCCTTCACGACCAATCTCAGGCGCTCAAGGCAACCTGTCCGCAGCTTTGGTGCCTAGCCCTTTCGTTCGGGTTCTGCCGAATTCGGCTAGAAACTCAGGGCCTGCAACTGCTGAATAATTGCCGCCACCGTCCGCACGATCGCAATGAATTCGATCATGCCGCCCAGCGCGGCCAGCCCCGCGCTGGCGGCTAGAGGTAACTCGATCGCGGCAATGAAGTTTCCGTGGAATAGCTGGTTCAGGAACAAGCTGAGGTCGTAAGCCGGAAGAATCGTGACAAAAGCCAGACCGAGATCTGCCGTGGGCAGCAGAAGTGAGTAGCTGTCCGACACCACGGCCGCAAAAGTGCTGGCGATATTGGCCGGCGTCGCGGGCACCGGTGTTGGACCCGGCGGCAGGATCTGCTGGATGAACGGTGGGTACCCGATCACCGGCAGTTGGGGAGGGTTGAGTGCAGCCGGCAGCGTTGCCGCAAAGTCGTTGATGCCTTGCTGGGTTCCGGCAACCAGGGCATCGAAGACGACGCCCGGCGGGACGTTGGGGAAGAGTCCGAAGGGGGTCGGAATATTCGCGGGGCTTGTCGAATAACCGAAGTTCGGATCGCCGTAGCCCAGGTTGACGAACACCCTCAAGTCGGGCTCGATGAGTGCGGCCAGCGGTGGTCCGATGACCGGGATTGCCCGCAGCGGGTCCAGCAGCGGCAGGTGCGCGGTTGGAATCATGTAGTACTGATTCGACGTCACGCCTTCGGTCGGCAGCAGTATGGCGTTCGCTACCTGTTGCGCGGTGAGATTCGGATATTGGGTGTGCACGGTGATTATCCCGAAAACCGCGTTGATGTCGGACAGGACATTGAGCGGATACCGCGGGAAGTCGGCGAAACCGTCGTATTCGAGCGTGTAGGTAGTTGTCGGATAGGGGTTATCCGCAGTCGCTCCGTAGAACGGCAGGCCGAGGGTGGAGATGTTCAGCCCGGGTATCCGCGAAAGGATGCCGCCGTTGGGATTCATTTCGTTGCCGATGAAGATGAAGCTAAGCTGACTCGGGTCTGGCTTATTGGGGCCCAGAGAAAGAAGCTGCTGTATTTCCAGGGACGATATGACGGCGCTTTGGGAATAGCCGAAAACGGTGACATGGTTTCCGGCATGGATCTGCTCCCAAATCGCGGTATCGAGAATCTGCAGCCCTGTTTGCACCGAGTTTTGAAAGGGCAGCGATTTGACGCCGGTAATGGGATACAGCTCTTCAATGGTGTTCAGCGGGTTCACTACCACGCCGGGCGGCAAGAATAAATTGGTGATGTTGGTGACGTACTGAATCGAGGGTATCGGTGATCCGGTGCCGCTCATGACGATCGCTGTGTTCTGACCAAAAACCGGCGGTACTGCGGTGGGCGAGGTTGGCGTAAAGAGTCCGGCGGTGGCGCCTTTCACCAGGGAGGCGGCGCTGATGGCTTCGTCGCCGAAGTAGGCGTTCGCGGCCGCCGCCAACTTTTGGGTGAATTGGCTATATAGCGAGCCGAGTTGTGCGTTGACCGCTTGGTATTCCTGCCCGAACGTGGCGAACAGTTGCGCGATGGCGGCCGACACCTCGTCCGCAGCGGCCGTGGCGATCGTGGTCGTCGGACCTGCCACGGACGCGGCGGCCTCGCTGATCGCCGTGCCGATCCCGGCCAACTCGGTGGCGGCCGCGGTCATGGCCGGCGGCTGCGTGAGAACGTACGACAAGACGCCATCCTCCTGGCGACGGGGTGCACAAACCGGGTACCCGTTGAGCCTAAGGCGATTCCGCGATCGTGTCTGGGCTTTGAGCCGACCTCAAAGATCGGTGTTCAGCCCAGTAGCGCGGTACGCAAGCGGTCGACATCAGTCGCCGCAATACCCGCGTCGCGAAGGTAGGCGCCGACCGATCCCCAGGTCTCGTCGATCGTCTGCCACGATGCGGCGAGGTACTCGGGCCGGACGCCGAGCACGCCGTCGGACAGCCGGGCTTCGGTGAAGGTCACCACTTCGGGCGTCAGTTCGGTGTCGGAGCGCTGCCGGATCATTTCCGAGATGCGTTCCCGCAACTGCGGTACCGCGTCGTTGCTGCGCAGGAAGTCGGTCAGGATGGCGTCGCGGTCGATGCCTATGGCGTCCAGCACGGTGGCCACCACGAACCCGGTGCGGTCTTTGCCCGCAAAGCAATGCGTGAGCACCGCCCGCGCGTCGGCCAACAAAGTGACGACGCGGTACAGGGCGCGTTGCGCACCGGCGCGCGTGGGAAATTGGCGGTACTCGTCGGTCATGTAGCGCACGGCTGTTTCGTTGATGGACTCCCCGTCCGGGGTTTCGGTCATCAGCTGCCGAAAGGCGTGCTCGTGCGGCGCATCGGTGTCATTGTGCCCGTCGTCGGCCAGGTCGGGGAACGGCAGTAGGTGGACGTCGACGCCGGGGGGCACCCGGCCGGGACCGCGCCGGACGACCTCACGCGACGAGCGCAGGTCGGCGACATCGGTGACAGCCAGCCGGCGCAGCGCTTCGCGACCGGCGTCATCGAGGCGACTCAACTCGCTCGAGCGAAATAGCCGACCGGGCCTCAGCGCGGCGCTGTCGGCAACGTCACGAAAGTTCCATGCGCCGGCTAACTCCAATTCAGCCATGTCGGGTGGCCGCGGCGGCGAGCACGGATTTCTCCCGCCCCAGCTCGGCGCGGGCAATGGAGCGCAGGTGCACCTCGTCGGGTCCGTCGAAGATCCGCATCGCACGATGCCAGCTGTAGAGCCGGGCCAACGGCGTGTCGTCGCTGACCCCGGCAGCTCCGTGTATCTGGATCGCGCGGTCGATCACGTCGCAGGCGACCTGCGGGGCTACCGCCTTGATCATTGCGACCAGGTGGCGAGCCTCCTTATTGCCGTGCTGATCGATAGTCCACGCCGCCTTCTCGCACAGCAGCCTTGCCTGGTCGATTTCGTTGCGCGACTTGGCAATTGCTTGTTGCACCACACCCTGATCGGCGAGCGGACGGCCGAACGCCACCCGGTTACGCGCCCGGTCGACCATGAGAGCCAGCGCACGTTCGGCTCCGCCCAACGCGCGCATGCAGTGGTGGATGCGGCCCGGGCCCAGGCGGGCCTGGGCGATCGCGAATCCGGAGCCTTCTTCGCCGAGCAGGTTGGTGGCCGGCACCCGGACGTCGTCGTAGCTGACCTCGCAGTGGCCGTGCTGGTCCTGCCACCCGAAAACGGGTGTGGAACGGATGACCCGCACCCCTGGGGTGTCCATCGGCACCAGGATCATCGACTGCTGTTGGTGGGCGGCCGCGGCGGGGTTGGTGCGCCCCATCACGATCAAGATCTTGCAGCGCGGGTCCGACGCACCCGACGTCCACCATTTGCGGCCGTTGATGACGTAGTCACTGCCGTCACGCGAGATGGTGGTTTCGATGTTGCGGGCATCGCTGCTGGCGACCGCGGGTTCGGTCATGGAGAAGGCGCTGCGGATCTCGCCGTCCAGCAATGGTTGCAGCCACTGCCGACGCTGCTCTTCGGTGCCGAACATGTGCAGGATTTCCATGTTGCCGGTGTCGGGCGCGGCGCAGTTCAATGCCTCGGGCGCAATCTCCAAGCTCCACCCCGTCAGCTCGGCGAGCGGTGCGTACTCGAGGTTGGTCAAGCCCGACTCCGCGGGCAGGAACAGGTTCCACAGGCCGAGCTCTTTGGCCCTGATCTTGAGTTCCTCGATGATCGGCGGCACGGTGTGGTCATCCGGGCCGGCCTCGCGACGATATCTCTCGTAGTCGGACTCTGCCGGGAAGACGTACTCCGTCATGAAGCTGGACAACCGCTTGTGGTAGTCGATGACCTTGGCCGACATCGCGAAGTCCATTACTTCACCATAAGGCACCATAAGGCGCGGAATTCACTGGCCAATTGCCGGGCAGTCGCGCTCAAGTCGCAAGCAGCAGCGCAGGCGAGTTAGGCTAACCTTAGCTTACGATATGCCATAGATACTGTTGCAAGCAGCACTAAAAGGCGGACCCGGTGAATGCACTAGTCGATTTCGCTCGGTTGTCGCCCGAAATCACCTCGGCCCGATTGCGTGCCGGTGCCGGTGCAGCGCCGCTGCGGGCCGCTGCGGTGGCCTGGAAGGGGCTGGCTCACGAGCTCAATGGCCACGCGCTCGCCTTCGGCTCGACCGTCTCCGCGCTGGTCGACGACGAATGGCGCGGTGCGGCATCGGTGTCCATGGCGGCTGCGGCCGAGCCCTACCGGAAGTGGATTTGTGCTACCGCAGACCAGGCTGAGCATACCGCCGCGCAAGCTGATGCCGCGGCGGCTGCGTACGACGACGTGCTCACCCAAACGGTGCCGCCGTCGGTGATTCGGGCCAACCGGGTCCGCCGGCTTGCGCTGTCGGTGAGCAACCTGTTCGGCCAGAACACCCCGGCCATCGCCGTCCTTGACGCGCAGTATGGCGACATGTGGGCACAAAACGCCACCGCTATGTATAGCTATGCGGCCGCATCGGCCGAAGCCGCCACGCTTCCTCCCTTCATGTGGTTGCGACCCATCACCAACCCGGGCGGCTTGAGGCTGCGCTCCGCTGTCGTCGCCGAAGCCGTCGGCAACGCCGGCGCTGAGCACGGCATGCTCGCGCGCCTGACTTCCGCGCTGCCGGCTGCGCTGCGGGAATTCTCATCACCGGCGGCACACGCTGGGTCTTGCGCGCGGCGATCGCGCGCTGACGACCTGGTGAACGGGTCGGGGTGGCTCAAGAGGTTCTGGAACAACTGGGGCCCGGATGCCAATATCTGGAACACGATATTTTCCTCCGGCTTCTACATGCCGAGCAACACACTCGCGCCCTTTCTTGGCTTCCTCGGTGGTGAGGCCGCCGCTGATCACGCCGCCGACGCGATTGCAGATGCGGGCGTCAGCGGGGCTGCGGGCGAAATCGCCAGCCACTCCGAGAACCTGGCACGGTTGGGGGTCGTGGGCGCTAACGCCGACATGGTGTCGGCGACATTGGGCAGAGCGGCTTCGATCGGGCCGCTCTCGGTTCCACCGACCTGGACCGCGGTCGGGCCTGCAGCCGGGCAGGTGTCCTCGATGTCGGTCGCGACACCAATGACCACGCCGCCACCGGTCGAGTCCGGTCTACCGGAGATGCCGTTGGGTGGGGTGTTGACCGGCAGCGGCCAGGGTCCGGGACGTTCGTTGCCGCAATACGGATTCCGGCCCACGGTGGTGGCTCGTCCCCCCGCGGGTGGATAGCGCACGTCGTTGTGCGGCCGTCCGGCTCAGGGCGGCCCGTTCACTCCGTTGCGGCCGAACAGAGCTCCGCCGAAGCCGCCGTAGCCGCCTTGGCCGCCGGGGACTCCGGCCCCGCCGTTGCCGCCATTACCAATTAGCACGGCGGAACCCGCCGTTCCACCCACGCCATCGAAGGCTGGGGGTGGGTCGGAACTGGTCCCGGCGTTGCCGCCGTTACCGCCGTTGCCAAAGAAGAACCCACCGTTGCCCCCCAAGCCGCCGTCGCCGCTGAAGAGGATCTGGCCGGTCCCCACGTCGCCGCCGTTTGCGCCGCTACCGCCATCCCCCCATAGTCGGGTAGACCCGCCGAAGCCGCCGTCCCCGCCGGAGCCCGCGAGTCCGTCAATGCCGATGGTGCCGGCGTTTCCGCCGTTCCCACCGGCGCCACCGTTCCCGCTGCGGCCGATCCAGGCATAGCCACCGTTGCCACCTTCGCCGCCGCGGCCACCCGAGCCGGCGGGGGAAACTGGACTGTTCGCATCGCCTCCGTCGCCGCCGATTCCGCCAGCTCCGCCGTTGCCGCCGTTGCCGAACAGCAAACCACCGTGGCCGCCATGTCCGCCCCACCCGCCGTCACCGCCGTTCGCGAATAGGTCGCCGCCGTCCCCGCCGTTGCCACCACCGCCGCCGAGACCTCCGCTGCCGAATAGTCCGGCGTTGCCGCCACGACCCCCGAAGCCGGCGGCGCCGCCGAAAGCGCCGGCAGAGCCAACCGGCCCCGGTACGAAAGTTCCTCCGTTGCCGCCGGTCCCGCCGGCCCCGCCAGCCCCGAATAGCAGGCCACCGTCGCCGCCGCCACCACCAGTACCGCCGAATCCTCCTTCTCCGCCAAAGTCGGTCCCTGCCGTCCCATTACCTCCCGATGCACCTGCTCCACCGCTACCGCCGTGGCCGATCAATCCGGCGTGGCCGCCGTCGCCGCCGGCGCCGCCGTCGCCGCCGAATTCACCGGCGACCATGCCCGTTCCGGCTTGTCCGCCGATGCCGCCCGTGCCGCCGGTTCCGCCGGAGCCCAGCAGCCACCCGCCGTTGCCGCCATGACCCCCGTTGCCGCCGTCTTGGCCGGGCTGTAAGGCTAGCCCGGTGGCGCCGGCGCCACCTGCCCCGCCGTCGCCGCCGCGCCCGATCAGCAGCGCATCTCCGCCGGCCCCGCCGTGGCTTCCAAAGCCGCCGCCGGAGCCGCCGGCGCCACCGGTTCCACCGGAGCCGATCAGGCCGCTGGTGCCGCCCGCACCGCCGGCGCCGCCGTTGCCGCCGACGGCGGCGCCGCCGTGCCCGCCGTGCCCGCCGTTGCCCAGTAACCAGCCGCCATGCCCTCCGGTGCCGCCGGCAGCGCTGGGGCCGCCGCTGCCGCCGTCGCCGCCGTTTCCGATCAGTCCCGCCGCCCCGCCGGTGCCGCCCCGCTGCCCGGGGGTCGTTGGGGAGAATCCGTTGCCGCCGTTGCCGTACAACAAGCCGCCGGCCCCGCCGTTGGGGTGCGCGGCCGTGCCGTTTGCGCCGTTGCCGATCAGCGGGCGTCCCGTCAGCGCCTCGGTGGGGGCGTTGACCAGGCCCAGCAGCCCCGGTTGCAGGTTTTGCAGCGGTACGGCGTTGGCCGCCTCTGCTGTCGTGTATGCGCCGGCAGCGCCATTGAGGGCCGCGACGAACTGGTCATGCAATGCTGCCGTCTGGTGGCTCAGCGCCTGGTAAGCCTGCGCGTGCGACGAAAACAGGGCCGCCACCGCCGCCGACACCTCATCTGCGCCGGCGGCCAACACCTGGGTGGTAGGCGCTGCTGCTGTCGCAGTCGCCGCGCGCACCGCGGCACCTATGTGCTCCAAATCCGTTGCGGCCCAGGCTAAGGCATCGGGGATCGCAATGACATTCGGCATCGAACCGCCCTCCCGGTACCGGAGAGAAACGTCTGGAACCGTAATGTAACACCGCGCTGTCGGGCGCAGGGGGCTTCGAGCAGAGTGCCCGTGCACAGGTGCTTGCCGACCGTCGCAGCCGGGCCACGATGTAGTGCATGACCGAGAGCCGCCCGCCATTTCCGCCGTTCACCGTCGAAACGGCAACCCAGAAGGTCCAGGCCGCTGAGGATGCCTGGAACACCCGGGACCCCCACCACGTCAGCCGTGCTTACACCGTCGACTCACGCTGGCGAAACCGCGACGAACACCTCGTCGGCAGGGACCAGATCGTGGCGTTCCTGACCCGCAAGTGGCAGCGCGAACTCGACTACGCACTGCGCAAGAGTTTGTGGGATTTCCACGACAACCGCATCGCGGTGCGGTTTCAGTACGAGAGCCGCGACCACACCGGGCAGTGGTACCGCAGCTACGGCAACGAGCTGTGGGAATTCACCCCGTCGGGGCTGATGGCGCGCCGTGAGGCCAGCATCAACGACGTGGCGATCACCGAATCCGAACGGCGCTACTTCGGTCCGCGCCCGGCTTCCGAACACGGGCTGGATATGCCGCTGTGGTGAGGCTGTGCGTCACACAACCGCACTTTGTGTCGCCACAACAGCCCGGCGGCTACCGCATAGACGCCGACCAGCGAAGCATCAACCTGTGTGCTGAGGGTTGCCGTCGGTCAGGCCCGGACGGTCACAAATCGGTGGTGACCTCGGTACGCGTTATGGTAGCCAGGCGCGCGGCCGAGCTAGCGGCAAATCCATCGCGCAGGAACGTACCAGAACGTACTAGGAAGTATGAGGAAAGTAGATGTACGCGCCATGACAGATGCGCAGACCCACACCATCAGGGTAGGGGTGGTGGCCGAGTCGCGACCCGACGAGCGGCGTGTTGCGCTGGTACCCAAAGCAGTCGCCGCGCTGGTGAACAGCGGTGTGGCCGTTGTCGTCGAATCGGGTGCCGGTCACCGGGCGCTGCTACCCGATGAGCTCTACACCGACGCGGGCGCCACCGTCGGCGACGCGTGGGCTGCCGACGTGGTGGTCAAGGTAGCGCCACCGACGGCCGAGGAGGTCGGGCGGCTGCACAGCGGGCAAACCCTGATCGGGTTTTTGGCCCCGCGTAACGCCGACAACTGCATCGGCGCGCTGGAGCAGGCCGGCGTGCAGGCCTTCGCCCTTGAGGCCATCCCCCGCATCTCGCGGGCGCAAGTCATGGATGCGCTGTCGTCGCAGGCCAATGTTGCCGGTTATAAGGCCGTGCTGCTCGCCGCCTCGGAGTCGACCCGGTTCTTCCCGATGCTGACCACCGCGGCGGGGACGGTGAAGCCGGCTACCGTGCTGGTGCTCGGTGTCGGCGTGGCCGGCCTGCAGGCGCTGGCGACGGCCAAACGGCTGGGGGCGCGCACCACTGGCTACGACGTGCGTCCCGAAGTGGCCGACCAGGTCCGATCTGTCGGGGCGCAATGGCTCGAGGTCGGCGTCACGGCTTCGGGGGAGGGCGGCTACGCCCGCGAGCTGACCGACGAGGAACGCGCCCAGCAGCAGAAGGCGCTGGAAGAGGCGATCAGCGGCTTCGACGTCGTGATCACCACTGCGCTGGTACCGGGCAGGCCCGCGCCGCGGCTCGTGACCGCCGCCGCGGTGGAAGCCATGAAGCCCGGCAGTGTGGTGGTGGACCTGGCCGGTGAGACCGGCGGCAACTGCGAGTTGACCGAGCCCGGCAAGACGGTGGTCAAGCACGGCGTCACCATCGCCTCGCCGCTGAATCTGCCGGCGACCATGCCCGAGCACGCCAGTGAGCTTTACAGCAAGAACATCACGGCCCTGCTGGAGCTCCTGGTCAAGGACGGCAAGCTGGCTCCCGACTTCGACGACGAAGTCATCGCGGAATCGTGTGTGACCCGCGCACAGGACCGAGAGGACTCCTAAAAGATGTACGACCAACTATTGGAGAACCTGGCGATCCTGGTGCTGTCCGGGTTCGTGGGCTTCGCGGTGATCTCCAAAGTGCCCAACACGCTGCACACCCCGCTGATGTCGGGAACCAACGCCATCCACGGGATCGTCGTGCTCGGTGCGCTGGTGGTGTTCGGGGAGGTCGAACACCCGTCGCTGGCCGTCCAGATCATCCTGTTCGTCGCCGTGGTGTTCGGCACGCTCAACGTCATCGGCGGCTTCATCGTCACCGACCGGATGCTTGGCATGTTCAAGGGCAAGAAGCCGCAGGCCGCAATGAAAGCCGCGAAGAAAGAGGAGCCGGCAGCCAAATGAACTACTTGGTGATCGGCCTCTACATCGTCTCGTTCTCCCTGTTCATCTACGGTCTGATGGGTCTGACCGGGCCCAAGACCGCGGTGCGCGGCAACCTCATTGCCGCGGTCGGCATGACCATCGCCGTGGCAGCCACCCTGGTCATGATCCGGCACACCAGCCAATGGCCGCTGATCATCGCGGGCCTGGTCGTGGGAGTGGTCCTCGGCGTACCGCCGGCCCGTCTGACCAAGATGACCGCCATGCCGCAACTGGTGGCGTTCTTCAACGGCGTCGGTGGTGGAACGGTGGCGCTGATCGCGCTCGCCGAATTCATTGAAACCAGCGGCTTCTCGGCGTTCCAGCACGGCGAGTCGCCGACCGTGCACATCGTAGTGGCCTCGTTGTTCGCCGCCATCATCGGATCGATTTCGTTCTGGGGATCGATCATCGCGTTCGGCAAGCTGCAGGAGATCATCTCCGGTCGTCCGATCGGACTCGGCAAGGCGCAGCAGCCGGTCAACCTGCTGCTGCTGGCCGGGGCCGTCGCGGCCGCGGTGGTGATCGGGCTGGATGCCCATCCCGGCAGCGGTGGAGTGTCGCTGTGGTGGATGGTCGGCCTGCTGGCCGCCGCCGGCGTGCTGGGTCTGATGGTGGTGCTACCCATCGGCGGTGCCGACATGCCGGTGGTGATCTCAATGCTCAACGCCATGACCGGGCTGTCGGCCGCGGCGGCCGGATTGGCGCTGAACAACACCGCGATGATCGTGGCGGGCATGATCGTCGGCGCATCCGGCTCCATCCTGACCAACCTGATGGCCAAGGCCATGAACCGCTCGATCCCGGCAATCGTCGCGGGCGGTTTCGGTGGCGGCGGCGTGGCCCCCAGCGGCGACGGGGGCGGCGACAAGCACGTGAAGGCCACGTCGGCGGCCGACGCCGCTATTCAGATGGCCTACGCCAACCAGGTCATCGTCGTGCCCGGCTACGGCCTGGCCGTGGCGCAGGCGCAGCATGCCGTCAAGGACATGGCGTCGTTGCTCGAGGACAAGGGTGTGACGGTCAAATACGCCATCCACCCGGTGGCCGGCCGCATGCCCGGGCACATGAATGTGCTGCTGGCCGAGGCCGAAGTCGACTACGACGCGATGAAGGACATGGACGACATCAACGACGAGTTCGCCCGCACCGACGTCGCGATCGTCATCGGCGCCAACGACGTCACCAATCCGGCGGCCCGCAACGACGCGTCCAGCCCGATCTACGGCATGCCGATCCTCAACGTGGACAAAGCCAAGTCGGTGATCGTGCTCAAGCGCTCGATGAACTCCGGGTTCGCCGGTATCGACAACCCGCTGTTCTACGCCGACGGCACCACGATGCTGTTCGGCGATGCAAAGAAATCGGTCACCGAGGTCACCGAGGAGCTCAAGGCGCTGTAGCCCGGTACCCGGTCGGCTGATGCCGGCGGGCGGCTGTCTCACATGACAGGCGGAATCAATCGCGCTATGGACCCAACGGCGCCGCTGAGCAACGACAGCTCTGTCACACTCGACTGGCCGACGTTGAACACCAGACCGGGATTCGCCGACGGAACATAGGGATAGGTATCCGGCAGCGCGGACTGCGGTAACACGCCGATATCCACCAGCGTGGCTTGCGGGCCCTGCACTGCCCCGGTCGCCAGGTGCGAGATCACTGTGATCGGGTTGACGGGGGCGAACAGGCTGGCGGGGGTCGGCACATCCGCGTAGCCGTAGCCGTAGCCCAAATCGACCAATACCCGAAGGTCGGGCTGGATCAGGTCGGCCAGCGGCGGCCCGACAAACGGAATGTCGCGAAGGGGCTGCAGCAGCGGGAGGTCCTGGGTCAAGAACATGTAGTAATGGGTGTTGCCGTTGTAGCCCGGGGAAGTTGGCAATGGCACGGCATTCGCGACGTCGGCGGCAGTGACGGGATACGCGTTGTGGACCAACTTGATGCCCATAAAGGCGTTGATGTCGGACAAGATATTGAGCGGGTATTGCGGGTTGTGGGCATAACCGTCGTATTGGCCGGTGTAGATGTGGGTCTGGTACGGAGAATTCGGTGGCGTCGCACCGTCGAACGACACATCCATGAACGGGATGTAAAGGCCGGTGTAACGCTCCAGAATGCCGCCGTTGGGATTGTTGATATTGCCGATCATCATGAAAGCCAGCCGGCCGGGGTCTGGCTGTTGGGCAGGTGGTAGGGCCATCAGCGCGCGTATCTCATTGGTGGCTACCGCGGCGCTTTGCGAGTAGCCAAAAACGACCACGTCATGCCTATTTTCTAGTTCCGCGTTGATGCCGTTGTTCAGCAAAGTGACGCCCTGGGCGATGGACTGGTCGAGTGACAGATGCCCGATAAACGGCCACCACTGCTCGGGGGTGTATTGGGCGATCGGACTGTTGTGCCCGAAGATTGGCTGGATGTACGCGCTGTCAAGGGCCGCCAAGACAGGCGCAGTAAAGGTCGGATACCCGGTGCCGCCCATGATCAACGCCGTGACCGGGTTGCCGGACAGCATCACATTGGAAGTCGGCGCAATGACGGCGCTGCTACGTCCGGTGTCACCCAGTCCGAGCAGCGCCTGGACCGGCGCGTCGAGTGCGCTCGACATGCCCGCAGCGTTGGCGGCCTCGGCCCGCGCGTAGGCGGCCCCGGCGGCGGCCAGCGCCTGGGTGAATTCGCTATGGAAGGCGCCGGCCTGGCTCAGCACGGTCTGACAATCGTTGGCGTATTCGCGAAACAGCGCCGCAGCGGCGGCCGACACCTCATCGGCGGCCGCCGCCAGAACACGGGACGTTGGCCCCGCAGCGGCGGCACCGGCCGCGCTGATCACCGAACCGATCCCGTCCACGTCGGCGGCCGCCGTCGCCAGCATCTCCGGGACCGCGGTCATCACGGGCATCTCCGTCTCCTGTCCGACACCGAAGGCCAATACCCGTCAAACGGGACCGACCCCTCCTTAGCGCGGCCAGCCCAACAAAGGTCGCCCAGAGCCTAAAAGAAGTCTCGCCGGGACATCCGGCATTTTCGTCAATCCGGCTTCCGGCGGGCCAGATGCCCGCGATCGCGGCTGGTTGATCAGGCCATCGTTACCATCGGCCGATCGCCGGGGAGCACGTTCGGGCTCGTCCGCGGCAATGGTGGTGCTGTGTCCAAACGGAAGCCCTAAACGGGCGGATAGGCCGGCGGCGGGTATCCGTTGCCGTCTTCGACCCCGCGGATACCCCAGGTGAGGTAGCGGAAAAAGAACTCGATTTCGTCGCTTACGTCGTAGTCAGGGCTGGGATCCATTAGTGCACCTCTCGACTCGCTATCGACTCGCGACTTGGTCCCCCAGGAGTCTAGTCGGATCCGCGCCGGTGCGACAGGCGGCGCCGGCCCTGCCTAGACTGTCCAACCAGTTGATTGGTTAGACCTTGATTCGGGGTGCCGAGCCCCGCGGGCAGCGACGATAGCGAGTACCGATGCCACAAACGCCATCCGAGAACGGGCTTTCGCGCCGTGAGGAGTTGCTGGCCGTTGCCACCAAGCTGTTTGCTGCCCGCGGTTATCACGGCACCCGGATGGACGACGTCGCCGACGTGATCGGTCTGAACAAGGCGACGGTGTACCACTACTACGCCAGCAAGGCGCTGATCCTGTTCGACATCTACCGTCGAGCCGCCGAGGGCACGCTGGCCGCCGTGCACGACGACCCGTCCTGGACCGCGCGCGAAGCGCTTTACCAGTACACCGTGCGCCTGCTCACCGGCATCGCAAGCAATCCCGAACGGGCCGCGGTCTACTTTCAGGAGCAGCCCTACATCACCGAGTGGTTTACCAGCGAACAGGTCGCGGAGGTTCGCGAAAAGGAAGCCCAAGTCTACGAGCACGTCCACGGTCTCATCGACCGCGGCATTGCCAGTGGTGAGTTCTACGAATGCGACTCCCACGTGGTAGCCCTGGGCTACATCGGGATGACCCTGGGCAGCTATCGGTGGCTGCGGCCCAGTGGACGTCGCACCGCCAAGGAGATCGCGGCCGAATTCAGTACCGCGTTGCTGCGCGGGCTGATTCGCGACGAGTCGATCCGCAACAGTTCTCCGCTGGGCGGTGCTTAACCGCATTGGCCCTGCTGATCGCCAACAGATCGGGAGCAGTGTGCACATACGACATCGCCGTTCCGCACGTCTTTCCCGGCGAGCATGGCCAGGCCAGCGTCAGCAGGTAGGCGCGAGCCGAGAGCTGCGCGCTGCGATTTCGCACACGCGGCGGGACCCCGCGGCCGTGCAATCATGCGACGCGGGCGCTTCTCACGGACCTATCGCGGCGCGGCGGTCGTACGGAGTTCTCGGCTCACGTTTGCGCCGCGTTACGGGGATAACGGAATCAACGGAAGTGTTAAGGGAAGTGTCAAGGGAGTCAGGGGAAGTATGTGGTTAATGCGTGGAATCAATTCCAGTAGCGGCCCGACGGCTTCGGTGAAAAAAGATACTTCCGTCACGGACGGCTGGCCCAGGTAGAAATTCACGTCGGTGTCCAGCGACGGCAGATATGGATATTCGTTCGGCAGTACTGCTTGCGGCAACACGCCTAATTCCACGAGCGAGGCCTGGACACCCTTTACCGTGCCGTCGACCAGTTCTCTGCCCACGACGAACGGGTCGGGTATCGGGAACAGGCTGGCCGGGGTGGCTACGTTGGCGTAGTCCTGGCCGTTACCCCAGTCGGAGTAGCCCAAATCCACCAGCACCCGCAGATCAGGCTGGATGAGCTCGGCGAGCGGCTCACCGATAAATGGAACGGCGCGCAGCGGGTCGAGCAACGGCAGGTCCTTGGTCATGAACATGTAGTACTGGGTGTTGCCGTTATAGCCGGGAGACGTCGGCAACTGTACCGCGTGATTGACATCGAGATTGGGATACAAATCGTGTCGACCGGTGCTCATTATCGCGTTGAGGTCGGCCAGGAAGTTGAGCGGGTATCGGGGGAAGTCGCTGGCCGGGTCGTATTGGGTAGCGTAAATGGTGGTCGGGTAGGGAGAATTAGGCGGAGTCGCTTCGGTGAACGTCACATCCAAAAATGGAATGTGAAAACCGGGGAAGCGGGTGAAGATGCCTCCGTTGGGGGTTGACGGATTACCGGCCAGCACGAACGACAGTTGGCTGGGATCCGGGCGCATGCCAGGGGGCAGGGCCATGAGGTCGGTGATGACGTTCGTGGCAACCACAGCGCTTTGCGAGAATCCGAAGTTGACGACCGTATTTCCCGAACCGATCTGAGAATTGATGGCGTTGGTCAGATCGACCATGCCTTGGGCGACCGACTCGTTGAGCGTCAGGTTGCCTTGGAATATTGTGAGCGGCCACAGCTGGGCGGGGTAGCTCACGCCCGTCGGGTTGGCCCCGGGAAAAAAGGGCTGGATGTAGGAATTGTTGATCAGTGATACGTAGAAGGGAAAAGGCTCGGGGTCAAAGGTTCCGCCCATCACCAGCGCCGCTGTCGAGGCAGCCGGTGCCGCGGCCAGCAGCGTCTGCGCGGCGCTGACGTCGGCGGCCGCCGGTGCCAGCAGGCTTTGGACCTGGGCGTTGAGTCCGCCGAGAGCATTGGCCACCGCGGCCGCATTGGCGGCCTCGGCTTGGGCGTAGTTGGTTGCCGCACCGGCCAGCGTCTGGACGAACTCGTCGTGGAATGCGGTGGCGTGGGTGAGGGCCGCCTGAAGCTCCCGGCCGTATGTGCCGAACAGGTTGGCGACGGCCGCCGACACCTCATCGGCCGCGGCCGCCAACACATTGGTCGTCGACCCTGCTGCGGCCGCGCCGGCGGCGCTGATTGCCGAACCGATCTTCACCGCATTGGTGGCCGCCGACACCATCATTTCGGGCGCAGCGATTAAGTGCGTCATTGCACGTCCTCCCCTGACGATCCAGCGCTTTCCAGTGGGAATGAACAAGCTGTTGTTGCACCGGAAAGCGGGCGTTTCAGCTGGTCAGCGAGTATGTGATTTTAGCAAAGCGCACGCCTTGGCATGGGCGGAATCAATCCCACCACGGCGGAATCCATCCCAGATCTCTGGCCGCGGTACCCAGGGCGCCGGTCAGCAGGGACAGGCCGGTCACGCTCGGCTGACCCACGAAGAAGTTCAGACCCGGGGCCACCGATGGGTTGTATGGATATCCGGTGGGTATGTAGGACGGCGGCAGCCACCCCAGATCCACGAGGCTGGCTTGGACTCCCTGCACGGCCCCCTTGGCCAGGTAGTAGCTGACGGCGAACGGGTTGGGAACCGACAGGAACGAGGCCGGGGTGGGAATGTCCGCATAGCTCAGGCCCGGCCCGTAGTCGGAGTAGCCCAGATCGACGAGCACCCGCAGGTCCGGCTGGACCAGTTCGGCAAGTGGCGTCCCCACATAGGGAATCGGACGAATAAGGCTGGTCAGCGGCAGCTTCTGAGTGAGACCCAGGAAGTAGTCGGTGTGGCCGGCGTAGCCCGGGGAAGTCGGTAGGTGTACGGCGTTGGCAACCTGGTCCGGCGGTAAGCCGACGTAGAAATGCGTACCGTCGACTATTCCGATCACGGCGTTGAGATCCGCCAGAAGATTGAGCGGGTATTGCGGGAAGTTGCCGGTGCCGTCGTACTGGTTGGTGTAGATGACAGTCGGGTAAGGCGAATCCGGCGGCGTCGCGCCGTTGAACAGCACATCCAGCACCGGCACGTACAGGCCGGTGAAGCGTTGCAGGACACCGCCGTTGGGATTGTTGGGGTTGCCGGTGAGCACGAAGCCCAGGTCGCTGGGGCTGGGCGGGGTGACCTGGGCCATCAAGTGGCGTATTTCGATGGTGGCAATCACCGCGCTCTGCGAGTAGCCGTAAACGACGGCGCTGTTGCCCAGGGTGCTGAATTGCGTGGTGAGCGCGTTGCTCAAAGTAGCCACACCCTCGGCCACCGAACGGCCGAACGTCAGGTTGCCCAGATTCGGAGTGGTGGGCCAGAACTGCTCGGGCGTGTGCAGAGCATCCGAGAGAAAGCCCGGGAAACGGGGCTGGATGAACAGCGTCTGGGCGCCTGTCACATACATCGGGTCGGGGTCCGGGATACCGGTGCCGCCCATGATGAAGGCGACCTGCGCGCCGATGCTGGTTATCGACGGCGGGTTGATGGCGCCGGCGCCGGCATTGGGAAGCAGCGGGGCCAACAGGGTCTGAACTTGGGTGCCGAATACGTTCAGCGCGCTGCACGCCGTGGCCTCGGCCTGTGCGTAGGCGTTCGCCGCTGCAGCCAGTGTCCGGGTGAATTCGTCGTGGAACTCGGCGGCCAGGGTGACAACCGCCTGATATTCCTGACCGAAGGTGCCAAACAGCGTCGCTACAGCCGCCGATACCTCGTCTTCGGCCGCCGCCAGCAATCCTGTCGTGGGGCCTGCCGCGGCCGCGTTGGCCGTGTGGAGGGCCGCCGCGATCCCGTCCAGATCACTGGCGGCCGTCGACACCATTTCTGGCGCAGTGAGCAAATACGACATCGCCAAGTCCTTTGCAAACCGGGCGCTTTCCGGTCGATCACGGAAAGGGCCTGCGACTGCGGGTATCAGGTATGAACTGAGACTAAAGCGGTCCCGCCGGAAAGTCCGGCGATTCCAGGTTTCCGGCGGACCCGAAATCGCTCAACTCGCGGCGACCAGGTCATCCGCCGTCGTCTCATGGGAAGACGGGCGGCGGAATCAGATGCAGCAGCGACCCGAGCCCACCGCTTGCCAGAGACAGCAATGTCACCTCGGGCTGGCCGATATAGAAATGCAAGCCCGGATTGATGGACGGAATCCACGGATAGGCCTGGGGGAACCACTCCGGGCCCCAGAATCCGGCTTCCACACCGATTTCCACCGCGGCGGCGTAGGGCGCCTGCAGGCTGCCCAGGGCCAGGTAGTAGCCGACGGCAAGCGGGTTGGGGATCGAGAGCAGGCCGGCCGGGGTGGGAACATTTGCGTAGTTCGGTCCGTAGTCGGCGTAGCCCAGGTCGACGAGTACGCGCAACTGCGGCTGGAAAAGGTCGGCGATCGGTGGTCCGGCGTAGGGAATGTCGCGAATCGGCTGGACCAGGGGCAGGTCCTGAGTCAGCAGCATGTAGTACTGCGTTAGGCCCGCGTACCCCGGAGACGTCGGCAGCGGTACCGCGTTGGCGATCTGGCTGGCCGTGAGCGTGGGATAGGTGTTGTGGACATAGAAGTAACCCATGAAGGCGTTGATGTCCGACAAGATGTTGAGCGGATAGCGCGGCGCGTTGGCGATGCCGTCGTACTGGGCGGTGTAGATGGTTGTCGCATAAGGACTGTTCGGCGGCGTCGCGCCGTTGAACGGCACGTCCAGGAACGGGATATAGAAGCCCGGGAATCGCGACAGTATTCCCCCGTCGGGGGTGTTGGGATTGCCGATCATGACAAAAGAGATGTCGCTGGCATGGGGCGCGCCCGCGGATATGAGGGCGTTGATTTCGTTGTTGACGATGGTGGCACTCTGCGAATAGCCGAACGCGATGACTTTGTTTCCCATGGCTATTTGAGCGTTGATGGCATTATTCAGCGCTGTCACACCCTGGGCGACAGACTGGTTGAACGTCATGTTCCCGAGTTGGGGGGTAACCGGCCAGAACTGCTCGGGTGTGAAGAGCGCCTTCGGGATGGCCCCGGGGAAGAGGTGCTGAATGTATTTGACGTTGATTCGATTCAGGTATTTGGGGTCGGGGTCGGGGTTGCCGGTGCCGCCCATGATCAGCGCGATTTGGGAGGCCGCGGCCGGCACCGCCGTCAGCGCGCTAGATCCGCCGGTGGCGGCCGCAGCGCTGGTCAGCAGCGACTGGATCGGTGTGGTGACCGCTGTCCGCGCATTCGACAGGGCCCCGTTCAACGCCCCGTTCAGCAAAGCCGCGTTAGCGGCCTCGGCCTGTGTGTAGGCTCCCGCCGCGGCGGCCAGTACCTGGGTGAACTCCTGCTGGAACGCGGCCGCCTGCCTGACCACCGCCTGGTACTCCCGCGCGTAGGCGTTGAACAGCGCCGCGGTAGCCGCCGACACCTCGTCACCGGCCGCGGCCAGCAAATTGGACGTCGGCCCGGCGGCCGCCGCGCTGGCCGCGCCTATCGCCGCGGCGATGTCGTCAACATCGGCGGCTGCGGACGCCAATAGCTCCGGGGCAGCAAACACATATGACATCTCCGCGTCCTTCCCGGCAACGGACCCCACCCTGGCCCACCGCAACTAGCCGCAACCGCGGGTATTGGGTATTTACAGAGAGTAGAGCCGTCGCGCCGGGAAGTCTGGCGTTTGTCGGTATCGACTAGCCGCTTTTGAGGTGCTTGTCCAGGAACGCGATCTGGTCGGCGACGGCGCGCTCGAACGCGTCGTCGACATAGATGGCGAAATGCCCTTCGGGATATGTTCTGACCTCACCGCGGGGGGCTTTGGCGGCATAACGTAGGGTCGGGCCGGCGGGCGCCACCGAGTCGGTCTCGCAGACGCAGAACAGAATGGGACAGCGGACCTTCGCGGCCAGGCGGCCGGGGCGGTAGCTGAGGACCTTCATCGCGATCCGGGCCGCGATCGCGTTGCGCAGTTCGACACCCTCTGGCACCAACTTGAGGTAGCCCTCGTAGGCATCCGGTGCGGTCATCACCGCAACCTCGCCTGGCTTGCCGACCGTGGGCACGAGCACCGGCGCCCTCCTGGCCACGGCGCCGACGACGTCGCGTACCGCCAGCGCGGTCAGCCGCGCGACGGTCCCCGGATTGATCGCGCGGACGGAGGCGATGCCGTCGGTGAACGGGCACTGCGCGACGACGGCGGCGATGCCCGGCACCCGGGCCGCCGTCGCAATCACATGACCGCCTCCAAAAGATGTTCCCCACAAGGCGATTCGGTTGTGATCGATACCGTCGAGGGTGCGCGCGTAGGTCACCGCGGCCCGCCAGTCTGCCAGTTCCATGCCGATGTCGAGCAGCTGGCGGGGCTGGCCCTCGCTGTCGCCGAAGTTGCGGTAGTCGAACACCAGGCAGGCGTATCCGGACGCACAAAACCGTTGGGCGTAGGCGTCCAATCGCATGGTGCGCACCGCGCCGAGACCGTGCGCCATGACCAGCAGGGGTGATGGGCCGCCGCCGGTGGGACGGTAGAGCCACGCGCTGATCCGGTCGGCACCGGAGGTGAAATAGACGTTTTCGCGTTCGGGCTCGCGGTCGGGCATGCGTTTAGGCTCGCGTTCTGGCACAGCCCCTCCATTGGGATGTCCGGAGCCCGCCGGATGATGGACTACGGTCTGGAAACGCTACAACATCACAGCTCGACGGAGGACAGCCATGGCGATCCGCGTCGCCCACGGGCCGCACCGACGGTCGTGAGCATGCTGCGCGGTCTGACGAATGTGGTCGGTTCGCACCATGTCGTCACCGACGCCGACGTGCTCGCCGCACACAGCGTCGACCACACCGGCCGCTATCGTGGCCGTGCCAGTGCGCTGGTGCGGCCCGGCTCCGCCGAGCAGGTCGCCGAGGTGCTGCGGCTCTGCCGGGACGCCGGAGCCTATGTCACCGTGCAAGGGGGCCGGACCTCCTTGGTGGCGGGCACCGTGCCGGAACACGACGACATCCTGCTGTCCACCGAAAGACTTTGCGCGGTAGGCGATGTCGACGTCCTCGACCGCCGGGTCGCGGTGGGTGCCGGGGCCACACTGGCCGCGGTGCAGCACGCCGCGGCGGCGGCGGGCCTGGTGTTCGGGGTCGACTTGTCGGCTCGCGACTCGGCGACCGTCGGCGGAATGGCCTCGACGAATGCCGGCGGCCTTCGGACGGTGCGCTACGGCAACATGAGCGAACAGGTGTTGGGCCTGGACGTCGCGCTGCCCGACGGCTCGGTGCTGCACCGGCACAGCCGGGTGCGCCGCGACAACACCGGCTACGACCTGCCGGCGCTTTTCGTCGGCGCCGAAGGCACGTTGGGCGTCATCACCGAGCTGGATCTGCGGCTGCATCCGGCTGTGCCGCATCGGGTGACGGCCGTGTGCGGGTTCGACGACCTCGACGCGCTGGTCGACGCCGGCCGGGTGCTGCGCGACGCGGACGGAATCGCCGCGCTGGAATTGATCGACGGCCGAGCTGCCGCGCTCACCGGCGAGCTGCTGGGGGTTGGCGCTCCCGTCGGGGGAGACTGGCTGCTGCTGGTAGAGCTGGCCGCCGACCACGATCAGACCGATCGGCTCGCCGGGCTGCTCGCCGGGATGCGGCTGTCCAGCGAACCCGCGGTGGGCGTGGATAGCATTGCGCAGCAACGGCTGTGGCGCACCCGGGAAGCGCTCGCCGAGGTGCTGGGCAGGTATGGGCCGCCGTTGAAGCTGGACGTCTCGCTGCCGTTGGCGGCGATCGGCAGATTTGCCCGGGACGCGGTCGGGCTGATCCACGCTCGTGTCGCCGAGGCGCTGCCGGTCCTGTTCGGCCACATCGGCGAGGGCAATCTGCACCTCAACGTGCTGCGGCTGCCGCCGGCGCACGAACCCGTGCTGTATCCGGAGCTGATGGGCCTGATCGCCGACTGCGGCGGCAACGTCAGCTCCGAGCACGGCGTGGGCAGCCGCAAGCGCCGGTACCTGGGGATGTCGCGAGGACCCGCCGATGTCGCAGTGATGCGAACGATCAAAACGGCACTGGACCCGACCGGCTATCTCAACTCGGCGGTGCTGTTCGATCAGCCTGGCGGCTAGCTGGTGGCGCGAGTGTAACGCCAGTGCCCCATCCGGTGAGTTTTCGCGCCGCGGCGTTAGCCTCGGCGAAGTCAGTCGGCTCCCTTGATGCCGTCAGTCGGCTGCCTTGATGCCGACGGCATGGCGCAGCTGAGCCAGGAACTGATCGGCGTCGTCGCTTCGAACGATGTAGTGCGAGATCGCGACTCGGATTGCCGTCGCTGCCTTCACCGCGGCGTTGGGTCCGGGCAGTAGTCGCTGCAAGCCATCACGCATCTCGGGTATGACGCCGGACATCTGTGCGATAACCAGCTCCGGTTCAACATCGACCATGCGGACTCCCGAGTACGAGTGCTGGTACTCGACGATGAAACGCAGTGCGGCATCAAGCCTTTCGACGCCTTTGAGCCCGGCCGTCGCTTCGGCCAGTCCATCTTCGAAGTTCTGGCGCTCGTAGCGCGTAAATGTGGAGAGCAACTCCTCCTTGGAGGCGAACCAGCGGTAGAGCGTCGGACGTGACACCCCGGCCTGGGCCGCGACCTCGGAGAGGCTGAGCTTGGTCTGGCCGCTGCGCCCGAGAACCTCCGCGGTGGCCGCCAGGATCCGCTGACGGGTCGAATTGTCGGTCTCGGTCGCCGCTGTTGCCCCAAACGCCTGGCTCATGTCTCAAACATTACAAAGCGTTGGGTAAGTGTCACGTTGTTTCGCCGTCGAACCGGAGTCGCGGGAGCCGCCGACGGGGATCGTGCCCCCGGGGTCCCGGGTAGCGACCTTTACAAAATTTAGCTCTCAGTGTCACGCTGGGCCTGAGTTGGCGACGCGAGCAAGAGGTGAACGCAGTTGACGACAGATTCTGAACAGTCCCAATGGTCGGTCGATCGCCTGCTTGAGCTCTTCGAGGTGCGGGCACAGGGTGCGGATCGGTTCAGTGCGGACACCGGCATCGCCGGGCACGACGACCGGCAGGTCGTGGAGGGCACCCAGGTGCTGGCACAGGCGATCGTCGCAGTGGCCAAGCGGTTCCAGGGCAAGTCGGTGCGTTCGGCGCACGCGGTGTTCTCCCGCGCCGTCGCGGTCGGGCCACCGGTCGAGCTTGTCGTCGACGTCGTACACGAGGGCCGGTCTACCGCCACCGCCGTAGTCTCGGCACAGCAGGACGGCCGGCGCTGCATCACCATGACGGTCCTGGCCGACGTTCCCACCGGCGACGTGATCCGCCATCACCTGCCGCGCCCCGGCGTCACCGCACCCGCGGTTGCCAACGTCTCGGTGATGCCGATGATCGGACGCGAACTGCGACTCGTCGACGTGGTCGATGTCAACAGTCCAGACGAGGTAGGGCCACCCGAACTGTATGCGTGGCTGCGCTACGACCCGATTCCGGCCCGTGACGACCTGGCCAAGGCGCTGATCGCGTATTTCACTGGCCACCTAGGCATTTCGACCACCATGCGGGCGCACCCGGGTATCGGTACCAGCCAGGCGCATCTGAGCGTTTCCACCGCGCCGATGTCCATCTCGGTGGCCTTCCACGAACCGGTGCGCTGGGCCGGCTGGCTGCTCTACACCCACGAGAGCACTCAGGTCGGTGCCGGGATGTCGTACGTCCGAGGCACCGTGCACACCGAGGAGGGAGGCCTCCTCGGCTCCTTCGCCCAGGAGGCGCTGATCCGGCCGCTGCGCACCACCGACACGGCGATCGACGCGCGGTCCCGGTTCTAGCGGCATGCGCTTCGCCATCACCCATCCGATGCACAGTCATCCTTACAACCCGGAGTTGTTGTCCGGGGCCAGTATCGCGGCCATCGCCGGGGCGGCCGAAGACGCCGGCTTTCACGGATTCGGCTTCACCGACCACCCGGCCCCGTCTCAGCGCTGGCTTGATGCCGGTGGCCACGACGCGTTAGATCCGTTTGTGGCAATGGGATTCGCTGCCGCGCGAACTAACACCTTGCGCCTGATCCCAAATGTCGTCGTGCTGCCGTACCGAAACCCGTTCCTGGTGGCCAAGTGCGGAGCAACGCTGGATCTACTCTCGGGTGGCCGGTTCACCCTCGCGGTCGGCGTGGGATACCTCAAACGGGAATTCGCCGCGCTGGGGGTCGACTACGAGGAACGCGCCGAGCTGTTCGAAGAGGCGCTGCAGGTCATCCGCGCGGTGTGGACCAGCGATGAGATATCTTATGCGGGAAGGCGTTTCACCGCGCGCGGAATCAGCGCGCATCCCCGGCCGCTCAGCCGGCCACATCCGCCGATCTGGATCGGCGGTAACACCGGGGCGGCCCGCGAGCGGGTCGCCCGCTATGGTGACGGCTGGTGCCCGTTTGCCGCGCCTGCCCGGCTGGCCCAGACGGCCGGCACCGCGGCCATCGACTCGATTGACCGGCTTGCCGACGGCATCGAGGACCTACGGCGCAGGTGCGACGCGGCGGGCCGGGATTGGTCCGCAATCGACATCACGTTCACCAACGCCGACGGGGGCAGCCCGTCGACCGACGGGTTCGACGCCAACGCCTACCTGTTGGGGCTGGAAAATCTTGCCGCCCTTGGAGTTACCTGGGTACAGGTAGGGCTGCCCGGCGATAGTCTCACCCATGCGCTGGAGAGCATCGAGCGGTTCCGGACGCTGGTGATCGAGGCGGCCTGACCCGGTGTCGGCGATCAGCGAAGCCGTGCGGCGCCGGGGGCACGGCCCGGGAGATCCGCTGTGACATCAATGCGGGAGTCGTCGAAGCTGAGAAATCCCTTGATAGGCCAGCTTTCCGGAAACGGATCCGCATAACTCCACGCGGCGTCCTCGACGAAGACGTCGTCCAGGACCACCGACCAGTAGGTGGCGACGCCCTTGTAGTTGCAGTAGCTGGACGTGTCGGACTTCCGCAGCAGATCAGTGCGGACCTGCGACGGCTCCACATACAGCCGCGGTTCCAGCGATGTCTCGAAAACGATCACGGTGTCGTGGGTGTCCACCAGTGCCGTCCCGGCGAGCGAGACGTTGAGGTGGCGCGTAGTCGGGCGGCAGTCGATCCGGTGGTACGGATTAGGCGGATAGTGGACGAGTTTGCGGCCCTCCTCCACCCAGGTGTCCACGGCGTCCCACGGCACGTGAACGAAGCCGGGGGCTTCGGCCTCCGGCTCGGTCGGTAAGTCGCCGACCTCGTCGGCTGGGAAGACGTAGCTGAGCGGGTGATCGCGCCGGTGCACCAGCAGCGCCCGCTCGGTGTCGATGACCGGCAGTCCGTTGCGGTAAGCCTGGATGCGGCGGGGATGCGGTTCGATGTAGACGACGTTGGCGGGTACCGGCGGACAGAAGCGTCCGGCCGGGTTCCGGCTGAGGGGACCGTGTCCGGCCACCAGACTCATGGGGCTCCTCCCAACTCGGGCACCCGCTACCGCGGCCATGGTGAGCTTGTCGCCACGAGCCGCGAGCGCCGAGTGCAAGGTTGCGAGCGCGCTGCTGGCGGCCGCGAACCCCGGCGATGTCATTCACGTAAGCGTAAGTGGCATGGAGTAGGAATGAGCCATGGCGGGACCGGTGGAAGACATCACAGTCGTCGAACTCGGGGTCTGGGTTGCAGCACCGGCCACCGCCGCCATCCTGGCCGACTGGGGCGCCGACGTCATCAAGATCGAGCCGCCGGCCGGTGATCCCGGCCGGATGTTCGGCCGGATGCTGGGTTGCGATCTCGGGGTGAACCCGCCTTTCGAGATGGACAACCGCTCCAAGCGCAGCATCGTGCTGGATCTCACCACCGCGACCGGTCGCCACACCGCCTTCGAATTACTCACCGGCGCGGACGTTTTCGTGACCAATGTGCGCCCCGGCGGGTTGCGACGGCTGGGGCTCGACTTCGAGTCGGTGTCGGACCGCAACCCCCGTCTGGTCTACGGGCTGATCACCGGCTACGGAGAAACCGGACCCGACGCCGACCGCGCGGCCTACGACGTGGCGGCGTTCTGGTCGCGCGCCGGCGTGGCCGATCTGCTGACCCCGCCCGGCGGCACCCCTCCGTTCCAGCGCGGCGGCATGGGCGATCACTCGGCGGGGATGACCCTGGCCGCCGCCGTCTGCGCGGCACTGCTCGCGCGCGAACGCACCGGAGTCGGTCAGCTGGTGACCACCTCGCTGTATCGCCAGGGTGCCTACACGGTCAGCTTCGATCTGAATACCTATCTGCGGACCGGCCAACCGATCGCGGTTGGGCAGCGCGAGTCGATGGGTAATCCCTGTATGAACAACTACACCGCCGGCGACGGCAGGCGGTTCTGGGTCGTCGGGCTCGAGGCGGATCGGCACTGGCCCGCGTTGTGTCGGGTGGTCGGCCGGCCGGAGTGGCTGGCCGATCCGCGGTATCGCGATGCCCGCGCTCGCGCCGCCAACGCGGTGCAACTCATCGCCGCGCTGGATGAGATCTTCGCAGTGAAGTCGCTGACCGAATGGGCGGAAGTCTTTGCTACCGAACCGGATTTCTTCTGGTCGCCGGTCAATACCCTCGAGGATGTCGTCGCCGACGAGCAGTTCCACGCGGCGGGCGGCATCGTCGATGTGCCGGACGGCGAGTCCAGCGTGCCGATGGTGGCCACACCGGCGGACTTCCACGGCACGCCGTGGGCACCCCGCTGGACGGCCCCGGCGCTGGGCCAGCACACCGAGGAAGTGCTGGCCGAAATTGCGGCGCGGCGCCGGCGTTGACCGACCGGCAACCTTTACAAAATTGAGCGAAAATGTCACGCTGTCGGGTGAGCCGTGTCAACCGATTCGCCGAAGCCGGGCCGGTCCCGGTGGGTCACCCCGTGCGGCGGACAGCCCCTGACGACCGCGGCAAGCCACCGGTCCACGTGTGGTCCAACGCAAGAGGAATGAACCGATGATCACACCCACTTTCGATCTCAGCGTTTACCCGGCGACAACCCCGGGACCGCGGACGGAGGCGGAGTGTCTGCGCTACCGACTCGAGGTGGTGGCCATCAGCGCCGCCGACGTGGTGCAGGCGGCGGGGGGCTGGTTGTACGACCGAGTGATGGCCGGTTGGGAGGTCACGGTACTGCTGCCCGGTGCCGGCGGGGCCCGACCGTTGCGGATTCTCGGGGCGCGCGCCGCGGACCTGGAGACGGGATTGACCGTGATCCGGCCTGGGGGCCAGAGCCTGGCCGTCAGCGCCGGCGCGTTCGCGGCAGACGATCGCGTTCGCGACAGGGTGCTCGAGGCGCTCGCGGACCGGTCTACCGAGGTGGCGCTGTGGGGAGACCAGTGTCCTTGGGGGCTCAATCGCGGAATCGGCCCCGTGCGGCACGTGCTCAGTTCGGCTGCCCGGGTGTTCAAGCGCCAGGCGCTCAACGCGTCCGGAATCTCCTGTGGCGCAGTCGAATCGGTCGAGACACTGCTGGGCGGCGCTGGTTGGCTGGGCTAGCCGGACTGACCGCCGCTCATGCTGGGCGGCCCGCCGGTACCAAGCGCCCGAACGTCAAGAGACCGGCCGCCCCGTGGTCGCCGCTCCCGCGGTTCAGCGTGACTGATGCCGCCTCAACACCGATCTCGCAGATGCTCTAAGTGCACTTCAGGTCAGTGTCATCGCCGCTTTGGCGGTGCTGATGTGGCGGACGGGACTCGATGCGGGGCACGGGTCGGCCGGCTACACAGCCCCGATAGTCAGAAGGTGATGAGTTGGCGGATCGCGGTGCCGTCGGCAAGGTGGTCCATCGCCTCGTTGATCTCGTCCAGCCGAATCGTCGACGACACCAGCGATTCCACGGGCAGCCGGCCCGACCGCCATAGCGACACGAACCGGGGAATGTCGCGGCGGGGCACCGCCGAACCGAGATAACTACCGATCAGCGACCGCCCTTCGGCGACAAAACCCAATGGCGAGATGCTGATCCGCACGTCCGGCGGCGGCAGCCCGATGGTAACGGTACGGCCCCCCGGTGCGGTCAGGGCGATCGCGGTCTCCAGCGCGGCGGGGTGACCGACGGCCTCAATCACCACGTCCGCTTTCACCCCGGCGTCGGTGGCCCGTTGCGGGGTGTAGGTGTCGTGCACGCCGAGTGTCGTTGCTGCGGAAAGCTTTTCAGGTAACTGATCGACGCCGATGACGCGGACGTCGGGATAGGTCAGGGCGGTGAGCACTGCCGCCATCCCGACGCCACCGAGTCCGACGACGGCGACCGATTGTCCGGGTCTCGGTTGGCCGACGTTGAGCACCGCGCCGCCGCCGGTCAGCACCGCGCATCCGAGCAGGGCGGCCACCTGCGGCGGCACCTCCTCGGGTACCGGCACGGCGCTGGCCCGGTTGACCACGGCGTGGGTGGCAAATGCCGAGACGCCGAGGTGGTGGTACACGGGGTGGCCTTCCCGGCCGATCCTGACAGCGCCGCCCAGTAGTGTTCCGGCCGCGTTGGCCGCGCTTGCCGGTTGGCACGGTGTCCTGCCCTCGGTTGCGCATGCCGGACAGCGGTCGCACCGCGGCAGGAACACCAGCACCACGCGCTGACCGACGGTTACGTCGTCGACCCGGTCACCGACCTGCTCGACGATCCCCGCGGCCTCATGGCCGAGCAGCATCGGCACCGGCCGCACCCGGCTGCCGTTCACCACCGACAGATCGGAGTGGCACACCCCGGCGGCCTCGATGCGAACCAGCACCTCGTCATCACCGGGCGCCTCGAGATCGAGGTTGGCGACGCTGATCGGCCGTGACTCGGAGTATGGGCGGGGCGAGGTGATCCGCTCGAGCACCGCGCCGCGGATGCGAAACATGTTGGAATACAACCATGGCTTCAGCTTCATCGGTTCCATCGGTTCCATCGGTTCCCGAAGGGCCGGCGCCGCAGAACCTCACCAGCGCGGACTTCCCGGTGCTGTGGCCGGTGCTTACTCGCTGGGCCGACAACGACATGTTCGGCCATCTCAACAATGCCGTGTACTACCAGCTCTTCGACACCGCGATCAACGCCTGGATCACCACGGGTACCGGGTGGGACCCGCTGTCCACGCCTGCGCTGGGCATCGTCGCCGAGTCGGGTTGCCGTTACTTCTCCGAATTGCACTTCCCGCAAAGCCTGACGGTGGGCCTGGCGGTCACCCGCCTGGGCTGCAGCAGCGTCACCTACCGGCTCGCTGTGTTCCGTGCCGGCCAGCAGGGCGATACCGAGCGGGCGCAGCCGATCACCGCGCTGGGGCACTGGGTACACGTCTACGTCGACCGGACCAGCCGCAAACCCGTCCCCATCCCGGACGCGATCCGCGCATTGCTGGCCTCCGCTTGTGTGACACCCGACTGAAGCCGTGCTGAAGCCCGCCTGAAGCGGGGTGAAATAGCCCGGGCCGCACCCGAATCAGGCCCGAACCGGCACGGTCAGCAACCGACGGCTGCCCGGGTATGCTTCGCCAATGCCAGTTTTGAGCAAGACCGTCGAGGTCAGCGCGGACGCCGTAGCGATCATGGGCATCGTCGCCGATATCGAGCGGTACCCGGAATGGAACGAAGGGATCAAGGGCGCCTGGGTGCTGCACCGCTACGACGACGGGCGTCCCAGCCAGGTGCGGCTCGACACCGCGATCCAAGGCTTCGAGGGCATCTATATCCACGCCGTGTATTACCCGGGCGAGAATCAGATTCAAACGGTCATGCAGCAGGGCGACCTCTTTATCAAGCAGGAGCAGCTGTTCAGCGTGGTCGAGACCGGCGCCAGCAGCCTGCTGACCGTGGACATCGACGTCGAACCCAGCATGCCGGTGCCCGCGCCCATGGTGAAGCTGCTGCTCAACAACGTCCTCGAGCAACTCGCCGAAAACCTCAAACAGCGCGCCGAACACCTGGGCACGGGCTAGGGAGACGGGCCAACCCGCTCGGCGTGGCTGAAGATCCCATTCCGGTCCAGCGTTTCGGTCAGTCGTCGCGCCGCGTCGGTGAATTGCCAGACGGTGTGCTCGGCCACCGCGACCGCATCCCGGCGGCGCAGCGCCGCAATCAGCCGTCGGTGATTGTCCACCGTGGCCGCGCCCCATCGCGGATCGGCGGCAAATACCTGTGCCGGCATATAGCGGGCGGCATTCAACAGAAACCAGGCCAGCTTGATCCGGTGGCTGGCCTGGTTGAAGACGCGATGGAACGAGAACTCCAACGTCGCTATGGCCTCGGCGTCGGCCGACCCGACGGCGACGGCCAGCGCATCGTTGATTCGGCTGAGCTCATCGATCTCGACGTCGGTGATCCGGGCGGTGGCCGCGGCGGCAAGCTCCCTGGCGATGGTGGCCTGCAGCCAGAAGATGTCGTCGATGTCTTGCCTGGTCAGCGGCAATACCACGTGACCACGGTGCGGTTCGAGCTGCACCATGCCCTCACCGCGCAGCTTCAGCAGGGCCTCACGGACCGGCGTGATGCTGACCCCGAGTTCAGCCGCGGTCTCGTCGAGGCGGATGAACGTGCCCGGACGCAGGGTGCCCGACATGATCGCCGCCCGCAGGTGGCCGGCCACCTCGTCGGACAACTGCGCCCGGCGCAGCGGCCGCCGGCTTCGCGGCCGGGCGGATAGCGGAGCGTTCATACGGCCTGCCAGGACTTTCGGGGGCTTGGCGGGACTTTGCAGGTCTTGTTTTGAGGCCACTGAGCCCGTTAATGTGACCCAGATAACACCATGTTTTATCAAATATCAGCGTGACGCAAGCGGTGCAGAAGTGAAGGGATCGCACAGTTGACCGCGCAACTGGCCAGTCATCTGAGCCAGGCCGCACATGGTCTGGAGCAGCCTTACCTGGCCCGGCGGCAAAACTGGGTCAACCAGCTGCAGCGGCACGCCCTGATGCAGCCCGGGGCGACCGCGCTTCGCTTCCTGGGTCATACCGTGACGTGGTCTGAACTGCGCTATCGGGTCACTGCGCTGGCTGGAGCCTTGAGCCGTCGAGGGGTCGGCTTCGGCGACCGGGTGATGATCCTGATGCTCAACCGCACCGAGTTCATCGAGTCGGTGTTCGCGGCCAACATGCTCGGGGCGATCGCGGTGCCATTGAATTTCCGGCTCACACCGACAGAGATCGCCTTCCTGGTAGAGGATTGCGCCCCGCGGGTGCTCGTCACCGAGGCGGTGCTGGCACCGGTCGCCACCGGGGTCCGCGCCATCCAGCCGCTGGTGGACACGATCGTCGTGGCCGGCGGCGCTTCCGACGACACGGTGCTGGCCTATGACGACCTGCTCGGCGAATCGGGAGACCCGCCGGCGCCCGTCGATATCCCCAACGACTCGCCGGCCCTGATCATGTACACCTCCGGGACCACCGGCCGGCCGAAGGGCGCGGTGCTCACGCACACCAACCTCACCGGGCAGGCCATCACCGCGCTGTACACCAGCGGCGCCAACGTCAACAGTGACGTCGGTTTCATCGGCGTCCCGCTGTTCCACATCGCCGGCATCGGCAACATGCTGACCGGAATGATGCTCGGCGTCCCCACCGTGCTTTACCCGCTGGGCGCGTTCGATCCCGGTCAGCTGCTCGACGTGCTGGAGGCGGAGCGGGTCACCGGTATCTTTCTGGTGCCCGCCCAGTGGCAGGCGGTGTGCGCCGAGCAGCAGGCCCGGCCGCGCAACCTGAAATTGCGGGTGATGTCGTGGGGGGCCGCACCGGCGCCGGATGCGTTGCTGCGGCTGATGTCTGAGGTCTTTCCCGGAACCCAAATTCTGGCCGCGTTCGGTCAGACGGAGATGTCGCCGGTCACGTGCATGCTGCTCGGCGAGGACGCCATCCGCAAACGCGGCTCGGTCGGCAGGGTGATCCCCACGGTCGCCGCCCGCGTGGTCGACGACGACATGAACGACGTGCCTGTCGGTAAGGTCGGTGAAATCGTTTACCGCGCACCAACATTGATGAGTGGCTATTGGAACAATCCGGAGGCCACCGCGGAAGCGTTCGCGGGCGGCTGGTTTCATTCCGGCGATCTCGTTCGGATGGACGAGGACGGCTACGTCTGGGTGGTCGACCGCAAGAAGGACATGATCATCTCCGGCGGAGAGAACATCTACTGCGCCGAGGTGGAAAACGTTCTCGCCGGTCACCCGGCCATCGTCGAAGTCGCGGTCATCGGCCGGCCCGACGAAAGGTGGGGCGAGGTGCCGGTTGCGATCGCGGCTGTAACGGACGCCACCCTCTTGATCGAAGACCTAACTGAGTACCTGACCGAACGGCTCGCGCGCTACAAGCACCCGAAGGCGCTCGAGATCGTCGAGGCACTGCCCCGCAACCCCGCAGGGAAGGTGCTCAAAACCGAATTGAGGCTGCGTTACGGAGCTCGGAGTAGCTTCGAAAATCGTTCTGCGCCAACGTATTCAACGACCAGAGAGGACGGCTGACAGGACCTTTGGCGGTTGCTCGCTGTTGACGAAGGGTTAATTGTGAGGATGCGGTTCACACGTCGACGACCATCAGGTACATTCCTGTGGTCTCCGTTACTACCTGCAGGTAGGGAGCCGACGGTCACACACCTAGGGATGGGGCAAGGAGGAAGGCGTGCGACATGATCGGCCGTTACGCCGCAACCCGAGCGGTCCCATGGTGAGGAGGCGACAGTGACGACCTCGACGCGTCCCCACCTGATGGGCTATCTGCGCGACCAACTGGAAACGCCCCTCACATTGGTCGGCGGATTCTTCCGGATGTGTGTGCTGACCGGAAAGGCGCTGTTTCGCCGGCCGTTCCAATGGCGCGAATTCATCCTGCAGTGCTGGTTCATCATGCGGGTGGCGCTGCTGCCGGCCATCTTGGTTTCGGTGCCATTCACCGTCCTGCTGATCTTCACCCTCAACGTCCTGCTGGCCCAGTTCGGTGCCGCCGACCTCTCCGGTGCCGGTGCCGCGATCGGCGCCGTCACCCAGCTCGGCCCTCAGGTCACGGTGTTGGTGGTGGCCGGCGCCGGGTCGACGGCCATCTGCGCCGACCTGGGCGCCCGCACCATCCGCGAGGAGATCGACGCGATGGAGGTGCTGGGCATCGACCCCATCCACCGCCTCGTCGTGCCCCGCGTCATTGCCGCGACGCTCATCGCCACGTTGCTCAACGCCTTGGTGATCACCGTCGGCCTGGTGGGCGGTTATCTGTTCGGGGTGTATTTGCAGAATGTGTCGGGTGGCGCTTACCTGGCCACCCTCACCACCATCACCGGCCTGCCCGAGGTCGTCATCGCGATGGTCAAGGCCGCGACGTTCGGACTCATCGCCGGGTTGGTCGGCTGCTACCGCGGGCTGACCGTCCGCGGCGGCTCCAAGGGTCTGGGTACCGCTGTCAACGAGACCGTCGTGCTCTGCGTGGTCGCGCTGTTCGCGGTCAACGTGGTGCTGACCACGGTCGGCGTCCGGTTCGGGACGGGGCACTGACATGGCGACATCTGCGGTATTGCGGGCCCGATTCCCTAGGGCCACCGCCAATCTGAACCGGTATGGCGGCGCCGCGGTCCGGGGACTGGACACGACCGGCCGGCTGTCCTGGTTCGCGCTGGTCGCGATCGGGAACGTGCCGTTTGCGTTGAGCCGATACCGCAAGGAAACCCTGCGGCTGATCGCACAGATCGGAATGGGCACCGGTGCGATGGCCGTCATCGGCGGCACCGCCGCAATCGTCGGTTTCGTCACGTTGTCCGGCAGTTCGCTGGTCGCGATTCAGGGCTTCGCGTCGCTGGGGAACATCGGCGTTGAGGCGTTCACCGGCTTTTTCGCCGCGCTAATCAACGTCCGCATCGCCGCGCCGGTGGTCACCGGCGTGGCCATGGCGGCAACGGTCGGTGCCGGTGCCACCGCCGAGCTGGGCGCGATGCGGATCAGCGAGGAGATCGACGCCCTGGAAGTGATGGGCATCAAGTCGGTCTGCTTCCTGGCGACCACGCGGATCCTGGCCGGGCTGACGGTGATCATCCCGCTTTATGCGATGGCCATGATCATGGCGTTCCTGTCACCACAGATCACCACGACAGTGCTCTACGGACAGTCGACCGGCACCTACGAGCACTACTTCCGGACGTTCCTGCGTCCCGACGACGTCTTCTGGTCATTTCTGGAGGCCATCATCATCACCGCGGTGGTGATGGTCAGTCACTGCTACTACGGGTACAGCGCCGGCGGCGGCCCCGTCGGTGTCGGCGAGGCCGTCGGCCGGTCGATGCGGTTCTCGCTGGTTTCGATTCCTGTGGTCGTCTTGTCCGCCGCGTTGGCGCTCTACGGCGTCGACCCCAACTTTGCACTGACGGTGTAGCGCGATGACGATGCCGGCGAAAGTCAACAAGGTCAGCGATCCGCCGTACAAGACGGCGGGTGTTGTCTTTCTGGTGATCGCGCTTGTCATATTCGCCTTGGTGTACTTGCAGTTCCGTGGGGATTTCATGCCCAAGGTGAAGCTGACGATGCTGTCCGATCGAGCCGGATTGGTGATGGACCCCGGCTCGAAGGTCACCTACAACGGAGTGCAGATCGGCCGAGTCGACAGCATCTCGGAGATCACACGCGACGGCAAACCGGCCGCCAAGTTCATCCTGAACGTCGATCCGAAGTACCTGCCGCTGGTACCGGAAAACGTCAACGCGCAGATCAAGGCGACCACCGTCTTCGGCGGCAAGTACGTGTCGCTGACAACGCCGAGAGATGACCGGGGCAACGTCATCTCGAAGGGGCATCTCACGGCCAAGAGCGTCATCAATGCCGTCGGGGTGACGACCGAGATCAACACCTTGTTCCAGACGATCACGTCGATTGCCGAGAAGGTGGATCCGGTCAAACTCAACCTGACCCTCAGCGCGGCCGCGCAGGCGCTGACCGGACTGGGCGATCGGTTCGGGCAGTCGATCGTCAACGCCAACGCGATCCTCGATGACGTCAACCCGCGAATGCCGCAGGCGCGCCGCGACATCCAGCAGCTGGCGAGCCTCGGTGACGTCTACGCCAACGCCTCGCCGGATCTGTTCGACTTTCTCGACAACTCGGTGCCGACGGCACGGACGTTCAACCAGCGCCAGCGCGAATTGGACGCCGCTCTGCTGGCGGCGGCCGGGTTCGGCAATACCGGCGCGGATGTCTTCGGCCGGGGCGGCCCGTATCTGGCCCGTGGCGCCGCCGATCTGGTGCCCAGCGCTCAGCTGCTGGACACCTACAGCCCGGAGTTGTACTGCACGCTGCGCAACTACCACGACATCGAACCCAAGGCCGCCACGTTCCTCGGCGGTAACGGCTACTCTCTGGCCACCCACAGCGAGCTGCTGTCCGGGCTGGGATTGATGCTGAACCCGACGTCGCTGGTGCCGCTGCTGCTCTCGCAGATCGGCGGACTAGCTGCCGGCGTGGTCGGCGGGGCGCCTAATCCCTACATGTATCCGGAAAATCTGCCGCGGGTCAACGCACATGGCGGACCTGGTGGTGCGCCGGGCTGCTGGCAGCAGATCACCCATGATTTCTGGCCGGCACCCGAGTTGGTGATGGACACCGGCAACAGCATCGCTCCCTATAACCACCTGGAGACCGGTTCGCCCTACGCGATCGAATACGTCTGGGGCCGTCAAGTAGGGGACAACACGATCAACCCATGAAAATCACCGGAACTGCTTTAAAACTCGGCGCATTCGCACTGGTGCTGGTGCTGTTCAGCGTGATGATCGTCATCGTGTTCGGTCAGATCCGCTTCGACCGCACCTACGGCTACTCTGCCGAGTTCAGCAACGTCAGCGGGCTACGGGCCGGACAATTTGTCCGCGCCTCGGGGGTGGAGATCGGCAAGGTCAAAGAGGTGTCGCTGGTCGACGGCGGTAAACGCGTTCGGGTGGATTTCGACGTCGACCGCTCGATCCCCCTTTACCAGTCGACGACCGCCCAGATCCGCTACCTCGACCTGATCGGTAACCGCTACCTGGAGCTCAAGCGCGGCCAGGGCGAGGGCAGTGATCGGGTGATGCGCCCGGGCGGATTCATTCCGTTGTCACGCACCTCGCCGGCGCTCGACCTTGATGCGCTGATCGGCGGCTTCAAGCCGGTATTCCGGGCGCTGGACCCGGACAAAGTCAACACCATCGCCTCGGCGCTCATCACCGTGTTTCAGGGCCAAGGCGGCACCATCAACGACATTCTCGACCAGACCGCGCAGCTGACCTCACAGATCGCCGAGCGCGACCAGGCGATCGGCGAGGTGGTGAAGAACCTGAACACCGTGCTGGATACCACGGTTCGCCACCGCAAGGACTTCGATCAGACGGTCAACAACCTGGAGATTCTGATCACCGGGTTGAAGGACCACCGCACCCAGTTGGCGGACGGCACCGCCCACATCAGCAACGCCGCCGGCACGGTGGCCGATCTACTGGCCGAGGACCGCGCGCTGCTGCACAAGACCGTCAACTACCTCGATGCCGTCCAGCAGCCGCTGATCGACCAGCGCCAGCAGTTGAGCGACTTCCTGCACAAGGTCCCGACCGCGCTGAACATGATCGGTCGCACCATCGGGTCCTACGGGGACTTCGTGAATTTCTACTCCTGCGACATCAGCCTGAGGATCAATGGGCTGCAACCCGGCGGGCCGGTGCGCACGGTGCGGCTCTTCACCCAGCCGACGGGTAGGTGCACGCCACAATGAGAACGCTGGAACCCCCGAATCGGCTTCGTATCGGGCTCATGGGCATCGTGGTGATGATCATCGTCGTCGCCGTGGGCCAGAGCTTCACCAGCGTCCCGATGTTGTTCGCGCGGCCGAGCTACTACGGGCAGTTCACCGACACCGGCGGCCTCAACAAGGGTGACAAGGTACGCATCGCCGGCATGGACGTCGGCAAGGTGGAGGAGCTGTCCATCGACGGCGACCACGTCAAGATCAAATTCTCGGTCGGCACCAATGTCATCGGCACCGAAAGCCGGCTGGCGATTCGCACCGACACCATCCTCGGTAAGAAGGTGCTCGAGATCGAGGCGCGCGGCAACCAGCCGCTGCGGCCGGGCGGCACGTTGCCGTTGGGTCAAAGCACCACGCCCTACCAGATCTACGACGCCTTCTTCGACGTCACCAAGGCGGCCACCGGCTGGGACATCGACACCGTCAAGCAGTCGCTGCATGTGCTGTCGCAGACCATCGACCAGACATATCCGCACCTGAGCGCCACCCTCGAGGGCGTGGCCAAGTTCTCCGACACCATCGGCAAGCGCGACGAGGAGATCAAGCATCTACTCGCGCAGGCCAACCAGGTGGCCAGCATCCTCGGGGACCGCAGCCAGCAGGTGGATCGCCTGTTGGTCAACGCCAAGACGTTGATCGCCGCGTTCAACGAACGCGGACGTGCCATCGACGCGCTGCTGGCCAATGTCGCTTCCTTCTCGGCCCAGGTGCAGGGACTGATCAACGACAACCCGAACCTCAACCATGTACTAGAGCAATTGCGGCAGGTCAGCGACATCCTAGTCGAGCGCAAAGACGATCTGGCCAACGGGCTGCTCATGGTGGGCGGATTCCTGCCGTCGCTGAATGAGTCCATCGCCTCGGGGCCGTTCTTCAAGGTCGTCATTCACAACCTGGTTCCGGGACAGATTATTCAGCCGTTCATCGATGCCGCCTTCAAGAAGCGCGGCCTGGACCCGGAGAATTTCTGGCGCAGCGCCGGCCTGCCGGAATTCCGGTGGCCCGACCCGAACGGCACCCGGTTCCCCAATGGCGCACCGCCGCCGGCGCCGGGGGTCCTGGAAGGCACGCCCGAGCACCCGGGACCGGCGGTCCCGCCCGGTTCACCCTGCTCGTACACGCCGGCCAATCCCGGTGGCAATGTCACCGTCGGTGATGAGGGGCTGCCCCGGCCGTGGAACCCGCTGCCGTGTGCCGGGGCGCTCCTCGGTCCGTTCGGCGGTCCCAACTTCCCGGCGCCGCTCGACGTTGAGGCGTCACCGCCGAACCCGAACGGCCTGCCGCCCACACCGGGCATCCCGATCGCGGGGCGGCCGGGCGACCCGCCGCCGGACGTCCCGGGTACACCGGTGCCGTTGCCACCGAACGCGCCGCCGGGTGCGCGCACCGAACAACTGGGGCCGGCCGGACCGACGCCGCCGCCGTCCACGTTCGCGCCGGGGTTGCCGCCGGGTCCGCCGGCACCGCCCGGGCCCGGGCCACAACTGCCCGACCCCTACATCAATTCAGGAGGAACGGGCGGGAGCGGTGTGACGGGAGGTAGCCAGAATTGAGCACCGTCTTTGACATCCGTAACCTGCGCCTGCCGAGGATGACGCGGGCCACGGTGATCATCGGAACGCTGATCGTGGTGCTGGCCCTCGTCGCCGCGTTCGTGGGATGGCGGCTTTACCAGAAGCTGACCAACAACACCGTGGTCGCCTACTTCCCCGCGGCAAACGCTCTGTACCCCGGCGACAAAGTTCAGATCATGGGCCTGCAGGTGGGCAAGATCGACAGCATCGAAGCGGCCGGCGACAAGATGAAGGTCACCTTCCACTACCAGAACAAGTACAAGGTTCCGGCCAACGCCTCGGCGGTGATTCTCAACCCGACCCTGGTGGCGTCGCGTTCCATCCAATTGGAGCCGCCATATAAAGGTGGCCCGGTGCTGGCCGACAATGCGGTGATCCCGATGGATCGCACTCAGGTGCCGGTGGAGTGGGACGAGCTGCGCAACAGCATCACCAACATCATCGACAAGCTCGGACCGACCGAGCAGCAGCCACAGGGGCCGTTCGGTGAAGTCCTCCAATCGTTCGCGAACGGGCTGGCCGGCAAGGGTAAGCAGTTCAACACCACCCTGGACAACCTGTCGCGTGCGCTGACCGCCCTCAATGAAGGCCGTGGCGACTTCTTCGCGGTGGTTCGCAGCCTGGCGTTGTTCGTCAACGCGCTGCACCAGGACGACGCGCAGTTCGTGGCGTTGAACCAGAACCTGGCCGACCTCACCGGCCGGCTCGCCAGTTCCGACCAGGCTCTTTCCAGTGCGTTACAGCAATTCGATAGCTTGCTGACGACGATCCGGCCATTCCTCGACAAGAACCGCGAGGTGCTGACCCACGACGTCAACAACCTGGCCGAGGCGACCAACACGCTGCTGCAACCCGAGCCCTTGAACGGTTTGGAGACGGCCTTGCATGTCCTGCCGACGGCGGCGTCGAACGTGAACCAGATCTACCACCCATCACACGGGTCGGTGGTCGCGATCCCGGAGATCACCTCCTTCGCCAACCCGATGCAGTTCATCTGCAGCTCTATTCAGGCCGCTAGCCGGCTTGGGTATCAGGAGTCGGCGGAATTGTGTGCGCAGTATCTGGCGCCGATCCTCGACTCGATCAAGTTCAACTACTTCCCGTTCGGGGTGAACTTCTTCAGTACCGCCGAGGTGTTGCCCAAACAGGTCGCCTACTCCGAGCCACGGCTGCAGCCGCCCAACGGATACAAGGACACGACCGTTCCCGGTATCTGGGTGCCGGACACTCCGTTGTCGCACCGCAACACGCAGCCCGGGTGGATCGTCGCCCCCGGCATGCAGGGGCAGCAGGTAGGGCCAATCACGGCGGGGTTGATGACCCCCGAGTCGCTGGCCGAGCTCATGGGAGGCCCCGACATCGAGCCAGTTCAGTCCACCTTGCAGACGCCACCCGGACCGCCCAACGCGTACGACGAGTACCCGGTGTTGCCGCCGATCGGTTTGCAGGCTCCGGTGCCGATTCAGCCGCCGCCGCCCGGCCCAGAGGTGATCCCGGGTCCGGTTGCTCCGACGCCCGGTCCCGCAGCGGCACCGGCGCCGGTGGGCGCGCCACTTCCTGCTGAGGCCGGAGCGGGCCAGTGAGGGGCGCGATGAGCGCCGTAGGCGCGAAGAGCGACCCGAGCCGTTGGTCACTGAGGGGCGCGATGAGCGCCGTAGGCGCGAAGAGCGACCCGAGCCGTTGGTCACTGAGGGGCGCGATGAGCGC
>NZ_UPHT01000139.1 GCF_900566085.1 Mycobacterium attenuatum
CTGTTCACCTGCGAGGTGCCTTCCCACTGGAACGATTGAATCCTAGACAAATCCAATCATTCCTTGTAGGACAGGCACTTTCGCGTATCAACACCCAACGACACCGGTATTCCGCGAAAAATCCGGGCTAGCGCGGTGACGACGTACTGCTTGGTTTCGTCTGACACGTCGTAGCGGTCGGTGTATTCCAACCCGTCGGTTTGCAGACGGCGGTCAAGCCACGACGCATCCGGGCCGCCGCGAGGCATCGAATGGATTTCGACGGTGCTGGCCGCACGCCGACCGATGACCGGCCCCAGATTCTCCGGTGAAGACTTGGACCTCGTGGCCGACAAGTTGTGGTGACCGCGAGAGAAACTCCAGGTAACAGCGTTGGCTGTGACGGCTACGTGAAGCTGTGCGAATGCTCGTTCGTACCGGATCTTTACCGGACCCGTACGAAGTCGTCGGTCCCGAAGGTGTCGGCCCGCGAAGTCGCCAGCACCGCACACGCGGTCTCGTGCTCACGGCGTGCTCACGGACAATCGTTCGTCATCCCGCCAAAATTGGCCGATGGCGGCCACGAAGGCCGAATCACCCAAGAGCTGCTCCCACCGCGCCATGTCGGCGTCGGTCGGAAACAACGACCGGTAAAAGGGCACTTTCCTTGACCATCAAGCATCAATCGTCTCCGGGTCGGTGAAGAAAAGCGCGAGTTTTTGCTTGAATGCGAGACGCATAGTTGGCGTCATCGTGAAGATGCATCCCGCGGTGAGCACCGCAAGGGCAGCTTCAACCGATGCCAGGGTCGCCATCGAACTGAAGTCAACGACAGCCAGCCGCTTCTCGCTCTCTGCCGGGAGAACAAGCGGGAACAGATTGGCATATCCCATCTTGCCATCGCGAATCACGTCACTCGCCAGAATCTCGGCCTCTCGCGGACTCCCAGGGGAGGCGGGCATTTTCATCACCGGCGCCAACAACACGCCCGCGCGATCGCGGGGGTTCACAAAATCACAGTCATACGAGCACACGACGACCAAGTGGCCTTCGTCGTCCGACTTCATCGGCCTATCCCAGGCCTCAACCACCAGCATGACCGGTCGTATGTGATTCACCTTGGTGCTCTCCGGGGTCTACCTCGGAAAGCTTGGCACCGAGCAAGCGTCACCTTGGCGCAGTTTGTCGCCAAGCTCGGTTGTCAGCATCGCTATTTGCTGCTCAGCCGTCCGCCCAGGGGAGTTCAAAATCCTCGTCAACAAGGATTTTCGTCTGACGCAACTCAGCAAACCAATCATCCGGCACCTCAAAGAGCGACTGGTCCTCGTACAGATACTGGTCTGCAGCGGCCCCGCCGAGATGCCGATTCTCCTCGAGTATGGCGCCATGCAACATCTCAACTAAGTCACTCAGAACCCGGCTTGGACCGTACCGGTATGCCGATGTACGCAGGATCGAGGTGGTTGGCTGAGCGAATAGCTTGGGGAGGTTGGAAGTAGTAGCAAAATCGAACATCGCCGTCAGGGCCAAGCGCTCATTATCTGAATGCGGAGTCAACACAAGTTCGGCTTCCCGGGCCGCGCGTGCCTGCAGCACACTGACCTCATCCGCGTCGATCTGTTCCCAGGTCGTAGATACCTGCGACCTGTTCGCAGTCCCCATCATGACGTGACCCTTCCAGCTAACCTCGTCCTAAGATTGTCAGCGATGGCCGCAATCGCTTCAAGGTTGTGCGGAAATCTCGTGACCACCTCAGCTGCGTTCAAATGTGCGCGCTCGTAATTGATGTTCACGTCGACCTCAATGTCACCCTCAACCATGGTCATGAAAGTCATCCGAGTCACAAACTCCTGGTCGAGACGAAAGAACACGGTCGCGTCAGCCCCGACCAGGTCACGCCCAGTGAGTTCTTGTGGCGGTCCATGTCGATAAGAGCGCGGCGGATCTCGTCCTTCCTTCCTGAAGTTCCGTCAATCGTAAATAGAGCATTGTGGCCAATGGCCGTATGTGATCGAGGTCCCACGTATCCGAAGAACGCCTCCGCCAGCTGGACCAGGCCCCTCGCGTCGTCCACGATCTCATTCGGCTCAGTGACCGCGACTTGAAAGCGCTCCGCGAGAATGGTTAGCGACACACCTCTTGCCTCTGCCTGGAGCGCCACCGGTATGCGAAAAGCCGCATCAAGCGGCCGATTCCGATAGGCGAAGTCGTCCAAGTCGATCGTCGATAGCGGAATATTGCTTCCGACCAGCACCATGTTGAAGTTCTGTATGCCCATTTCGGCGACTCAACCTCTCCTCGATCTGGGTGCTGCACACACAATCGTAGTGTCAAACGAGAAGGCCAAGCCCTTTCGCGGGTGAGCTCGGGAGAGCGTGACCTCAACGCCTCTGCGGCTCACCTGCATGTCCGAGCAACCTAGCAAGAATCGCGTTGCGTACACATACGTACCGGGCGATCACAAACCGCCGACAGCTAAATGACTGGACCACTTTCAGCTGGGTATTCGCTTTGTGGAGCTAAGGGGATTCGAACCCCTGACCTACTCGATGCGAACGAGTCGCGCTACCAACTGCGCCATAGCCCCTGATCGCTAGCAGGCTACCAGCCACGGCAGCCGATGACCGAACCTGCCGGCCTTACTGACCGACGGCGCGCGGCAGATCGCGTGACCACCCGTAGTGGCGCATCGGAACCGCGTTGTCCAGGTGTTCGAAGATCGGGTCCTCGTCGTCGATTTCCAGGACCACTGCGCCCGGACGCCGCAGCCGGGACGGCACCACGTCGTAGTCGCGGTCATGCGTGTTTTCCACACCGACCCGCGCCCGCGCCATCCGGTGCATCCGGCGACGGCGCACCTTCTCCTCGATGCGGGTTTGCCGGCGCAGGTAGGCCAGGTAGAGCAGCGTGACCATGATGGCGGTACCGCACAACCACCATGCCAGCGGCGTCACCTCGAAGGCCGCAACCGCCGAGCCCACCAGGACCAGCGCCATCGCCATCAGCATGCGTTTGCGAAACGCGTACTTGCGCGCGCTCACCGCGGCGGCGGTCTTGGTGTCGAATCGGCGCCGCCGCGAGGCGCCCGGGGTGAAACTCGCCGGTGCGTCATGGTCGTCGTGGGGATCCTCCGGCGGTTCCAAACCGGACGAGTCCTCGACGTATTCATACTCGTCATCGGCACGCTCGGCACGTTCCTGGTGGCCGGCTCGCACGGCGAACAGCTCTGCGGTGTCGAGTTCGGATTCGTCGGCGGTGTCGTCCGCGACAGCGAGTTCGTCGGCATCGGATCGGGCATCGACGGCTGGCGGCATGGGCTCGGCCATCCGGGCGCTGGCCCCGACCGGAAGCGCCCCCGCACTCTCCTCGACCACCTCGACGTCCAGGTAATCCGGCCTGTCGGCCTGGGTTTCGCCGGCCTGGCCCGCGGCGCCGACCCGCATGACGACCGCACCCGGGCGATCGACCTCGCCAGCAACCTCGGCGTCCGACGCCACGTCATGGACCGGCGCGGTGTCCTGATCCGCATCGTCATCAGCCTGGCCGGCAGGGTCGTGAGCCCAGTCTTCCTCCGGTTTCCAGTGGGGGTCGCTGCGATGACCGGCGGCGGGCCCCCCGCGTTTGAGCAGGCGCGCGCTGGCACCGCCGTTGAGCACCCGGGTCGCCAGGGCGACGTCGCTGGTGCGCCGCACCGCGTCGCGTTTGCTGATGAGCATGGGCACCAGCACGAACAGCCAGAGCACCACCAGCGATATCCACAAGAGCGACTGCGGGATGCTTGGCATGATGACCTGCTCTCTTCAGTTCCGATCCCCGCGCGGCCCCATCGTTGGCCAACGCGGCCCGGCTCAAGCGCCTAGGACAATTACACACCTGTAATTTGCCTCTCACAAGCACCACTTGTCACACGTGTCGCGTCAGCCACAGTTTTCTCGGCGGACGCGGCAGGCCTTGAGGCTCGCTGGATGCCGTGGTCATCAGGATCAGGGCAAACTGGCCCGCCCCGCGCGGATCAGCCGCGACACCACCGATCCGTCGACCTCTTCGATGGTGATCGCCACCAAAACGTGGTCGCGCCACGCCGAGTCGACCTCGAGGTAGCGGCGCAGCAGTCCCTCCTCCCGAAAGCCGACCTTTGCCAAAACAGCCCGGCTGGCGGCATTCTCCGGACGCACGGTGGCCTCCACCCGATGCAGTCCCACCCGGCCGAAGCAGTGGTCCAGGCCCAGCGCCAAGGCCCCGGTGGCCACGCCCCCACCGGTATGGGTGCTCGGCACCCAGTAGCCGATCCACGCTGACCGCAGCGCTCCGTGGGTTACGTTGCCGATGGTCAATTGACCGCAGAACTTCCCGTCGAGCTCGATGATGTAGGGCAACATGCGGCCTTTGCGGGCCTCCGACCGCAGACCCGAATACACCGCCGGCCACGCGGCCACCGAATGCCGGAACGTCCAGTCACCTTCCGCGCTGGGCTCCCATGGCTCCAGGTGCGCACGATCGGCCTGCCGGACCCGGCTCCACTGCGCGCCGTCGCGCATCCGGACCGGTCGCAATCGGACCACTCCCGCTCGGACCCGCAGCGGCCCGATGTTCATCGGCCAGCCGGGATGCCGGTAATTCGAGCGCCACAGGTTCACGAGAAGATGCCGAGGTTACGCCTAGCCGTGCTGAGCCAGGAAGGCGACGTCGACGATCTCGCCGGTGCGGATCTGCTCTGCTCCGGTAGGAACCACAACCAGGCAGTTGGCCTCGGCCAAGGTGGCCAGCAGGTGCGACGACCCGCCCGCGGCTCCACCCAGCGCCTGCACCAGGTACTCGCCACTGTCCTGATCGCGCATCAGCTGACCACGCAGGAAGCCCTTGCGCCCGGCCACCGAGGTAATCGGCGACAAGGTACGGGCCTGCACTATCCGGCGCATCGGCTGACGCTTGCCCAGCGACAGCCGGATCAGCGGCCGGACCATCACCTCGAAAACCACCAGGGCGCTGACCGGATTGGCCGGCAGCAGAAACGTCGGAACCCGATCCCGGCCCAGCTGGCCGAACCCCTGGACCGATCCCGGATGCATCGCGACGCGGACAACCTCCATCTCGCCCAGCTCGGACAGCACTGAACGGACCGCTTCGGCGGCCGCGCCACCGACCCCGCCGGCGATCACCACAAGTTCGGCGCGGTTGAGCTGACCCTCCACGATCTCGCCCAGTTCCTTGGGGTTGTTGCTGACGATGCCGACTCGGTTCACCTCCGCCCCGGCGTCGCGTCCGGCGGCGGCCAGGGCATAGGAGTTGACGTCGTACACCTGCCCGTTGCCGGGGGTCCGAGAGATGTCGACCAGCTCGCCGCCGACGGCCATGACCGACAGCCGCGGACGCGGATGCACCAGCACCCGTTCCCGCCCGACGGCGGCCAGCAGCCCCACCTGCGCCGGGCCGATGATGGTGCCGGCCCGCACCGCCACGTCACCCGGCTGTACGTCGTCACCGGTATGGCGGACGTAGGCGCCCGACGGCGCGCCGCGCAGCACCCGCACCCGCGACATCCCGCCGTCGGTCCACCGCAACGGCAGCACCGCGTCGGCCAGGGTGGGCAGCGGCGCCCCGGTCTGCACCCGGGCCGCCTGCCGTGGCTGCAGCCTGGTTGGGGTGCGCGCACCGGCCTCGATGGTGCCCATGACCGGCAGGGTCACCACCTCGCGGCCCTCGAGGCTCGCGTCGTCGGCAAAGAGTTCGGTGGTCCCGGGTCCAAGGTCTTGGCCGACTCCCATCACGTCGACGCTGCGCACCGCGTAGCCGTCGATTGCGGCCTGATCGAAACCGGGCAGCGGCCGTTCGGTCACCACTTCTTCGGCGCACATCAGACCCTGTGCCTCGGCAATGGCTACACGGATTGGCCTCGGCGCTACCGCGGCGGCCGAAATCCGGGCCTGCTGCTCCTCCACAGAACGCACAGCGCGCCTTTCCGTCGAGTCAAAGGGGCGAGCTGGCCCCGATCACCCGGCTCGCCCTTGATGGCGGGCCGCCCGGCTAGTGCTCGTGCTCGGTCAGGCCCAATCGCGCCACCAACCATCGCCGCAAATCCGGGCCATAGTCGTCCCGATCCAATGCAAAGTCAACCGCAGCCTTGAGGTACCCGCCGGGATTTCCCAAGTCGTGTCGGGATCCCCGGTGCACGACCACGTGCACCGGATGGCCCTCGGCGATCAGCAGCGCAATGGCGTCGGTGAGCTGAACCTCGCCGCCCGCCCCCCGGTCGATGCGGCGCAACGCATCAAAAATCGCCCGGTCGAGGACATAGCGACCGGCCGCCGCATACATCGACGGGGCGTGCTGCGCCTTGGGCTTTTCGACCATCCCCTTCACCCGAAGCACGTCGGGCATCTTGGCGTCAGGGGCCGGTTCAACGTCGAAAACTCCGTAGGCGCTGATCTCCTCCGGCGTCACCTCGATGGCGCACAACACGGTGCCGCCCAGCCGGGCCCGGACCTTCGACATGGTGTTCAGCACCCCGGTCGGCAGCACCAGGTCATCGGGCAGCAGCACCGCGACGGCGTCCTCGTCGGCGGCCAGAGTGGGCTCCACGCAGCTGATGGCATGGCCGAGTCCCAGCGGCTCGGCCTGTACCACGGACTCGACCTTGATCAGCTCGGGGGCGCGACGCACCTTGGCCAGCATGGCCGTCTTGCCGCGCGCCTCGAGGGTGCCCTCCAGCACCAAGTCCTCGACGAAGTGGGCGACCACACCGTCTTTGCCCTCGGAGGTGACGATCACCAGGCGTTCGGCACCGGCGGCCGCGGCCTCGGCGGCCACCAACTCGATGCCGGGCGTATCGACCACCGGCAGCAGCTCCTTGGGCACGGTCTTGGTCGCGGGCAGAAACCGCGTGCCCAGGCCGGCTGCGGGCACGATCGCCGTGAAAGGGACCGGAACATCTGTCGACATCGTTCCCACGATAACGCTCACCGGATTTGCCGGGAGGGTCCGGCGCAATCAAATCCCGGCCTGTCATCGTTGTGGGCGTGACAAGCGCGGACAAGGCGGCGTTGCGGCAACGGCTGCAGGCCGCCCGTCGGCTGGTTGCCGGCGATGTCCGGGCCGCCGAGGCCGAATCGTTCATCCGTCACCTGGAGCCGTTGGCGAGCAGTCGCATCACGGTCTGCGCGTACGTGCCGGTGAGCGGCGAACCCGGATCGATGGAGATGCTGGAGGCGTTGCGGCGCCGCGCGGCCCGGGTGCTGTTGCCGGTGGCCCGGGTCGCCGCGGACAAGGTTCCGTTGCCGCTGCTGTGGGGCGAGTACCGCCCCGGAGAGCTGGTGGGAGGCCGGTGGGGGCTCCGGGAGCCGCCCGAGCCGTGGCTGCCGGAATCGGCGGTGGCCGAGGCCGACCTGATACTGGTGCCGGCGCTGGCCGTCGACCGCCGCGGCGTGCGGCTGGGCAAGGGGCTTGGCTTCTACGACCGCTCACTGGCCGGCATCGGCCCGCGCACCCGGCTGATTGCGCTGGTCCGGGACGAGGAGTTGGTCGACGAGCTGCCCTGCCAACCGCATGACGTGCGAATGACCGGTGTCATCACACCCGCACGTGGATTGATCGCGCTTTCGGGCGGGCAGGCCTCGGGAGTGTGACTCGGGAATGGCTCGCGTCACGTGGCGGTTCTAGCACTTGAAAAGGTAGAGTGCTAGCCCAGAACGAATTTTCCCGGAGGTTCTTGTGCCGACTTACAGCTACGCGTGCACCGAGTGCGCCGACCGCTTCGACGTTGTGCAGGCCTTCACCGACGATGCGCTGACCACTTGCGAGAAGTGTTCCGGTCGGCTGCGCAAGCTGTTCAACTCCGTTGGCGTCGTATTCAAAGGCAGCGGCTTCTACCGCACCGACAGCCGCGAAACGGACAAGAAGTCGAAGAGCTCCACCAACGGCTCGTCATCAAGCGAGCCGAAATCGAGCGAGACTAAGTCGTCGAGCGCGGCGGAGAAATCCACCAACACGACCGCCCCGGTTACCGCGGGCGCCGCGAGCTGACCGGTTATCCACAGGTCCGCGCCTGACCGGCAGCACCGGAGCCGCACCGCGCATACGGTGTGCACGTGGCCGAACCATCGCTGAACGCAACCCTGTTCAGCCGCCTGTCGATACTGCTCCGCCCGGACTGGACTCGCACCGTTCTGGCCCGGCGGATCGCCGCCGGCGGCCTCGTCGTGCTGGCCGGCGTTGCAGCGCTGCGGTCGAATACCCAGGTCGACCGTTCGCAGGTGGTGGTCGCCACCCGTGATCTGCGCCCGGGCAGTTCCTTGACCTCCGACGACGTCCGGCTGGAAGAACGTTGGGCCGCAACACTTCCCGACGGGTCACAGACCGCGCTGGGGGCAGTCGTCGGTTCGACGCTGGCCGGCCCGGCACGACGCGGCGAGGTGCTCACCGATGTGCGAATCCTGGGCAGCCGGCTGGCCGAGTCCACGGCCGGGCCCGATGCCCGCATCGTCCCGCTCCATCTGGCCGATAGCGCGCTGATCGACCTCATCCGGGTCGGCGACGTGGTGGACGTGCTTGCCGCGCCGGCCGCCGACTCGCCGGCGGTCGCCGCGCCGGCCAGCAAGGTCGTAGCCACCGACGCCGTCGTGGTGCTGGTGTCGGCCAAACAGGAGCTTCAGTCCCACAATGACCGCGTCCTGTTGGTTGCCCTGCCGGCGCGCCTGGCGAACGCGGTCGCAGGCGCGGTGTTGGGCCAGACGGTGACGTTGACTTTGCATTGAGCCTGCAGCCACAAATACCCGGCTTCTGAGATACCGTCTGGCTTCGACGTGCCGGGCCACTGGTCCGGCACGCGAGCAGGATCAGACCGAAGACCGACTGTGAAAGGCGCTACCCATGCTCAAAGGGTTCAAAGAGTTTCTCGCGCGGGGCAATATCGTCGACCTGGCCGTCGCAGTGGTGATCGGTACGGCGTTTACGGCGTTGGTCAAAGGTTTCACCGACAGCATCATTACGCCGCTGATCAACTTGATCGGGGTCAATCAGCAGTCCAACGTCGGCTTCTTGACCAGATACATCGGCGACCAGAAGTTCGACCTGAACATTCTCGTGTCGGCCGCGATCAGCTTTTTCCTGATCTCGTTCGTGCTGTATTTCTTCATCGTGCTGCCCTACAACACGCTGCGCAAACGTGGTGAGGTCGAGCAGGCGGACGACGCGCAGGTGGTTCTGCTCACTGAGATCCGCGACTTGCTGGCCCAAACGAACGGCGACGGCCCGTCGGGCAGGCACGGCGGCGCGGCTACGTCTGTGTCACCCCCGCCGGACCACGGGCCGCGCGCGGACACCTGATCCGCCGTGGCTTACGGCCGAAGGTCAGATCTCGAGGCTCGACAATTGTCCGATGATCTGAGCGGCTAACGGATTCAGCGTCGCCATGCCGTCGCGTACGGCATAGCGGGAACCGGCGAGGTTGACCACCAAGGTGCTTCCGGATACGCCCGCTAAGCCGCGCGACAGCCCGGCGTCGATGATCCCCGCAGACAGTCCCGAGGCGCGGATGGCTTCGGCGATGCCGAGGATTTCCCGGTCCAGGATGTCACGGGTGGCCTCGGGGGTGACGTCGCGCGGCGTGACGCCGGTCCCGCCCACCGACACCACCAGGTCCACCCCTCCGATCACGGCGGTGTTCAGCGCGTTGCGGATCTCGACTTCATCGGCCGAGACCGCGACCACACCGTCGACCACGAACCCCGCCTCGGTGAGCAGCTCGGTGACCAGCGGGCCGCTGTGGTCCTCGTCGCCATGGGCTGTGCGATCGTCGACGACGACGACAAGCGCCCGGCCCACCACCAACTCCGCACTCTGTTCCATGGGTGCAACCGTATATCCGAGGTCTGACAACGGAGGACCTGCCTTCATCACTGCTCTGCCTTGCCTAACGTCACCGGTAAGGTGCGCGTGCCGCCCGAGGGATCTTGGAAGGTCAGCGCCACCTTGTCGCCCGGCGCCTTGGACCGCACGGCGGCGACCAGCGCGTCGGCGCTGTTGATGGGTCGGTCGTCCACCTTGGTGACGACGACACCCTTGGGCACTCCGGCCGTGGCGGCCGCGCCGCCCTGCACCACCTCGACCACCTTGGCGCCGGGAATGCCCTTGTCGGTGGTGACCTGGACGCCCAGTGAGGCGTGTGTTGCCTTACCGGTGCTGATCAGCTCGTCGGCAATCCGCTTGGCCTGGTCGACCGGGATCGCGAAACCCAGGCCGATCGAACCGCTTTGCGCATCACCGGAATCCGCGCCCAAAGTGGCAATGGCCGAGTTGACGCCCACCAGTTGACCACTCATGTTGACCAACGCACCACCGGAGTTACCCGGGTTGATGGCGGCATCGGTCTGGATCGCGTCCAACACCGTGTTCTGGTTACCGGACTCGCCGGTTGTCGACACCGGCCGGTTGAGGGCGCTGACTATTCCCGTCGTCACCGTGCCGGCCAGACCCAGCGGTGAACCGATCGCCAGGACCGGCTGACCGACCCGCAGGTCCGACGACGACCCCAGCGATATCGGGGTGAGGCCGCTGACGCCTTGGACCTTGATCACCGCGATGTCGCTGGTCGGGTCGGCGCCAACCACCGTGAACGGCGCCGTCCGGCCGTCGGAGAAGGTCACCGTGGTTTTCGGCGGCGGGGCGCCGGCCGGCGGTTTGGCGGCGGCCGCAACCACGTGGTTGTTGGTCAAGATCAGCCCGTCGCTGGACAAGATGATGCCCGAACCCTCTTCCGATGCGCGCCCCAGATCAGTCTCCAGCATGACGACGCTGGGGACCACCTTGGCGGCCACCTGCTCGACCGAACCCGCCGGCATGTTTGCTGCCGGAATGCTGGGAGCGCCGCTGGCGACCACTCCGCGACCGTTGGTGCTTGCCGGTGACCGGCTCAATTCGACGACCGATGCCGCCGCGCCGCCGATGCCGGCCGACACCACGGCGATCGTGAGTGCACCGATCGCCAGCATGCCGGCACGCGGGCGTCGTTGCTGAATTACCGTGGGGGGCGGTGTCATCGGAGGAAGGATGCCGGGTATCGGGCCCGGACCGGTGCCGCCACCGGCACGGCCCTGCCCGGTACCACCGGGGAGCGGGCCCACCCCGGTACCGCCCGGCAGTGGCCGCGGCCCGGTCCCCGCGAAGGGGTCATAGGGCCGGCCGTACTGGGGCTGCGACCGCTGGTAGCGCCAGTCGAACTGCTGGTTGTATGTTTGCCCGGACCCCTGCGCATAAGCCGGAGGGACGGGCTGGTTGGGCGCGGCACGATATTCCGGTTGCTGCGGCGGTGGCGAATACCTCGGGTGATTCGTCATGTCGCTAAGTCGCTCTTCCTCTACTGGGGGTTAGTAGGCCCCGGTGCTTGGCCATGCGTTGCCGACATGGGCTTGCTGTTAACAGTAACTGCACCACTACCTTGCGCGCGCGGACTGAGAATCCACTGAGATAACGTTCGTCGAACTCCGAGAGTTCGCGGAGTCCTCGGCGCCCTCAGCAGAATCGCCGTCCTCGGTCGCGGCACTGGTATCGACGGCGGCGGTGGGCAGGGGCGGACCCGGCATCGGGCGGCCCGGCAGCAGCACGTAAATCGATGTTCCCGGGGGCTGGCCCCGCGGGACGGTGTCTTCGACCCGCAGCGATCCACCGTGGTTGAGCACCACCTGCTTGACGATTGCCAGGCCCAGGCCCGAACCCGGCATCGCTCGCGCCGACGCGGACCGGTAGAACCGCTCGAACACCAGCCGCCGCTCTTGCGGCGGAATGCCGGGCCCGCGGTCGGAAACCACCAGCTCGGCGTGCGACGGGTCGAGTTGTCGCAACGTGACGCCCACGTGGCCGCCCGGTGGGCTCCACTTGGCTGCGTTGTCCATGAGGTTGAGCGCCGCCCGCGACAGCCCGGGGGCGTCACCGTAGATCTGCCAGGGAATCACGGCGACGTCGAAGTGAATGTCGTTGCGTCGCCGCCTGACCCGCTCCAGGCTGCGATCGATGACATCGGCCATGTCAACCGGCTCGTGCACCACTTCACCGGCGTCGCCGCGCGTCAGATCCACCAAATCGCCTACCAGGGTGGACAATTCCTCGATCTGAGCCAGCACATCGGCACGCAGGTCGACCATCTCCTGCTCCGGCAGCCGCGGCGCTCCCGGCTTCATCGACGCCATCAGCAGTTCGACGTTGGTGCGCAACGACGTCAACGGGGTGCGCAACTCGTGGCCGGCGTCGGTGACCAAGCGGGCCTGCCGTTCCCGAGATTCGGCCAGCGCCCGCAGCATCAGATTGAATGCCTCGGTGAGCCTGGCCAATTCGTCGCTGCCGAAGACCGGGATGGGCCGCAGGTCGTCGGTTCGGGCCACCCGTTCGGCCGCCTCGGTGAGGCGGCCCACCGGACGCAGCCCGGCCCTAGTGACCATCCCCCCGGCCACCGCGGCGACCGCCACACCGACACCACCGACGATCAGCAGTACCGCGCGGAGCTTGGTCATGACCGCCTCGGTCGGCTTCAGACTCTTGGAGATCAGCAGTGAACTGCCGCTGGGCAGGTGGATGGCAAGTACCCGTTGATCGGCCGCAGTCCGCCGCGACATGAACAACTCGCCTCGGATGACGGCCTTTTCCGGGCCGCCGACGGGCAGGTGCTGTCCGGGCTGGTTGGCGGTGTAGATCGAGTGACCGGGGTTGACCAGCATTGCGTTGACGTCCGAATACGCCGTGCCCTCAATGGCTTTGCCCGGGTCGGCGGCAAGCGATCCGCTGGCGATCAGCAACTGCGCGCGGCTTTGCAGCTGATTGTCGATGTCGCTGTAGAGCGCGGCCGAGATCACCGCGTACACCGCAAACGACATCAGGACCACGACCATGGCCACCATCGACATCGCCAGCAGCATGACCCGCCACCGCAGGGACAACGAGCTGGTCGTTCGCAGCGGTACCCGCTTTCGGCGGCGGAACCCGAGCATCAGGGCGGTGTTTCGCGTAGCACGTAACCCACCCCGCGGACGGTGTGGATCAGCCGCGGCTCGCCATCGGCCTCGGTCTTGCGGCGTAGGTACCCGACGTAGACCTCCAGCGCGTTGCCGGAGGTGGGAAAGTCGAAGCCCCACACCTCTTCGAGGATGCGGCTGCGGGTGAGCACCCGTCGCGGGTTGGCGATCAGCATCTCCAGCAAGGCGAACTCGGTGCGGGTGAGGCTGATGCGGCGCTGCCCGCGGGTGACTTCACGGGTTACCGGGTCCAAGCTGAGGTCGGAGAACCGCATGGCCACCGACTCGGCGGTGTCGTCGGGCTTCGTGCGGCGCAGCAAGGCACGCATCCGCGCGAGCAATTCTTCAAGCGCGAACGGCTTCGGCAGGTAGTCGTCGGCACCGGCGTCGAGGCCGGCCACCCGCTCGGAAACCGAGTCGCGGGCGGTCAGAACCAATATCGGCAGATCGTCGCCGGTGCTGCGGAGCTGACGACACACTTCCAAACCGTCCAGCCGCGGCATCATGACATCCAGCACCAGTGCGTCGGGGCGATCGCTGGCGATCATGTCGAGCGCCTCGAGGCCGTCGTGGGCCAGTTCGACCGAGTAGCCGTTGAAGGAAAGCGACCGGCGCAGTGACTCGCGTACCGCGCGATCGTCGTCGACGACAAGAATCCGCACGGACACTAGTCTCGTACGACGGCCTGAGACAGGCCTAAGAGGCGCGCCGCTAGGTGGTGTGGACCATCCCCTTGTGTCACTTGCGCCACCGCCGACGCCCGCGCGCAGGGATGCTCTGCTTGCCCAGCTGAGGCGACTGGCTATCGCAGATGATCACAGATACTGGTGTGACAATTGTGGCCGACACGCTTGAGGCGGCGGCCTAGCGACGATCGAGGTCGATCAGGCCCAGCCGAGCAGCCTTGAGCAGCCGGCGGGGCACTTTGTGCTTCTGGCCCGCCACGGTCACACCGACCAGTTCAGTGGAGGTGGCCTTCCATTGCGAACGTCGGCTTCGGGTATTCGCGCGCGACATCCTGCGCTTGGGTACCGCCATGGTGGGGCCTTACTCCTCGTTCGGGGGCGGGTCAGTACGCCGGAACGGCGCCGATTGCCCTCCCAGGGTAGTCGGTGACCTCCAGCTCGCAAAACCGGAGTGCAATGGTCGACAGAGGCGGGTATCACACCGCCCGAGGTGTACGGCTATGCTGACCTACCGGTTGGTTGGCCGGTTCGGCCCCGTCGGTAATCCCAATGAAGGGAGGACGCGCATGGCTTCTGTTGGTGGCGCGTCCGGAGCAGTGCGGATTGCCAACTGCTCGGGTTTCTACGGCGACCGCCTCTCGGCCATGCGGGAGATGCTCACCGGCGGTGACGTGGATTACGTCACGGGCGACTATCTGGCCGAGCTGACCATGCTGATTCTGGGCCGCGACCGGATGAAAAACCCCGAGCGCGGCTACGCCAAGACGTTCCTTACCCAACTCGAGGACTGTCTGGGGCTGGCCTGCGACCGGGGAGTGCGCATCGTGGCCAACGCCGGTGGCCTGAACCCGGCCGGGTTGGCCGACGCGATCCGGGCCCTGGCTCAACGGCTCGGCATCCCGGCCCGGATCGCCCATGTCGAGGGGGACGACCTGCTGGCCCGCGCGGCCGAACTCGGCCTCGGCACGCCGCTGACGGCCAACGCCTACCTGGGCGCCTGGGGCATCGTCGACTGCCTCAATGCCGGAGCCGACGTCGTCGTGACCGGGCGGGTGACCGACGCCTCGGTGATCGTCGGATCCGCCGCCGCGCACTTCGGCTGGGGCCGCACCGACTACAACCAGTTGGCCGGAGCGGTGGTCGCCGGTCACGTCATCGAATGCGGGGTGCAGGCCACCGGCGGCAACTTCTCCTTTTTCACCGAGATCGCCGACCTGACCCATCCCGGCTTTCCGCTGGCCGAGGTCCACGCCGATGGCTCCTCGGTAATCACGAAGCACCCCGGCACCGGCGGCCTGGTCAGCACCGACACGGTCACCGCGCAGCTGCTCTACGAGATCACCGGCGCCCGCTACGCCAACCCGGATGTGACCGCACGCATGGACAGCATCGAGCTGTCGGCCGACGGCCCGGACCGGGTCCGGGTCAGCGGCGTGGTTGGCGAGCCGCCGCCGCCCACCCTCAAGGTGTCGCTGAACAGCATCGGCGGTTTCCGCAACTCGATGACGTTCGTACTGACCGGTTTGGACATCGAGTCCAAGGCCGATTTGGTGCGCCGCCAACTCGAAGCCGCGCTGACGCTCAAACCCGCCGAACTGGAGTGGACGCTGGCCCGTACCGACCACCCCGACGCCGACACCGAAGAGGCGGCCAGCGCCCTGCTGCGCTGCGTGGTCCGCGATCCCGATCCCGCCAACGTCGGACGCCAATTCTCTTCGGCAGCAGTGGAATTAGCGCTGGCCAGCTATCCGGGTTTCACCGTGACCGCCCCGCCCGCGGACGGTCAGGTGTACGGCGTCTACACGCCGGGATACGTCGACGCCGCGCAGGTGCCGCACCTCGCGGTGCGTCCTGACGGCACCAGCGCCGAAATATCCTGCGCCACTGAAACTTTGGAGCTCGCGCCGGTTGATCCTCCGACGCTTCCCGAGCCGTTGCCGGAGGGTCCGACCCGGCGCGCACCGCTGGGCCTGATCGCCGGCGCCCGCAGCGGCGACAAGGGCGGGTCGGCCAATGTCGGGCTGTGGGTGCGCACCGACGAGCAATGGCGGTGGCTGGCCAACACGCTCACCGTCGAGTTGCTCAAGGAGCTGTTGCCAGAGACGGCCGGCCTCGACGTCGCCCGGCATGCGCTGCCCAACCTGCGCGCATTGAATTTCGTGATCGAGGGGATCCTGGGTCAGGGCGTGGCCTACCAGGCGCGTTTCGACCCGCAGGCCAAGGGGCTGGGCGAATGGCTGCGCAGCCGCCACGTCGACATTCCGGAGACGCTGTTGTGAATATTTGGACCACACCGGAGCGCGAGCAGTTGCGTAAGACCGTCCGCGCATTCGCCGAACGAGAAGTCCTGCCGCACATCGGCGAATGGGAGCGAGTCGGCGAGCTGCCGCGCGACTTGCACCGGCGCGCCGCATCCGCCGGCCTGCTGGGAGCGGGTTTTCCCGAAGCCGTCGGCGGTGGCGGCGGCGACGGCGCCGACTCGGTCGTCATCTGCGAAGAGATGCATCAATCCGGTTCGCCCGGTGGGGTTTTCGCGTCCTTGTTCACCTGCGGGATCGCAGTGCCGCACATGATCGCCTCCGGTGACGCACGGTTGATCGACACCTTCGTTCGTCCCACCCTGGCCGGTGAGAAAATCGGCGCGCTGGCCATCACCGAACCGGGCGGCGGTTCGGACGTCGGACATCTGCGCACCAACGCGATACGAGACGGCGACCACTACGTGATCAACGGAGCCAAAACCTACATCACGTCCGGGGTGCGCGCCGACTACGTCGTCACCGCGGTACGCACCGGCGGCCCGGGCGCAGCCGGGGTCTCACTGGTGGTGGTGGAGAAGGGCACTCCAGGTTTTGAGGTCACCCGCAAGCTGGACAAGATGGGCTGGCGCTCCTCGGATACCGCCGAACTGTCCTACATCGACGTGCGGGTACCGGCCGCCAATCTCGTGGGCGCCGAGAACAGCGGGTTCGCTCAGATCGCCCAGGCCTTCGTCTCCGAACGCGTCGGCCTTGCCGCACAAGCTTATTCGAGTGCACAGCGCTGTCTGGACATTACGGTGCAGTGGTGCCGCGACCGGGAGACCTTCGGACGTCGGCTGATCTCGCGCCAGTCAGTACAGAACACTTTGGCCGAGATGGCCCGCCGTATCGATGTCGCCCGGGTCTATTCGCATCATGTGGTGGAACGTCAGCTTGCCGGCGAAACGAACTTGATCCCGCAGGTGTGCTTCGCCAAGAACACCGCCGTCGAGGCCGGCGAATGGGTGGCCAACCAGGCCGTCCAGCTCTTCGGCGGGATGGGGTACATGGCCGAATCCGAAGTCGAACGCCAGTATCGCGACATGAGGATACTGGGCATCGGTGGCGGAACCACCGAAATTCTGACCGCGCTTGCCGCCAAAACCCTGGGATTCCAATCATGATTGCACCGCCTCTCCCCCGCACGCGGGAGGTATCCCCACTCCCCCTCGCCGCTTCGCGGCCGGGTGTGCCCCCACTTCGCTACGTCCACCGCATGCGGGCGGTACGCCCACTGCATCGTCGGCGGTGGTCATGACCGTGCTGCAGTCCACCCTCGACGCCAGCGCGGCCGGCTACGCCGTGGCGGCCGCGGCCGCCACGGCAAAGTTGGACGAGATCGCCGCCGAACTTTCCAAAGCGCTGGCGGGCGGGGGTCCCAAATACGTCGACCGTCATCACGCTCGGGGCAAGATGACGGCGCGCGAGCGCATCGAATTACTCGTAGACCCGGATTCGCCGTTTCTCGAGTTGAGTCCGCTTGCCGCATACGGTAGCTCCTTCACCGTCGGCGCCAGCACGGTCGTCGGCATCGGCGCGGTGTCCGGCGTGGAATGCTTGATCGTCGCCAACGACCCCACGGTCAAAGGCGGCACCAGCAATCCGTGGACATTGCGCAAAATTCTGCGGGCCAACCAGATCGCGTTTCAGAACCGGCTTCCGGTGATCTCTCTGGTGGAATCCGGCGGGGCGGACCTACCGACCCAGAAGGAGATCTTCATTCCCGGCGGAGCGATGTTCCGCGACCTCACGCGGCTGTCCGCAGCCGGGATTCCCACTATCGCACTGGTATTCGGCAATTCCACCGCGGGCGGCGCCTACGTCCCCGGAATGTCAGATCATGTGGTGATGATCAAGGAACGCTCGAAGGTGTTCCTAGCCGGTCCGCCACTGGTGAAGATGGCCACGGGTGAGGAGTCCGACGACGAGTCGCTTGGCGGCGCCGAAATGCACGCCCGCATTTCAGGTTTGGCCGACTACTTCGCGCACGACGAGCTCGACGCCATCCGCATCGGCCGTCGCATCGTGGCCAGGCTGAACTGGCAGAAACTGGGGCCGAAGCCCAAACCGGTGACCGAGCCGTTGTTCGATGCCGAGGAGCTGATCGGCATCGTCCCGGCCGATTTGCGCATTCCGTTCGACCCGCGTGAGGTGATCGCCCGCATTGTCGACGGCTCCGAATTTGACGAGTTCAAGCCCCTATACGGGTCGTCGCTGGTCACGGGCTGGGCTCAGCTGCACGGCTATCCGCTGGGCATCCTGGCCAACGCGCGCGGCGTGCTGTTCAGCGAGGAGTCGCAAAAGGCCACCCAATTCATCGAGCTGGCCAACCGCTATGACACGCCATTGTTGTTCTTGCACAACACCACCGGTTACATGGTGGGCAAGGATTACGAGGAGGGCGGGATGATCAAGCACGGCTCGATGATGATCAACGCCGTATCCAACTCGACCGTTCCGCACGTCTCGCTGTTGATCGGCGCATCGTACGGCGCGGGCCACTACGGGATGTGCGGGCGCGCCTACGACCCAAGATTCCTGTTCGCCTGGCCCAGCGCCAAGTCCGCGGTGATGGGTGGCGCCCAGCTGGCGGGGGTGTTGTCCATTGTGGCCCGCGCCGCCGCCGAAGCCCGCGGGCAGCAGGTCGACGAAGCGGCTGATTCCGCCATGCGGGCCGCCGTCGAAGGACAGATCGAAGCCGAATCCTTGCCGCTGGTGTTGTCCGGGATGCTCTACGACGATGGGGTGATCGATCCGCGCGATACCCGAACCGTGTTGGGAATGTGTTTGTCCGCCATCGCCAATGGCCCGATCAAGGGAACGTCGAACTTCGGCGTGTTCCGGATGTGATGCAAATGCCGATCACTCGAGTACTGGTAGCAAATCGCGGCGAAATCGCCCGGCGGGTATTCACCACTTGCCGACGGCTGGGTCTGGGCACTGTCGCCGTCTATACCGACCCTGACGCCGCCGCGCCGCACGTCACCGAGGCCGACGCCCGGGTGCGGCTGGCCAACACCAACGACTATCTCAACGCCGAGGCCATCATCGCGGCCGCACGCGCCGCCGGTGCCGACGCCGTACATCCCGGCTACGGATTTCTCTCGGAGAACGCGGGATTTGCTGCTGCCGTGCAACAGGCGGGTCTGACCTGGGTCGGCCCGCCGGTGGACGCGGTCCGCGCCATGGGTTCCAAGATCGAGTCGAAAAAACTGATGGCCGCCGCGGGTGTGCCGGTGCTCGAGGAGCTCGACCCCGAGGCGGTCACCGAAGCGCAACTACCGGTGCTGGTGAAGGCGTCGGCGGGCGGTGGCGGGCGCGGCATGCGGGTGGTGCGCGACTTGTCCTCGCTGCCGGTCGAAGTCGAAGCGGCGCGGCGGGAGTCCCAGTCCGCGTTCGGCGACCCGACGGTGTTCTGCGAGCGCTATCTGCCCACCGGCCGCCACATCGAGGTACAGGTGATGGCCGATACTCACGGCACGGTGTGGGCCGTAGGGGAACGCGAGTGTTCCATTCAGCGCCGCCATCAGAAGATCATCGAAGAAGCGCCCTCGCCGTTGGTTGAGCGTATCCCCGGCATGCGCGACAAGCTGTTCGAAGCGGCCCGGCTGGCGGCATCGGCAATCGGCTATACCGGCGCGGGAACGGTGGAGTTCCTCGCCGATCCAAACTCTCAAACCGGCGAGTTCTACTTCCTGGAAATGAACACCCGCCTGCAGGTCGAGCATCCCGTCACCGAAGAGACGACGGGACTGGACCTCGTTGAGCTGCAATTGCATGTCGCCGACGGTGGCCGGTTGGACGCTAATCCGCCGGCTGCTCAAGGGCATTCGATCGAAGCGCGTCTCTACGCAGAGGATCCCGCGCAGGGCTGGCAGCCGCAGGCGGGTGTGGTGCGCGGATTCGACGTGCCCTCGGTCCGCGCGCAGTTCTGCACATTGGGGTACCGGACGGCAATCCGGCTGGACTCCGGGATCGTCGACGGCTCCGCCGTGTCCATCCACTACGACCCGATGCTGGCCAAGGTCATCTCCTACGCCCCGACGCGCCGGCAGGCGGCACTGGTCCTGGCCGACGCACTGGCCCGCGCCCGCGTGCACGGGCTGCGCACCAACCGCGAGCTCTTGGTGAACGTGCTGCGTCATCCGGCATTTCTCGACGGAGCCACCGATACCGCGTTCTTCGAAACTCACGGCTTGGCGAAACTGTCGGCGCCGCTGGCCGATAACGCGACTGTCCGGTTGTCAGCCATTGCCGCGGCGCTGGCCGATGCCGCGCACAATCGGGCCACCGCAAAGGCGTCCGGGGTATTCGGCGCTATTCCCAGCGGTTGGCGCAACCTGGCGTCGGGCTATCAGGCGAAGTCGTACCGCGATGGCGAAGACAACGAGCAACGGGTCGAATACCGATTCAGCAGAACGGGATTGGAACTTCCCGGTGACGAATTGGTGCGGCTGATATCGGCCATACCAGACCAGGTCGTGCTGGCCGACGGTCATGGCGTGGCCCGCAGCTTCGCGGTGGCGCGCTACGGCCAGGACATCTATGTGGATTCCGCGATCGGACCCGTGCACCTGGTCGCGCTCCCCCGCTTCCCCGAGCTGGGTTCGGCCGTCGAGCAGGGCTCGCTGGTGGCACCGATGCCCGGCAATGTCATCCGCCTGGGCGCCGAGGTCGGCGACACCGTCACCGCGGGTCAGCCGTTGATCTGGCTGGAGGCAATGAAGATGGAACACACCGTCAGCGCGCCGAACGACGGGGTGCTCACCCAGCTCAACGTCCGCACTGGCCAGCAGGTCGACGTCGGTGCCGTGCTGGCACGCGTAGAAGGCCCGGAATCGCAAGGAGATTCACAATGACAGACACCAGCTTCATCGAAAGTGAAGAGCGCCAGTCGCTGCGCAAGGCGGTGTCCGAATGGGTGTCCAACTACGGTCACGAGTACTATCTTAAGAAAGCCCGCGCGCACCAGCACACCACTGAATTGTGGTCTGAGGCGGGCAAACTCGGTTTCATCGGAGTGAATCTGCCCGAGGAATACGGGGGCGGCGGCGCCGGCATGTACGAGCTGTCGCTGGTGATGGAGGAGATGGCGACGGCGGGTTCCGCGCTGCTGCTGATGGTGGTGTCGCCGGCCATCAACGGCACCATCATCGCCAAGTTCGGGACCGACGAACAGAAGCAGCGCTGGCTGCCTGGTATCGCCGACGGGTCATTGACCATGGCGTTCGCGATCACCGAGCCGGACGCCGGCTCGAACTCGCACAAGATCACGACCACCGCGCGTCGTGACGGCGGTGACTGGATTCTCAAGGGCCAGAAGGTCTATATCTCCGGCATCGACCAGGCACAGGCGGTGCTGGTTGTAGGCCGAACGGAAGAGGCAAAGACCGGAAAGCTGCGACCGGCATTGTTCGTGGTGCCCACCGACTCGCCGGGCTTCAACTACACCCCGATCGAGATGGAGCTGATCAGCCCGGAACGCCAGTTCCAGGTCTTCCTCGACGACGTCCGGCTGCCCGCCGATGCGCTGGTGGGAGCCCAAGATGCCGCTATAGCACAGCTTTTCGCCGGCCTGAACCCTGAACGCATTATGGGCGCGGCCAGCGCGGTCGGCATGGGACGGTTTGCGCTGGGCAAGGCCGTCGACTACGTCAAGACGCGCCAGGTGTGGTCCACCCCGATCGGCGCTCACCAAGGGTTGGCACATCCGTTGGCGCAGTGCCACATTGAGGTCGAACTAGCCAAATTGATGATGCAAAAGGCGGCGACGCTCTACGACCACGGTGACGACGCCGGCGCGGCTGAGGCGGCCAACATGGCCAAATACGCTGCGGCCGAGGCTTCCGCGCGGGCGGTCGACCAGGCCGTGCAGTCCATGGGCGGCAATGGGCTGACCAAAGAGTATGGTGTGGCCGCGATGATGACCTCGGCCCGGCTGGCCCGGATAGCGCCGATCAGCCGCGAGATGGTGCTCAATTTCGTTGCGCAGACATCACTGGGTCTGCCCAGATCCTACTGAAGTCGTACTGATGGATACTTTGGTCGAATACGCCGGTCCCGCGGAGTGCGGGGGCCCGCTGGCGCGGTTGACGCTGAACTCGCCGCACAACCGCAACGCATTGTCGAGCACTCTGGTCAGCCAGCTGCATCAGGGGCTGCGCGACGCTGCGGCGGATCCGGCGGTACGCGTGGTGGTGCTCACCCACACCGGCGGCACCTTCTGCGCGGGCGCGGACTTGAACGAGGCTGGCGGTGGTGACCCGCGTGGCGATCGCGAGCGCGGCGCAGCCGGGCGAAGCGGGTCGCCACCATCGGCATACGACATGGCCGTGGCGCGGGCCCGGGAGATGACAACGCTGCTACGGGCCATTGTCGAGTCCCCGCGGCCGGTGATCGGCGCCATCAACGGCCACGTGCGAGCCGGCGGGTTCGGGCTGGTCGGCGCGTGCGACATGGTGGTCGCCGGTCCGCGCAGCACCTTTGCGCTGACCGAGGCCCGCATCGGTGTGGCGCCGGCGATCATCTCATTGACCTTGTTGCCTAAATTGTCGCCGCGCGCGGCGGCGCGCTACTACCTGACCGGCGAGACGTTCGGCGCCAGCGAAGCCGCGGAGATCGGCTTGGTCACCATGGCAGCCGACGACGTGGACGCAGCGGTAGCCGCGCTGGTCGCCGAGGTGGGCCGCGGTTCACCGCAAGGTCTGGCGGCATCGAAGGCGCTGACGACCGCAGCCGTCCTGGCTGGATTCGACCGTGATGCCGAACGGCTCACCCAGGACTCGGCGCGGCTGTTCGCGTCGGAGGAAGCTCGCGAAGGCATGCTCGCGTTCTTGCAGAAACGTTCGCCAAGCTGGGTCAACTCCGATCGAACGAGCGGCTGAGCAGCGCCGTTGCCGGCCCTGCGAGTCAGACTCGCCCGGGGGAACGTTGCAGTTTAGCCAACCAGCTTGCAGCAAATCGTGGACGTCGTACGCTCGTGGGTGATGAGCAACCCGGCCCAGCGCGGCACAAAGGACACGCGTGACGATTCGTCGCTCGCGGCTGACACCGATCGCATTCAGATCGCGCAGTTGCTGGCGTACGCGGCGGAACAGGGTCGCCTGCAGCTGAACGAGTATGAAGATCGGCTTACCAGGGCCTACGCGGCAACCACCTACCGAGAGCTGGACCAGCTTCGGGCCGACCTGCCCGGTGTTTCGGTAGGCCCACGCCGCGGCGGCAATTGCAACCCGGCACCGTCCACCTTGCTGCTTGCCCTGCTGAGCGGGTTCGAGCGGCGCGGCCGGTGGAATGTGCCGAAGAAACTGACCACCTTGGCGCTATGCGGCACCGGCGTGCTGGATTTGCGTTATGCCGACTTCACCTCCACCGAGGTCGAGATTCGCGCCTACTCGATCATGGGTGTGCAGACCATCCTGCTGCCGCCGGAGGTCAACGTCGAAATCCGCGGCCGCGGTGTGATGGGCAACTTCGACCGCGAAGTCGTGGGCGAGGGCAGCCGCGGCGCGCCCAACGTGAAGATACGCGGCTTCTCGTTCTGGGGCGGCGTGGGCATCAAGCGTAAAGCGCGCAAGCCCCGCAAGTAGCCCGGTACGGCCGCCAAAGGTGAATAGTCCGGTTGGCGGGTGTGTGCCATACTCCCCGGACGTTTGCTTGCCGGCCGATCGGGAGACTCGATGATGAAGACGTTGCGTGTCGTTCCCGAAGTCCTGACCCGGGTGGGAAATGAGTTGGCCAATCACGGTGAGTCACTGCTGGTCTTGCACAAGTCATGTCGCGGTGCCGCCGAAGGCGCGCGGTCGGGATGGGTCGGTTCCTCGGCTGGCGCGCTGTCGGGGTTACTCGGTAGCTGGGAGACGGTCAGCGCCACCCACGCCGACCGATTCGGTGAGCATTCCTGCGGCATGCATCTCGCGGCGGTCGGCTTCGCTGAGATGGACCAGAGCCACGCCGCGGCGCTGGCCGCGGTCCGCAGGCGGGCTGGCAGCAGCGGTCGATTCGATGGCGTTGACGTTAGCTGATATTGAGCGCTGGGATCCTGCGGCGATCAGAACGGTGTTTCAGGCGGCGATTGACCGCGCACATGGCACCCGCACCACATCGGCGGCACTCACTGACACCATGCGGTTGCTGGACTTCGGCGGTGATGCCGCCGATGCGGCGCTGGCGGCAACGCACCGCACCACGTTGCTTCTCGACGACCATGCCGACGCGTGCGAGGCGGTCGCACGGGCCGCGGAGAAATCGGCCGACGAGGTGGCCGCAATCAAGTTGCGGCTGCAGGCCATTCGCGATAGTGCCCGGGATTACCACCTGACGATTGACAATGCGACCGGTACGGCGTTGCCGCCCGCTGACTTGTCGTCGTACTCCCCTGCCGATCAGCAGTCGATTCTCAATGCCGCGATCAGGCTGACGGAAAGCATCAAGCGTCTGCTGGCTGACGCCGAGACCGCCGATGGGGATCTGGCCGCGGCGATTCGGGGCGCCGCCAGGGACTTGTCACCTGAGCAGGTCAACACCCAACTCAGCCATGAGCCACCCAGGATGCCGCAGATGCCGCCGCCCGGCAGCGATCCCAAGGAGGTCAGCAAGTGGTGGCATTGGCTGACACCGGGACAGCAGGATCGGGTCAAACAGTGGTTCCCCAACGCCATTCGCAACCTCGACGGCATCCCCACCAGAGTTCGCAACGAACTCAATATGCCGGTGCTGCAACGCGAACTCGACCAGCTGCAGCGCGGTTGGCTGGATGGAAATGGCGTGTGGCATACGGATACCGAGAAGTTGGCGGACCTGCAGGCGCTGCGCGACGCGGTTGCCGCCAACCCGGGCAGCAGCCTGATTCTGTTGGACACCACCAGTAATTCCCGCAAGGTGTTGGCGGCGGTGGGGGTCGGTGACAGCGGCTGGTAGCAATGTCGCGGATCAGCACATCACCGCGTTCGGGCATTCATACGGCTCCCTGGTGACCAGTCTTGCGTTGCAGCAGGGCGCACCGGTAAGCGACGTCGTACTGTACGGTTCGCCGGGTACCGAGCTCACCAACGCTTCCCAGCTAGGAGTTCAGCCGGGACATGCCTACTACATGATCGGTGTCAATGATGATGTCTCTCAAGTGATTCCCGAGTTCGGCGCATTCGGTGCCGCACCGCAGGACGTACCGGGCATGACTGAGCTGTCCACCAGTACTGGGCTGGCACTGGGCAGTCGCTACGGTGACGGCAACCTTCATGAGCGGGCCTACGGTCATTCGGAATATGCGCGCATGGGAAGCAACGGCGAACTGCGCATGAGCGGCTACACCATGGCCGCGGTGCTAGCCGGGCTGCCCGACGACCTCATCACACCCCGCGCCGTCGGCGTGGACCGGCTGCCCGGCGGCGCCGGCCCCTATGAAGTACCGCCTCCAATCCCGCGGTAGCACGTACGAACCGGCCACACCGTTATGCCACAGCCGGACTGCTCAGCGTCACGCTACTGCTCACCGGCTGCCTCAAACCCAATACGTTGGATCCGTACGCCAACCCAGGCCGTGGCGAGTTGGATCGCCTACAGCAGATCGTCAACAAACGACCCGACCTGGAGACGGTCCAGCAGCAGCTCGCCAACCTCGATGCCACCATCCGGGCGGTGATCGCCGAATACTCGCCACAGACAAAGTTCTCCAGCACCTCAGTGAGTCATCCGACCAACGGCTGCAACGACCCCTTCGTCCGCACCATCGGCCGGCACGTGGGAAGCGATCATTTCTTCGGCGAACCTGCACCCACCCCAGAGCAATGGCTGCGGATTGTGACCGAGTTGGCGCCGGTGTTCAAGGCGGCGGGTTTTCGGCCTAACAACGCCGCACCGGGCGATGCCCCGCTTCCTTTGGGATCGGCCAACGATTCGCAAATCCGAGACGACGGCATGTTGATCCGTCTCGTCAACGGCGACGAGCACAGCCCACTGTCCTACTCCTACGACACCGGCTGTCACCTCCCGGCCGCGTGGCGCACGGCGCCACCGCCACCAAACATGCGGCCCCCCAACGACCCCGACGTCCACTACCCATACCTGTACGGATCCCCCGGTGGCCGAACCCGCGACGCCTTTTGACCAGCGATTGCAGACAGGGCATACCTACCGAATCAATAATGATGTGTCCCAAGCGATTCCCGAGTTCGGTGCGTTCCGCGCCGCACCGCAGGGGGGCAACTGCGCGGCTAGAACATGGCAGCGGCTGTTTGCCTGACGACCGACGACCTCATCACGCCCCGCGCGGTCGCGGTGGACAGGCTCCCGGCTGGCGCTGGCCCCCACGAAATGCCGCCTCCAATACCGCTGAGACCTCATGAATCGAGCACGGGGTGGCTTGCATGGAGCGGGCCCGCCCGGCGAACTCCTCGGTGAGCAACGCCTTGATCACCTCGGTGGGACCCCGGCGTTGACTGCGGGCGGTGGCCAAGACCTGGGCGGCGATGGCGCGGGCGTGGGGTTGCCCCGCAGTTGGCAGATCAGCGCTTCAACGTCGGCGGGCAGTGCTGTGGCCGCGGGAACAGCGTTCATGCGATGGTCTCGTTGGTTATGGCGTTGGCGCCCAACAGGTTCCATCCGCTTGTGCCCTGGGTCAGTGGGGTGTCCTCGCTGCCGCGCCGAGAGGTGGTGTCGGTGTCTTTGCTCGCCAGGATCGAGTCGAGATCCCCGGTGGCGAACCGGCCGTGCACCGCGGCGTGCCGCCGTGCCCAGTCGACATCGCCACCGGTTGTCAGGTCGGACAGCTCGACGGCGTGAGCCATCTTCTGGTTGATCCGTTCGGTGCCGGCCGCGGCCGCTTCCTTGAGCAATATCGCCGCACCCGGCGCCGATCGCCAGGAACGCGTGCTCGGCGGCGGTCTGGGCGCGGACCCGCTGGTCGCCGGGGACCTTGTCGTGGGGGTGGGGGAAATGCGCGTCGTCGATGGCCGGGGCGCCGGGGCTGGTTCGACGGTGCCGGGCGGCCTCGATAGGCCCACCGTCATCAAGTGCGCAGATAACGATCTCGTCGGTCCCGTCGTGATAGCCAACCCATACACTTTGACCCAATAGCATTGCGGGAACCGAGTATTGACAGTGATCAAAGGTGATCACGGGAGTGTTGTCGGGGGCCCGGCGAGTCACCCCGAGTGCAGCGGTGTGCGGCAGGTCGGGCACCTGACGCAACCGGGGGCGTTCCTCGCCGAGCATCTCGGCGGGAACCCTGCGCGTGGTCCGGTGCACCCGGGTGTTGGCCTGATCCATGAACGCCGCACACGTCGCTTCGACTTCGGCGAAACTGCCCTACTGGGCTCCCAAGTTCGTCTCGGTGGGCACAATGTCGGCGTTGGCGAGTTTCACGGCGTTTTCCACCCCGCCTTTGGATGCCGGATCAGCGGGCTCACAGGTCAACACCGAAACACCGTAGAAGCGGCCGAACGTGACGGCTTGGCGGTTGCCCCGGCGACGTGCCCGGTGGTCACGGTCTTCTCGTTGTCGGTCAGCACGTAGGTGGGGGCACCACCCAGAATCCGGAAAACTCGGTCGAGTCCGGCGAACACGCTCGGCGCGGTCCGATCCCGCAGGGCGATCACGACACCGAAGTGACACCACGCCAGCCAGGCGACCAGCAGAATAACCTTGCGCCCCGCCACGATGGGTCCGTCACCGAAATCGTATTGCAGCCACAGTCCCGGCTCGGTGATCCACGGTCGGTGCACCCGTGTATTACCCAGGCGCCATTGGGTTTTCATCTCAGCAACGGCCCGGCGGGTCGTGCGGTCACTGCCGGCGTATCCCAAGTTCTGCAGCCGTTCATGAGCCTTGTCGGCGCGGATTTTCCCGCGCGAATCAGCGACCCACCCTTCCAAGACATCGCGCCAGTCATCGATCATCTGGGCGCGGCGCACCGCCGGCGGCAGACCACGGTCGCGGTTGTCGCTTGCCTTCTGGACCGTGTGATGCGAGCAGCAGCACAACTCGGCGGCGGACCGATACGACCCGGTCAGGTCGTAGGCATTGAGCATTTCCATGGTTTCTCCGTCAGACTTCACTTGCGGCTTCTCCTGCTGGTGCCGATTCGACTTGGGCGTCGACATCGAAACCGCAGGAGAGACCACCAGGAGAGACCACGTAGTGCAACCCAACCGGCGGCGCGCCGGAGGGCCGTGTCGCTTGCCAGGGTGATGGGACCACCTGATTGCCAGGGGGATGGGACCACCGTGGCGCGTTATTGAGGATGGTCGTTGGGATGGTCGGGGTCAAGTTGGCCGGGTCGGGTGCGTTGGCGGTAGGA
>NZ_UPHT01000126.1 GCF_900566085.1 Mycobacterium attenuatum
CCCGACCGCCATCGGCCAGCATCCCGCCCGCCCCGCCGGCGCCGCCGTTACCGAATCCCCAGGCGTTGCCTCCCCGGCCACCGAACCCGCCCTGCAATCCGTCGATCACGCGGAAATCGACGCCCCTGCCGCCCTTCCCGCCGTTGCCGATGAAACCGGCGTCGCCGCCTCGACCACCGGCCTGACCCGGTGCCGCGCCGTCGGCGCCGTCGCCGCCGTTGCCGATCAACCATCCGCCGTCGCCACCGTCTTGGCCGGGGGCTATTCCGTCGGCGCCGTCGCCGATCAACGGGCGCCCGGTCAGCAGCTTGGCGGGACCGTTGACCACGTCGAGGACTTGTTGTTCTGCTGCGGCAAGGGCACTGGCCGCATCGGTGCTCGCATACGCGGTCACACTGGCTTGCAGATTGCGCACGAATTGGTCGTGAAACACTGCCACTTGGGCGCTGATCGCCTGATATTGCAGGGCGTGCGCCCCGAACAACGCCGCGATGGCAGCCGAGACCTCATCGCCCCCTGCGGCGGGGATGGCCGTCGTCGGCAGGGCGGCCAGCGCATTGGCATAGCTGATCGTCGAACCGATATTGGCTAGCTCGGTTGCTGCGGCGCCGACGAAGTCGGGTACTGCGGTCACGAACGACATCTGCGTCCTCCATGCGTCGTCAAACGGGCCAAGGCCAGCCCGAGTCCGCGGAAAGCCTGTCCGAGCGCCGTTCGGTAAATGTTCAGAAGTCATGAAATGTGCAGGTGATCCAAGAGGTGCACCATCTGTGACCGAGGCTCGCTACCCTGTCCCAATGCGGCACGGTGGCGGGGCATGACACGCTTTCTGGCGCGCCGGTTGCTCAATTACCTCGTGCTGCTGGCGCTGGCATCCTTCTTGACGTACTGCCTGACCTCACTTGCGTTCTCGCCGCTGGAGAGCCTGATGCAGCGCAGTCCCCGGCCGCCGCAGGCGGTGATCGACGCCAAAGCCGCCCAGCTGGGATTGAACCGGCCCATTCCGGTCCGCTACGCCAACTGGGTTTCCCATGCCGTTCGCGGCGACTTCGGGGTCACCATCACCGGCCAACCCGTCGGCGCCGAGCTGGGGCGGCGCATCGGAACCAGCCTGCGGCTACTGATCATCGGGTCTGTGGTCGGCACGATAGTCGGGGTGACGATCGGGGCCTGGGGCGCCATCCGCCAATACCGGCTCAGTGACCGCGTCATCACCATGCTGGCGTTGCTCTTGCTGAGCACGCCGACCTTCGTCGTGGCCAACCTGCTGATCCTGGGCGCCCTGCGGGTCAACTGGGCGCTGGGTCTGCAACTGTTCGACTACACCGGCGAGACCGCACCCGGCGTGGCGGCCGGGACGTGGGAAGCCTTCGCTGACCGGCTGAAGCATCTGGTCCTGCCTTCACTCACGCTGGCGCTCGGAGCTGCCGCCGGCTACAGCCGCTATCAACGCAACGCGATGCTCGACGTCCTGGGCCAGGATTTCATTCGCACCGCCCGCGCCAAGGGGCTGACGCGGCGGCGCGCGCTGATCAAACACGGTCTGCGGACCGCCCTGATACCAATGGCCACCCTGTTCGCCTACGGCGTGGCCGGACTGGTCACCGGAGCGGTTTTCGTCGAGAAGATCTTCGGCTGGCACGGCATGGGCGAATGGATGGTCCGCGGCATTTCCACCCAGGACACCAACATCGTCGCAGCGATCACTGTGTTCTCCGGCGCCGTGGTCCTGCTGGCCGGCCTGCTCTCCGACGTCATTTATGCGGCCCTGGATCCGAGAGTGCGAGTGGCATGACCGCCTTAGCCGAGCCCGAGGTCGCCGACTTCACGTCGCGGCGCGCCCTGGTGCTGCGCCGCTTCCTGCGCAACCGGTCCGCGGTGGTCTCCCTCGCCGTGCTGGTGCTGCTGTTCGTCGGTTGCTACACGCTGCCCTCGCTGCTCCCCTATTCCTATGAAGACCTTGACTTCGACGCCTTGCTGCAACCGCCCAACACGCGGCACTGGCTCGGCACCAACGCGCTGGGCCAAGATCTGCTCGCGCAGATATTGCGAGGCATGCAGAAGTCCATGCTGATCGGTGTCTGCGTAGCCGTCATCTCCACCGGCATCGCGGCTACCGTCGGGGCGATCTCGGGGTATTTCGGCGGCTGGCGAGACCGGGCACTCATGTGGGTGGTCGACCTGCTGCTGGTGGTGCCCAGCTTCATCCTGATCGCCATCGTCACTCCGCGAACCAGGAATTCGGCCAACATCATGTTCCTGGTGTTGCTGCTGGCCGGCTTCGGCTGGATGGTCAGCTCCCGCATGGTGCGAGGCATGACGATGAGCTTGCGAGAGCGCGAATTCATCCGTGCGGCAAGGTTTATGGGGGTTTCCAGCCGCAGGATCATCACCGGTCACGTGATTCCGAATGTGGCGTCGATCCTGATCATCGACGCGGCCCTGAACGTGGCGTCCGCGATCTTGGCCGAAACCGGTTTGAGCTTCCTCGGTTTCGGCATCCAGCCGCCCGATGTGTCACTGGGGACGCTGATCGCCGACGGCACCCAATCCGCGACGACGTACCCGTGGGTGTTTCTGTTTCCGGCCGGGGTACTGGTGCTGATTCTGGTGTGCGCCAACCTGACCGGCGACGGCCTGCGCGACGCCCTCGACCCGGGCAGCAGAACACTGCGCCGCGGTGAGCGATGACCGCGCTGCTCGAGGTGACCGATCTGGCCGTCGCCTTCCCCACCGACGGTGATCCGGTGACCGCGGTGCGCGGCATCAGCTACCACGTCGATCCGGGCGAGGTGGTGGCGATGGTGGGCGAGTCCGGATCGGGCAAATCGGCGGCCGCCATGGCGGTCGTGGGCCTGCTGCCCGAGTACGCCGAGGTACGTGGCTCGGTGCGGCTGCAGGGAACCGAACTGCTGGGCCTTGGCGACGACGGGATGTCGCGGTTCCGCGGCAAGGTGATCGGCACGGTATTTCAGGATCCGATGTCTGCCCTGACCCCCGTCTACACCGTCGGAGACCAGATTGCCGAAGCAATCCGGGTGCACCAACCCCGCGTCGGCAGGCGGCAAGCCCAGCGGCGCGCGGTGGAACTGCTTGAGCTGGTAGGCATTTCGCAAGCCGAGCGGCGGGCCCGCGCCTTCCCACACGAGCTTTCCGGCGGCGAACGGCAACGGGTGGTGATCGCCATCGCGATAGCCAACGACCCGGATCTGTTGATCTGCGACGAGCCGACCACCGCACTCGACGTCACCGTGCAGGCGCAGATCCTCGAGGTGCTCAAGACCGCCCGCGACGTCACCGGCGCCGGGGTGCTGATCATCACCCATGACCTCGGGGTGGTCGCCGAGTTCGCCGACCGGGCGCTGGTGATGTACGCCGGCCGGGTCGTCGAGTCCGCTACAGTCAACGATCTTTATCGCGATCGCCAAATGCCTTACAGCATTGGGTTATTGGGGTCGGTGCCCAGACTGGATGCCGAACAGGGTACCCGGCTGGTGCCCATTCCCGGTACGCCCCCATCACTGGCCGGTCTGGAGCCCGGTTGTCCGTTCGCGCCGCGCTGCCCGCTGGTGATCGACGAATGCCGCAGCGCCGAGCCCGAATTGATCGAGGTCGGCGCGGATCACCGGGCAGCCTGCATCCGCACCGACCAGGTCGACGGCCGCAGCGCCGCCGACATCTACGGCGTGAACACCGAGCGCATCGCACCGGATATCGGTGACACACCGGTCGTCGTCCGGGTGAGCGGACTGGTCAAGACCTACCGGCTGACCAAAGGCCTGCTGTTGCGCCGCTCGATCGGTGAAGTTCGCGCCGTGGACGGTGTCAGTTTCGAGCTGCAGCAGGGCCGCACGCTGGGCATCGTCGGCGAGTCAGGCTCGGGCAAGTCGACCACATTGCATCAGATCCTGGAATTAGTTGTGCCGCAATCGGGATCGATCGAAGTGCTGGGCGCCGATGTCGCTACCCTGACGCCGTCGACCCGGCGCGAGCTGCGCCGTAACATCCAGGTCGTGTTCCAAGACCCGGTGGCCTCGCTGGACCCGCGGCTTCCCGTCTCCGATCTGCTGGCCGAGCCGTTGCAGGCCAACGGCTTCAGTAAAACCGACACCCACGCGCGGGTGGCCGAACTGCTCGACATCGTCGGGCTGCGCCGCTCTGATGCCAGCCGCTATCCGGCGGAGTTCTCCGGCGGGCAGAAGCAGCGCATCGGTATCGCACGGGCGCTGGCCTTGCAGCCCAAGATCCTGGCGCTCGACGAGCCGGTGTCCGCGCTCGACGTGTCGATCCAGGCCGGGATCATCAACCTGCTCCTGGACCTGCAAGAGCAATTGCGGCTCTCCTACCTTTTTGTCTCCCATGATCTTTCGGTGGTCAGGCATCTCGCCCACGATGTCGTCGTCATGTACGCCGGCGCCATCGTCGAGCAGGGTGCCAGCCGGGAGGTTTTCGCCAATCCGCAACACGAGTACACGCGGCGGCTGCTTGGAGCGGTGCCGCAACCAAATCCCAGGCAATCATGACCAACCGGACCCGCGTCATCCTTGCGCTGCTGATCGCCGCCCTGATAGTCGCCGGCTGCTCGGCCGCGCCCGTGACACCGTCGGGCGCACCCAATGGCGCCGTCGGCACGACCAGCGATATCAACCCGCAGAATCCGGCCACGCTGCGCGACGGCGGCAACCTGCGCTTGGCGCTCAGCGACTTCCCGCCCAACTTCAACACCTTGCACATCGACGGTAATTCGGCCGAGGTCTCGGCGATGCTGAAGGCCACCTTGCCGCGCGCGTTCGTCATCGGGCCCGACGGCTCGACCACAGTCGACACCAACTACTTCACCAGCGTCGAACTCACCCAGACCGACCCGCAGGTCATCACCTACACCATCAATCCCAAGGCATTCTGGTCCGACGGCACGCCGATCACCTGGCGCGACATCGCCAGCCAAATCCACGCGACCAGCGGCGCCGACAAGAACTTCGCGATCGCGTCGCTCAACGGCTCCGACCGCGTGGCCTCGGTGACCCGGGGCGCCGACGACCGCCAAGCCGTGGTGACCTTCGCCAAACACTACGCGGAGTGGCGCGGAATGTTCGCCGGCAACGGGATGCTGCTGCCGGCCAGCATGACCGCCACGCCCGAGGCATTCAACACGGGCCAGCTGAACGCGCCGGGCCCGTCGGCCGGCCCGTTCATCGTGAGCTCGCTGGACCGCAGCACGCAGCGAATCGTCTTGACCCGCAACCCCAAATGGTGGGGCCAGCGGCCGCGGCTGGACAGCATCACCTACCTGGTGCTGGATGACGCGGCACGGCTGCCGGCGCTGCAGAACGCGACGATCGACGCGACCGGAATCGGCTCGCTTGATCAGCTCACCATCGCCGAGCGCACCAAGGGCATCTCCATCCGGCGGGCTCCCGCTCCGAGCTGGAGTCACTTCACCATCAACGGCGCGCCCGGGGCGATTCTCGCCGATCCGGCGCTGCGGCTGGCGATCTGCAAGGGGATCGACCGCCGGACCATCGCCAAGGTGGCCCTCTACGGCCTCACCAGCGATCCGAGCCCGCTGAACAATCACATCTTTGTCGCCGGGCAGGAGGGCTATCAAGACAACAGCACCCCCTATGACCCGGAGCAGGCCAAGCGGGACCTCGACGCCCTGGGCTGGAAGCTCAACGGCAAGTTCCGGCAGAAGAACGGCCACCAACTCGTGGTACGCCTGCTGTTCTACGACGCCCAGAGCACTCGGCAGTTCGGGCAGGTCGCTCAGCACAGCCTGGCTGCGATCGGCGTTCGCCTTGAGCTGCAATCCCGTTCCGGCAGCGGCTTTTTCAGTAACTACATCAACGTAGGAGCTTTCGATATCGCCTTGTTCGGGTGGGTCGGCGACGCGTTTCCGCTGTCGTCGCTCACCCAGATCTACACCTCCGACGGGGAAAGCAACTTCGGCAAAATCGGCAGCCCCGAGATCGACGCCGCTATCGAGCGGACGCTGCAGGAACTCGACCCGGCCAAGGCGCGCGAGCTGGCCAACGAGGTCGACAAACTGGTGTGGGCGGAAGGATTCAGCCTGCCGCTGACCCAATCGCCCGGAACCATTGCGGTGCGCAGCACGCTGGCCAACTTCGGCGCCACAGGCTTGGCCGACCTGGATTACACCGCGATCGGATTCATGCGGGACTGACCTGGCCGACCTGGCGCCGCGCCGGTAGGACGGCCGCCTCCGCCGCGGCAGCCATGTCGATGGCCTTCCACAGCAGCCGCACCGGGGCGCGTGGCGGCATCGCGTCGAGCATGGGCGCCTGGTCGGCGAGCCGGTTGTGTTCGCCGAGGCATACCGCTTCCGCGATGACCAGGGCGGCGGGCTCGCGGAAATCCAGGGCGCTGTGCGCCATGGTCGGCAGCTCCAAGAGCACCGCGCCGGGCACCAGCGACGCCACACGTTCCGCCACCGCGGGCGGGGTGATGAGGTCGCGGCCACCGGAAACCAGCACCGTGGGCCAGCCAAATTTCGGCATCTCGGCCACCAGGTCATATGGTTCTGCTTCGAAAACAGCTGTGGCGGTCAGGGTTTCCCGCATCGCCACCGCGGGGTCGAGGGGCAGGCCGTCCGGTTCGGCGGCGTAGTCCAGTTCGCGGAATGCGATACGGCTGACCAGATCGTTCTCGTAGCGGTATGGCACCTTGCGGTCGACCACGGTGGTGACCCGGCACAGCGCACGCCACAACATGGTTCGGCCGTCGAGCAACAAGTCCAGCTGCCGGCCGAGGAGCTTGGCCCCGCCGTAGCCGTAAATCGCCGCCGCGACCTGGGCCGCCGACGCGCTCATCACCCCGGAGTCGATTAACCGACGAACCTTGGGCGCCAGCGCGGCCGTCTCCGGACCATCGCCCTTCAGCAGCAGCCTGCGGAGAGCGTCGCGCGCCAGCGCGATATCGTGGCGCGACAGCACCGGAGAATCGAGGATCATCGCCTTCACGCGGCGGGGATGACGCACCCCCAGGCCCGCCGCGATATAGGTGCCGTACGACGTGCCATAGACGACGGCCGAGTCCACGTGCGCGTCGTCGAGGACCGCCGCCACGTCGTCGACGACCTGGTCGATGGTCAGCGCCTGCGGCGGTAGATCGGCACCGGAGTCGTCGTGGCGCGACATGCCGACGCCACGGTGCTCGATCATGATCACGTCCAGACCGGCCGCGGCGGCGCGCCGGCGCAGTCCCTGATAGAGCCGCATCGACGCCACTCCCGGCCCGCCCGGGATGATGACCAGCGGATGCGCAGATTTGCGACCGGTGCGCACGTAGTACAGATCGAACTCGTCGTCACTGCCGGGTGATACCGGCCGGCGCACCGGCCGTACCCCCGGCAGTTTCGCCAACTTGTCGTGCACCCGGCGCCGTTTGGCATTCATCGTCATCGGTGTTGCCCCGCCATGGGTACCATTCTGCCGAGAACCGCCGAGGCCGGCAGTTCAGCGGTGGTGCCTCAGCCGCGTAGGAGGTCGGCGGCCTTCTCTCCGATCAGCACCGATGGCGCATGAGTGTGTCCCCTGACGGTGCTCGGCATCACCGATGCGTCAGCGACCCGCAGCCGCTCGACCCCGCGGACCCGCAACTGCGGATCGACCACGCTGTTGTCGTCAGTGCCCATCCGGCAGGTGCCCAGCGGGTGGTACAGGGTGTGCGAGCACGTTTCCAGCGCCAACTCGAGCGTTGCCTCGTTCAGCCCGGTGCAATTGCGCGGCCGGGCGATGTGCCCGAGCAGACGTTTGAGTGCCGGCGCCTCGGCAATGCGGGCGCACATCCGCAAGCCGGCCATCATCGCGGCCCGGTCGGCTCCGTGGCGATCCGAGAGGTAGCGCGGGTCGATAACCGGTTTGGCATGCGGGTCTGCCGAGCGCAGCGTCACCTGGCCGCGGCTTTCCGGGGCGACCAGGATCGGCCCGAGCACCACCCCGTGGCCCGGCGGCTGGACGCGCAGACCCTCGTCGTAAAAGGGTGCCGGGGCAAAGATCAGCTCCAGATCAGGCAGCGCGAGGTCGGGTCTACTGCGGACGAAGCCGTATGCCTCGCCGACGTTGGACGTGAGCATCCCGCGGCGCCGCAGCAGATAGTCAAGCACCTGTCGCGGCTTTTCGGCCGCGGCCAGGCTGTCGCCGGCGACGTCGAACCCCATCGGTGTGACCAGGTGATCCAGCAGGTTCTGCCCTACCTCGGGCGCGTGGTAGACGGTTTCGATGCCGTGCTCGGCGAGGTGATCGCGGTCCCCGATGCCGGAAAGCATCAACAGTTGCGGACTGTTGACGGCGCCGCCGCAGAGCACCACCTCACGACGAGCCTGAACCACACCGGCTTGGCCGTCGCGCTGGTATTGCACGCCGACCGCGCGGTTTCCGTCGAAGACGATTCGCGTCGCGGTGGCCTCGGTGAGCACACGCAGGTTCTTGCGGCGCATCGCGGGCTTGAGGTAGGCGTCGGCGGTGCTATATCGCGCACCGCGGCGCTGCGTGACAATGGTCTCGCAAAAGCCTTCCGGCTCTGCCGAATTGGGCTGCGCACCGGCAAAGCCGCACTCACGTGCCGCGGCCAGGAAGGCCGCGGTCGACGGCCGCGGACTGCGCTGACGGGAGATGTGCAGGGGACCGGTCACCCCGCTGTCGTCGCCGCTGACGAAATGCCAGGCGGCGGTGACGTTTTCGATTCGACGAAAGTATCCGAGCACCTCGGTGTACGACCATTGCGGGCCGGCCCGCCAGGCCCACTCGTCGTAGTCGGCTTTGAACCCGCGCACCCACATCATGGCGTTCATCGACGACGAACCGCCGAGCACTTTGCCCCGGGGCCAATAGATTTCACGACCGGCAAGCTCCGGCTGCGGCTCGGTCAGGTAGTCCCAGTCGACCTCGCTGCGGAACAGCTTGGAAAACGCCGCCGGGATGCCGATGTAGCGGTTCTTGTCGCGGGGGCCGGCTTCCAGCGCCACTACCGACGTGGTCGGATCTTCGCTGAGCCGATTGGCCACGACCGCCCCGGCCGAGCCGGTGCCCACCACCACGTAGTCGCACTGGATGTCTGTTGCCGGTGAACCGCGGGACAGCCGCGGATCGCTAGGCATGGAGATCGATGCGGTGCGCGTTGGCGACACCGTCGTAGCGGTCGGGACTGCACGTCAACACGATCACCTGTCCATGGGTGCCCACAGTGTCGAATACCTCCCCCATCCTGGCCAACCGGTCTGGATCGGTGAACCCTAACGCGTCGTCGACCACCACCGGTACGGTGTCCTGCTTGGCAACCAGGGCAGCCCCGGCAAATCTGGCCAGGATGCCGAGCTGCTCTTTGGCACCCCCGGACAACGACTCGTAGGGCACGGTGGTGCCGTCCAGGGTGCGGCTGCAGATCTTCAGGTCGCTGTCGACCTCAACCTCGAAGGTGTGCCCGAACACCGGCCGGCCGAGCCGATGCAACTCGGCGCGATACGGCTCGACGTAACGCAGGCGGGCGCTGTCGCGGTGGCGCGCCATCACCGAGCGCAGCAAGCGCGCGGCCCTGGCCCGCTGGCCGACGCGGGCATGTCGGCCAGCGGCGTGCTCACGCTGCGTCTCGGCGGCGTCGAGCTTGCCTTGCCGGCCCTCGCTGCCGAAAACCGAGAGTTCAATGCTGATCTCTCGCAACGTGTTCAGGGCATCGTCATGGCGCTGGCGCAGCGACTCCGCCATATCGATGGCTTGGGTCAGCTCGGCGGCCACCGCGTCGGGCGCCATGGCGGCAAGCGCTTCGGCCAGCTCGCCCACCCGCCGCTCGGCCGTTTCTCGCGCGCGCAGATCCGCGTCGGCTTTGACCGCAAGGCCTGCATCGCTGACCGAGGACCGTTCCTGCGCCAACCGGGCACGGGCCGAGTCGAGTTCGGCGCGCCGCGTTTTTTCCTGATGCCCAAGCACCGTTGCCTGCGTGGATATCTCGGCCAGCTGGCGAGCAGCGGCTGCGGCAGTCCGGCGCCGGGTTTCGCACTCGGTCTCCGCGGCCATGCGGGCCGCCTCGGCCGCTTGCAGTTCGCCTCGGGCGGCCGCGGCATCCGTCGCGAACAGATCCGGCTCGGCGGGTTGGCTGGCCTGCAATTGCGCCAGTCGGGCTCGGAGTTGATCCTCCTGGTCGTCTCCGCACAGGCCGTCCAGGGTGGCGGTCAGCTGATCGCACGTGCTTTGCAGTTCCCGGCGACGCCGGTCGACAGCGCGCGCATCCGCCACGGCCGCTACTCCACCGGCTGTCAATGCTTGGGCCAGCTCTTGTTGTGCCGCAACGTGTTTAGCCTGCACCTCCTGCGCGGCCAGACCCTGGCTGATCCGCGCCGTGAGGACACCCGGCACCACCACCTCGGCGGGCCCGGCGGCCGTGATCGACCAGCATTGGCCGGCCGGCAACGACACCCGCTGCTCGCCGACGACAAGCTCGATGTCCACAGCGGCGGTGAACTCCACCGCGGCGGAGATCGACGCGAGCTGTCCGTCTGACCGATCCGCAGCCGCAGCCGCCTCGTCGATGCGGCGCATCACCTGTTCGGTAACGGTCACCGCGGCCAGCTCGGCATCGAGGCGATCACGTTCGCGCCGGGTGGTGTCGATCCTGGCCAGCCGAGCCCCTAGCCGGTCAGCCTCCTCGCGATCGACGATTTGGTCGAGCGAGCGCCGCGCGGATTCGGCGCGACGCTGTGCGGCCGACAGCGCGTGCATGGCCTGCTCGACGGCGGCGTCGCAGGCAGCTACCGCCGCGGTTGCCGCCGCCTGCCGCTCGACGGCCTGGTGCGCTTCGGCCTGCAGGGCCGCGACGGCCGCGCCGCCGGCGTCGACGTCGGCGACAAGGCCCAGCCGCTCGGCATGTGCTGTCGTGGATGCGGCACTGGCCGCGGCCGCAGCGGCGGCGATGAGTTGTGCTTCCCGCGCTTGGTTGGTCAGCGCGGCGATCCTGTCCGCCGCGGCCTGCGCCGCGACGAGCCGAGGACCGGCAGCGGCCCGTTGTTCCGCTAATTCGGCCACCCGCCGGGTCAGCTCGGCATGGCGACGAACCCGCTCGTCGACCTCGGCGACGGCAGCGGCGCACTGCACCACCGCGGCGTCGGCCTGGGCGAGTTCGTTGATGGCGGCGGCCCACTCCCCGGTGGGCCGGCCGGTCGCGGTGAAGTAGCGCGCATACTCGGCATCGATCCGTTCGATCAGCAAGGGTTCGGCGCCGGAGGGGGAAGCGTGGGCTCCGGCGGCGACATCGAGCGCGCGCGACAACGCATCGCACCCGGACAGATCCACCGCGGCCGTCGACGCCGCCTGCAGCACTCGCTGGGCATGCCAGAGCTCGGTATCGACCGTCTCGGCCAGCATCGCCCGAACCCGATCGTGCGCTTCGTCGCCGGTCAGCTGCTCGCGGTGCGGCGCCAGCACCGTCAACTCGGTCTCGGGTTTTTTGTGGAATCGTTTACGATATACGAAACAATAAGGACCAGAGCTTATTTCGGCAGTGACTTCCGAGCCGGCGTCAGCGTTGGTGGGTTTGACCTGCTTGACTTCTTTCTTCGTGGAGCGGTCTTTGGATTCCAGCAGGAGGTCCAGCGCCTCGATCATCGACGACTTGCCGCTCTCGTTGGCACCATAGACCACCACTACCCCGTGATCAGGGAAGTCAATCTCCCGGTGGGCGATCCCGCGGTAGTTCGTCACGACGAGCCGGTGCAGCTTCACGCGGCGCTCCGGTCGGTGAGCCGAAGCAACAGCGCCAGAGCCGCCTGAGCATCGCTAGCCGATTCGGTGTCGCCCGCGCGTGCAGTTGCGACCAGCTCATCGACCGCGGTGGCGGCGAACCCGCCGATGCCGAGGTCGGCGAATTCGCCGTCTGCCGGTATTACCGCCAGGTCGGTGTGACGCTCCCACAGACCCAGCCAGGCGAACAGTCGCGCGTATTTGTCCAGACAGGCATCCAAGGTGGCGCGGTCGGTGACCGTCAATGAACCGGTCAGTGCCAGCCGCACTACGGTGCGTTCCTTGTCGGTCATCAGGTCCAGGTTCATGTCCAGATCGGCGATGTCGCGGCTGGTGTCCACCTGGTTGTGCAACGTGACGAAACGCCAGCGGCCGATATGACAGGGCTCGACGGTTACGGGCCTTTCGGGGATGCTTTCGTCGATGTCCACCACCAGGACGTGACCGGGGTCCGCTTCGACATCATCGAAATTGGTCACTTCCGGGGAGCCCGAGTACCACACCCGGCCGCTGGCGCCCACGTTGGTCAGCGAATGTTTATCACCAAGGGCCACATAGTGAATCAGGCCGCCGGCCACTGCCCGATCGAGTTCGGCGAGGCGGATCAGCGAGGGTTTGTCGCGGTCGGGGTCCAAGACGTCCACGCCGCCGTGGGCGACGAGCACCCGGGTGTCATCCGCTGCGGACAGGGTTGCCAGCACCTCGGCGACCAGGTCCGTGGTGGGCGCTTTCGACCGCCATGGTGCAGCGACAATCTGCAGACCCGGCCGCACCTCATGCACGCCGGGCCGGTCGAGCACCACCACATTGTCTGGGCGTTCGGCCTTGAACAGCGCGCTGGTGTAGACCGACGAGGCGTCCAGCGGGTCGTGGTTACCGGGCAGGAGGTACACGGGAATTCCGATGGCGCGCATGGCTTCCAGGGATTGGCCGATCACGTGAGGAGCGAGTTGGTTGTGTTCGAAGACGTCGCCGGCCACCACCACGAATTCGGCGCCGACGTCGGCGGCCAGCCCTTTGAGTCCGGCGACTGCGTCGCGGCGGGCCGCGGAATAGCGTGGCTGGGCATCACCCGCGAGAAAGTGCCGGGTCATGCCCAATTGCCAGTCGGCGGTGTGCAGGAATCGCATCCCGGCACCTCCCTCTGAAGCGCATGTCTATCAAGGCACCGCGAGTGTAGGACTCGGTGCCGACAAGTCGCGGGACCTCGCTCGGCAGGTTCGGCGCGGGGACGCGGCGTCGTTGACAGGACAGTCACTCGCGTCACTCTGGTTTCGCGGCGTGGTCGTTGAGTTCCTCAGCGGGGTTAACTGACGGCGCGTGCCCGGGACTCATCACGGTCATGCGAGCCCCGGTTGACGTAGCCATCTCGGTGGTGATCGGATGCCAGTGCGGCTCGCGCACCCCGTCCTCGCGGATTCGCAGGGAGTACATCGACAAATCTTCGAGCGCCAGCCACTATTGCAGCCGCGCGGTGGCCGAGCCGACCGCCATGCTCACCGGCGGAGTCATCGCATCGACAGAAAACTTGTGTGGGTCATTGAAGTACGCCGTGTCAGGAACATCGGATGCCCCGGCGCGGGCGGCTGGGGCGCGGTTAGTGGTGCTGCGGCGCATCGCCGCGAAATCCGAGGCCGGCAGGTCGTAGGTGTTGTCGAGCACCGCATCGGTCATCGCCCCAAACGCTGCCCCGAGCCCGAAGCCCGTGGGCCGTTCGTTGCGGAACGGGATGATGAATTCGCACACGTCGGCGCCGATGTTTTTCGATGTGGTGCATCGAACCGGAGTCGATGTGGAACATGTCGCCGGCGTGCACCACGACTGAGGCGAACTGGCTACCGGTGTCGAGGACCGAGACCACAGCGGTGCCTGAAACACAGTACGTCAGTTCGTTGGTATTGGCTGCCAGTGCGGCGTCCGCATCGCGCCCGGGTTAACAGCAACCGCTTGATCGACAGCCCCTTGAGGATGGGGAAGGTATCGGCCGTCAGCCGCTGGATGGCACCGAGGTCGGACTCTTCGACGATCTCACCGCCTATCACTGATGTGACGTGGGTGCTTGTCTGCGTTAGTATTTCATTCTCCTCAACTTCTGGATCGAAGATTGCAGTGGATCACTGACCTCAACGATTCCCGCGTGGAGGACTACCCGTTCAAGACCCGGTTTCGATGTGTCGCGCTCGTTATCAAACGCGGCCGCGTTCGGCGCTTGGACCGCTGGTGTCGGCGACGGCCGGAAAGCCGGCTCGGCGCGGACATCGGTTATATGAACGGGTTTTCGGTGCTCGCGCGCGCCCGGTCAGGGGCGCGCTGCGCCGGAGCCGATGCGGCGCAGGGTGCTTTCGAATAGCACGTCGAGGACATGCTGATTTGCTTGTGGTGGCGTCACCGACAAGCACCAGGTTCGACAGCTGTGCGACGGAAAGGTATTGCGTCCTCGCGGCGTTGGTGGAGCCTGCGAAAGCTGTGGTGACCGAGATCCGGAAGAGACGCGGCGCGCGAGCGGAGCGCGAGTCTTCGATCACACGCACCGTGTGGGTTATGGTGTCGGCGAAGGTGAATCGTGAGCACCGGGACACCCGGGCGGTCATCGCGTCAAAGCCGCTTTGGTTGAACTCGCGGCCGATTTGCAAGCGGACGTCAGGATGCTGGCCAACACGTTCGGGCGGATCGGCGGGATTACGGCCCGCGATTTCAGCGCCGCCGGCGGTCCCGGGAGCTAGCTCATTGATGTTGGCGCATTCGGGCAGATGGTAGTCCAGGTTACCGCTATGGAAGGGTTGCGTTCGGAAGTATCCGAACCTGTCGTCGCACTCGGTGCTGGTGTCGACGGTCCACGTTGTCGGGAATTCGGCGGGTTTGGGAAGCAGGTCGGCCAGCTGTTGGTCAGACAGCGCCGCCAGTCCCGGGGCCAGCGGCTGGACGGTTTGTCGCCAATGTCGCAGCGCGACAAGCGCAGTGGCCAGTACCGCAGCGATGGCAACCAAACGCAACAGCGCGGCACCGAAGAGCGGCTCGTGCGAATCCTGTTGAACGACCGCAGATCTGCCGTCATCAAACGTGCCGCTCATAGCGCGCGCAGCCTGCGCAGCGTTTGGGCGGCACGGCGCTGCACCAGCTCGCGAGCCCCGGTGGTTTCCATGTGGGCGGAGCATTCCAGGATGACGCCACGCAACGCGTAGTAGCTGACGAGGTAGGTCGCCGGTGGTTCGTCAGTGTCGGCGGTGACAACTGTCCTGGTGACGACGGCGGCGACAACGGCGTCGTCGGTCCAGTGGTCCTTGCGCACCGTGGTGGCCGAGCGGTGATCTTTGAACCGCCCGTTGAAGTCGTAGTTGGTCACCTGGTAGGACCCGCACCGGCCCAGCCAATCCAGGTACTTGGCGATGCGCTCCGGACCGTCGGGAACCACCGAGATTTCGAAATGCGCATTGGCCCCTGCTCGTCGCTTTCCCCGGTCGCCGGCCAATCCCAGATTCGAGCGTCGCGGGCAATCAGCTGGGTGTAGCGGTCACGTCCAGTACCGCTGCGAGTGCCGCGGCGGAATGGTCAACAGTTGCGGGATTTTTGTGCACTGCGCCGGTTCATACACGGCTCACGGGCCAGGCTGCGGCGCGGTGCTCGAGGCAGTGGTTTCCGGGAGCGACGAGCGGCGCAACGACCCAGACAGGCCATAGCCCCAATCCGCCGGAAAGTCGTCATTCGACGGAAGCGCGCTGGCCAGAACCCAATCCGCGCGCGATGCCAGACTCGTCGACGAGTTTGCGCGGGGGCCAATCACAAGCATCGTCGCCCCACACACGCCGAGCATGGCTAGCGCCGCCCCGGACACCAGGCATGGCCACGACCGGTGCTGCGCGCGCGTCCCTGACCGCCAAACACGCGCCGCGAATCGCCTACTGGACGCCATCGGATCCTCCCGTCTGCGTTATCACGCGGATTGACGAAACATCTCACACCGCAGCGGAGGTCGCACGCCAGTCAGCTGTCCGGATAGATCCCCCAAATGAGCTATGTAATCAACCCATCAGTGAGAACGCCGGGCCGCTTCCTGTGCGAGCTGGACTCGGGAGGTGAGGCCGAGCTTGGTGTAGACGTGCGTCAGGTGCGCCTGCACCGTACGTGGTGACAGGAAGAGCCGTCCGGCGATGTCTTTGTTGCCCAGTCCCTCGGTGACCAGCCGGACCACGTCGAGTTCGGCCGGGGTCAACGACTCCCAGCCGCTGGACCCGCGTTTGCGGTCGCCGCGGCCGCGCTGGGCGTAGCCGATGGCTTCTTCGGCGCTTAGAGTCGTGCCTTCTGCCCATGCGGCATCGAAATCGTTGTTGCCCATCGCGTCTCGCAGGACGGTCACCGAGGCTTCGTAGTCGGCTTGGTGAATCTTGAACAGTACCTGCCCCATCCGCCGGCGACAGGCATCAGCCGCGCCGAAAAGCCTTGCTGCTCTCCAACTGTCCGTTCCTTTACCGAGGTCGGCCAGGCAGTCGAGGGTGTCGGCAAGGTGGAGGTACACACCGCTGTCCGCAGCGCACGCGAGGGCGTCGTGGGCGTCGCGTTCGGACTGGTCTTGCAGGCCCTGAGCCGTCGCCACCCGCGCGCGGGCTAGATACGCCGCCACCCGGTGCCAGCCGGTCGCCACGGCGACGGCGCCGTCGGCCCACAAGCGGGCCGCGGTGAGATCACCCAATACCCGCGCGGCTTCGACGGCGTTGAAGCCGCGCTGCGCCACCGCCATCTTGGGCTGAGCCACGCTCAAGTAGCGCCAGGCCGCCTCGCTCGCGACCTGTGCCGCCGCGACATCGTCGCCGGCCAGCGCCGCTTGCGCTGCGGCCACGTAGCCCAATCCCAAAAAATACTCGCCGAGGTCCGCCACGGCCTCCAGCGCCACTTCCGCGGCCTCTGCTGCCGCTCTCACCTCACCCCGCTGTGCGTGCGCAACACCCAAGCCCATGAGGCCAGACGCCGTGAGAAAGTCATCGTGGGACGCTTGGCAATCGGCCACCACCGCGCTAAATTGTGCTACGGCGTCGACTAGTTCGCCCCGCATCAAGAGTGCCCATCCGAGACTGAGGCGACATAGCCGCGCGCCGAACCGGTCGCCGACGACGTCGGCGAGATCACGCCCCTCTTCGGCAGTGGCTTGGGCTGCGACCGGGTCGCCCTGCATGACAGCCGTATTCGACTGCTGGGCAAGGATCTGGCTCAGCCTCCACCGGTCATCGATTGCGCGGGCCAGGCCGGCCGCCTCGGCGTAGTACACTGCGGCCGCCTCGGCGTCGTAGAGGTAGCCCGCGACGATGCCGCACGCCGTCAAGACCCGCGCCAGCAGAGCCGGTTCGTCGAGCTCACGAGCAATCGTCAAGGCACGCTGCGCTCGAGCCGTACTGTCGCCCCGAAATAGGGTGACAACCGCCATGTCAGCCAACGCCCGAGCGCGCGTGGCGGCCGTGACTTGCTGTTGGCTGGCTTCGTCGATGGGGATCGCGTCGAACCACGCGCACCCTTCCAGGATGCGGCCCCGCGTGTGCCACAGTGGTTGCAGCGCGGACGCGAGGCGCAGCGCCTGTTCCAGGTCGGAGTTTTCCAGGCTCCAGGTGAAAGCGCTTCGCAAATTGTCCATGTCGGTTTCGGCCTGCACGAGCAGCTGCTCGTAGTCGGTGCGTCCCGGCTTGTCCAGCAGCGCAGCGATCGAGGTGTAGTAGTCGCGGTGTCGCGCCCGGATGGCGTCGGCCTCTTCGGATTCGCTCAGTTTCTCCAGTGCGTACTGGCGGACGGTCTCCAGCAGTCGGTATCGCGTTCGGCCACTTGTGTTTTCGGCGAGCACCAGCGACTTGTCCACTAGCAGGGTGAGCTGATCGAGCACTTGGTAACGCTGGATGTCGTCGGCTCCGGCAACCGTTTGCGCGGCGTCCAGGTCGAAGCCACCGAGAAACACCGCCAGCCGGCGAAACAGGCTGCGTTCGGTGTCGGTGAGCAGCGCGTGCGACCACTCCACCGAAGCCCGCAACGTCTGCTGACGGCGCACCGCGGTGCGCGAACCACCGGTCAGCAGGCGGAATCGATCATGCAGGCCGTCGACGATCTCCGTCAGCGACATGGTCCGCACCCGCGCAGCCGCCAGTTCGATCGCCAGTGGCATGCCATCGAGGCGGGCGCAGATTTGTTTCACCGCAACAGCGTTCTCGTCGCTGACGGTGAAACCGGCCCTGGCCAACCGGGCCCGGTCGGCGAACAACTCGACTGCGTCGTCGGCCAGCGACAGCGAGGGCACCTGCCAGGCCGCTTCGCCCGCCACCCCAAGCGGCTCCCGGCTCGTGGCCAGGACTGTCAAACCCGGCGCGGCGACGAGCAACGCAGCCACCAGCTTGGAACTGGCGTCGAGCAGGTGTTCGCAGTTGTCCAGCACGATCAGCAGCTGACGCTCGCGGATATACCGCAACAGCGTGTCCATCGTCGATCGCCCCGGTTGATCCGGCAGAGCGAGCGCTCGGGCCGCCGTGACCGGCACGACGTCGGGATGGGTGATCGGCGCCAAATCCACGTAATACCCGCCGTCGCGAAACTTATCGGCGATCGTCGTTGCGACATGCACCGCCAGCCGCGTCTTGCCCACCCCACCCGCCCCGGTCAGGGTGACCAGCCGGCTGCCCGCCAGCGCTTCGCGCAGGCTCGCGATTTCCTGTTGGCGGCCAACGAAATTCGTTAGTTGCACCGGAATATTACGAGTCGCAACGGTTTCCGGCGTGCGTAGCGGCGGAAAGTCGTTGCGCAGGTCTGGATGGCACAGCTGCACAAACCGCTCGGGCCGAGGCAGATCACGCAACGGGTAACTGCCGAGATCGGCCAACCACGCATCGGTCGGGAGCTGGTCGATGACCAAATCACTGGTGGTGCCCGAAAGTACCGTCTGGCCGCCATGACCCAGGTCGCGCAGCCGTGCGGTGCGATTGATCGCCGGCCCCACGTAATTACCGTCTCCCCCGGTTTGGCTGCGTAGCCGAACTTCACCGGTGTGCACCCCGATACGCAGCCTAATCGGCGCTAGCGGCGCGCGCTGCAACTGCACTGCACAGGCCACCGCGTCGGAGGCGCGCGCAAACGCAACCACGAAGCTGTCGCCCTCGCCCTGCTCGACCGGACGGACACCATCGTGGGCGGCGATCGCCTCGGATACCACCCGATCCAAGCGGGTGATAGCGGCCGACATCTCGTCGGGGTGCGTATCCCACAGCCGTGTGGAGCCCTCAATGTCAGCCAGCAGCAACGTCACTGTTCCGGTTGGCAGCTCGCTCATGCCCACGTCGCTCCAATCGATTTCGCTCATGTTAGCCAGCATGCGGATACGGCGATCGCAAAACATCAGCGAAATGGCCAATACTGCGAGTTGCCGGGTGCGCTCTGTTACGCGACTGCGCGGGTCGCGGGATAGGCATTCCGGCCGATGCCGCTCACTGGCCCCCTGGAAGCCGGCACCGGGATATGCGGACCCGAGGATGCATGGCTCGACGAGCTTTCGTCGCCGACGAGTCTGTCGGTGGGCCGCGATAGCATTCGAACATGCGTTCGGATCGGGAGTCTGTGGTGGCGGTGCTCGACCGTCTCGATGCCGACGTCGACGAGTTGATCGAGATGTCTTTCGACGCTCTCACCACGCCCGAGCGGCTGCGGGTACTGGAGCGTCTGGAGCGGGTGGCACGCCGGCTACCGGTAGCCGAGCATGCATTGATCAACCAGATCGTCGAGCAGGCCAGCGAGGAGGAGTTGGGCAGGCGGCTGCCCGCGGCGTTGGCCACCCGGCTGCGGATCACGCGGGCGGAGGCCAGTCGGCGGGTGGCGGAGGCCGCCGAGCTCGGTGACCGCCGCGCGCTGACCGGCGAGCCGTTGGCGCCGCAGCTCAGCGCCACCGCTGCCGCGCAGCGCGACGGCCATATCGGCGCGGCCCAGGTGCGGGTGATCCGCGACTTCTTTCGTCACCTGCCCGTCGAGGTGGACCTCGAGACGCGCGAGAAAGCCGAGGCCCATCTGGCCCGGCTGGCCACCCAGTACCGGCCCGACCAATTGGCCAAGCTGGCTCAGCGACTCATGGACTGCCTCAATCCCGACGGCACCTTCACCGATGAGGACAGGGCACGGCGACGCGGTCTGACCGTGGGAAAG
>NZ_UPHT01000180.1 GCF_900566085.1 Mycobacterium attenuatum
ATCATAAACGAATTCATTCCGCACTCGGCTACCGGACGCCGCACGAGGTGCGCACCGAGTACCTGAATTCACAGCTCGCAGCGTAATGAACACGAAATTCCCAGTCCGGGAAACGCGGGGCACCCCAGGCCTCCCTGCTGCTCGTCCCCTCGGCCCTGGGCGGCAAGAACATCGAGAACCGTTCCTGGACCACCAGCTACCGCGGCGTGGTGCTAATCATCGCCGGAACCCGCATCGACTCCGCTGGCGCCGAGGCAGCAGCCCTTGCTGGATTGGATGCCACCTGGCATACCCGCCAGCAAGGTTGGCTCGGTGCCGCCGTTTTGACCGACGTCCACCCCGCCGGCCCACGCTGCTGCCAGCCCTGGGGCCAGCCGCCGCCACGTCACGACGAGTTCTATCACTGGGTATTCGAGCACCCCGCACGCCTGGCACTGCCCGTGTACGGCACCGGATTCCTCGGCCTACGCAAAGTCGCTTGGACCACCCTCGTACGCGCTAACGCGCTGGCTGACGAGTAAAAGGACTCGATCCATGCATCGGCATCTGGGTTCACCGACATCACGGCCGCATTCAACTGCCCACCTCCACATGCACCGCATCGACGCCTCATGAGTGCCACCGTCAGCGTCCCCGACACCCGAGGCTGGTTTCGCCAGTTGTGCAGCGGACGACCCCATCAGACCATCACCGCTGGTGGCGCCACCTACCTGCACCGCTGGTTTGTGTGGCCTCGGTGCCGCTGGTTCAACTGCTATCTGCACCACTTTGTCGGCTCCGATGACCCTGTCCCGCACGACCATCCGTGGCCCTTCGTGTCGTTGATCATTTCCGGGCGCTACATGGAAGTCACCTCGGCCGGCCGAACCCTTCGCCGCACGGGCAGCATCGCCTACCGCCCCGCCGCCTACCGGCACCGCGTCGAGCTGATCCAAAACACCAATGGCCGCGAAACACCGTGCTGGACACTCGTCTTCACCGGCCCCCGGCGCCGCCAATGGGGTTTCTGGTGCCCCCGCCCAGACGGTGCGCAGCGCTTCGTTGCCTGGCAAGACTTCGGCCCCGGTGGCTGCGGGGAAGCCAGCGACGCTGACTTGCAACCCCTTTCGTCAACCCAGCCTCATGACGACTAAGGAGTCATTGTGAACCTCGACACCGCGCCCGGAATCGGGAAAACCGAGAAAACAGCCAAAGTTCTCGCTGCCCTCAAAGGTGGGCAGCAACCCGGCGGCGAGCACGTCTGGCAGCAGACACCCGACCCCGGACCCGACCCCGCGCCACCGTTGCGAGCGTTGCGCACCTTCCGCGTCGATCCCTTCGCTGGCCCACACAGCACCGGAGCCCTGCTGCCCATCGTGGGCAACGACCCGACGATCTGGTGGGCCGGCTGTTATGCCGTCGCACAGTGCGGACACCGCCGCGATCACTATGCCCCCCACCGCGATTGCAGCTGCGGGATATCCGGCACAACGGATATCAACGCACTGATCGCGCAGCATCCGCTATTGGCGGGCAACATCGTCGTCGTCATCGACTGCCACCCCACCCAGTCCTACTGGGCGGGTGACAGCGTTCGTTCCCTATCCGGACGTATCGTGGCCTACTGGTGCCATCCATCGCCGCGACTGCACATGGCACGGGAGGTCCTGGCCCACACCGGCGCTGAAGAATTCGCCGACCCCGCGCAATTGATCCGGGCCTACCTGCCCGGCGCGCCAGCTGACCACGCCGCCGCCGACCCGCTGCGGCCGCGGCCGCCATGGCGTGACGTTCTCTCCGCCGTCGCCACCTATGGTGGTATCTCGCCCACGCTGCGATACCAGTTCCGTATCCTCGGCGACGTCGTCAGATACGTACTACTGCCGACAATCTTGGCGGCTGCCATCGCCAAACTGGCACACCTGGCCGCTCGACCCGCACCCCGGCACACCGACACGTTCAGCGTTGCAGCACAGCAATTCGTGACCACGGGGCGCTACCTGCTCGGTGCACTCATCCAGACCAGCCTTCCCCACGCCCTGCTGGCCATGCTCATCATGGCCGGGGCCATCCGAGGGCTTCTGACGTCGCCTGGTTACCCAGCGCCCAGCACACATGCAGCGCTGCTGTCGCTGGGCGCCACCATGATTCAGCGATCCGGCCAGCTGATCATGCCGCTGTCCTTTGTTGTCTACGTCCTGGCCCACCGTGCGCACCTGCCCGCAGCCGGCACCTTCGAAGCGATCGCTCTGACAACCTATGTCGCTTACTTCGGCGCCGCCGTCGCGCCCGCCGTTAGCCGTCTGGTTGCTACAGCGCTACGGCGTAGACGACAGGACCCCCAGTCATGACCGACCAACGAACTGCACACCTGGTCAACACGTCACCCCGCAACCCGGCCAGTGCCCGGCGATCCGCGCAAGGACCTCACGATGATGTTCAACGCTGATATCAAGCCGGTGATCACCGCCGACGGAACACTGCTACTGGCCGCCGACTATGGACCATCAACAGCCCAGAGCACGCTGGTTCTGCTGCATGGACTGTGCCTGGACCAGACATCCTGGTCGACCCCGATCACGCTGCTGCGCCGTCGATTCGACGACCAGGTTCGCATCATCACCTACGATCACCGTGGCCACGGACGCTCCAGCCACGCGCCCGCGCACACCTACCATGTCGACCAGCTCGCCGACGACCTCGGCGACGTCCTACGCGCGCTGGGAGTCACGGGCCAACTCTTCATCGGCGGCCACTCCATGGGCGGCATGGCCGCCTTGACCTTCTGCGCCCGCCCCACACCCACCCGGACCGCACAGCCACACGGGCTGGCGCTGATCGCCACCGCCGCCGGGCGGCTCAGCGACCGCGGATTGGGGCGACTGCTGGGCACTCCGGCGGCCGCGGCACTGTCCCTGCTGGCCTCGCACACACCAACCGCTGCCCTCGACCACATGATGTGCGCACTGGCCCGCCCCGTGTGCGACCTGCTCAGCATCTGGGGCCACTGCGCGGGGCCGGAGCGCCAAGCCCTGTGCGCCATGTGCGGGGCCGCCGCGCGAGGACACATGCTCAGCGCCGCAACGGGTTTCCTACCCAACCTGCGCACCTACGACCAGTACCAGATGCTGTCGCACGTCACCGCATCCACCGTCGTGGTCAGCGGGGGAGCAGACCTCATCACCCCCGACAGCCATGCTCGAGACATCCTTAACGCGATACCCGGCGCTAAAGGGCGCCGGCATCCCAGCGCGGGGCACATGCTCTTGCACGAAACCCCGCAGCTGGTCGCCGACGCGATCGCCGACCTCATCGACGACACGACTCAGGCCGACAGCACTGCCGACCTCGCTGCCACCGGAGCCGCCAGCGCATGACTTCCACCTCCCTGCCCGCACCCGGCCAGTGCCGAAACCAACGATGCAACAACCGGTCGATTCACACCAAACAGCGACGAGGAAAACGCGAATGCAAACCATCGCCTACCCTGATCACCGCGACCTCACCCGCGCCGGCGCCCGTCCTTCGGGGTCGTTCGACTGGCATAGACCGCCAACGTCGACGCCTGTGAGCCGCCAACAGCATGTGTTGATTAGCTTGCGACTGCGTCTCCGCGAGCGCCGTATCGCCAAAGAGCTCGCGGCACTAGTCGATTCACCTAACCATCAGCCGGTTCGGTGGCGACGGGTCTACACAGCCGCGCAGCCGACCGCATCGCCGCCCGAGATCGACACCTGGTTCCGGATCGACGGCGCCGTGGGCGATCTTGAGGGACTGCACCAGGCCAGCACAGTCGCGCCGGCGGTCAAGAGCACCCATTGGGTGATCGCCGATGACGTCACCCGGGTGCTGGTGGGATGGGACCTCACGCAACTCTGCGCCGGCGCGACACCGCGCGCCCGACGTGGCCTACTACGCCGCTTCTTTCGCGATCGTCGCGGATCTGGCGCGCTGGCTTTACGGACATGTCGGAACGTGCTGTCACAAGCGCCGATCAAACTCCTGATCACCGCCGGGCGTGTGCCGACCCGACGCGACGACAGCACGAGGGTAGACGCGAATTCCATTGGACGACAGCACGGTTCCCAACGAGGAGATACCGATGACAGGAGTTAGTTACGAATCGTCCTGCGACGTCCAGGGCGTCGCCGAACAGTTGCGTGACAGAGGTTTCGACGCTCGCGTATTCAACGACACCGATCAGATGTATATCGACCTCGAATCGGGCGTGGCGATTCATGGGATCTGCGTGCTGGGTTGGCGCTACCCCGACCAGCGATGGGAGTTCACCGATCATCCGCCGCGCCTGATCGCCCCTGATGAGCATGACCCGATCGGTCGGTGGGTCTGGGACGACATCATGAGCCCAGGCGGACGGCGCCACTTGTCAGTGACCAACAGCGACTTGCCCTACCAGGTGGCGGCCCGGGTGGCGGAGCTTCTTCCCGGCGACCCGCAGCGGCCCGTAGGTCGTTGTTTTCAAGACTGGTGGTCGTGGAAGAACGCGGGGCGCGCCGACCTTGCGCCGAAGCAGTGGGTGCGGGCATGGCGAACTCACGTATTGACGTCAACTCCGCGCGCAGGGTCTCCCTACATCGATCAGGTCGAACAACCGCTCAACACGCCGAATCTGGTTTCCCTCACTGCTGATCCGACACTATTGTTCGGCGCAGCCGCCGAGGCCATGGAGACAGCCAAGCTGCCGCTGCAAGCATCCGCAAGCCCGAACGTGGACTCCATCTGGATCACGGCCGCGCAGGGACCACTGGCGGCATTCCTCTACACGGGCTCGAACCGTGTCACCGGCAAAGGCATCGAGTGGGTACTGCAGGCCATCGATAACCCAGACGAGCACACTGACAACCCTGATGCGCCAGGCTGGCACAGCGCAGCACGCTACATGGCTGAGCAGCCGCTATTGCGTCAGGAGCTGCTGCGAACCGCGGCGATGGATCCCAGACAGCGCGACAGCGTCATCTTAGTCATGCGGGAAGCGCTCTCGCCGTGGAAGCGGCGCAGCCACCTGGTGGCGGGGTAAAGACGAATGCGCGCGAGCCCACCAGGGCGGCGACGACTCGCCGAGCTAGCACCGCTAGGACGGCAATGACGGCCCCACCGATGGCCTACTACGGCGGCAAACAGTCTGTGGCCAAACAGATTGCGGCACTTCTACCCCCACACCGGCACTACGTGGAACCGTTCGCCGGCAGCCTGGCGGTCCTGCTGGCAAAATACCCCAGCCGCATGGAAACGATCAATGACCTCGACGCCGACCTAATGGCCTTCTGGCGCGTGCTGCGCGATCGCGCCAGTGAACTCATCCGGGTGTGCGCCCTAACCCCGCATTCACGCGCAGAACACGCTTCCTCCCATGCGGGTGACCTTGAGTGTCTCGACGAGCTAGAGCGCGCACGCAGAACCTGGGTACGGATCACCCAGGGGCGCAGCGCAACCCTGCGTAAGACGGGATGGCGCTACCACGTTGACCCCGGCGGAACCTCGGTAGCGATGCCCGGCTACCTCGATGCCTACGTCGCGAGGATGGCCGCCGCGACCCGCCGGCTGCACCACGTCAGCCTGGAATGCCGACCCGCCCTCGATGTGATCGACGCCTACGGCGCACACGAAGCGGTCTGCCTCTACGTCGACCCGCCCTACCTGGGCAGCACCCGCTGTCGCAACTACCGCACCGAGATGGCCAGCGAGTCCGAGCACGCCCAACTATTGGAGCACCTGCTGGAGGCCCGCGCCGCCGTCGTCGTCAGCGGCTACGCCAGCACCCTCTATGACACCGTGCTCAGCGACTGGGATCGCGTCGAAATCCGCTCTGGCACTACCCAAGGCGGCAAGCTCGCAGCCCGCACGGAGGTCCTGTGGTCCAACCGGGCGATCTCGGCCCCGACGCTATTCGACCTGGACCCGGCATGAATTCCCGCGAAGCCAACGCCGCGGCTCGGCGACGACTCGCCGAGCGTCGCCTGCGGACCTTCATGGCCAACCACGGTTACCCCGACCCCGACACGATCCGATCGGAGCGCACAATATGGCACGGAGCAAGCGGCCAGATCCACACCAGCCGGGTCTGTTCGACATCCTCGGCGGGGACGGTGGTAGTGACGAGCCCAGAGATTCGCCAAATCGTGGCGCAGGCCTACGCGGGCCCGCTGCAGCTGCCCCCGCAGTGGACTCCGGCCCAACGGGAGGCCTTCGTCGACCACGAGGCGGCCAGGATCAGCTATCGGGTGGCCGAGCTGGCGGCCGAGATGGGCGCCCAGGCAGTAGGGGAGTGGACCCAAACCCGCGGCCAGCATCCCGATTACCTGACCAAGGCGGGGCTCCTGAACACCGCCCGCAGCCAGGCGATGGAGATCGTGCTGGGCAACGAGCTCTACGAACAGATCCCGACCGAGCACGATCAGGCGAGCACTCTGTGGGGCGAGGATCAGCCGATGCCCGACCGCAGTCAGCTGCCATGGGATCAACGCTGGACCCGCCCGCAGTATCGCAGCGAACCCAGCCAGGACATCGAGGCCCTGATCGGGCGTCTGTGGCCGGATCCGGGGTTCTCGGCGGTGTTTCGGATCAAGGCCGGATATCTGCTCGCGGCCCGGGCCGAGGACGGCCTGGCCCTGCCCAACGGACCGGGGGACCCGCTAGCGCGCACGCTGGCTCAGATGATCTACAGCGATCTGCGCGACGACGGCCTTCCCGAGCGATAGGCGCGCAGCCCTCGCTGTTCGACGCGCTCGATCAGCCCACCGATCCCCGCACCATTGATCCCGGCGGAGCCCCGCTGCCGCCGGCTGCCTCGTCACCACCGCCGACCCGGCCCGCGATCGAGGCACCCCTTGCCCAGCCCGCCGCGTCGACCCGGGGTGCCGTCGAGCCCACACCCGTAGTTGATGAGCGTGACGTCGAGGAATTCGCCAGCCCCACCGATTTCCCGGCCAGCCTTGAGCCCCTGGTGCCTTCCGGTGCCAAAGCACGCATCCGCGCCAACATCGCTGCCTTGCAGACGATTCGGGTCTTGCAAGCCGCCCAGCGCCCCGCCACCGCAGCCGAGCAGCGCGTCCTGGCCGCCTGGTCAGGGTGGGGGGCGGTACCGCAGGTGTTCGACCCGCGCAACGACGACTTCGCCGGCGAGCGTGACACCCTGGTCGAGCTGCTCGGGCGCGACCAATACCGCCAGGCCGAGGCCTCGATCCTCAACGCCCACTACACCGACCCTGCCATCGCCGCGGTGGTGTGGGACGCACTCGGGCGGGCAGGGTTTTGCGGAGGCCGCGTTCTCGAACCCGGTTGCGGGTCAGGCACATTCATCGCCCACGCACCATCCGAGGCGGTCATGGTTGGTGTGGAAAGCGATGCCACCACCGCCGCGATCGCGGCCCTGCTCTACCCGTCGGCGCAGATCCGTCACGAAGGATTCGAAACCACCCGCGTTCCCGAAAACAGCTTCGCCGCCACGGTCGGCAACGTGCCGTTTGGCCGCTACGCGGTCACCGACCCCGCCCACAACCCCGCACGGCACTCCATTCACAACCACTTCATCCTCAAATCCTTGGCCCTGACCGCACCCGGCGGCTATGTGGCCGTGCTCACCAGTCGCTACACCCTGGATGCGACGAAATCCTCGGCGCGGCGCGACATCGCGGCCAAAGCCGATCTCATCGGCGCGATCCGGCTCCCGTCCAAGGCGTTCGCCCGGGTCGCGGGCACCGAGGTCGTCACCGACCTGCTCATCCTGCGCCGCCGCGACCCCGACGTGCCGGCGCCCGACGAGCTGCCTGACTGGGTTGACACCGAGCCTGTCGAACTGGCCGACCCCGACACCGGTAGCACCGAAACCGTGCACCTCAACTCCTATTTCGTCGCCAACCCTCACCATGTGCTCGGCCATCAACAGCTGGGCCGCGGCCTCAACGGCTCGCACCAACTCGTGGTGCGCGGGGCCGCCGGCGCCGAACTGGCCGAGCAGCTGCGCGCCCGTCTGCACCCGATCATCGACTCCGCCCTCACACGTGGCCTCGGATTATCTGCCACGCCGGCTGATCTCACCGACGTCTCGGCCGACCTGTTCGACCACGGACTGATCAGCGCCGCCGACCTTGGCGAGGACACCCCGCTCTACACGCTGCGCTACAACGAGGCCACCTCCGGCATCGAGTACTGGGCCGGCCACCAATGGGAGCCCCACAAAACTCCCACCACGCTGACCGCCGAAACCCGCGAGCTGATCGGGCTGCGCGACGTCGCGGCCAGCCTGATCGCCTCCCAGCGCGACGGCCGCCCACCTGTCGAGCGTGACCAGCTGCGCGGGCACCTCAACACCCTCTACGACAACTACGTGCGCCGCCACGGACCCCTGAACCGATTCACCTGGGTCTATCCCAGCGTCACCCCGCAACGGCGCGCGCAGCGCCGCACCGCCGCCGAAACCGCCTGGCGCACAGCCGAAGGCACTCCCGAGCCTCCCTACACCGGCCCGGTGTCCGACGAGCTGGCCGCCCAGTGGGACACCGAAGCTGCCGAAGCGCCCGCGCCGTACAAGAAACGGCGCCACCTCGACGGCGGCATGCGTCACGACCCGGGGTGGGCGCTGGTCGCATCATTGGAGATTTTCGACGAAGACACCGGAACCGCCCACAAAGCCCCGATCTTTTCCACCGACCTGCTCACCCCACCACTCGAACGCGCTACCGCCGATACCCCCGAAGAAGCACTCGCGATGTGCCTGGACCGCACCCAGCGTGTCGACGTCGACCTGATCGCCCGGCTGCTCGAGGTCGACACGTCCGACGCCCGCGACCTGATGGCCGGGCTGGTCTATCCCAGTCTCGACGATCCCAACGAACTCGTGCCCGCGGTGATCGCGCTGTCGGGCAACGTGCGCGTCAAACTTGCTCGGGCGTTCGAGGCCGCCCAGACCAACCCCATCTACCACGAGTACGCCACGGCTCTCCAACAGGTGCTGCCGCCCTGGCGTGAGGCCGAAGACATCAGGGTCCGCCCGGGCGCACCGTGGATCCCGACCGCCGTGGTCGCAGCGTTCGCCGAAAAGACGTTCGGCACCAGCGGTGTGGTCGCTGAACACATCGGCGGGCGATGGGTCGTTGACGTCCCCGGCTACAAACGCCATGGCCGGCTGATGACCGACGAATGGGGAACCGGCCGGCGCGGCTGCGACGCGGTCAGCCTGCTCGAGGCCGCATGCAACTCCAAAGCCGTCCTGGTCAACGACGACGACGGCATCCTCGATCCGCAAGCCACCTTCGCCGCCCAAGCCAAAATGGCCAAAATCAGCGAGGAATTCACCCGCTGGCTGTGGTCTGACACAGACCGCCGCGCCACCCTGGTCGCCGAATACAACCGGCGCTTCAACTCACTGCGTGCCCCCGTCTATGACGGATCACACATGCGCTTTCCCGGCATCTCCGATCACTTCACCCCGCACTTCTATCAACGCAACGCCGCCGCGCGCATCATCGCCGAACCCAGCGTGCTGCTCGATCACGTCGTCGGTGCCGGCAAAACCGGCAGCATGGTGCTAGGCGCGATGGAGCTTCGCCGCCTCGGTCTGGTGCGCCAACCCTGGCTAGTGGTCCCCAACGCGATCACCGAACAAGTTGGGCGCGAAGCACAACAATGGTATCCAGCCGCCAAAATCCTGCTCGGCACCGCGGCGAGCACCGCCGACGGGCGGCGGCGCTTCATCGCCCAAACAGCCTCGAGTGACTGGGATTTGGTGGTCATCCCGCAATCGGCGTTCACCGCCATCAACGTGTCCAAAGACATGCGCATCGACTACATCGAAAACCAACTCGACACCCTGCGTGAACAACTCCAATCCGCCCAATCCGACAGCAGCAAAAAGCGCATCGAGCTGGCCATCAAAACGGCCAAGGCACGGCTGGAAAAGCTGTTGGCCGCGGGCACCAAAGACACCGGCCTACGGTTCGAGGAGTCCGGTTGTGACTATCTGATGATCGACGAAGCCGACACCTACAAGAACCTGGGCCGCACCTGCAACATCGAAGAATTGTCCTGCCCCCACGCATCCCAGCGCGCCGAAGACCTGCACCTCAAACTCACCGCACTACGCCAGCGGCGCCGCGATGAAGCCCTCGCCAAAGGAATCCCCGCCCACCGCGTCGTCGAGCGGGTCGCCACCGCCGCCACCGGCACACCGATCAGCAACTCCCTGGGCGAGCTATGGGTGATGCAAACCTACTTGCGCCCCGACCTTCTCGAACAAGCAGGGGTTGCCGACCTGGGGGACTGGGGTGCAGCATTTACCGCCACGACCACCACCATCGAAGTCAACTCCACCGGCACCAAACTGCGGCCCGTCACCCGGGTCGGCAAATTCACCAACCTGCCCGCCTTACTGGCGCTGTCCTCGGTCTACACCGACGTCGTCACCCGCGACCAAGTGCCCGTCGAACTGCCACCTCTGCGCACCGGTCGACGCCAAATCATCAGCCTGCAACCCCACATCGAAGTCGTCGACTTCATCGCCGATCTGGGCTACCGCCTCGACCATCTCGACTCACGAAAACCCCAGCGCGACAACCCCCTCAAAATCAGCAACGACGGCCGAAACGCCTCGTTGGACCCACGATTGGCCCACCTTCCCAAACCGCCCCGCAGCCGGGCGGCCGCCGTCGCCGAGCAGGCCATGATCGTCCACCGCCGCCACGCCGAGCGCGCCTACGTCCATCCCGACACCGGCGCCCCGGCCGGCACCGGAGCGCTGCAGATCATGTTCTGCGATCGCGGCACCCCCTCCAAACACCCGGGCCGCTTTTCGGTCTACCAAGCCATCAAAGATGAACTCATCGCCCGCGGCATGCCCGAAGAATCGATCCGGTTCATCCACGACGTCAAAGACACCGAAATCCAAACCCTGTTCGCCCAGTGCCGCAGGGGAGACGTCTCAGTCTTGATCGGCAGCACCGAAAAAATCGGCGCCGGGGTCAACGTGCAAGCCCGAGCCGCCGCCCTGCACCACATTGACGTACCGTGGCGGCCCCGCGACCTCGAACAACGCGAAGGCCGGATCCTGCGCCAAGGCAACCAAAACCTCGACGGTGTCGACATCTTCAACTACGTCACCGAAGGCTCCTACGACACCGTCATGTGGCAAAAAGTACAAGCCAAACAGCTGTTCATCGAACAGATGCGCCGCAACGAGGTCGTCGACCTCGAAATCGAGGACCTCTCCGGCGGCGACCTCGGCGCCGCAGCCGCCGAAACCAAGGCCATCGCCACCGGCGACCCGCGCTACGTCCGCCAAGTCGAACTCGACGACACCGTCAAACGCCTCACCGCCCTTCAGCGCGCACACCAACAGTCCGTGCGCAACCGTGACTGGCAAGTCAGCCTCCTCGAGCGCTCCATCCCCACCAAACAAGCCGCCATCGACCAGCTCGCCCCAGCTGCCCAGGCGGCCGCCGCCCACGCCGCCGGCGGCGGCCCACCGCGCATCACCATCGCCGAGCGCACCTACACCGAGCGCGTCCCGGCGGCCAAGGCACTCGCAGCACTGTGCCGCGCCGCCTACACCACCGGAAAAGACCGCGGCGCCAGCCGTTTCGAGCCTATCGGCGCCACCATCCACGACATTGACATCCTCGCCGCCCGCGACCTGACCCACGACCAACTTCTACTGCGACTCGCAGTGCCCTCGCGCACCACCGAAATCGACGGCATGGAACTGCTCTCCACCGCCGCCGGCCAGGGATCTGATGTCAACGGCCCCAAACAACTCGGGTTGCTGCGCCGCATCGAAAACCTCTACACCGGACTACCCGAACACCACGCACGACTACAGCGCGACCGCGACCGCGACCAAGCCGCACTCGACGACTTCTTGGCCAACCCACCAGCACCATTCGAACACTCCGACGAGTTGGCCGCCAAAGACGCCGAACTCAAAGCACTGACCCTCGAACTGCGGATGGCAGCGCAAAGCCCTCAAGCCAAAGCCAAGGCAGCCGCCGCCGAACAACGCCTGCAGGCCCGAGGCCGCAAACCCGGCTGGAGCCTGCTCCTCAACCCCACCCCAGCGCTACTCGAAGAAGCCGGCTATCCCAACGCCGAGGCCCTACGCAAAGCCGTGCGCGCCGCAGAACGCCTCGCACTAGAACAACACCACCGCCAACACGGGCTCGACGGCCCCGGCCAGGTTCAGGGACTTGACGAATAACGGCCTAACATCGCGTCGCCTAAGGTGCGTGGTCTCCTCGGTAGATGCCGGCGGCCGCCACAAGCTGGCGGCTCATCTGCTCCGAAAACTCTTGATCCCGCAGGAATATCCGGCGCAGTTCCTCGGCTCTGGCCTGTGCTGCCTCAATCAATTCACGCTGACCGCCGTGCGTCTCAACCACAGGCCCGCCAGCCTCAATCAGCTCCAGAAGTTCCGCCCGCATCGCGGTTAGCCGCGACCTCGTCTGGGCGCTGCGCTCCCGAATCTGTGCGACCGTGGCCGCGACCGCACTATCACCGTCGCTAATGCGTGCATCACCGGCCGCCAGGACCTCATACGCGTCACGCCACCCGCCGGCGGCGCGCCCGCCCAACTCTTCACCCACGCGCCCGGGCTGTCCAGCAACGACGCCGACAACGCCGTTAACGCCGCCACTCTCCGCCAGGCGGGTGGCCTCTAGCAGCAGATCAATCACCGCTACCAGCTCACGTAACTGTGCGTCGAGAAAGCCCACCCCCTGACGATAAGCCCACCTCGCGCACCTCGGCAGGAGTTTATTCTCAAGGCAGGGCCCGCGGCGGGTCGCCGTGTTGGCCATCGTGGCCGGGCAGCGCGATACTGGCGGGCGTGTCACTCGATCCGCTCGTCACCGAGACCGGTCAGGCGCTCGGTGCGGCGCGCCGACTGTTCGGGGCGGCACCCACCGGCGCATCCTTGCCCTCGACTCAACACTTAGCAACAAGTCGACAAGCGATCGCCCACGCCGGGCACGACGCCGCCAATTGGCAAGGATCGGCCAGCACGACCCATATGGCCTCTCACGCCGATCAGCTCCAAGCATTCGACACCACGCTCAGCGCTGACGCCCAGGCCGGTCCGGGATTGGCCACCGCCGGACAGGCCGCCGCCGCAGGCGCCCGCAACATGGACCAACTCATCGCTGACACCCGCGCCGGCATCGCCGCCCTGGCGCCCAACGCCGGCAGCGCCGCCGGGAAACAGGAGCTGGCCACCTATCTGCAAGGCCAGCTCAACCGGGCGAAAGCATTGCTGCAAGACTTCCAACAGCGTGACACTGAAATCGCCGGCACCATCCAAGCCGCTGACTACCGCAGCGCGGCCGGCCCCGACAAGCAGACACCGCCCGCAGCGCCGCTAGATGCCCATGCGTGGAAGCCCGGCGATAGACACCTTGATGGCTTCCGCGAGGCCCCGACGGAGTTCCGCGATCTGGCGCGTTCGGCCTTCAACGATATTGATAGGCCGGCGTTCACGTTCGATGAGTTCTTAGTGCGGCTTGCTGCCGAGATCGAGGCGCGTTGGCGGCAAACAAGATGAACGTGAGCCGAGCCAAAACGTCACGGTGACGATTCGACTCGGTTAGAGGTGGCGGCGGTAGACGTCGGAGCGGTGGTCAACGCGATGGACCCAGACGATTTCTGCGGTGTCGTCTACGCGGTAGAGGAGACGGTATGGCCCTCGTCGGGCGCTGTACTGGCCGGCGAGGTCGCCGCGCAGTGGTTTGCCCACGCGGCGGGGTTGTCGCGCCAAGTCGCCGAAGGCGAACTCGATGACTGCGGCCAGGATCCGCGGCGGTAGCTTCTCGAGGTCGCGGCGGGCGGTGGCTGTAAACCGCGTCGCGTAGTTCACTTCAGCGAGGCCGCCGCGGGACGCCGAAATCGGCGCGGATCTCGTCCTCGCCGTACGTGCGGCCGGCGGCGATATCGGCTTCGGACTCGCTGACGGATTCGACTATGCCGGGCTGTGAGAGCCAGTGGAGTGTCTCTTGGATGGATTCCCATTCATCGACACCGATGAGCACCGCGGCGGGTGCACCGTTCTTGGTGATGGTGATCTGATCGCGGGTCTCGGAGACGGCATCGACGTACTCGTTGATCTTGCTCTTCAACTGAGAGATCGGCAGTATTCGCATGATAGCGAGCGTAGACCTAAATCTAGGTCTACGCTAGACTTAAATTAAGCCGATAATAGAGATTATGTCGGCTATTCGCGCTAGCGCGTCTAGCTTGACTGGCGTTATCGTGCTACGTTTCCGCCATGCCTATTGAGAAAATCAGCAGCACCGAGGCCAAGAATCAGCTCAACCGCCTCCTGGCGGACGTCAAGGCCGGCAACTCGTTCATCATCACCAGCCACGGCGAACCTGTGGCGCAGCTACTACCGATCGCCGTGATACCGCGGCGTTTCGGTCAGTTGCCAAATCTGGTGGTGCCCAGTGATTTCGACGACGCGCTGCCCGACGATGAACTCGCGGCGTGGGAAGGCGACCAGGAGTGAATGTCCTTCTTGATACCCATACACTGCTGTGGCTCGTCAGTGATCCCGCTCAGGTGGCCCCGTCAGCCCTCACGGTCCTCTCCAGCCCCGAGACGAATCTGTGGGTAACGGCCGCGTCGGCCTGGGAGATCTCGATCAAGACCCGGCTCGGACGTCTCGATGGCGAAGCGTTGTTGTCGGCGTGGGCGGACATCCTTGCCGACATGAGCACCTCCGAACTGCCCATCGAATCGCCCGACGCGATCCTGGCGGGCCGGCTCCCCTGGGGTCATAAGGACCCGTTCGACCGCGTCATCATCGCGCAGGCGCTGCGTCGCAATCTGACCATCGCGACCCGTGATACGAAGATCATCGGCGCGGCGATGACACCGACCCTCACCACCTGACAAGCCCGCCCGGCGCCTTTATCCACGCCCCAATCGCCTTTCACACCTGACGGGGCTCGATCCTGCGGACCACTGTCGCGAACAGTCTCGGATTCGCCTTTTCGATGTCGATGCTGCGCTGCCATGCCTCGTCGGCGCTGGCAACGAATTCCGTTGTGGCCGGTCTCCTTGTCGACCGTCACCAGCCAGTTCCCAGCAGTCATCGGTCGACCCTTCTCTTGGTGCTGGCCCGACACAGCCGGGCATATCAGCCACCGTGCACCATCGCGCCGACCATGACAAAGCCCTCTGCATTCGGACCCGCCGGGGGCAGTTGAGCTGACCTGCCCGCGGCGCGCCGCGCCAACGCCCGGGCATAGATGCAACTCCGCTCTCGACCGACTGGACGCTAGTTTCGTTACGTTATTTCGTTTCGTTAATTATGTTTCGTTGCATCTCGTCACGAAACTAGTACGATGGCCGGTATGAGCGATACCGCCGAGGGCCCGGCCGACACCCAACGGGACCACTGCAGCTACCCCGGGTGCACGCGGTCGCGGCGTCCTGATCCCGCGACCGGCCGCCCCTCGCGGTACTGCGAACAGGCCGACGCCGACGGTGGGCCAGTGCACAACCGTGCCACGGCCTTTAAGGCTCGTCGGGCACAACAGAGCGGGGTTGCCCTCCAGGAGGATTCGGGGACGTCGGCGCCGGTGTCGATGGCCCGCGCGACTCTTGACCAACGCCTGGCCGAGTTCCCAGGAAGGGTGGCTGAGCTGCGCCAGTATTTCGACGACGTCGTGGCCGTCATCCGGATCGCCGGCGATATCGAGGCCGCCGGCGCCGAGGTCGAGGACGCGCACCGCGATGCGCTCACCCGGATCACCGACGCTGAGCGCCGGGCCGCGGCCGCTGAGCGGGCCGCCCGGCTGGCCGAGGAACGAACACAACAGGCCGAGCATGACCGCGAAGAGGCCGACCAGCTCGCCGAGGAAGCTGCCGCGGAGACAGCTCGGGTTCGTGAGCAGGCCGAGGGTGAGATCGCTACGGTGCGGTCGGATTCCGACGCGGCGGTGGCACGTGCCCAGCAGCAGTTGGCCGAAGCGACGGCCGAGTATCACCATCGCCTGGCCGAACGTGATGCCGAAGTCGAACAGGCGCAGCAGGAGACGTCGGCGGCCCGCGTCGAGGCCGCGGCAGCGCTGTCCGCTCAGCGAGCCGCGGACGACGCAGCTAGGCGCGATCGCGAAGCCGCCGCCGACCTACGCCGTGAGCTTGACAAGGCCCGGCGCGAGTCCGACGAAACGCGCCAACAGCTCCAAGCCGAGGTCGAGTCTGCTCGTGAGTCCACGCAGCGTGCGATCGCCGAGACCGCGGCCGTCCGGGTTGAATTGGCCACGACCCAGGCTGAGGCTCAGGCTGCACGACGGGCAGCAGAAGTCGATCGGACGGCCGTGGCCGCCCTGACTCGTGACCTTGAGCGCTATCGCGACGAGGCCCGGGAAGAACGAGAGGCGCTGCGCGAGGCGCACACCCAGCAGCTCACCCAAGTCCAGCGCAACGCCGACGAGCGGGTGCAAACGCTCACCGAGGCCCTCGCAGTGGCAACAGCGGCCGCCGAAACCTATCGGGCCCAGCTTCAGCCCGGCACGAGAAAACGGTCAGCGCCACGCAAGGGCACTCCGTCGTCGTAACGCCCGCGAAGGGTCCGTAGGTGCGCGGCGCAGCAACATCACCGTGGCTCCCCACGACACAGACCTGCGCTACGGCACCACTCCCCCTACTCGGCGAGTCATCCAGCCGAATCGATGAAGCGATCGCCACGACACCAGGACCTGCCCGGAACCGCCCGGTGCAGCGCGCCCAGACCGTCCACTGATCAACGGGCCCACCCGCCGCACGATCGCGATTAGACTTCGCACGTATGTTCGATGAATGGCAGGATGTGATCTGCGGATACCACACACTGCATCGCGTGGACCGCCGTGTCCTCGTCGACGTATCCCGGGGCCTTCCCCGCTATCGCGGTGGGGCGACCCGGGCGAGACGAACTACCCATGTGGGTCAAGAGTGGCGGTTTGCTTCTTACCCCGCCCTGGATGCTAGCCCGGCAAATCGCGTGGATCATCCGACGCGCGAACGACGGCGCCTGGCTGGCCGTAGTCCTCATGCTCGTGACAAGCACTCACCCCGAGTCCCGCCTCACCATCCAACTCTGGCTTGAGGCCGATATGCTCACCACCACTCACGAGCACCGCCACCCATCCTAAAGTCGGCGACTCCTGCTCCCCCACCAAGCGTCGACGTGGTGTCAGAACTGGAACGCGGTATGGTATCCGCTGGTTACGGGACGTTCTTCTCCTCTCTCCCGTCAAGTCGGACGCCTGCACGAATCCACTTGCGGTCCAAACCATCCGGTAAAAATTCCGGTATACCCGTCCTCAATTGGCTTTCCACGTGGACTCAAGTGGTCGCTGCAACACCTGAGGAGTTCGGAGGTGTTGTCCGATGGGGTTTCGGGTGCAGGGTTCACGTGGGGTGTCGGAGTCGGTTCGGGTGCGGTTTTGGGAGGCCGTGAATTCGGGGCTGTCGCCAACGGCGGCGGCGACGGTGGTCGGGGTGCACGGGGGTGCTGGCCGGGCCTGGGCCAAGGCGGCGGGTTATCAAACCAATCCCAAGCACTACGGCATCCGGTATTCGCAGGCCAGTCGAGATGGGTTTTGGCAGGCGATGTACTCAGGTGCCACGGTGACCGAGGCGGCGGTGGCTGCGGGCGTGTCGGAGCACACCGGACGGCGCTGGGTAGACCAGGCTGGTTATGTGCCGAGAACCCCTGCGCCACTTGTTGATCCAGAGCCACCCAGGTCTGCGCGTGGGCCGATGTCGTTCATCGAGCGCTGTCGGTTGGAGGAACTGTTGGAGACGGGCCAGACCCCGGCTCAGGCCGCCGTGTTGTTGGGGCGGCATCGGGACACAATTCGCCGCGAGGTGGACCGTGGGCAGACTGGTTCGGGGTATCGAGCCCGGGTGGGCCAAGACACCGCCGAGGCTAACCGCAAGCGCCCCAAACCGCGTCACCTCGAGTCCAGGCCTGCGCTTTTGGCCGAGGTGGTGGCACGCTTGGAGCAGCGGCACAGTCCCGAGCAGATCGCGGGCCGGCTGCGGGAGGATTTTCCCGACGATCCGGAGATGTGGGTGTCACACGAGACGATCTACCAGGCCTTTTATGTCCAGCCGCGCGGGGAGTTGGCCCGGCTGATCAAGACCGCGCTGCGTACCGGCCGTGTTCAGCGAAAGCCGCAGGGCCGCAGGGAAAATGACCGAGGCAAGCTCAAGGGAATGATCAATATCAGTGAGCGTCCCGCCGAGGCTGATGACCGAGCGGTTCCCGGTCATTGGGAAGGTGATCTGATCTTGGGCAGTACCGTCTCGGCCTCAGCGATCGGCACCCTGGTGGAGCGCACCACCGGATTCGTGGTGCTGCTGCACCTGCTCGGCGATCGCACCGCGGCGACCCTGGCCGAGGCAATATCGGCCAAGGTCCCCGAGATCCCCGAGATTCTGCGCCGCTCGCTAACCTGGGACCAAGGCAAAGAGATGGCTCTGCACACCAAGATCACCGAGGCCACCGGCCTGCCGATCTACTTCTGCGACCCGCACAGCCCCTGGCAGCGTGGCACCAATGAGAACACCAACGGGCTGCTGCGCCAGTACTTCCCCAAAGGCACCGACCTGTCGTTCTACGGCCCCGGATGGCTCGACCAAGTCGCTGCCGAACTCAACGCCCGACCACGCAAACGCCACGGCTGGCGCACCCCAGCCGAAGAACTCGACCGACTACTATCAGACCCGTCAACATTCGCTGCAGCGACCACTTGAATCCAACCCAGCAAAGGTACGCGATACCGTACACAGTACCGCCTTCCCGTCGCGCCGCCGCCGGCCCCTATGTCAGCCGTAGCCATTCGATGGCTTGTCCAGAGATTTGCGCGATCAAGTCGAAGTCTTTGTCAACAGCGAGGACTGTGAGCGCTCCGATTTCGGCGGCGGCGGCCACCAGGAGGTCGGGGATCGACGGTGCACGATGCTGACCGCGATCCGCGAGCAGCAGCTGCAATTCGACGGCGCGATCTTCTGCGGCCGGCGTTAGGTACTCCACCGGCATTAGCGACAGTGGCGGGGAGACGACCTCGAGACGCGCTTGCGCCGCGGTGCGAAAGGAATAGCCGATCTCCAGGCGGGTGACGGTGCTCATTCGCACGAGACCGCGTTCTATACGGTCGATCCAGAGTTCGGCATCGGGTGAACCTGATATGCGGGTGTAGGCCGACTTGTCGATGAGCCACATGGTCACCGCCACGCGCCCTCCATCACCTCTGGGTCGTCGAGATCCGCTGCTGCGGCCGCGGCGCGACGCATGTCCTCGAGCGTGAGCTTGCCTTGAGGTTGCCCCTCTGAGCGCTCCGTCTCGAACCGTCGCCGCAGATACTCCTGCCGCGACAATCCGCGCGCCGCCGCGGACGCATCGATGTGCGCCACTGCGGCGTCCGATAGTCCCCTAATCAACACATCAGCCATACCCACCGACCTCCTGATATCTGTGATATCATCATGTCAGATGGTAGCACTGGCGAGATTCGACCAAGCAAGTCGGCCAACGATGCCGAGTGACCGCTAGGAGCGTGGGTCAGTAAGCCCTTCGTTGGGGTTCGGCTGCGACTGTTGGCGCTGCCCGTCGTCACCAACGTGCGCTGAGGGAGACGGCCGCCGGCGTGTCGCCCGCCTGGTTGCACACTCGCGGTAGGTGCACGCCCCCTGATAGGCGCGTTGGCGCTTCAGCAGCTTGCCGCCAGGCCGGCCAGCCCGGTCACGCCGATGTGGCCGTGGAGTTTGCGTAGGTTGTGGCACGCGGTGAGCAGCAGCCATTCACCGCGTGCTTGGTCGAACCCGCGCAGCAGCAGGTGTTTGGCTCCCTGGCCGCTGAGCGGTCCAGGGCTCGTTCGTGTCTTGGGGGAAATACGGGCGCCGCATCAGTGGGGCGTGGTCGACGCATACGAGTGCCCGGTAGGACGGATCACGGTCGAGTGGCTGATTGTCGTGTGTCCGTCATGACTCGATTCCCCTTGATGCTGAGCCTGATTCGTCACTGTGACGTATCAGGCTGCTGTGTCCGGGTTGGCGTGAGAGCAAGGGCGACGGCGAGTGCATCGTTCACCAGCCGCATGGTCGAAACCGACAGCGTTCCGAGGTAATCACCAAGTTCGTCCTTCCCGAGCGTTTCTATGTTGTCGGCGTTGGCATATCCGCTCAATGGGTCGTCGGACGACAACGGGACCCACGTAGGCAGTCGCCGTGCAGTGGTCGTGAGCCGAATAGCAACTACATCCGCGGTGCGGCGATTTCGGGGGTTGTTCGACACGATCAGCCACGGCTTCGGGCCGTAGCCGACGTCGCAGCGGTAGACCTGCCCGCGCAGAGGTGTCACTCGGCTGCGGCTTTCTGGCGAGCGTTGCGGCGCCTGCGTGCAGTCGCTCGCTCGACCTCCGATTCATATGGGTAGTGAGAGTTGTCTTCAACGGCGGCCGCGTACGCGGCGTCGAGGTCTTCGTCACGCCATGCTTCCCAGAGGCGATTGATTGCATCGACGATCGCGGCGTTGCCGCTGCGATAGCGGCCAGCGGAGACGAGATCCTCAAGGCGCTGACGTGTCGGCTCGTCCAGACGCAGTCGCGTGGAGTATTCACCAGTGATAGCAATTATCGTACCAGTCTGATACCGTTAAATGGTGTCGTTATTTGGTACCGCTTGACGGTACCGATAATCTACGTTATGGTCAATTAAGGTCGTCTAACGAGCGCGTGACGCGCACTTGCGCACCGGCCATCGCCGCGCGTCCATTCCGCAAAATGTGCACGACGACCCGCCGACCACACCAGACTTCCGACCTAGAACGCCGGATTCGCTGTGATGGTTTGGCCACACCCGGTAAAGCAGCCGATACGTCACCGTGACGGTTAAAGAGATCAATCATGTTGTGCGGCAGCGTCTTCCGTTTGACTCATGGATAATCTACATTATCCATGAAAAACCAGGCTGTGGCGGTTGGCCCCGAATCGGGTCAATCGCTCACGATGGTCAAACGAGCAGGTCCTGCGCCCGGCCGCGGCGGCAATTGACTCCACTGCTGGTGGTCAACAACTACCGGCAGTTCAGCGATATTGACGCGCTGACGGAATAGAGCGAGCGTTTCACCCAGGCCAGTCGCGGCCGTCGCCAATATCCCGTGATACTCGAGCTGATGAGCTGCCGCAGCTACGCGCTGACAAGCGGTGTAGTCACCGACAGCCGATGCGATGTCATCATCGCTCAAGCCCACTTCCGACCGCGCAGCGGCCGAGCGCAAATCTAGGGATGCGCTGATTAACGGTTCATTGCTGGCGTGGCTGGTCACGGGCCGGCTTGGACAGCTGTCAGCGCCCCCGTGGTGTCTTCTGTATGGCCCTTCGGTTCCGATTCTTTTGCCTTCTAGGCGATTTCGGGCAGGCTCACGCCCCACCGTCACCCCGCGAGGGCGACGGCACGGGCGCGTATCACCCAGTTCGCAGAGGCGAACAGCATGTGCAGGTGGTGCAGGTTCTTAGCGATCCCGCGGTAGCGGGTCTTGGTGAACCCGAAGTCGCGTTTGACGATGAGGAACGGATGCTCGACTTTCGCCCGGACCGACGCCTTGCGCGCCTGGGCGGCCCGGTCTTGCGCGGCCATCGTCTTCAACTGCCCCTTGCGGGCTGCGACCCGCCATTGCACCCGCGACAGGTGTTCATCGCCAGCGATCTCTGACTCCTCCCGGCGTGTCCGGGGACTCGGTTTCTTGAGTCACCCGGCTGCTGCCAGGGAACTCTTGTGACGGTAGTGCAGTGCCTTCGCCTGTGCCGGGGTGAGGTCGGCGAGGTACTCGTGGGGCCGTTCATTGTTGAACCAGTCAACCCAGTTCAGGGTGCCGATCTCGACGTGGTCGACATCGCGCCACGGCCCCTGCCGGCGGATCAGCTCGTTCTTGAATGACCCCACGGTGGTCTCGGCGAGGGCGTTGTCATACGCGTCGGCCACGGATCCGACCGAGGCGTCGATACCAGCATCGATCAGGCGCGTGGTGAACGCGATAGACGTGTATTGCGACCCGGCGTCGCTGTGCGCCACCAGCCCGGACAGATCAGTGACGCCCTCCTGTGCGCGGGTGAAGAACGCATGCTCGAGCGCATCTAGAACCAACGCGGTCTTCATAGACGTGGCTGCGCGCCAGCCGATGACCCGGCGGGCGAACGCGTCAATCACGAACGCTACGTACACCATCCCCGCCCATGTCGGGCAATACGTGAAATCGGCCACCCACAACCGGTTGGGGGCCGGCGCGGCGAAGACGCGGTCGACGAGATCCGGTGCCCGCTGAACCTTCTCGTCCTGGATGGTCGTTTTGGGCGGGCCACCGTAACGGGCTCTTCCGACTTGGCGGGGGTCTGGTGTGATCGACTCGGATCGTGTCGGTGACTGATTGAGGGCTCGCGCCCTTGTGAACTGGGTGTTCTTCACGCATCCAGATCACAGAAGGGCGCGAGCTTGTCCAACGGTAGTACCGTGCTACTGGGTCTTGAAGGCATCGTCGTCGACATGGTGTCTCGCAACGACGACGGCGTGCGGATAGTCACGGTGCACACCGCTGCCGAGTGTGTCGGCCGGTGCACGAAGTGCCACACACGGTCGCGCCGTTCACGCGGTTGGGTCATTACCCGGCCACGCGATATCAAGATCGGAGCGGACCGGCCACAGATCGTGTGGAGAAAACGTAAATGGTTGTGCACCAACACCTCTTGTGACAGGAAAACGTTCACCGAGGCCACACCGGATG
>NZ_UPHT01000140.1 GCF_900566085.1 Mycobacterium attenuatum
TAGCCTCGATTTTGCATCGAATTGATGCTGAGGGCGCTCAGTCGTTGAATTGTGTTGCTGGGTAGGTATTTTCGCGTGCTGGCATGGAGGGGTGTCCCGTGTCGCGGGGTGGGGCGGGCTTTCCTTGGGCCGGTGGGTCTTTCCGTGTCGGTTGGTCGGGTGGTGAGGGCTCTATCCGAAGGCGGTGCGGATGGCCTGCCAGGCGGTAGCGATCATCGCCGCCCAGCGCCAGGTCGCGTCGATACGCAGCCGGACTTGCCTGGCTCCGCGGGTGATGCGGGCCGCGACGTGCAAGACCCGGTAGCGGAACGTGGTGATCTCCACGCGGCCGAGTTCGGGTTGGGTGGTGAATCCGATCAGACGGGTCCAGGTGATGAGGTCGGCGGCGGCCAGGATGATCTCCTGCCAGGCGGCGTTGGCCGAGAAGGCGTGGCATGGCAGGTTACGCAGGCCGGTGTTCTTGAGTTCGCGGATGCGGTCCTCGACGCGGGCGTGCTGGCGGTGCCGTAGTTCCAGGCCGGCGACCTGTCCGGGTATGACACCGGGGCCGGTGTCGGTGATGAACGCGGTGACCCGCATCCCGTCAGCGTCGGTGAACCGCAACTGCGCGCCGGGATGCGGGCGTTCCCTGCGCAGGATCAACCTCGTGCCGGCCGGCCACGCGGACAGGTTGACCAGCCCGGTGGCCTCGGCGACCCACGCCCCGTCGCGGAGACCGCCGTCGGTGTCGATCGCCGGATACCAGGCCTGGCCGAGGGCCAGGGTGTCCACCGCGTCCTGCACCCGCCAATCCACCGGGTAGCCGAAGGAGAACCCCACCCCGGCGGCGCGGCACGCGTCGGCGAAATCGTGGGTAGCCCCGGCCGAATCGCAGCGCACCAGCACCTTCGGCGCGTCTGGATCGCCGCCACGACCGGGACCGGGGCGCCACGCCGGTGGCAGCGATGCCAAGGCTTGGCCCAGGACGGTGATGTGGTCGGCGGCGGTGTTGGAACCGGCGCGGCCGGTGCGCAGCAGCCCGGCCAGCGCTTCCCCACCGGCGATCTCGGGTCGGTCGAGAAACGCCAGCAGTGGATGCAGGCCGAACGACTTCTTCCAGGTCGGCGTCGCCAGCTCTTTGTTGTCGGAGTGATCGGCCACCAGGGTGGCGTCGATGTCGATGTGCAGCCATTCACCGGGTGCCGGGGCGGCGCCGGCGGCCCAGGCCGCCGCCCGCGCGGCCGCTCGGGCTACGTGGATTCCGGGCAGGTGAGCGGTGTCGATGCGTTCATCGACCAGCCGCCACATCGTGGTCGTCGAGGCCTTCGGCCCGAAGACGTGTTCGCGGTCACCGCAGAGTTGTCCGACGCCGTCGATGCAGTCCGCCCCGTCAGCGACCGCGGCCGCCAGGTCGGCGAAGACATCGCCGGGCGCATACACCCACGGGCCGCGGTAGGCGTCGGCCAAAACGCCCGTGACCTGCGCCGACAAACCCGTCAGATCAGCAAGTTCACGCAGCATGCCCATTCCGGCGTGCGACACGACACCCCGGCCGTCGGCCGACACTTTCACCCGCGACCCGACCGCGATACTGTTCACCTGCGAGGTGCCTTCCCACTGGAACGATTGAATCCTAGACAAATCCAATCATTCCTTGTAGGACAGGCACTTTCGCGTATCAACACCCAACGACACCGGTATTCCGCGAAAAATCCGGG
>NZ_UPHT01000144.1 GCF_900566085.1 Mycobacterium attenuatum
CTGTTCACCTGCGAGGTGCCTTCCCACTGGAACGATTGAATCCTAGACAAATCCAATCATTCCTTGTAGGACAGGCACTTTCGCGTATCAACACCCAACGACACCGGTATTCCGCGAAAAATCCGGGCTAGGGTCGAATCATGACCGCCGAACCACCAATTCCCGAGATCACCGCCACGCCGGCCTGGGACGCCTTGCACAAGCACCACGATCAGATCGGAGAAACTCACCTTCGGCGGTTGTTCGCGGACGACCCCGATCGCGGCCGCGATCTGACGATCACCGTCGGCGACCTCTACATCGACTACAGCAAGCACCGCGTCACCCGCGAGACACTACGGTTGCTCATCGAATTGGCCCGTGCGGCAGGGTTCGAGCAGCGCCGCGACCGGATGTTCTCCGGTGTGCACGTCAACACCTCTGAGGATCGCGCCGTGCTGCACACGGCGCTGCGACTGCCCCGCGACGCCGAGCTGGTTGTCGACGGCCGCAACGTGGTCGAGGACGTACACGCCGTGCTGGACGCGATGGGTGACTTCACCGACCGGCTGCGCAGTGGTGACTGGACGGGAGCCACCGGAAAGCGGATCACCACCGTCGTCAACATCGGCATCGGCGGTTCGGACCTCGGCCCGGTGATGGTGTACCAGGCGCTGCGCCACTACGCCGACGCCGGGATCTCCGCGCGTTTCGTCTCCAACGTCGACCCCGCCGACCTTATCGCGAAGTTGGCCGATTTAGACCCTGCTACAACACTTTTCGTTGTCGCATCGAAGACGTTCTCCACGCTGGAGACGCTGACCAACGCGACCGCCGCGCGTCGTTGGCTTACCGGTGCGTTGGGCGACGCGGCGGTGTCCAAGCATTTCGTCGCCGTCTCCACCAACAAGCGCCTGGTCGACGATTTCGGCATCAACACCGACAACATGTTCGGCTTCTGGGATTGGGTAGGCGGGCGGTATTCGGTCGATTCGGCGATCGGACTGTCGGTGATGGCCGCTATCGGCCGAGAAGCCTTCGGCGACTTTCTGTCCGGGTTCCACATCGTCGACGAACACTTCCGCAGCGCACCGCTGGAGTCCAATGCACCTGCGCTGCTTGGTCTTATCGGCCTGTGGTACTCCAACTTCATGGGCGCGCAATCGCGCGCGGTGTTGCCGTATTCCAACGACTTGGCGCGCTTCGCGGCCTATCTGCAGCAGCTGACCATGGAGTCCAACGGCAAGTCGACCCGTGCCGACGGCACACCGGTGACCACCGACACCGGCGAAATCTTTTGGGGCGAACCGGGAACCAATGGCCAGCATGCCTTCTATCAATTGCTGCATCAGGGTACCCGGCTGGTGCCGGCCGACTTCATCGGCTTCAGCCAACCGCTCGACGACCTGCCGACCGTCGAGGGCACCGGCAGCATGCACGACCTGTTGATGAGCAACTTCTTCGCTCAAACCCAGGTGCTGGCATTCGGGAAGACCGCCGAGGAGATCGCCGCCGAAGGCACCGCTGCGGATGTGGTTCCGCACAAGGTGATGCCCGGCAACCGGCCGTCGACCTCGATCCTGGCCAACCGGCTTACGCCGTCGGTGTTAGGTCAGCTGATCGCTTTGTATGAGCACCAGGTGTTCACCGAAGGCGTGGTCTGGGGTATCGACTCTTTCGACCAGTGGGGGGTGGAGCTGGGCAAGACACAGGCCAAGGCATTGCTTCCGGTGATCACCGGTGACGCCTCGCCCGAGCCGCAGCCCGACAGCTCGACCGACGCACTGGTGCGCCGCTACCGCACCGAACGGGGGCGTGCGGGCTAACCTTCGGCGAGCAGACGCAAAATCCCCTCTTACGCGGCGTGTCGAGGGGATTTTGCGTCTGCTCGCGCAACGCGCGCAAGCGCCTGTTAGGCGAAGAGCTTCGCCAGCGGCGGTGGCAGCACCCGCATGAGCTGCACCAGCGGTGCCCATGGCCACCACGGCACCACGGCCCGGCCGGGCTCGCGCTCGATGGCGTCGACGATGGCCTTGACCCCGGTTTCGCTGTCCACCATGAACATCGTGGAGGCCGATTTGGCCGTCATCTCCGACTCGATATAGCCGGGCTGGATCAGCGAAACCTTGATGTGCCCCTTGGCGTACTCCGCGCGCAGCGATGCGCCCAGCGAGCTCAGCCCGGCTTTGCTTGCTGCATAGGCGGCTTTGACGCCCGGCACGCCGACGTTGCCCAGCACCGAGGAGATGAGCACCAGATGCCCCGAGCCGTTCTTGGCGAACATCTCCAGTGCCGTCTCGATCTGCACCAGCGCGGCCACGAGATTGGTCTCGATGGTTGCCTTGTTGGCCCACAGTTTGCCCGACCCCAGCCGCGCGCCCTTGCCGATACCGGCGTTGACGATGACGCGGTCAATGCCACCCAGCTCGTCGCTCAGCTCCGCGAATACCTTGGGCACCTGCTCGTGGTCAGTGACGTCCAATGCCGCGACCGCGATCTTGATCGACGGATACTGTTGCGACAGCTCATCTTTCAGTTCGTCGAGCCGATCGGTGCGACGGGCGCACAGGGCCAGGTCGCGGCCCCTGGTGGCGAAGGTGCGGGCCATCCCGGCGCCCAGGCCGGAGCTGGCGCCGGTGATCAGGATCTTCCGACGGGTCATCCGGGTGAGCATATCGGCTACTTCAGCAGCCGCGACATGCGCCGGTCGGCCAGCACCTTGCCGCCGGTCTGACACGTGGGACAATACTGAAAAGACTTGTCCGCGAACGAAACTTCCCGCACGCTGTCGCCGCACACTGGGCACGGCAGCCCGGTGCGCGCGTGCACCCGCAGCCCGGATCGCTTCTCACCCTTGAGCATGGCTGCTCCCTGACCGACGGATCGATTCACCGCGTCCTCCAGCACCGACACCATCGCGTGGTGCAGGGTGGCGAGCTGTCCGGCCGGGAGCTGGCCGGCGGTGGCGAACGGCGAGATCTTGGCAACATGCAGGATTTCATCGCTGTAGGCGTTGCCGATGCCGGCGATCACCTTCTGGTCGGTGATGACGGTCTTGATGCGGCCGGTGCTGCCGGCCAGTAGCCCGGCCAGATCCTCGGTGCTGAGTTCGAGCGCATCCGGCCCCAGCGCGGCAATACCGGGCACCTGCTTGGGATCGTCGACCAGCCAGACGGCCAGGCGCTTCTGCGTGCCGGCCTCGGTCAGGTCGAAACCCGCTGCCTCACCTGGGATACCAAGATGCACGCGCAACGCGACCGGTCCCTTGCCCGGCCGTAGCGGCGCCGCGGCCAGCTTGTCCGACCAGCGCAACCAGCCCGCCCGCGACAGGTGAGCGATCAACCACAGCGTGCCTGCCTGCAGGCCCAGGTATTTTCCCCACCGCTCGGCCGCCGTGACAGTGCGACCGTGCAGGGCGCCGACCGGCGGATCGAAGGTCTTGAGTACCGACAGTGCGGCGACGTCGACGCGGCCGATCGGCAAACCGACGGCGTGCCTGCGCAAATGGTCGACCAGCGCTTCGATCTCGGGCAATTCGGGCACCAGTCCAGTCTGCCGACCGCGTCAGCCAGGTGTCCAACCGCCCGCTGAGCCGACCTGTTACGGAGGGCCGTCGATACCGGGCTGGCCGAATATCTTCCCGGCGCTACCGCCAGGGCCGCCCGGCTGCCCAAGGACACCGGCGCCGCCGTGGCCGCCGTTACCGCTCCACTGCGCACTCCCGCCGGCGCCGCCGATACCCGTGACGGGGGAAGGCGGCAGCGCGGGCGTCACACCGGCGTTGCCACCGTCGCCGCCATTGCCCCAGAAGAACCCGCCGTTGCCGCCGGCTCCGCCGTTACTGGTCGCGAGCACGGCGCCGACGGTCCCGGTAACGCCGCCGTCACCGCCCCTGCCACCGCTACCTAACAACTGCCCGCCGTGGCCGCCGGCGCCGCCGGTCGCGCCAGCACCGGCTACCGGGAGCGGGGCATTTTCGGTTCCCGTGCCGGCGTTCCCGCCATTACCGCCGGTGCCGCCGACACCGCCGTTGCCGAACAGCCCGCCGCTGCCGCCCGCACCACCGACGCCAGCCGGTTGGCTGCTACCCGCAATGTGGGTGCTAATGCCATCGGTGGAAACGTTGCCGCCGGTGCCGCTGTTGCCGCCTACCCCACCGTTGCCGCCGTTACCGAGGAGGAATCCGCCGGTGCCGCCGCTTCCGCCGCCTGCACCGCCACCACCGTTGCCGGCCGTGAAGGCGAGAGCGGGATTTGAGTTGGTGTTGGCCCCGCTGCCGCCGTTTCCGCCGTTGCCGCCGGCGCCGCCATTGCCGAAGAGCCCGGAGTCACCGCCTCGACCACCGGTGGCAGCGGAATTGTCGCCGCCATGCATGGCCTCGCGAGCGTTGTTGAACAGCCCGTCAGTGCCGGCGCCGCTGTTTCCGCCGGCGCCACCGTCACCGTAGAGCCAACCGCTGTGGCCGCCGTTTCCGCCGTTGCCGCCTCCGCCGCTGACTCCGGCAGCCTGGTTGGAAACACTCGGGGTGGTGCCGATGCCGCCGATCCCGCCGTTGCCACCCGCTCCGCCATGGCCGATGAACAGTCCACCGGCGCCGCCGAGACCGCCACTGCCGCCGACGCCGCCATTCAGGCCACTGCCACCAAGGGCGTTCCCCGTGGCGTTGCCGCCCATGCCGCCCACTCCGCCGCTGCCGCCGTTGCCGTAGATCCAGCCGCCCGCGCCGCCGTCGCCGCCCCTGGCACCCGCAAAACCGGCTTGGTTGACTCCGCCGTTTGCCCCCACGCCACCGGTGCCGCCCTGACCGCCGTTACCCACGAATCCCGCCGACCCGCCGTTACCGCCGGCCTGGCCGGGCGCCCCGGACCCGCCGTTACCTCCATTGCCGAACAGCCACCCGCCATTGCCGCCGGCTGCACCGGTGCCGGCGGCCCCATTGGCGCCGTCGCCAAACAGGGGGCGTCCGGTCAGCGCCAGTACCGGGTCGTTGATTAGGGCCGCGACCTGCTGCAGCGGCGAGGCGTTGACCGCTTCCGCGGCGGTGTATTGCGCCGCGCCGGCACTCATGAGCTGGACGAACTGCTGATGAAAGTTTGCCGCTTGGGTGCTCAGCGCCTGGTATGCCTGCGCGTGCGCGCCGAACCACGCCGCGACAGCTGCCGAGACTTCGTCGGCGCCGGCCGCCAGCACCCCGGCCGTCGGCACCGCCGCCACCGCATTGGCTTGCGTAATCGACGATCCAATGCTCGCCAAATCGGTTGCTGCAGAGACCATTAGCTCCGATGACGCGGTCACGAACGACATCCGGCAGCCCTCCTGAGAATGGCCACGCTCGTCGCAACCGGTAACAGCAAATGGTATGCACTTTCAACGCCAGGGGCGGGCGTTCCAGCAAAGCCGTGCGGGCAGGACGGCTGCAGGGGCCGGCGCGCCGGGGTAGCCGAGGAGGTTGCCGCAGCGGCCACCGGTGGCGCCGCCGCTGGCGTTACCGCCGTTGCCGATCAGCCCGATCAGCCCGCTCTGGCCGCCGAAGCGGCTGATGGACAAGGTTGTGCCGGTGTTGCCTCCGCCGCTCGCACCATTTCCGCCGGGATCGCCGCAGCGCCGTTGCCGTAGAACAAGCCGCCATTAGCTGCGCCGCCGCCGCCGCCATGGCCGGCGGCGGTCAATCCGCCGTTGGCGCCCGGGCCCCCCGGACCGAACAGCCCGGCGCTGACCATACTGCTAGCCACGGGTCCGAGGTTGCTCCCCGTTGGCGCAGCAGCACTCGGCGCTGTCGGCCACAAAGGACCAGCTACGGCCGACATAGATTGCTCATCCGACGGACCCACCAGACTTGCGAGTGCACCCGCCGGCGCAGACACGGTATCCGACGAGACCGCCGATTCTGTCCTCACCGACGGACCATCTGAAGAAGCCGCCACCTGAACCGCCGACAACGCCCCCGGTGCGGCGACCGCCGAGAGCGGGGCGGAGACCGGCGGTGCTGCCGTCACCGTCGGCCCTGCCGGCTCAACCGCGGCCGCACTACCGGCAAGCGCCGCGGGCGACGCCGTCCGGGCCGATGCAACGGCGGTAACGCCAGCGGCGGCGCCACCGGTGGCCGCTGCGGCAACCTCCTCGGCTAC
>NZ_UPHT01000192.1 GCF_900566085.1 Mycobacterium attenuatum
TCTTATCCAGTTGCGCAGCAATGCGGTCTCGGTGAGGGACTGCCGGGCATCTTTTAGCCTAAAAACGCTAACCTGGCGCCACGGCACCAAGACCAACACCGACAACCCGGCCGCGGCGATGCGTTCCCGATTCATGGCCTTACGGATCCGCCCGGCAAATCGCGACATCACCCCCGCCGGCGACGGCAGTCTTGCCGAAGCCTGGCTGCTCGTCGAATGGCCCACCAGTGCAGACGAGCCCACCGACTACTGGATCTCCACCCTCGGCCCCGACACACCCCTCAAAGAACTTGTACACCTGGCCAAGCTCCGCTGGCGCATCGAACACGACTACCGAGAACTGAAAACCGGCCTGGGCCTTGACCACTTCGAGGGACGCTCCTGGACCGGCTGGCACCACCACGCCACCCTCGTCTGCGCAGCCCACCTGTTCATCACCACCCTGCGGTTAACCAACCCAAAAGCGACTGGGCAGGGCTGACCCTTTACGGCATCGTACGCAAACTCCAACGCGCACTTGCTCATTGGATCGGCGCCTGCCCACTATGCCACCACACCTTCCCAACCTAACAAAGTACTACTACGCCCCTGCTAACTCGGTAGAGCCCCTAAAGGACCAGGGCATCGGCGGCTATGAACGGAACCAGCATCCAAGGGCCGTGTGCGGAACCTTCCACGGGTGTCGAGTTCTTTTGGCCATCACCAACACTTGGGATTTGGAACAAGCAGATCTGTTGTGTAGATCTGCACAACTTGTTCTAAGCGATTGTGGGGCGGACGCGACGCAACGCAAATCATAGGCAAACAATCACTTGCTAAACCGCGATCCTTCCGCTATATTTCTGCCTGCGCCGGATAGGGCCAATGATAGATCAACGATAGGGAAATATTGGACAAAGAGTACCCTCAGTCAGTCGTGAGTGTGGCCAGATCGCGGAAACCCGAGGGCCTGGACCATCCAGGCCGAGGAGGTAGGGCGTCGGGACGTTGGTCAATCGTCTGGGCAGACGGCCTTCAGCGCTGCGTCGCCCGTCCTGTGGTGACCGTTAAGCATCGCAAATCACCTTGCCGTCCATGGCCTGACCGAATGGGCAACATGGTGCATCTATTGCAGACGGCGGACTGGGTTACACTTCGCCGCGAGAGGTCTGACCACTGAGTTCCGCTTCGTGCTCGTGCACGACCTTGAGTTATTGGGTTGTTCACCGACGGTGGCGTGCCGCTACGAGCCTCGTCGTACCCGCCGAGCCCGCCGCATCCGAACTGGACCAAAGCGCCCAACACAAACCTCGATTGGGGGAGATCGACGATGCTCAAAACCACCGCACTCCATGCTGACCCTGCGCCAGTGTTCGTTGTCGCCGTTAACTGTACTTGTACACCGTTTTCCATCGACGACGACGCGTTCACCGGCTGGCTTGTAGCCGAAGGTGATGAGCTGGAACGCAGTCTCCCCGCCCGGAGCGCTGAAGCCCCCGGACAGGCTCTGTCGGACTTGGTCTATGAGGCGCTAAGTGCGGCCGTGCTCGTGGGCGATCCCGGCATCGAACTGAACGTCCATGGTTGCCTGACAAAAGAGACGGGATATGTTGTGCGGCTCAACAATTGCGGTGGGCATCAACAGCCCGTCGGTCTAACCAGAGGATGGCACGAGCTACGCTGGCCGCCAAACGATCTCACCCCCAGTGAAGAACTCCGCTGCTACTTACAGCAAATCTGCGATGTCGCCAACACACTGCTGAATGATCTGCCGGTAACCGCTCTATCGCTTGACAATATTGGCGGGACATCACCTCATTATCGTTCAGGTGGAAACCATTGACTCTTGGTGAAGCCGTATGGGAGTGGACTCAAAGAAGCGGTGACAAATTGGCCATCGCTGACGATACGAGTTCACTGACTTATCTGGAACTGGCGCGGTCGGCCGATGCGCTAGCGGCAACACTCTACAGTAACGGCGTCCGCCCTGGTGACCGGGTTATGTGCCAGCTTCCTGGTACAGCTCTCGGGTTTGCTCAGTACACACCGGCGTACCACACGGAAGTCGGTGCGACGATAGCCGACATAGAGGCCCACCACGCGTTCCTTCGTACGGCGGTGGCCGACTCCAACATCAGCACCGAACTGTTCGAAAATATCCAATACATCGCGCGGTTGCGTTAAGCACCGCACCCAGCTTCAGCGAGGGTGAAATGTCATTGATTCTAGGCATAAGTGGGCTGCACGCGAGTGTGCCATTCAAGACGTCACGGTTCCCTGGGCTGAACTGGCGCCAATATCGAATGGTCCAAGGATTCGACTCTGCCGCAGCGCTTCTCGACCAAGGAAGGCTCCTGAGCGCAGTGGCCGAAGAACGATTCACCGGCGAAAAGGCCACGGGCGCATTCCCGACGCAATCGATTGAGTACTGCCTAGAACACGGCGGGTTTCAACCCGCATCGATTGATCTTGTCGCGCACGGGTTTTCCTATGAGCCTCATCGCAGCTACTTCGAGCATGACGTGCTATCTCAGGACCGATTCGACACGGTCTATTCGCGGAGCGTACTGGTCGACAAGTTCGAACAGACCTTCGGCGGCCAATGGTCCGACCGCATCGTGCAGGTTCCTCATCACCTTGCCCACGCCGCAAGTGCTTTCTACCCCAGCGGATTTGAGGACGCATTGGTAGTCGTCGCGGATGGAATGGGTGAGACCGAGAGCCTCACAGTCGCTGTTGCATCGCCAGCCGGTATCGATCCGATCATGACGATTCCCGAGGCGAACTCACTAGGGATTCTCTACGGCGTATTCACCTACTATCTTGGATTCGCTTTTGGTCTCGATGAATATAAAGTTATGGGCCTGGCCCCGTACGGCAACCGCGGCCGATACTTCTCGGCGATTATGGACCTGATCCATCTACGCCCAGACGGAACGTTCACAATCCCGATTCTTTACAGCAACCCCACCGAACTCGACCGGGAGACCTATGCCGGAACCCTGACTGCGCTCGCAGAGTTATTCGGACCCGCTCGCGAGCCCGACGGCGAAATCACCACGCATCATCGCGATCTCGCAGCCGGACTGCAGGCCGCACTGGAAGCCACGCTGTTTCACGTCCTGCGGTATTTCAAAAAGCAGACGGGGCAGCAAAACCTTTGCATGGCAGGCGGAGTTGCGCTGAACTGCTCGGCCAACGGCGTAATCTTGCGGAGCCGGCTGTTCCGACGGATGTACGTGCAACCGGCCGCGGGCGACGACGGCACATCGCTGGGAGCTGCACTCTACGTTCACAAGAATCGCGAGGCAACTGTCGAGCTCCGCGGCATCGACGTACCAATGTGCGGACCCTCTTATTCCGACGATGAACTGGCGCATGCACTTGACGTTCGATCCGATTGCATCTGGGAGAGATTCGACGACTTCGACGATCTCGCCGCGGTCCTGGCGAAGAATCTGACCGAAGGCAAGGTGGTAGGCTTGTTCCAGGGCGCACTAGAATTCGGCCCGCGCGCGCTGGGCAATCGGAGCATTCTCGGGGATCCACGCAGTCCAATCATGCGCGACCTCATCAACGCTAAAGTCAAAAAGCGCGAAGCCTTCCGCCCCTTTGCGCCGGCGGTCCTCGAAGAGTGGGCGACAACCTATTTCGACATGAGGCCCGACGACGTAGCCACCTACGCATGGATGCTATTCACCACCCAGGTCAAAGCCGAATTCCGAACCGAGCTACCCGCGATTACGCACATTGACGGCACCGCACGTGTCCAGACCGTCGCGCGCGCAACCAACGACAAGTTTTGGCGCGTGATCGAGGCATTTCGCAGCGTGGCAGGCATTCCGATGGTTCTCAACACGTCCTTCAATGTGAAGGGACAGCCCATCGTCCGCACACCGACCGAAGCGATTGACACGTTCTTGTCGGCCAATCTCGATGTTCTCGCACTTGGTAACTACCTCGTCGAACCGGCGAGGAGTCCGAGATGAAGTCCGCATCAGGAGATTTCGGGATCACTGAAGAGTGGATCGACGACCCTGCCCTAGCGGGGGCTGTCCTGATCACACCCGACCATGCGCGGCCGCCGATGCAGGGCTTTACCCGCGCACGCATTGCTCACTCGACAGGACACGGGTCGATAGCTGCCACGCCAGCCACCGGTGACCTCAATGCGGTAGCAGCGTTGAGCATTCTGTTGTGGCGCCATTCCGGAGGTACCGACAATGTCGTGCTCGGTACCATGGCGAATGATCATGCAGGACCACCGCTTCCGCTGCAGCTGAGCATCGACGGTGTGCTCACTGGCGAGCAACTACTTGCAGCACTGATCTCGAAGACTAACCGGCTGAATACTCGCCGCGCGGAATATGACTACGACGAGGTATCGGCGAAGTACGCAGGAGGGTCGTCGTTCGACCGCAATCCTCTATTTCAGACGGCTTTCGCATCGATTCCGCCGGCAGTGGACGACATGACCGCTGCCCTCGACGCTGCCTGCGACAGTGCCATATCTTGCGATCTGATCTTCATCCGCACCGAGATCGGCGCACAAGTAACACTGATCTGCGACTACGATGCGGTGCTCTTCGAGGCCGCTACAGTGCAATGGCTTGTCTTGCAATGGGACACACTGATCACCTCGATCGACGACAACGCCGCGCTGCCGGTGAGCCGAATCCGTATGTCCCATGCGGACGAGCGGGCACAGATCGCGCGCTGGGCACACGGTCCGGAGGTGGTGCGCGCATCTACCACGATACCCGCGCTAGTTGCTCAGCAAGTCGCGCGAACACCGGATCAGCTTGCGGTGGAGTTTGGCAGCGAGTCTCTCACCTATACGGAGCTCAGCGCCAGAGCGTACCGTATCGCGGCCTATCTTGTCGAAAATGGCACAGGCCCACGCGCAATCGTGGCGACCTGCTTGCATAGGTCCATCCGCCTTCCCGCGGTGTACCTCGGAATCATGCAGTCGGGCAACGCGTTTCTTCCTTTGGATCCGAACGATCCCGCCCACCGCCACGCCGAAGTGGTCACCGACGCCGGTGCTGTCATGGTGGTTTGCGACAGCCGATCCGATGCGGACTCCTTCATGAATTTGCCCGAGATCACCGTTCTTGTTCTTGATGATGAATGGCCAATCATCGAGCGATCCGAGTTCGCCGTACCACCCCCAGTGGAACCTGCAGATCTGGCCTACGTCATCTATACCTCTGGCTCGACCGGCAAACCCAAAGGTGTACTCGTTGAACACGCTTCGGTGTGCAATCGGCTGCAGCACAACAAACTAGGGCTGGAATCAACCGACACGGTTCTGCAGAAAACTCCACTCACCTTCGACGTCTCCCTGTGGGAGATTTTCGCACCCCTCATCAACGGCGCGCGGCTTGTCATTGCCGAGCCTGACGGACATCGGGATTCACGGTATTTGGCGGCTCTGATTCGAGAAAAGGCAATCACGACAGCACATTTCGTGCCGTCGATGCTGAGGCTGTTTCTGGCCGAGCCCAACGCAGCGGCATGTGTCTCCTTGCGACGGGTAACATGCAGCGGAGAAGCTCTCACGGTCGACCTGGCCCGATCGTTCGCCGAACTCTTCCCATCGATCCCGCTATACAACTATTACGGCCCGACCGAGGCCTCGATCGAAGTGACATTCTGGGAATGCACGACGAACTCGAAGACACGGACGATTCCCATCGGCCGCCCCATCGATAATGTCGCGGTCCACGTGCTCGATGAGCATGGCGACCCGTCGCCGATCGGTGTCCCCGGAGACCTCTATATCGGCGGGGCGTGTCTGGCACGCGGTTACCGTGACAGCTCGATGGATGCGGGCCGATTCGTCGCCAGCGCCTGGGAACCCGTTGAGCGACTGTACGCATCGGGTGATCGCGCACGGTGGTCGTCAAACGGAACCGTCGAGTATCTAGGGCGGGCGGATCGCCAGGTGAAAGTTCGCGGCATACGCATCGAACCCGGCGAAGTGGAAAAGGCACTGTTGGCACTGCCTTACGTGCAGGAAGCCGCAGTCACCACAGGCAAGCTATCTAACGCAGGCGAGGACCTTATCGCCTACATCGTGACCGCTGACGTGGGCGTCGATAACGCTACGATTCGCCGCGAGTTGCGAAGTCGACTGCCCGCCTACATGATTCCCGCCGCTTATGTGCACATAGCGGCCTTGCCTCAAAACACCGCAGGCAAGATCGACTACCGCAAACTTCCCGTGCCGAAACTAAGCAGTGCCCCCTCGACCGAGCCTGCTACCACCACCACGCACACAGCGAGCTCGGCGGTGGTTATCCAGCACATCTGGCAAGCAGTGCTCGGCCATGATCGCGTCGGCCTCAGCGACAATTTCTTTGACCTGGGCGGCAATTCGGTGCTGCTCGCCGAGGTGTACCAACGACTGGATGCGGTTTTTCCTGGGCAACTAGCGCGCACTGACCTGTTCCGGTTCCCCACTATCGAAGCCCTGGCCGGCGCCCTTTGCAATGTCGGTTCTGTGTCCGAGCGCGCGGGCCAGGCTGACTGTGATACCGCGCGTAGCACTGGTGGTTTCGCCATCGTGGGCATGGCATGCCGAGTCCCCGGTGCAGAGAACATCGATGAATTCTGGAACCTGATCGCCGGTGCTGAGCGCTCCATCCGTGAACTGTCGGATGCTGAACTGCTTTCCGCGGGCGAAAGCCCTGAACGGATCGCCGACCCACGCTACGTCCGATCAGCCGCGGTGCTCCAGGACATCGAGTACTTCGATGCCGAGCTGTTCGGCATGTCGCCGCGGGAAGCAGAAGTTACCGATCCACAACACCGATTACTGCTGGAAACGGCGCATCAAGCCCTTGACCATGCTGGCTACGGATCGACAAAACACCGCCCACGGTGCGGCGTCTTCGTCGGTGGCCTGCCCAGCGACTACTTTCACCGCTACCTGGCCGCGGACTTCCGCCACCTGCCCTCAGCGGCACATTACCAAGTCAAGATTGGAAACGAAGTCGACTTTCTGCCCACGCTGCTGTCCTACAAGCTGGACCTGCGGGGGCCAGCCATCGCGGTTCAGTCGGCCTGTTCGACCTCACTTGTCGCCGTCCATCTCGCCACGGCCAGTCTGGCGCGCGGGGAATGCGACATGGCCATCGCCGGGGGCGTGTCCGTGCGGGTGCCACACTACGTCGGCTATCTATACGAGGACGGCATGGTGGCCTCGCCTGACGGGCACTGCCGAGCCTTTGACGAAGCCGCTGCGGGGACAGTTTTTGGGAGTGGCTCGGGCGTCGTAGTCCTGAAGCGGTTCGATGATGCCCTGCGCGACGGTGACCACATTTTCGCCGTCGTCCGCGGTAGCGCGATCAACAACGACGGCTCGGCCAAGATTGGTTACACAGCACCCGGGGTCACTGGACAGGTCGACGTCATCACGCGTGCCCAACGCCAGGCTGGCGTGCGTTCTGCGGACATCGCATACGTCGAGGCCCACGGTACTGGGACACCGCTTGGCGACCCAGTGGAGATCGATGCACTCCAATCCGTTTTCGGGGACCGTGTGGAAGAGAGAGCGCATTGCACGATCGGATCGGTCAAAGGCAATATCGGGCACCTTGATGCGGCTGCCGGGGTCGCGGGGCTCATCAAGACCACGCTGGCTCTACATTACGGAATTAGGCCGGGGCAACCCGACCTCGTGGAGCCCTCCCGACGGATCCCGTGGGCGAGCACACCTTTTCAGGTGTCTGCCACACCGACACCCTGGCCGGTCGATGCAAACTTCGCCGGTGTTTCGGCCTTCGGCATCGGCGGCACCAACGCTCACGTCGTCCTCGAACGGCCGCCCGCACCGACGCCACAACCTCGGCTCGGGCGCCCCGGACACGGCATTTTCACACTCTCGGCCCGCAGTCCGCGTGCCTTAGAGCTGCTCGCGGGGAAAATCGGCGACCACCTCGCCAGCACACCTGGGTGTGATCTGACGGACGTCTGCTTTACCCTCTCTGCCGGTCGCCATCATCACCCATACCGTCTTGCCGCGGTACCCGAGTCGATCGATCATTTGCAGGCACAGCTCGACGCATTCGCAGCTAACCGCGCCGAGCGCGGGCTCTATCGCGGTCCTAGCGCGCCAGCGAGCACAGCGGTCTGCCTGGTATTTCCAGACCACGCTGACACGATAACTCTGGCTTTTGTCGAAGCAAACATGCACCTGCCCGTGGTACGTGAGGCGATCACCCGATGTGCGCACGGCACTGGCGACCTCGCGCACACCGGCGACCCGCGGGCATGGTTTGCATCCGCGACGAGCGTCCAGCGCGAGTTCGCAGCGCACACCGTTCTGGCCGCACTTTGGGACGATTTGGGATTACATCCGCCAATTGTGTTGGGCATCGGGACCGGGCAGTGGGCGGCCGCCGCTTATGCTGGCACTCTCAGTATTGAGGAGGCGCTGGGCGCTGCGCATGCCGGCGACCACCCGCGGTTGGACAAATACCGAGACAACACGAGTTTGGCGCCAACGGGACCAATACAACTGCTGCTCGGTAGTGGCGCCTGCAGGCGTGCTGCGCAGACGGGCATCGAATTCGCAGTCATCCTCGGTGGTATCGGTGCTGACAATGCTGACTTGCGTGCCGACCTGACTTTAGCGGGCATCGAGACAACGATGAGCACAGAGCAGGACCGGGGCGGCTCGTGGGCTGCGATTTACCGAACCGCCGCGAAACTGTATGCCGCCGGTTTCGACCTCGACCTCACACGGACAGGTCCGATGAAATCGGGACGGCGGATCCCGCTGCCTGCATCTCCGCTCGAACGGCAGCGTCATTGGATCGACAGGGCCATGACCTCAGCGTCGCAGACGAGTGCTCAGCTACCGCTGCCCGGGCAGGTCGTGGAATTGCCGCTGTCGGACGAGAAGCGCTACGAGATGACGTTCGCTCGCCATCAGCCGGCCTATGTCGATCACCATCGTCTGTTCGGTCACATGGTAGTACCGGGTGCCTCGCACGTCGCGATGTCGATAGCAGCAGCGGCGCAGCTCAAAACAGGTCCTTGTGTGATGGAAGACATCCTCTTTCTGCACCCGTTCACGGTGTCCGAGGCTGCGCAGCGGCGTGCCCAGCTGGTGCTGCGGCCCGACCAATCGGGGGCTTGGGCGCTGAATCTTGTAGTCCAAAACGAGGCAATGCCAGAAGATTCCGCCGTTGCCGACTGGGTCGAACTGTTCAGCGGGCGGTTGCGTCACGGCCTAATCGAAGACATACACGTCCTGACCGCCGATACTCGTGGGGCGATCCAACGACGTTGCGCAGACACGCTCAGCGGAGCAGCGTTCTATCACGATATCTGGGTCCCTGGCTTGGACACGGGTGAATCTTTTCACTGGATCGATTCGTTGTGGAGAGGCGACAACGAGGCACTGTGCCTCACTAAGCGACCCCTAAGCGTGGGGCCCAACGGCGAGCCACTGCACCCCGGGTTGGTCGAGTCGGCATTCCAACTGCTGAACAGTTGCTGGAAATACGACAATGCCGAATTACGCCGACAAGGAGAGATCTATGTGCCGTTTAGCATCGACCGCTATTATTACAGCGGCCAGCCCGTCGACGACGAGCTCTGGGTGCACGCCCAACTGCTGGGGCATGATGACGCTGATTCGGACAGTTTCACCGCCCGCGTGCGCATGTACTCGTCGACTGGTGACTTGGTCGTGGCGATCGACGGATTTGAATCCCGCAAGATCTCACGCGCACGCGTTGAACAGCTGCTGCGGGCCGATGAGCGGTTACCGCTTCACACCATCGATTGGCGGCCCGCAGCGATAACGTCCGTGGAGACGACCACGTCTGCCACCGTTATTGCGGTGGGACCCACCTCAGCACAGCTTGCCCAGACCGGACGCGAGCTAGCGATACGAAACATTAAGATGATTCCTGTTGTGCCACAAGCGGACATGCCGCTCAGGGACGCCATAGCGCGAGCACTGGCTGCAATCACCGATGATGGCAATTTCCTCGGAGTCGTTGATCTGCGTGCCGTATTGTCACCCCGGATCTCGGGACCTGTAGATGATGGTGCCACGTTGTGCGCCGGCATGGTCGAGGCCGTCAATGCCGTCGACTCCCACGCCCCGGCACGCACGCGGCTGTGGTGGATCACCGCGGGAACACAAGCTGTCCGTGATGGCGCCGATGTCACTGATACCGTCGGTGCCATGGTGTGGGGCGCTGCCTCCGCTGTTCGAGCAGAACGTCCCGAACTGCGATGCACCACTATCGATATGGATCCGGACCGCTTCGATTTCGATGAGCTCGCTGCCGAACTACGTGCCGGAACTGACGAACTACGTGTCTCGTTCCGCGCCCATGGACGCCACGTTGCCCGGCTGCAAGTTTCAGCAGCCAACGACCCGACACCTGCTGAGGTACAACGTGATCGCGCGTATCTGATCACCGGCGGTCTCCGTGGACTGGGGCTGCGGGCCGCGCAAATGTTGGCGTCCTGCGGTGCGGGCCGGATTATCCTGATCGGACGAAGTCGGCCGACAAGTGACACGCTGGTCGCGATCCGCTCCATGGAAGACTCCGGCTGCGTCATTGATATCCTCGACGTCGACATTACAGAACCAAACGCATCTGACGTCATTCGAAACCACTTGGTTTCCATAGGTATACCGCTGAGCGGTATCGTCCACGCAGCCGGTGTGCTTGATGACGCGACACTCGTCGGCCTCGACCACGGCCGCTTCGTGCGTGTGTTGGCTCCGAAGGTAAGCGGTATGCGCATGCTCGAAAGCCTCACGGATTCGACCACATTGGATTTTCTGATCTGCTTCTCCTCCATCGCGGCGACGTTGAACGGTGCAGGTCAAGCCAATTACGCCGCGGCGAACGCTTTTCTCGACGCGGAGGCACACCGACTGCGTGCCGTCGGGACTAAGTGCACAAGTATTCAATGGGGGCCGTGGGGCGAAATCGGTATGGCCTCGCGCCTGACAGCCAGCGAGCGCAACCGAATTCACGATCAAGGCCTGGTCGAGATCCGGCCGGAGACTGGCATGCAAACCCTCGCTGGTCTACTCCATGCCGGCACTGCAGCAGTGGTCGCTGCCCTTGTGGACTGGCGGCGCTATCACCGCGCCAACCCCGCACACGATCCGCTGCTCACCAATATGCGTTCCATCACAGCGCACCGATCCACAGATCAGGCACCTCACCGCGCTGCTGTGCTCGACGCCCTGCCCGGCGAGCGGCTACGAGTGTTGACAGGACTGGTCGAAGACAATGTCAAACAAGCCCTGGGCTTCGGTGATGACGTTCTACTGGACCGCTACACCGGGTTCGTGGATCAAGGATTCGATTCACTTGGCCTGATCGATCTGCGAACGCGTCTGCAAGGCATGTTCGGAGTACGCCTGCCGGCAACCTTCGGATTCGATTACCCCACCATCGACGCCGCCGCCCATCATCTGCTCACATTCTTTGAACAGCCCCAACAATCCGGCACCGAGCACACACCAGAGCCCCCAGCGGCCACCACACCGCGCCCGGAGATGACCGTTGACGTTGGTGACCTTCTGCAGGAGGAATTGACACTTTTGGAAGACATGCTAAGCGCCGAACCAAGAGATTCGTGAGGGTACGTGTCCACTGACGAACGCATTGTGCAAGCGCTGCGCGACGCGCGAACCCAATTAGCTCAAGCCCGCGCGGCACTTGAGAATCGCGACAGGGAACCGATTGCGATTATCGGCATGGGATGCAGGCTTCCGGGAGAGGTCGACGGACCTGACGATTTGTGGGAACTGGTCACCCTGGGTGCGGATGTCACCGACGAGCAACCACCGGGTCGGTGGAATACAGCCGAATTCTACGATCCCGATCCCTCAGCACCGGGCAAAATCTATGCCACCCGAGGTGGGTTCCTCTCCAACATTGATCATTTCGACGCGGAGTTCTTCGGCATCTCCCCACGAGAAGCGGAATCGATGGACCCGCAGCAGCGCCTGCTTCTTGAAGTCACTTGGGAGACAATGGAACACGCCGGGATAACCGCCGATGCGCTCAAAGGCTCACAGACCGGCATTTTCATGGGTCTGAGCTGGCGAGACTACGACCGCATCGCGGTCGGTGGTCGTCCCGAAAATCTCGATGCCTATGCCGGATTGGGCAATACCCCTAGCATCGCCGTCGGACGCATCGCCCACGTACTTGATCTCAACGGACCAGTCGCGTTGATCGATACAGCATGTTCCTCCTCGCTTGTAGCAGTCCACCAAGCGGTTCAGAGCCTGCGAGCACGTCAGTGTCACACCGCGTTTGCTGGCGGGGTTAATCTCGTACTGTCTCCGTTCTCCACAGTATTCTGCTGCAAAATTCGCGCGCTCGCGCCGGACGGTCGTTGCAAGACATTCGACGCGTCTGCCGACGGCTACGGACGAGCCGAAGGCTGTGGAGTCGTGCTCCTGAAGCGATTGTCCGATGCTCAGCGCGACGGCGACACCGTCCATGCGGTGATCCGTGGCTCCGCGGTCAATCACGACGGCCGGACCGGCGGCCTGACCGTACCAAGCCGACGGTCACAAGAAGCCGTTCTACAGGCGGCGTTGCAATCAGCAGATTTGAAGGCCGATCAGATCGGCTACATCGAGGCGCACGGCACCGGAACCGCGTTGGGCGACCCCATCGAAATCGCCGCGCTGAACACAGTCTTCGGCAGCACCCACCGTCAGACACCGTTGTGGACCGGCTCTATCAAAACCAACATCGGACATGCCGAAACTGCTGCAGGCATAGCCGGCCTGATCAAGACAGCGCTGGCAGTACGGCACGGAATCATCCCGCCGTCACTACATTTCAATGAGCCTAATCCCCATATCGACTGGGATGCCGGCCCCGTACGTGTCGTGACGGATGCTCAGAGCTGGCACTCTGGACAGCGGTTGGCCGGAGTGAGTTCCTTCGGGTTCAGCGGCACTAACGCTCACGTCATCGTCGGCCAAGACCAAACCGCCGATCCTTGTCTGGAGCCCGAATCAGCATTGCCAGCGGTACTGACGCTCTCTGCGCGCACCCCTGAAGCACTGAACGCACAAGCCCGACGCTATGCAGCGGTACTGAAGGGAGAAGACCTGCACACTCTGCAGAGGGTTTGCTATTCGGCCAATACCGGCCGATCGACCTTCGAATATCGATTAGCGGCGCACGCACCGACGGCTAGTGCTATGGCCGAGTCCCTGGAGAATTTTGCTGCCCGAACACGCACGCGAGAGCTTTGGCACGGCCGGATAGCGCGGGCCAGAACCGCCGAGACAGGACTGGTCCTTGGGCACCGCGATTCAGGGCTATTCACCGCCACCGCAGAGATCTACAACGCCTCAGAGCGCGTGCGCGAGGTTGTCGATCAATGCGCCAGCATTGCGGAACGCAAATTGGGCTTGGACTTGCGCGCTGCGTTGTTCGCCGATCCGAGGGACCCGGCGACGTCAGTGGCAGCACATGTCGCCGATACCGTTGGATTTATTCGACAACTGGCCATAGTTACCCTGATGCAGGATTGGGGCCTGCAACCCGCGATGGTCGTCGGACTGGGAACAGGCGAATACGTTGCCGCAGTCGTCGCCGGCATACTTCGAATCGACGATGCAATTGCCCTAATCGCCGATACAGCTCACGGAGACATTGGCATCATCGCCTGCACAACCGATTTCGGAGTGCTCGAACACGAGATTGCTGCATCGGGAGGACGGATCGTCGCGCGAGCCGAACCCGAATACCTCCTGACCTCGCCCGATCTGCCCCAGCTGGTAGATGCCTTGCGATTGAAAGGCGTGGCAATTCATGACGCGCGGGACGAGCGCGCTGTTCTTGGCGACAGCGACGTCGACGGCGCACCCGTCATCAACCCATCGCCGCCGCGTATAGCGTTCGTGTCCTGCCAGACCGGGCAGCGCGCAGACCAACTGGTCAGCCGCCCAGAGTATTGGGCTCGCCGCCCCCTGTGGCCTGCACACCCCATCGAAGCGCTCGCCGCGATGCGGCAAGCCGGTTGCACGGTGTTCGTTGATGTGTCCGGGGGCGTGTTGGGCCGCTGCGGCCGGGAAGTCACGCTGGCGGACGACACGAAATGGGTGAGCGTCGGAGTCGACGCTCAGGGTCTATCCTTATGTGCGGCAAAACTATTCGCCTACGGTGCAGTAGCTGGTCTCGGCGGTCTCCACAAACGTGGTGAGCACAGGGTTGCCGTGCCGACATACCCTTTCCAACGCAATCGGTACTGGGTCGATCATGGCCCGCCACAGGTCCCACCTAACTTCGCGTCGGCATCGACGGGCTTACCGGAGAGAACGGCAACAGATCGTAGTTCGCCGAAAGGCGTGGGCATCGGAAACCGGCATTCTGTGACGAGAATCGTTCTCGCCCACGCTAATCGCATTCTTGGCCGCGATGAATCAGCTCCACTGGATACTTCGTTGCCACTGCATGAAGTGGGATTTGATTCCTTGATGGCCGTGGAGCTCAGCACGCGGCTGAGCCGAGAGCTCGGCGTAACGCTCCAAGGAGGTTTCGTGTTTGATTTCCCGTCCATATCCGAGCAATCAGCTGCGCTGACCGCGCTGTTGGACCACGACAACACCGCTGTAACCGCCACAGATCCCGAGCCCACTATCGCCATGGTGCCCGCGGAACTGACTGAGGCCGAGCTCATTGAGACGGCCCTGGCGGAATTGACGGCCTGGCAGAAAGACTTTCATGGCTGAAAACACCGCCGGCGATGTACTTCGGAAGACAGTCGAAGCACTGCGAACCGCCCGCATCAGCCTGGCTGAACACCAGCGCAAGAGCACCGAACCGATCGCCATCGTCGGCATCGGGTGCCGCTTACCCGGCGGCGCTGAGGACCTCGACAGTCTCAACAGGTTCCTCCGCGGGGGCGGAGACGGCATCGCTGACCTGCCGCCCGATCGCTGGGACATCGACCGCTACTTCGATACCGATCCAGACCAACCGGGCACGATGCTGGTCAAGCGCGCCGGGATATTGCCCGACATCGCTGGCTTCGACGCAGCGTTTTTCGGCATCTCACCGCGTGAAGCCGTGGCCATGGATCCACAGCAACGCCTGATGCTCGAAGTGACGTGGGAAGCACTCGAACATGCAGGCATACGCTCCGATGAGCTCGCTGAATCCAACACCGGGGTGTTCGTAGGTATCAGCGCCATCGACTACGCCAGCGCAGCAACGGACCCGACCACAATCGACATTTACAGTGCGACGGGCTCAGCGAACTCACTCGCGGCCGGGCGCCTGTCTTATTTTCTGGGCGTCAGAGGACCCAGTATGGCTGTGGATACCGCATGCTCATCCTCGTTGGTCGCGTTGCATCTAGCCGTGCAAAGCCTACGCTCGGGCGAATGCGACCGTGCGATCGTCGGCGGAGTGAACCTCATTGCCACCCCGCAGCACATGATCGCCATGTCGAAGCTTAAAGCGCTTTCACCGCTAGGACGTTCGGCGCCTTTCGGAGCTGGCGCGGACGGTTACGTCCGTGGGGAGGGCTGTGGCGTCGTCATACTCGAACGTGCCCGCGATGCGCAACCGCACCGCGTGCTGGCGCATGTCCTGTCCACCGCCGTCAGTCAAGACGGCGCCAGCAACGGCCTAACCGCACCCAACGGACAAGCGCAAGAACGAGCTTTGCGTGATGCGTTGCGCTCCGCTGGACTGCGGAGCGGTGATCTGGACTACGTCCAGGCACACGGCACCGGTACGCCGCTTGGAGATCCGATTGAAATCCAGGCACTGGACGCAGTTTTCGGGACCGATCGCGCCCGCCCTCTCGTTGTGGGATCCATCAAGGCCAACATCGGTCACCTTGAAGCCGCATCGGGGGTAGTCAGCTTGATCGCTGCGATCGGCGTGGTGCGCGATCGAATCGCACCGGGAACCCCGGTGTCCGAACTTAACGAGAGTATCGACTGGGCTCAGATGAAGTTGACTGTGCCCACGGTTCCATACCCACTGCGCCAGACCGGGCGCGTGCGGGCTGGGGTGAGTGCGTTCGGGTTCGGAGGAACCAATGCCCACGCGATTATCTCCAGCGTTGAGCCAGCGCTGGACCCACCGCTGGCCGAGCCCGGCACATTGGTTCTTCCGCTCTCGGCGCGCAGTCGCCAGGCTCTCTACGATCTGGCTGCACGGTACAGCGAGCACCTCATCGATCCGCAAGTCGATCCGCACGACGTGTGCTTCAGCGCCACGACCACCCGAAGTGCGCTCGAGGAACGCGCAGTGGTGGTGGCCGACACACGCGCAGGGCTGGAACGCGCGCTGACTGCCCTCGCCGACGGCCGGAAACGGGCTGGCGTTCTGGTGGGTCGACGCGCCGCGGACCCCGGTGCGTTGGTGTTCGTCTTCTCCGGACACGGCGGTCAGTGGCCAGGCATGGGCAAGCAGCTGATGGCTACTTCTGCGGTGTTCAGAGATGCGGTTGAACGCTGCCGCGATGCCATGACTGAACATCTTGACTTGGATGTCGCTCAGGTTCTTGAAGCCGGCACCGATCTTAATGGCAGAGTCGACGCCGAGATACCGGTGTCGTTCGCACTGCAGATCGGCCTTGCAATGATGCTGCGCGAGAGAAACATCACGCCCGACCTCGTCATCGGCCACAGCATGGGCGAGCTTGCGGCAGCTCATGTTTGTGGGGCACTCGATTTGAAGCAGGCCGCGCGCATTGTCTGCCAGCGCAGTCGAATACTCGAACAGGTCGGCGGCACCGGCAGCATGCTCTCGGTGTACGCCGGCGTCGACGAAATCGATGCGTGGCTTGCCAACAACGACAACGTTTTAGACATCGCAGCCGTTAACGGACCTGCACACATTGTTGTCACCGGTCAGGTAAAGCAACTCGATCAACTTGCCGAGGACCTCGGTGCCCGCGGCATCGAAACGAACCGGGTACGCATTCACACGGCGGCACATAGCCGCCAACTTGATGACCAGTTGCCCCGATTCGCCCAACAGCTAGGCCGAGTGATTCCCAACTCCGACAATGCGATCGGATTCATCTCTACCGTTGAAGGACGCATCACCGACGCCCGAGAGCTCGACGAACGCTACTGGATTCGCAATCTGCGAGAGACCGTGCGACTAGATTCTGCTGTCAAGGCCGCAGTGACCGCGGGCGCAGGCGCGTTCGTCGAGATCGGTCCCAACCCGGTCCTTGTGGACAGTCTCAGCGCACTGATCGGCGAGCATCGGTTGGCGGCACCGACCCTGCGCCGCAACGGCAATGCACGCCGCGACCTGCTGGAATTGTCGGCTCGGCTGTATATCCACGGCACCACGGTCGGCCCGCGCGCCCTGGGCGTGGCCGGCCAGCCGGTAGAACTGCCACGATACCCGTGGCAGCGACGCCGATACTGGGTGGAATCGGACTGGCAGCGAACAGATCAGCGCGGCACAGACCATCTGCGGATGCTCGAATCATCAGTTAGTGGGGAGGTTCTGCTCGAACGCACACTAGACACCGACCGAACGCCGTGGCTACTCGATCACGTGATCGGAGCCAGCCCAGTCATCGCCGGTGCGTGGTTTATAAATATGGTTGCCGCCCTGCTGTGGCAGCGCGCCGAGGGTAAAACCGTCGTACTAGCCAACGTCACCTTCGAACGGCCCTTGCCGGTGCGCTCCCAGACTAGCCAAAGGGTACAGGTTGTACTGCACAGCAATGATTTTCAGATCTCGGCCGAGCGAGGCGAACCGGCCGTCGGTGACCCGCAGTGGGCCCGACATGTCCGCGGCAACGTCGCTGACTCTGACGCACGACCGCCAGCGGCGATCGATATTGAGAAACTGCGTGCGCGGCATCCGCGGGCGATCTCGCAGGAAGACTTCTACGCCAGCTACGACAGACTGGGCATCGACTACCGGCGCGCATTCCGGACGGTAACTGATGCGTTCGCCGGTGATCAGACCGTACTCGTGCGAGTTTGCGTGGTAGACAAGACAAGTCGGGAACCTGAGGACGTTGCGCCGGCTGCTTTGCTTGATGGGTGCTTTCAGGCCGTGGGACTGCTCGCGGTCGACGACGGTCTGTATCTCCCGCAGTCGATTGGCCGCTTCACCCTGATGGGGCGTCTGCCTACGCAGGTATGGGCGCATGTGCGCCGGTCGATCACCGGTGATGACCGACAAGTGTCGGACCTCGACGTCTATGACGTCGACGGGCATCTGCTGGCGATGGTCGAAGGGTTGACCGCCCAGCGTGTCGGAGCTTCCGGACAGGACCAGCCCCAGATCGGCGCATTCGAACTGATTTGGGAACACCGCGCCCTGCCGCAACAGCAGCCGCGTGCAGGTGGTGTCCTGGTAACGGGATCAGGAGTGAGCGCTGCGTGCATCGCTGATCATTTCGAGGAACACGGCATCGGTGTGCAACGCAGTATCGATAGCGAGGTTCGCGTCGGTGACCTAGCTGGAGTTAGCAGTGTGGTTTTTGTTGCAGACCCGGCGATGTCGGCGACAACGACGTTTGCCGATCTGTGTGCGCTGCAACGGCTGACCAGACTGTTAGTGGACACCTCCGGTGACAAGTCGCCCCGACTCCATGTGGTCACTACCGCTGCGCAAGCTCTCGACAACACCGACCCGGACCCATTCCAAAGCGCGCTGTGGGGTTTCGTCACCTCGTTGGGGCCGGAGCATCCCGAATTGCGCGCCACGATCGTTGATGTCGGTTCACCCGCCGAGTACGAGAATGCTGTCGCCGAAGTTCTTGCCGGTGACGCCGAACGACACGTCGCCTGGCGCACCGGCCAACGCCATATCAGCAGGCTGACGCCTTTTGAGGCGCAGACCAATGTCCAGGCAATGGTTCGGGCAGAGGGCCGACCATTCGGTCTGGTCATTGATGAACCGGGGCGCCTGCACACCTTGACTCTGCGCGGCCGCGAAATCCCACAGCCCGGTCCCGAAGACGTGGTTGTGCGTGTGAGTTCAGCAAGTCTGAATTTCGCGGATGTTATGCGCGCCATGGGCTTTTTCTTGAGGTCCTCGACCGCGCCAGTGGAGTTGGGCAGTGATTGCGCAGGCACGGTTGTGGCAGTGGGATCGGCAGTTGAGTCGGTGTCGGTCGGTGACCGGGTCGGCTGCGTGGCGATGGATTGTTTTGGTACTCATGCGCTTACTCAGGCCGACTTGGTTTACCCATTGACACCGTCGGTGACCGACGCCCAAGCCGCTGCGGCACCGAGCGCCTACGCCACGGCCGTGTACTGCCTAGAGCACCTGGTACATCCGCAGCCGGGTACGCGGGTACTGATTCATTCAGCCTCAGGTGGAACAGGATTGGCGTGTTTTGAGGTGGCTAAACGGCTCGGCTTGGAGATCTTCGCGACCGCCGGGTCCCCTGCTAAACGCCAGTATCTACGGGATTTGGGCATCGAGCATGTTATGGATTCTCGCTCACTTGGTTTTGTCGAGCAGATCCTCGACGCAACCGGCGGCGAGGGCGTTGACATTGTGGTCAATTCATTATCGGGAGAGGCACTGGAGGCGAATTTGCGTGTCCTGGCCAGCGACGGTGTTCTACTGGAATTAGGCAAACGCGACATCTACGCCGATGGGCAACTTCCCTTGGGGCACTTCAAAAAACGGCTCACCGTCACGGCGGTGGACATAGCCGGTCTCAAAATTGAACGACCTGCGGTATTCGCCCGCCTATTCCGCGACGTGATGGAACGCCTCAACGATGCGACGCTGCCCCCGTTGCCCACGCAGAGTTTCCCGTTGTCCGAAGCGCGCATGGTGTTTCGAACCATGGCCGCCGGTGAGCACATCGGCAAGCTCGTCTTGGACACCGGCCCCGATATCGATGTGCAGATCGTGCCCGACGCCGCGCCGACCTTCACCGCCGACGGATGCTATGTCGTCTCAGGCGGTCTGGGCGGTCTCGGCATTGAGCTCGCGCAGTGGCTGGCCGACCGCGGCGCGCGAGACATCGTCTTGCTCGGCCGGCGGAACCCCGATGCCCGTGCCGCCGAGGCCATGACCGCGATGCGTGCGCGCGGTGTGGCGGTCACGGCGGTACGCGCAGATGTCAGCGACCCGGCGCAGGTCGATACGGTGCTGGGGCAGATCCGATCTCAAGGTGCCCAGATCCGCGGCGTGTTTCATCTGGCTGGAGTACTGCGCGATGGCACCCTCGCGAACCTGACATGGGCAGATTTTGAGGATGTTCTTGGACCCAAAGCTCTCGGAGCGTGGAACCTGCACTGCGCCACCGAGCAGGATCCGCTGGACCATTTCGTTATGTACTCATCGGCGGCCTCGGTGCTTCCTTCAGGTGGGCAGAGCAATTACGCTGCCGCCAACGCGTTCCTTGACGGTCTAGCGGCACATCGCCGCGCCTGTGGGCGCCCCGGCATCGCCGTGTCGTGGGGGTCTTTCAGTGAGGTCGGCATGGCAGCGGGCAACGCCGTGATCGACAAACATATGCAGGGCCGAGGCCTGGCGGCAATCAGCCCGGCAGAGTCTCACCAGGCGCTCGGTGCGGCGATGGCCAGTGGTCAAGTTCACGTGGCGATCTTGGCCATCGACACCGCCCGCTGGTATCGCGCGCACCCCTACGCGCGTGCAGTACCGCTGTTCGAACTGCTTAGGGAGAATGCCGGAGCGGCCGATTCTGGCGCCGCCTGCATCAACATCGCCGAATTGCCCGCTGAAGAACGCTCGGAAAAGCTGCGCGAGATCCTGATGAGTCACCTGGCGGCCGTTCTCGGGCTGGACATCGATGAAGTTCCAACCCAGACCTCGTTCATCGACTTTGGGCTGAGTTCGTTGGCTCTCATCGAATTCAAGAACGGTCTCGGCGCGGCACTAGATATTGAATTGCCCGCAGCGGTCCAGTGGAATTATCCCACCATTGCTGCGCTGCACGGGTATCTTGTCACCCTCTTCGCCCGGGAGCCCCGCGGCTCCATCGACGCCGGAGCGGATGGATGAGCGCGAGCACGCATCTGCACGGGCTTGCCTACACCCTCGGAGCCAAAGAAACCGTTGATACCCTTGAGCCCCTCCGCGAAGATGAGCAACTTCTTCGGCAGGTACATGATGTGGGGCTGCGCTACTACCATCGCAGCGACAGCACGCCCATCGACCTCGCCGCCGAGGTCATCACACAGACGATCGCCCAGTCACCGATTACTGCCGACGAGGTCGACGTCCTGATCTTTGCCTCCGCCAGCGTGGCTGGGGGTGCATTCGACGCCGCCCGGGTCATGAGCATGCTGGACAACACCGGGTTAACGCGGGCCACCCCGATCGGCATATCGCTATCGGACTGTGGCAATTTTGGGTCTGCTATGCGTGCCGCGCACAGCCTGATCATGGGCAGCGGCGCCCGCAATGTGCTGGTAGTCACAAGTGATGTCTGCCGTGATCCGCGGTCGCGCATTCTGACAGACACGCTTTCGATTCTGAGTGACGGCGCGGCGAGCTGTCTACTTAGCGCTGAGCACCCGTCGCGACTAGAACTACTCGCGACAGCCGGACGTACCAACCAGAAAGTCCGAACTGCTGATCTATCGGACATGTCGCTGTTGATCCGACGCGGACTGGTCAAGGTGGTTAGTGATCTCCTACGACGTTCAGACGCTGAACTGGCCGATGTGGGCAAACTGATGGCAAACAACGTCAACGCCGAGGCTGTTCGTTTTATGACGGTAGCGCTCGGGCTTGGTCCCGACCGTGCCTATCTGGAGAATGTCGCCGACTTCGGCCACGTGCACTCCGCGGACATTCTGATCAACCTGCTCACCTACCTAGAAGAAGGTGCCGCACCTGACGAGCTGATCGTGACCATCAGCCACAGCTATGGCACCTGGGGCGCGGCAACCTTCCGTGTCGCCGAATAGCATTGCACAACAAAGACACTGAGAGGGTTCCCTTGCTCGCATTCATCTTCCCTGGCCAAGGATCGCAGGTCGCCGCCATGGGCAAGGCGCTGGCGGACCGCTATCCGATTGCGCGTCAGACCTTCGAGGAAGCCGACGATGTCTTGGGACGCGCACTGTCGCAGACCTGCTTCAGCGGTGAGGACCTGGATCTGACCGTCAACGCCCAACCGGCCCTGCTGACGACCAGCGTCGCGGCGTACCGGGTCCTGACCACCGAGACTGGTCTGCACCCGACCGTTATGGCGGGGCATAGCCTCGGCGAGATTTCAGCGCTGACCTGTGCGGGCAGTACAGAATTCGCCTCGGCGCTGTCGCTGGTGCAGCAGCGCGCTGTCCTAATGCAACAAGCGGTACCGCCGGCGGCAGGTGCGATGCTCGCCATCATGGGCCTTGCGCAGGACGCAGTTGCCGAAATCTGCTCCACCGCTGCACAAACTGAAATTGTAGAAATCGCTAACCACAACGGCTCGGGCCAACTGGTGGTGTCCGGGCATGCCGACGCCGTACAACGAGCCAACGCACTTGCAACCGATCGCGGCGCGGTCACCCGCAAGTTGGCAGTGAGCGCACCGTTTCACTGCCAGCTCATGCAATCCGCGGCCACCCAACTCGCTGATCGCCTGGCGGATATCGAATTCCTCCCGCCACGCGTGCCAATCATTGAATGCTCGTCCGGCACAATTGTGCGGACGGGGTCCGGCATAGCTGAGCGGATCGCCGCGCAAGTTAGCGCACCAGTGCGCTGGGACAAAGTCATGAACGGCCTTGCCGCATTGAAAATCGATACGACAATCGAGGTCGGCGCCGGCAAGAGTCTGAGCTCATTGCTGCGCCGTGAGCGGTCCGTGGCGCACACCATGGTGTGCGCCAATCCCGACGATGTTTCGTCGCTCGGCGAGTTGGCCGAGAGATGGCCGATACTGCAACGGCCGCTTGGCTATTGGCAGATCGATGACCATGGGCACAGCGTCAACGGCGAGGATCTGTTGGTGATGTGGGCTGGCGCCGATACTGCCGAAAAAGTAGACAACACACGGTGGGCCGCCGGCCGCGGTGGTGCCTGGATGCGGCGTTACGGGACGATGGCCAGGATAAGCGCGCAGGGCACGCTCCAAGTGTTTGATTCCGAGCACTGGCTCCCACGCGAGGACGGCGCCTACGTGCGCCGCGACGGCAGTTGCATTATCAAGCCTGACGCAGAGATCGAAGAGTTCGCAGCCCAGGAATGGCTCGTTAGCACAGCGGGAACGATGAGCAAAACCGATGGCACGCGCATCATTTGGGCCGATGGTCAAGAATGGAACTTTGATGGCCGTTAATTCCCAGGTTCCCACGCCCCCACGACTATTGACCTGGATCCGCATTGCCGCCATCACTGTGGCAGCGCTCGCCGGGTTGCTGATGTTTGCCGGACTCGAGAACAAACTTTCGGTCGGCGGATTCATCGACCCGGATGCGCCGTCAACGCGCGCCACCCATACTCTCACACAGAACTTCGGAGTCGGTGCGCCGAACTTGATCCTCATTGCCAGCACCCGACACGGCCATCTCGATCAGGCTGACGCCAACGCCGTTGAGGACTTTGCCCACACGCTCAGGGCACAACCGGGCGTGGTCTCGGTGCAAACATACTTTGGCGACCACAGTCCCGCGCTGATGTCCGCCGACCAGACCACGACCGCGATACTGGCCCGCCTGTCAGGTAGCGAGGATGATGTGCGCGCCTCGATCGTACGCTTGCAGCCGCTGCTCACCGAAGTGGCGCACAGCACCAATCTGGACGTACAAGTGACGGGCCAAGCCGAAATCTTGCGCGCCGTAAGCAAACAGGCGACCACCGATGTCGTGCGAGCCGAGATGATCGCGGTCCCAATCACATTTGTACTGCTGCTGGTGTGGTTCGGCGGGCTATATGCCGCGCTGATCCCTGTGCTGGTCGGGGTGCTCGGGATGTTGATTTCCGTGTTGGCGATCGGCTTGATCAATATGGTGACGCCCATCTCGGTGTATACCCTTAACCTCATCACCGGCCTCGCGCTCGGGCTGGCGATCGACTACAGCCTGCTGATCATTACCCGGTATCGCGAAGGCGTGCGGGCAGGCCAACAATGGGATCTCGCTCTGTCTGCAGCAGTAACCCGGTGCCGCAGAACGATTCTCATCTCAGCGGCAACAGTCGCGCTATGTTTGGTGGGCCTGATCGCAATCCCGCTGGTCTATCTCAGATCACTGGCTATCGCGGGTATCGCGGGTATCGCGGCGGTCTGCCTGGTGACACTGTGGGTATTGCCGGTCCTCTTGCATGTGCTCGGAAATCGAATCGACCAAATGGCCGTACGTAAGGTCAATCTCTCAGAGACGGGTCCGGTTCTCACCACGATCTTGCGGTTTGTCATCCGCTTCCGTCTGGCTGCCGCCATCGGTGCCAGCGTAGCCCTCTTGATTCTGCTGGCCCCTGTTGCAGGACTGCGACTGGGACCGGTCGACGATCGGGTGCTTCCTGAAAATGCGCCGGCTCGCCTTGCCTCGGACGCGGTACGCCGGGATCTGCCCGCGCTCGGCGCCGATCCCATCTTTGTGTACGCCCAAGCGGCGGGCGGCCCAGTGGAAGACTTCGCGAAGAAACTGTCCGAGATCGCGACGGTACTGCAAGTGCGCACCGGCGCTGCCGACTACATGAACGGCCATATCACCGGACCGGGTGTTGCGCGATTTCAGAATCGCGACAGCTGCGCGATTCAAGTGATTCCCCAGCCAGGTGCGACAATCGTCGAACAGCAAAATCTCACCCGCCAAATCCGCGACTATGCAGCACCTTTCGGTACCGAAGTAGCCGGACTCTACAGCGAAGACATCGACACCCAAGCGGCCATCACCCGACGTCTCCCCATGGTTCTGGCCATCGTCGCCATCGCGATGCTACCGCTGATATTCGTCCTTACCGGCGGTGTTCTGGTGAGTATCAAGGCCTTGCTCTTAACGTTGTTGAGCCTCACTGCAAGCTTTGGTGCGATGGTCTTTGTGTTCCAAGAGGGTCACTTGTCTACCGCGCTGCGGTTCACCGCGACAGGGACGATCAGTGCCACATCGCCAATCCTCATGTTCTGCTTGGCATTCGGTCTGTCGATGGACTACCAGATATTTCTCCTCGCACGAATACGAGAGGAGTATGACCGCACTGGCAGCAATTCCGATGCGGTCGTCATCGGACTAACTACGACCGCCAAGATGATCAGTGTCGCAGCGCTTCTCATCGCGACGGTGTTCCTGGCAATAGGCACGTCGGGGATCAGTTTCATCAAACTACTCGGGCTGGGACTGTCGATCGCGGTTCTTATCGACGCCTTCTTGGTGCGACTGTTTCTCGTGCCTAGCCTGATGCTCATTCTGGACAAGGCGAACTGGTGGGCGCCGAAATTTCTACGCCACAAGGTAATAGCCGGATAGGAGTGCAATGAACGGCCCCGCGCAAGAAGCGCGCTACACAGCAATCAATGACCTGGATTTCCAGTACCTAGACACGCCCAGGCTTTCAGTCGGCAACGATGTTGAACTGTACGCCGAATACCGCGGCACCGGGCCGGCCATCGTCGTGCTCAACAACTTCTTCATGGTCAGCCCCGTATGGCGGTCCTTCACGCGTAGACTTGCAGAAAGTCATCAGGTCGTCACCTACGACTTTCGTGGTCAGGGTGCCTCCACCGCGGGTACGGAAGCGCCCACCTGGGACAACCACCTCGACGATTTGAACGTTGTCGTGGACAGCCTCGGCGGCAAGCAAGTGTATCTGCTGGGTACATCCATGTCGGCCGTCATCTGCCGCGACTATGCGCTGCGCCATCCAACCAAAGTTCGAGGCTTAGTAATGGCCGGCCCGGCACTTTCGCCGTGGGGCAGCCGACGTGGGCGCAGAATCGTCAAGAACTGGTTGGAAGCGCTACGCACACACGGGATGGTCGGCATGTTTAACCAGATGTACCCTTTGGTGTTCGGTGATCTCATGATCGAGACCATGGGCACAGCGGGTTACCTCGGACTGCGCGAAAGTCTATTAGTGCTGCACACTCAAGAACAGATCGAGGCCAGCTTTACTCTGTCCCTGATCTGTGACACTGATCCCGAATTGCTTACGAGACTGCAAGTTCCGGTGCTGCTCATGACCGGAGACGACGATTTCGGCTGGAGTCATAGCGCGGTCGAAGCGATGAAAGAGCTCGTGTCCGACTTGTCCACGGTAGAAATTCCGCAGGCCGGGCACTTGCCTTTCCTGGAAGCCACAGCTGAGTTCGAAGACGGTGTAGCGCAATTCGTGTCGGCGATTGAGGCGCGCTTTGTCTGAGACCACTGGGATTGAACGCGAACTGATCGATTTGCTCGGCACTGTGTTCGACAAATCTATAGCCCAGGAAATCGGTCCTGATGTCGCGCTACGCGAGTCAGGAGTCCCATCGGTTTCCTTCGTCGCTTTCCTCATTGCGATCGAAGCCAAATACGGGTTCGAATGGGACGAAGACACGCCACCGGGCGGACTGCGAACGATCGCCGACCTGGCCGAAATTGTCGAACAGCTCAATAAGGAGAAACATTCATGAGCGAATCCGAACTCTCAACGATATTGGTCACCGGCGCAACTGGATTCGTCGGTGGTGCGCTGGCGCTCCAGTATCTTTTGGACACGGACGCCCGCGTGTATTGTCTAGTTCGAGAGAACTCAGTTGGCGCTGCGCAAAGCAGGATTGAGGCGGCCTTAAAAGTTGCCGCTCGTGCGTACGGACAAAGTGATCTCGACTTTGCCATTGGCGATCGGGTGCGCGCCGTTGTCGGTGATGTCGGGTCTTCTCATGGGGACTACGAGGGCTTGCCCGTGTCACTAGATCTGGTAGTGCATGCCGCCGCCAGCCTGAAGTATGCGGACCAAGACGTTGACGAAATCAAAGCAATCAACGTTGCGGGAACCGCCAACATCGTGCGTTTAGCTCAGGCCACAACAGCCCGCCTCTGCCATGTCAGCACTGCCTACGTTGCCGGGAAGCGGCACGGCGAGGTCAGTGAGACACTGCCTTTGCCGGATCCAGGAGATTCAAACAACGAGTACGAACGAAGCAAGGTCGCCGGCGAGAAAATCGTGGCGGCGAGCCAGCTCGACTACCAGATCGTGCGGCCCAGCATCGTCATCGGGCACAGCGAAACACGTGGCGCAACAAGCTTCAGTGGCATGTACGGCATGCTCGACCAATTGTTGCGATTCAAGTCCCGTGTTGGGGACCGGCTTGGCAGCCTGCTTCAGCACCGCGGCCTGGCTCTACTGGCCGAACCGGATACCGAACTGAACTTGATTCCGATCGACTACGTCGCCCGGGCGATTGCTCGTATCTCACGGGCGCAGACGAGCGAAACCGTATTTCACGTCGTGAACGGAACTCCACCCACTGCGGCGACTTGCCTGAATGCCGGATTCGACTTACTCGATCTGCCCCAGCCACGCTTTGTGTCTAAGCCGACGCAACTTTCAGAACTTGACCGTCGCCTACAGACAGACTTCTACGAAGTCTACCTGCGTAACGGAAAGACGTTCCTCACCGACAACGCGGAGAAAATCTGTGGTCGAGAAGCATTCGAATTTTGCATCGACGAGCACACAACGAGGCAGTTCCTTTCGTGGTACATGGACTCGGGGGTCAAGCGAGGAGAGCGTCTGGTTGATTCGACGCTTCCGCTGGCCTAAGGTTTTGTCAACCAGATCACCTGGCCAGTACACGCATACGCCTACAGGGGCTAGTGTGGGAGCGCGCGGCGTTTGCTGTTCAGCGCCAATCAACCAGGTCAGGTGGCATTCTTGAACACTGTTCACGAATGAACTAGATTGATGCGTTATGTCGAGTGATCTGTTATCGGTGTTGGTGGACAAGGCCTTTCGGAAAGAGGCGCCTACCCGCGAGGAAGCGCATGCGTTGTTGGCGGGGACTGAACCGTTGATCGACGTAGTTGCAGCTGGCTCGCGAATTCGCCGGGAGTTCTTCGGCATGAGGGTCAAGCTCAACACGATCGTGAACATGAAAAGTGGTCTGTGTCCTGAAGATTGCGGCTATTGTTCGCAACGTCTGGGCTCTGAGGCTGAGGTGCTGAAGTATTCCTGGGTCGCGCCGGAAAGAGCGGCGCAGATCGCAGGTGACGCCGTCAACGCCGGTGCCAAGCGTGTGTGCTTGGTTGCAAGTGGCCGAGGTCCCGGTGATCGCGATCTGACCCGCATTGAAAACACCATTGCCGCAATAAAGACGGACCATCCCCAGGTTGAAATCTGTGTGTGCCTAGGCTTGCTCAACGAGGATCAGGCTGGGCGACTTGCAGCGGCTGGCGCGCATGCGTATAGCCACAACCTGAACACCGCTGAAGACCGCTACGCCGACGTATGCACCACGCATACGTTCGCTGATAGGGTGCAGACGGTCGGTCGTGCCACCGCGGCGGGGCTGTCTCCGTGCTCGGGCGCCATTTTTGGAATGGGTGAAACGGACACAGATATCGTCAATGTGGCCTTTGCTCTTCGCGAACTGGACCCCGACTCGGTACCAGTCAACTTCCTCATTCCCTTTGACGGCACCCCATTGGGCGAGCACTGGGACCTTACGCCAGATCGCTGCCTGCGTATCCTGGCCCTGTTCCGATTTTTCTTTCCAGATGTTGAAGTGCGACTTGCAGGCGGCCGTGAAATCCACCTACGCGGTTTGCAACCGATGGCCTTGCACCTAGCGAATTCAATCTTCCTGGGCGACTACCTCACAAGCGAAGGACAGCCGGGCAGTGATGATCGGCAGATGATCGTCGATGCCGGCTTCGTGATTGAGGGAGCCGATGAACCGACGCTCCCGTCCGCTCGACACGACCTTGTTTCCCTGCGCCGCCGTGGAGCTGGTACAGCGCTGCCCTCCAACACGTGACAGCGTGGTGAGCGGGTCATAGGCAGGACGCTATTGACGATTCCTTGTTAGCCCGGATTTTTCGTGGAAGGTTGCTCAAGGGGGCGTGTAGATAAGCGAAAGTGCTTGTCCTGCAAGGGATAATTGGACTTGTCTAGGGTACAAGTATTCCTACGGGAAGGCACTTCGCGAGTGGTGCGACACGAGGTCGCATGTGTAAGTGGCGCGTTGAGTGGAGGTCGGCGGCGTTGTCGATGACGTAGCCCGGGTATGTGTTCATTGCCCTGTCCGCACCCCTGACGTGCGTCGCTGGTAACGGCGGGGTGCGAAGCTCAGGGGAAAGCCGAAGCGGCCCTTGATCCATCCGAGGGCTGCGGGTGAGGGGAAGGTCGGACGGGTGAACGTGAGTGAACCGCTGATGACGTCTCGTCAAAGTGAGCCCCGGATAGATGGTTGCGGTGCCGGGGTGCAGGGGCTGGCCGCTGAGAAGCGGCAGGCGGCGACCCAGGGCACTTGGTGGGTCGCGTGAACACCGCCGCTCCCGGGATATAGGCGGCACCCTCCCCGACCGAGTCTTGCGCATGTGGAACGTGGAAACCCCGCCCTGGTCCGGGCAAGTGTCTCGGTGAGTCGACCGTGAGGAAGACCGAACTCCTGTGGCGGGAACAGGATGGCCCAAGAAGCCAACGCCGGTGGCCGAAAGGCAGCAGGAAACCGAGCCGTGCGTACCGTCCCTTCAGCGGTCGGCTCGGATAACTGGCCGGATACCGGGGTATTGCCCGGGCCTTGCAAGTGGCGCTGACGTGGGCCAGGTGAGCCTTTGGAGAAGCGACGATGACAACGCCTGCATTTGCGGACAAGTTAGCGAAGACCGCCCGCGCCGACCGGTAGGTGAACGGCTCGGCAGTAGCAAGTCCTTCATCGATCGCCCACCGGTAGAACAGCGACAGGATGCTCATATGCTGCGCCCACGTGGTCGGCGCGAACCTCGCCGAAACCGGCCCGGCCGCGCGATGCTCGGCATAGCGGCTCAGCCCAGCCTTGAGTCGATCACGCGAATCGAACAGGCCCACACCGTGTTCGGCGAGGAATTCCGTCCATTCCTTGACTGCTCGTGCGTAGTTCTCCCACGAACTCGGGGCCGGTGCCCCGCTGGCCGGAAGCAGCCGCAACCACCGGTTGATCACCGTCGCCGGCCGCGGCGTGGCCGGGCCGTCCTCGAACAACAGATCGTCATCGATGAGGAACGGCATCCCTTCCGGGATCACCGGACGGTGCTCGACACCCCAGGACTGCCAGCCCTGCGACGTGAAGTAGCTCATGATTGTCATTTGCCACCGGGAAGGGACCACTGGTTTGCCACCAGCAAGGGACCACCTGTTTGGCTCAGCGAGCATGATGTTGGCTTTGCGGTGCTGATGTCAAACTGTGGGCTTTTGACGTCGCCGGTAGGACTGGCCTTCGATGATCAGTTTGACTCCTCCCGGCGTGTCCGGAGACTCCCTGCGTTGGGAGAATTTGGATGATGGCACGTACAAGCAAGTATCCCGAGGAGCTTCGGGAGCGGGCTGTTCGGATGGTCGCTGAGATAGCACCGCAGTACGGGTCGCAGTGGGCTGCGATCTGTGCTGTGGCGGGCAAGCTGGGGGTGGGAACACCCGAGACGGTGCGGACGTGGGTGCGGCGCGCCGAGGTTGATGCCGGACAGCGCCCGGGTGTGAGCAGTGAACAGTCCGAGGAACTCAGGCGCCTCAAGCGCGAGAACGCCGAATTGCGTAGGGCCAATGAGATTCTCAAAGCAGCAGCGATTTTCTTCGGGGCCGAGCTCGACCGGCCCGCGAGACGGTAATTCGGTTCATCACCGAGCACAAGGATCACCAGACGCCCGGCCCCGAGGGGGCCGGGCTGATCTGGGGAGTCGAGCCCATGTGCGCCGTGCTCACCGAGCATGGCATCAAGATCAGCCCTTCCACCTACTACGAGTGGATCAAAAGAACACCGAGCAAGCAGCAGCTTCGCGATGAAGCGGTCACCACCTCGATCAAGGAATTCCGCGAACGCAACCCGTTGAACAAGACCCTGGGCAGCCGCAAGGTATGGATCAAGCTGCGTGGGGACGGCATGGACGTTGCTCGATGCACCGTTGAGCGTCTGATGCAGGCCAACGGCTGGCAGGGTGCCCGTTACGG
>NZ_UPHT01000146.1 GCF_900566085.1 Mycobacterium attenuatum
GTGTCCGCCGGTGCCGGTGGTGGCGCTCCCGCCGCCGCCACCAGAACCGGCGCTGCCGAACAGCCCGGCGTTGCCGGCGGCCCCGCCGTTGCCGCCGTTGCCGCCGGCGAAGGTGGTCGCACCGCCCCCACCGCCGGTCCCACCGTTGCCCAAGAGCAGCCCGCCCGCTCCGGCGTTGCCGCCCGCGCCGCCAGCGCCGGTGCCGCTGCTGCCACCGGCCCCGCCGTGACCGCCGTTGCCGATCAATCCGGCAGCGCCGCCGTTACCACCCGCCAGCCCGCTGCCCGCCGCTTGGCTATAGCCTTTGCCGCCGTCTCCGAGGAGTAACCCGCCGGCCCCGCCATTGGGGTTCGCCGCCGTACCATCGGCTCCGTTGCCGATCAGCGGGCGCCCCAGCAACACCTGGGTGGGCTCATTGATCGCGTTGAACAGGGCCTGAATCGGCGAGGCGTTGGCGGCCTCGGCGGCCGCGTACGCGCCCGCTCCGGCATTCATGGTCTGTATGAATTGGGCGTGGAAGCTCGCGGCTTGAGCGCTGAGGGCCTGGTAGGCCTGGGCGTGCGTGTTGAACAGTGCCGCAATGGCCCCAGATATCTCATCGGCGCCGGCGGCCAGCACCGACGTCGTCGGGAACGCTGCGGCCGCATTCGCTACGTGGATAGTTGAACCGATATTGGCCAGATCTGAAACCGCCGCCTCCAGCATCTCCGTACTCGCCACCACGAACGACATCTCTGTCCTCCCCAAATCAAGCGGTTTTCGGCTGTGTCACTCGGTCGGATCGGGTGACCACCTGGCGTAAGGGGACATTAGCGCGACGATGCAGCGTGATTCGCACTTTCGGACATGATTGTTCGCCAGAACAACGAAACCGCCGCGGCCGTGGCGCTTCCACCCGGCCACTCGTCCACCAAATGCGCCCACACGCGGCCAGCACTGCGGGCCGGGCGCCGTCGCATCGTGGGAGCCCAATTCATTTCGCGCACAACGCTATCGGTTGGCCAACCACTCGGCCTGCATGGTCAGCAGCCCCAGCAACTCCTGCTGCGGGGCGGCCGGATCGAGTTCGCGGTAACGCTGATAGATGTTCACCACCACCCGTTCGGAGTCCAACCAGGTTGCGTACTCGCCGAGATCGATGGTGTCGACGGCCTCGACGAACGACAACCCTTTACGGTATGCGGCTTCGGCCTGTTCGCTGATGTGCACCAGGTAGCCACGGACAGCGCGGATTCCGTCGGAGTCGGTGACCGGGCCATGGCCGGGCACCACGACGGACGGCTCCAGCGCGATCATCGCGTCACAGGCCGCGATCCAGTTCTCGATCGGGCCGGCCCAGACAATCGGCGTGCAGCCGATGAACAACAAATCCCCGGCGAAGAGCACACCGGCGTCGGGCACGTGCACCACCGAATCGGCTGCGGTGTGTGCGGGTCCGAGGTTCAGCAGTTCCACTCGCCGCCCGCCGACCTCGATAGTCAACTGACGCTCGAAGGTCTGGTCGGCGTTGCGTACCGTGATGCCACCGAAGCCGAAGTGCCCGAAGCGGTCTCGCGCATAGCCGGTGGCGACCGGGCCCAGGTCCGCTGTTTGCAGCCGGGCCAGCATCTCCGGGTGCATGCCGTGCGCGATCTCCTCGGCCGTGCCTTGGGCGGCGATGATCCGCACCGAGGGATCCAACAGTTGGTTGCCGTGGGTGTGGTCGCCGTTGGAGTGGGTGATCAGCGCGTCGGTGATGGGCGCACGATCGGTGATCGGCTTCATCGCGTCCAGCATCTCGCGGGTCAGCGCGAGGTCGAACAACGTGTCCACCAACAGCGATGCCCCGTCGCCGGCGACCAGCCCGGCGTTGCTCCAGCCGTACCCTCCGTCCGGCAGCGTCCACGCCCATACCCGGTCGGCGACTTCATGGAGGCCCCGCGTGTAGGGCACCCGCGCCGGGGCCCGATTCACTCGGGCCCGCGCCGGCGGCGCGTCGGGGTTGCGGCGGGGCATCAGCGGATGGGGCGGTTTGCTCACGCGCACGGTCTGGCGCGTCTCGCCAAGTCCCTCGACGCGCAGGGTCACCACGTCGCCGTCGTGCAGCCAGCCCGGGAACGACTCGAGGTCACCCAGGTGCTCCACCAGCGTGCAGGTGGGCACCGTGCCCGAGCCGAACACGTCGCCGGGTCGCAGCAGCACCCCGCGGGAGGCGTAGGAAATCACCTCGCCGAACGTCCAGTCCATCGCCCCGGTCGAACCCGTGCCGATCACCGTGTCGTTGACCAACGCGGTGACCTGCAGGTGCAGCCTGCCGCCGCCGCGGTAGGGCTCCAGCTCATCCGGGGTGACCAGGTACGGGCCGAGGGTGACCCCGCTGTCCTTGCCCTTGGCCTGTCCGATCCGCAGCTGGCCCTCCAGCATCTGCAAGTCGCGTGCGGACCAGTCGTTGAAAATCGTGTAGCCGACGATCGATTGCTCGGCCTGCTCGACGGTCAGGTCCGTGCCGCCGGTTCCGATCACCGCGGCGATTTCCAACTCGAAGTCCTGCCAGGCACTTCCGGGTGCCATCGGCGCGTCGTCATAAGGCCCTAGAACCGTTGCCGGACAAGCGAAGTAGAACGCCGGGATGCGATACCAGGTGTCGACGAGCGCTCGGCCCCCGCCCATGGCCTGCTGGCAATTGCGCATATGGTCCAGGAAGCACAGCGAATCACGGATCGACGGCGGGCGCGGAATGGGCGCCGTCAGCGATACCTCGTCGAGGCTGACGACGGCAGCCGGTAAGCGCAACGCAGCCTCGCCGGCCGCGCGTAGCCCGTCGGCACCCCCGCCGAGCACGTCGAGCAGCGCCGATCCCGGTGGCAGCGCATAGATCTTGTCGCCGGAGAGCACGCCGGCCCGTTCGCCGTCGTCGCTGCGGTAGGTCACCCACTTCATTCCCGCACCACCTCACTCGGGTCCGTGTCCGGCCGCAGCCCACGCCAACTCGTTTGACGCAGCCGATTGTCGGGGGTCCATTCGCTATAGCGCACCTCGCCGACGAGCCTCGGCTCGACGAACGTGACGCCCTTAGCCTCACGCGCCGGAAGCGAAGCGCCGAAAGGATTCTCGTCGGTATGTAACGGCGCCAGCGTCCGTTTAAGGTTGTCCAGGTCGCGTTCGGTGAAACCGGTTCCGACGCGCCCGGCGAAGTACAGCCCGGAAGGGCCGGGAATACCCATCAGCAGCGAGCCGATGCCGCTGCTGCGACCGCCCTCCCCGGCCCGCCAGCCGCCGATGACGACGTCCTGGGTGTTCCAGTGCTTGTCCTTGATCCACGCTGCCGAACGCCGGCCCGGCTGATAACCGGAATCACGCCGCTTGGCGATCACACCCTCCCAGCCACGTTCGCGCGAGTACGCCATGGCCTCGGCTCCGTCGCCGGGCAGCAGCTCCGGAACAATGAGATGGGCTGCGGCGCCCAGGGTTTCCAGCAGCTTGCGCCGGTCCTGGTACTTGGCACGCAACAGCGAGCGGCCGTCGAGGTAGAGCAGGTCGAACGCCCAGAACTCGATGCGGGTGGCCCGGACCCGGTTCTGCATTTCGTTGAAGCTGGGCACGCCGGCGGCGTCGAGTGCGACCACCTCCCCGTCGAGCGCGGCGTGGTGATCGGCGAGGTCTGCTGCCAGCGAACGCAATTGCGGATATTCTTTGGTGACGTCACGACCGCTGCGGGAGCGCAGCCGCACGGTGCCATGGTCGGCCTCCACCAGCAACCGGTAGCCGTCCCACTTGCCTTCGAAGGCCCACTGTCGCGCCTTGAGACGGTCCACCGAACCGTGTGTGGTGAGCATCGGAGCCAGGGTGTCGAAGTCGAAGGCCTGCTGGTCTTTCATGCGATGCGCCAGCCACTGGTCACCGTTGGTTTGGATCAGCGCATACCGCCCGGAGATTCGATTGCCGTGCAGGTTGACGATCACTTCCCCTTTCTTGGCTCCCTTGTCGGCTCCGTCGCGGAACTTCTCGACGTCGTAGGTGCCGGCGTCCCAGATAATCACCTTCCCGGCGCCGTATTCACCCTTCGGGATCGTGCCCTCGAATGTCGCATATTCCAGCGGATGATCTTCGGTGCGCACCGCAAGATGGTTCACCGATGCGGTTTCCGGCAGGTTCTTCGGCACCGCCCACGACACCAGCACGCCGTCACGCTCCAACCGGAAGTCGTAGTGCAGCCGGCGGGCGTGGTGCTCCTGGATGACGAAGGTATTGCCTTGGCCGACAACGGGTCTGGACCGAGGCACCGGTTCGGGGGTCTTCGACGCGTCGCGCATGCTGCGGTACTTGGTCAGCCGGTCCACGCCGGGCAGGTCGGCATCCAGCGGCGCGAGCAGGTCCCCGTCGCGGGCCACCCGCGCCAGCACCTCGTCATAGCGGAGCTGGCCCAGCCCCGGGTCGTCCAGTTCGTCCCAGGTGCGGGGCGCGGCGACCGTCGGCTGGTCGCGGCCGCGCAGTGAATACGGCGCGATGGTGGTCTTGGACCCGTTGTTCTGGCTCCAGTCCAAGAACACCTTGCCCGCCCGCAGGCTCTTGGTCATGATCGCGGTGACCAGCGTGGGCATCGTCGTCTCCAGTTGTTGCGCAACGCGTTTGGCCAGCACCGTGGCACCTTTGCTGCTCACCGGCTCGTCCAGCGGGGCATACAGATGCAGGCCCTTGCTGCCACTGGTCAGCGGGAAGGTGCTCAGCCCGATACCGGTGATCAGCTCCCGGACCGCATGTGCGACCTCGACCAACTGTGCCATCGTCACGCCCTCGCCCGGGTCCAGGTCGAACACCAATCGGGTAGCCGGGCCGGGCTTCAACTGCTCCGCCTCGCTTCGCGTCCATTCGGCGATAAACCGCCACTGCGGCACATGCACCTCGAGCGCCGCCTGCTGGCCTATCCATGCCAGCCCTGTCGCGCTGTCGATGATCGGATACGTCGTGGTTCCGGACCGGTGCACGACGCTTGCCCGCGGCAACCAGTCCGGCGCTGACGACGCCAGCTGCTTTTCGAAGAACGAAGGTTGGCCGACTCCGTTGGGCCAGCGCTTGCGGGTCGCAGGACGACCGGCGATGTGCGGCACCATCACCTCCGCGATGCGGGTGTAGTAGTCGAAGACGTCGCCCTTGGTGGTCCCGGTCGCCGGATAGAGCACCTTGTCGGCGTTGGTCAGCTTGACCCGCTGCTCCATAGTGTCAACGTAACCTGTCGACCTGGCGTACGGGCCGGTGATCGGCGAAGCCCGGTGGAGCGGTTGCCGCCGAGCATGTGGGCGCCAGCCCGTTGCGAATGTAGCGGTCGGGTCGACGCGGCTGGGCCGTGATGTCGACCTGCCGGCCGACATCGGCGGCGACGCTGCCGCCCACCGGATAGCTGAATGTTCAAAGTCGTTGGGGCACAACGCGTTACTTGAAATAGCCGTGCCCGAAGGGCCACCGTGGTGGTGAGCATCGCCGCGGACGACTTCGCCGGCTATCCCTCGGGTCTGCGATGGCAGCCTTGCGGTATACCGCCCGGCCCGCCGCCCGGTTGGTGCGCCGAGTCGCCGTGGCGTCGCTGTTAACCGCCCCGCGTTGTGGGCATACTGACTGCATGCGCTCCATCTGGAAGGGCTCGATCGCCTTTGGGCTGGTAAACGTGCCGGTCAAGGTGTACAGCGCCACCGAAGACCATGACATCAAGTTCCATCAGGTCCACGCCAAGGACAACGGACGTATTCGCTACAAGCGCGTGTGCGAGGTGTGCGGCGAGGTGGTCGAATACGGCGACCTGACGCGCGCCTACGAATCCGATGACGGCCAGATGGTGGTCATCACCGACGACGACATCGCCACGTTGCCCGAAGAGCGCAGCCGTGAAATCGAGGTGCTCGAGTTCGTGCCCGCTAGCGAAGTCGATCCGATGATGTTCGACCGCAGCTACTTCTTGGAGCCGGACTCGAAGTCTTCGAAATCCTATGTACTGCTGGCAAAGACACTCGCCGAAGCCGAACGGATGGCGATCGTGCACTTCACGCTGCGCAACAAGACACGGCTGGCGGCGTTGCGGGTCAAGGATTTCGGTAAGCGCGACGTCATGGTGGTGCATACCTTGTTATGGCCGGACGAGATTCGCGACCCCGACTTCCCGATACTGGACAAGAAAGTCGAGATCAAACCGGCGGAGCTCAAGATGGCCGGCCAGGTGGTGGAGTCCATGGCCGAAGACTTCAACCCGGACCGCTATCGCGACACCTACCAGGAGCAGCTGCGAGAACTAATCGACGCCAAACTCGAAGGCGGAGAAGCGTTTACCACCGAGGAGCAACCGACCGAACTGGACGAGACCGAGGACGTCTCCGATCTGCTGGCCAAACTGGAAGCCAGCGTCAAGGCGCGTTCTGGTGACAAGGAACAACCGCCGAGCAAGACGGCCAAGAAGACAACGGCCAAGCAGACGGCCAAGAACACACCGGCGGCAAAAAAGGCCCCCGCGAAACAGACGTCCAGGTCCTGACCTGGATGGCCGCCGTTGACCTATGCTCGTCGTGCTGCCGAGAGGAGTATTGCGTGAAGTTCACTCGATCCGGACGAACTCGAGCCGCGCTGACCCTGCTCCTGGTCAGCGCTATGGTCTTGACAGCCTGCGGCGGCCATTCCGGCAACACGTCGTCGTCGTCGGGATCCAGCACGCCCAGCGTCCCGGTGGACTGCGGCGGCAAGAAGAAACTCCTGGCGGCGGGGTCGACGGCGCAAAAGAATGCGATCGAACAGTTCGTTTACGCCTACATTCATGCCTGCCCCGGACACACGCTGGACTACAACGCGAACGGTTCGGGTGCCGGCATGAAGCTCTTCCTGGGCAACCAGACCGATCTGGCGGGCTCGGATTCCCCGATGGATCCGGCCAAAGGTGAGCCCGACAAGGCCGCGGCGCGGTGCGGGTCGGAAGCGTGGGACCTGCCGGTGGTCTTCGGCCCGATCGCAGTCACCTACAACATCAACGGCGTGAGCACGCTCAAATTGGACGGCCCCACCTTGGCGAGGATTTTCAACGGCGCCATCACCAAGTGGGACGACCCGGCGATCGCCTCCCTCAACTCGGGCGTCAACCTGCCGTCGACACCCATCCACGTCGTCTTCCGCAGCGATCAGTCCGGCACCACCGACAACTTCCAGAAATACCTCGATGCCGCTTCCAACGGCGCGTGGGGCAAGGGCACCGGCCAGACGTTCAACGGAGGCGTCGGCGAGGGCGCCGCGGGCAACGACGGCACGTCGCAGGCGCTCAAGCGAACCGACGGGTCGATCACGTACAACGAGTGGTCTTATGCGGTGGGTCATCAACTGAACATGGCTCAGATCATCACCTCGGCCGGCCCGGATCCGGTGACGATCACCGCCGAGACCGTCGGTAAGACCATTGCCGGGGCCACATTCAAGGGTCAGGGCAACGACCTGGTGGTGGACACGTCCTCGTTCTATCGGCCGACCAAGACCGGCGCCTATCCGATCGTGCTGGTGACCTACGAGATCGTCTGCTCGAAATATCCCGATGCGCCCACCGGTGCCGCCGTAAAAGCGTTTATGCAGGCCACAATTGGCGACGGCCAGATCGGTTTGGACGAGTACGGCTATATTCCGCTGCCGAGTTCGTTCCAATCGAAATTGATCCCGGTGGTCAACGCCATCGCGTGATCGGCACTGTCCCTGGCGAGGGAACGCCGGCGCCGGCGGGTCGGGCGGCATTGCGCCGCGGGCGGATCGAATCGCCAAGTGTCGCAACGGTCTCGGCGGGCAGCGGGTGCCGCGGTGCTCAACCAGCCCGGATTTCATCCTGAGCCGCGGGTCAGAAATCACTGAGAGTAAGCCCGATTTTGTTGTGTGCCCTGTCTTTGAGGATTTACCGTGTGTTAACCAACGGTGTCCGGTGGATCGGCGGGCCGGACGAAGGGAGCGTCGACGGTGAGCGAGACCGAGCCGGGTTCGCGGGTTGGGTCGCGCTTCGGGCCGTACCGGTTGGTCCGGTTGATCGGCCGCGGCGGCATGGGCGAGGTTTACGAAGCCGAGGACACGCGCAAGCACCGGACAGTGGCGCTGAAGCTGATTTCGACCCAGTACTCCGAGAACCCGGTGTTTCGCGCGCGGATGCAACGTGAGGCCGACACCGCGGGACGGCTGACGGAACCGCACATCGTGCCGATCCACGACTACGGCGAGATTGATGGCCAGTTCTATGTGGAGATGCGGCTCATCGACGGCGTGTCACTGCGCACGATGCTGACCCAATACGGTCCGCTCGCCCCGGCACGAGCAGTGGCCATCGTGCGGCAGGTCGCCGCCGCGCTCGACGCCGCACACACCAGTGGGGTTACCCACCGCGACGTCAAGCCCGAAAACGTTCTCGTGGCTGCCAACGACTTCGCCTATCTGGTTGATTTCGGCATCGCGCGTGCCGCCCACGACCCGGGGCTGACCCAGAGCGAGATGGCCGTAGGGACCTACAACTACATGGCCCCGGAACGATTCACCGCCGATGAGGTCACCTACCGCGCCGACATCTACGCGCTGGCCTGCGTCCTGGGCGAATGCCTCACCGGGGCGCCGCCCTATCGGACCGACAGTGTCGAACGGCTGATCGCCGCACATCTCCTGGAGCCGCCGCCGCGGCCCAGCGTGCTGCGGCCCGGACGCATCCCGCCGGCCCTGGATCAGGTGATCGCCAAGGGAATGGCCAAGAATCCCCTGGACCGCTATATGAGTGCGGGCGATCTGGCGATCGCCGCCCACGACGCGCTCACCATGCCCGAGCAGCGCCAGGAGGCCACCATCTTGGAGCGGGGCGACAACGCAACGCTGATCGCCGAAACGAGTTTCGCGGGCGCCTGGACCAACTACACCGGCGCGGGTCCCCAGCCCCAGCCCCCGCCCCAGGTTCCGCCGCCGCTGGCTCCTCGACCGCAGTACCCGGGCGAGGACGAGACCGTGGCCCGGCCGGTGCCGTCCAGCCTGCGCGGATGGCGGGAGCAACCGCACAGCTCCGAGCACCAGACCCGGGCCGCCCCGGTCGCCGGGGGCCCCGGTTGGCCCAGCCAGCCGGGCCTGTCTTCCGCCGGTCAGGGTCCGGTCGGCCAGGGTCCCCGCTCCGCCGCTGGCATGCCGTCGTTCAGCCAGCCGTCCCTATCCCAACCGGCCAGTCCGCCTCGCGGCAAGCGCAAGGTGTGGATGATCGCGGCCGCCGTCGCGGCCGTCATCCTGGTGGTGGCCGGCATCAGCGTCTTCGTGGCCACCAGGCCGAAGGGCTCGGCACCGCCACAAGGTCAGGTGGTCATGCCCTTCAACGGCCTCAACTTCCGTTTCTCCCCGGGCGGGGTCGCGGTCGACGACCAGGGCACCGTTTACGTCACCAACCAGACCATGTACGGCCGGGTGGTGGCGTTACCGGCGGGGTCCAGCACGCCGACGGTGAAACCGTTCAACGGGCTGTACGAGCCTCAGGGGCTGGCCGTCGACGGCTCCGGCACCATCTACGTCAGCGATTTCAACAACCGGGTGGTGTCGTTGGCGGCCGGGTCGAATCGCCAGGTCGAGTTGCCGTTCAGCGGTCTCAACTATCCAGAAGGCGTCGCGGTGGACGCCCAGGGCGGCGTCTACGTCGCCGACCGGGGAAACAACCGGGTGGTGAAGTTGGCGCCCGGCTCGACCAGCCAGACGGTGCTGCCATTCAACGGCCTGAAGAACCCCGATGGCGTGGCCGTGGACACCGACGGGAACGTCTATGTCACCGACACCGACAATAACCGGGTGGTCAAGCTGGAGGCCGGCACCAGCAATCAATCCGTACTCCCATTCACCAGCCTGACCGCGCCCTGGGGTATCACGGTGGACGGTGCCGGCAACGTCTATGTCACCGAACACGACAACAATGCGGTGGCCAAGCTGCCGGCCGGCGCAACCGCTTCCACCGAGCTGCCGTTCACCGGCCTCAACACCCCGTTGTCGGTTGCCGTCGACAAGAAGGGCAATGTCTACGTCGCCGACCGCGGCAACGGCAGGGTGCTCAAACTCGCCCAGGCTTCATAGGCGCGCGCCGGTTCCCCTTATCGAGCGACCAGGAAGCGAATTCCCTTTCGGATCAAGGCGATCGTCGGGGCCCGGGTGGCCACGAAGCGAATCCCCGCCGCGAGCAGATTGATCACTCCCACCAGAATGATCAGCGTCAGCGCGGCACCCCACACCCGCAGGAAGCCGGCGTGTTCGGGGTTGGTGAGTTCGGTGTAGATCAGCAACGGCAGCGACGCCATGTTGCCGTTGAAGATGTCGAGGTTGATCGAACGGCTGTATCCGACCAGCACCAGCACCGGGGCGGTCTCGCCGATGATGCGCGCCAGCGCCAGCAGGACGCCAGACACAATGCCCGGCATTGCGATCGGGACGACGATGCGCACGATCGTCTTCCATTTCGGAACGCCCAACGCATAACTGGCTTCGCGCAGCTCGTCGGGCACCAACCGCAGCATCTCCTCGGTGGAGCGCACCACCACCGGCAGCATCAACAGGACCAGCGCCAAGGACACCGCGAACGCGCTCTGCTGAAATCCCAGGGTGGCGATCCACAGACTGAAGATGAACAGCGCCGCCACAATCGAGGGCACCCCGGCAAGGACGTCGACCATGAACGTGGTTACCCGCGCCATCCTGCCGGTGCCGTATTCGACCAGGTAGATCGCAGTCATCAGACCCAGCGGCACGGCCAGCGCGGCTGCCACCCCGGCCTGCACCAGCGTCCCGTACAGCGCGTGATACACGCCCCCGGCGAACTCCTCGGGCAGCACGCCGCGCAACGAATGAGTCCACCAGTCCACCCGGACGATCGCGTACCAGCCGCGCTGGATCACCACCCACAACAACCACACCAGCGGCACCAACGCGATGGCGAACGAGCTGAAGAACACCACGGTCGCCAGGCTGTTCTTGATCCGCCGCGCCAGGCTCAGCGGACGAAACACCACCGCTTTGACCGGCCTGTCCAAGGCGTCGAGGGTCATCCGTTGACCTTCCCGCCGGCCACGGCACGTGCGGCGGCGTTGACCAAAAAGGTCAGGACGAACAACGCGAACCCGGCCGAAATGTAGGCGCCGGTCGGCAGCGGTTCGCTGAACTCCGAAGCCGCCGAGGCGATCTTGGATGCGAACGTGTAACCGCCGTCGAACAGCGACCAGCTTCCCGGCCGGGCCGCCGACCGCAAGATGATCAGCACCGCCACGGTTTCGCCCAGCGCACGGCCCAAACCGAGCATCGACGCCGCGATGACACCGCTGCGGCCGAACGGCAGCACCGTCATTCGCACCACCTCCCATTTCGTGGCGCCCAGCGCCTGGGCGGCTTCGATCTGGATGAGCGGTGTCTGACGGAACACTTCACGGGATACCGACGTGACGATCGGCAGGATCATCACGGCCAACACGATCCCCGCGGTGAAGATGGTGCCGCCGCCGGCCAGTGAAACATTGCCCTTCTTGAACAAGAAGAGCCACCCCAGGTGGCGGTTGAGGAACTGCGCGACCGGCTCCAGCTGCGGTGCCAGCACGAAGATGCCCCACAGCCCGAAAACGATCGACGGCACCGCGGCCAGCAGATCCACGATCGCGCCGAACGGGCGCGACAGCCGTCTGGGCGCATAGTGGGTGAGGAACACCGCGATCCCCACCGCAACCGGTACGGCCAGCGCCAGCGCGGTGATCGAACTGAGCACCGTGACCATGAACAGGTCGCGGATGCCGAACGCCAGTTTCTCGTCGTCAGCGGTGTTGAACTCGGCGCTAGTGAAGAAATTCACGTGGTTGGCGCGCAACGACGGGACGGCGCGAAGCAGCAGGAACACCGCGATCAGCGCGATGGCGACCACGATGGTGAAACCGGCGGCCGATGCCGCCGACTTGAACAGCCGGTCCGCCCGCCGGGACGCGCGCGCGTCGACCTCTACCAGCGCGGGCTTGGCCAGCGGGCCTCGGACCACGTCGACCCCAGATCAGGCGATGGCGTTCACCGCGGTCGACAACCTCGACTTGAACCCGTCCGGAATGGGGATATAGCCGTTGTCGGCCAGACCATTCTGACCGGCGCCGATGGTCGACTGCAGGAATGCTTTCACCGCCGTGCCTACTTGGGAGTCAGGGTATTTGGAGCAGACGATTTCGTAGGTCGCCAGCACGATCGGGTAGGACCCGGGCTGTGTTGGCCGGTAGAACGAGACCGTGTCCAGCACCAGGTCGTTGCCCTGCCCCTTGATCGTGGCCCCGGCGATCGTCTTTCCGACCGACTCGGTGCTGATCGCCACCGCTTCCGGTCCGGCCGAGGTGACGATCTTGGCCATGTTCAGATGCTGCGCCTGAGCGAACGACCACTCGTTGTAGGTGATGGACCCTTCGGTGCCCTTCACCGCGGCCGACGTACCGTCGTTGCCCTTGGCGCCCTCGCCGACACCGCCCGCGAACGTCTTTCCGGCGCCCTTGCCCCACGCGCCGTTGGAAGCCGCGTCGAGGTAACGCTGGAAGTTGTCGGTGGTACCGGACTCGTCGCTGCGGAACACCACGTGAATGGGAGTCGCTGGCAGGTTGGTGCCCGAGTTGAGGGCCTGGACCGCCGGATCGTTCCAGGTAGTGATGGTGCCATTGAAGATCTTTGCCAGGGTGGGGCCGTCCAGGTTCAGCGAACTGACGCCGTTGATGTTGTAGGTGACCGCGATCGGGCCGAACACCACCGGCAAATTCCACGCCGGGGAGCCGCCGCAGCGCTGTTGGGCCGCCGCAGCCTCGTCCTTGCTCAGCGGCGAATCCGAACCACCGAAATCGGTTTGGTTTCCGTTGAATTCGCTGATCCCCGCGCCCGAGCCGTTGCCGGTGTAGTTGAGCGTCTGACCGGGGCAGGCCTGCTCGAATGCCTTGACGAAGCGCGTCATCGCGTTGGCCTGGGCGGTGGACCCGCTGGCTTTGAGTGTCTTCTTCCCGCCGCAATTGACGTTGCCCGACGATTGGCCCGTCGTAGACCCGCCCCCGCTGGCGTTATTGTCGCTGCCACACCCGGACAAGAGCAGAGCGCCCGAAGCCAGGATACTCAGCGTGGCGCCAAATCCGTTGAGTTTCAATTCAGTTCCTAACGGTAGACATTCGCCGGACCGCACTCGGTCACGGCGCGCAAACCAGCCGCTTCTCTCGCAGCACGAGGCTACAGTAACAATCGGCAGTCTTGAACGAGTTCATCAGGCAGTCGCCGCGCAGACACATGGCGTTCGTCGAACCTGATCGGCCGACCAAACACATTTGCGGCTCGCGCCGGCCGACCGGGGTGTCCGGAGGCGTTACATCCTTGCGCCGCTGTGAGAAAGTAGAACCCGTTCCAGAAATACCCGCAGCCCAGACGGCGAGGGAAGCTGCCGTCTCGGCCGACAACCGAAACGAGGCCGCAGTGATCCTCGACAGGTTCCGTCTCGACGACCAAGTCGCCGTCATCACCGGGGGCGGCCGCGGTCTGGGTGCTGCTATCGCGTTGGCCTTCGCCGAGGCCGGCGCCGACGTCGTCATCGCCTCGCGGACTCAATCCCAGCTCGACGAGGTCGCCGAACAGGTTCGTGCCACCGGGCGTCGTGCTCACGTCGTCGCCGCCGACCTGGCCCATCCCGAGGTCACCGCGGAGCTGGCCAGTCAGGCGGTCGAGGCGTTCGGAAGACTAGACATCGTCGTCAACAACGTCGGCGGCACCATGCCCAACACGTTGCTGACCACCTCTACCAAGGACCTCCGGGACGCTTTCACCTTCAACGTCGCCACCGCCCACGCGCTGGTCGTCGCGGCCGTGCCGCTGATGCTGGAGCACTCGGGAGCCGGCAGCATCATCAACATCACCTCGACCATGGGCCGGCTCGCCGGACGTGGTTTCGCGGCCTACGGCACCGCAAAGGCCGCCCTGGCCCACTACACCCGGCTGGCGGCCTTGGATCTGTGTCCACGCATCCGGGTCAATGCGATCGCGCCGGGTTCGATCCTCACCTCCGCACTGGACGTGGTGGCCGCCAACGACGAGCTGCGTGCGCCGATGGAGCAGGCCACGCCGCTGCGCCGGCTCGGCGATCCCGTCGACATCGCCGCTGCCGCAGTGTATTTGGCCTCGCCCGCGAGCAGCTTCCTGACCGGCAAGGTGTTGGAGGTCGACGGCGGCCTCACTCGCCCCAACCTGGACATCCCCGTCCCAGACCTGTAAGCCGTGACCCGCGAGCAGTCGCAAAAGCGCCGACCCGCCGGGCGTGTCGGGCGCTTTTGCGGCTGCTCGCGGTCCAACCCGCAAGGAGCCAGCATGCCCATACCCGTCGTCCAGCTCGGCACCGGCAACGTCGGCATTCATTCGCTGCGGGCGCTCATCACCAACCCGGCCTACGAGCTCACCGGGGTGTGGGTGTCATCGGATGCGAAGGCCGGAAAGGACGCGGCCGAGCTCGCCGGATTCACCACGCCACGGCGTCAAGGCCAGCACCGACCTGGACGCGGTACTGGCCACCGGACCGCAGTGCGCCGTCTACAACGCGATGGCCGACAACCGGCTCTCGGAGGCGCTGGACGACTATCGGCGGGTCCTGGCGGCCGGGGTGAACATCGTCGGCAGTGGGCCGGTTTTCCTGCAGTACCCGTGGCAGGTAATCCCCGACGAGCTGGTCATGCCACTGGAAGATGCTGCGCGCGAAGGTAATTCGAGCCTCTATGTCAGCGGCATCGACCCTGGTTTCGCCAACGACCTGCTGCCGCTGGCGCTGGCCGGCACCTGCCAGAGCATCGAGCAGATCCGTTGCATGGAGATCGTCGACTACGCCACCTATGACAGTGCCGTCGTCATGTTCGACGTGATGGGATTCGGCAAGCCGATCGACGAGATTCCGATGCTGCTGCAGCCCGGTGTGCTGAGTTTGGCCTGGGGTTCGGTGGTGCGCCAACTGGCTGCCGGCCTTGGCCTTACCGTCGACGTCGTCGAGGAGGTGTACGTCCGCGAACCGGCTCCGGAGGCCTTCGACATCGCCTCGGGCCACATCCTCCAAGGCAGTGCCGCCGCGCTGCGGTTCGAGGTGCTGGGCCTGGTCGACGGCGCGCCGGCCGCGGTGCTCGAACACGTCACCCGGCTGCGCGCAGACCTGTGCCCGGATTGGCCGCAGCCCGCACAGCCGGGCGGCTCGTATCGCATCGAGATCACCGGCGAACCCTCCTAAGCCATGGACATCTGTCTGAGCAGCCGCCACGGCGATCACAACCATGCCGGACTGGTCGCCACGGCGATGCGGCTCGTCAACGCGATCCCGGCGGTGGTGGCCGCCGAACCGGGTATCCGCACGACCCTCGATCTGCCCTTGATCACCGGTAAGGGCCTTTACGGCGTCGGCGAGTAGTTCGATCGCGCGGTGGCCCGCCGGCCAGGTTTCGGCTAACCTCACTTTTTTGTTCGAGGTTTTGTTCGAGGTTTTGTTCGAGGTCGTGGATCGAAGGTCGGTGAGTTGGCGCAGGACACCCAGGCCTCGTTGAAGACCAGCTGGTATCTGCTCGGACCGGCCTTCGTCGCGGCAATCGCCTACGTCGACCCCGGCAACGTCGCCGCCAACGTCAGCTCCGGCACGCAGTTCGGCTACCTACTTCTGTGGGTGATCGTCGCCGCCAACGTGATGGCCGGGCTGGTCCAGTACCTGTCGGCGAAGCTGGGGCTGGTCACGGGAGACTCCCTGCCCGAGGCGATTGGCAAGCGGATGGGCCGTCCGGCTCGGCTCGCCTACTGGGCGCAGGCCGAGATCGTGGCAATGGCAACGGACGTGGCCGAGGTCATCGGCGGGGCCATCGCGCTGCGCATCCTGTTCGACGTGCCGCTGCCCGTCGGCGGGATCATCACCGGGGTCATCTCGCTGCTGCTGTTGACGGTTCAGGACCGCCGCGGCCAGCGCCTGTTCGAACGGGTCATCACCGGTTTGCTGATGGTCATCGCTGTCGGCTTCACCGCCAGTTTCTTCGTTGCGACGCCACCGTCGGATGCCGTCCTGGCCGGGCTCATCCCGCGGTTCCGCGGAGCCGAGAGCGTGCTCTTGGCCGCGGCCATCCTCGGCGCCACCGTCATGCCGCACGCCGTGTATCTGCATTCGGGTCTGGCCCGCGACCGCCACGGGCACCCCGAACCGGGGCCGTTCCGGCGCCGGCTGCTGCGGGTCACCCGCTGGGATGTCGGCCTGGCGATGGTGCTCGCCGGCGGGGTGAACGCCGCCATGCTGCTGGTCGCCGCGCTCAACATGCGTGGTCGCGGCGATACGGCGTCGATCGAAGGCGCCTACGCCGCGGTGCGCGACACGCTGGGCGCGACGATCGCGGCGCTGTTTGCGATCGGATTGCTGGCCTCGGGTCTGGCGTCGGCTTCGGTGGGCGCCTATGCCGGGGCGACGATCATGAAGGGACTGCTGCACTGGTCTGTCCCGATGGCGGTGCGCCGGTTGGTCACGCTGTGCCCTGCGGTGGCGCTCCTGGCCATCGGTGTCGACCCGACCCGCACGCTGGTGCTCTCGCAGGTGGTGCTGTCGTTCGGCATCCCCTTCGCGGTGCTGCCGCTGGTCCGGCTGACCAGCGACCCGCAGGTGATGGGTAGCGATACCAACCACCGCGCCACCACCGTCGTCGGCTGGGTGGTCGCAGTGATGATCAGCCTGCTCAACGCGGTGCTGATTTGCCTGACTGCGGTGGGGTGATCGGCCTGCATCACCCCATTTTGGGACGGCCATTTCCGCAGGTGGGGCAAGATGAGTAACGTCGTCGTCCCTGAGCCCCCGGGAGGTCAGCTTTGCTACCCGGCATCCGCGTCGCGATCTCATGGTGAACGCTCACCAGCCCTACTTCGCATACGGCTCCAACCTGTGCGTCCGCCAGATGGCGGCGCGCTGCCCCGACGCGGCTGATCCGCGGCCGGCGGTGCTGTCGGACCACGACTGGCTGATCAACCAGCGCGGGGTAGCCACCGTCGAGCCGTTCACCGGAAGCCAGGTGCACGGGGTGCTCTGGCAGGTCTCCGACGACGACCTGACCACCCTGGACAACGCCGAGGGGGTACCGGTCCGCTACCGGCGCTACCGGTGCAGCGTGCACACCGACACCGGACCGACGCCGGCCTGGGTGTACATCGACCACCGGGTCACTGCCGGCCCGCCCCGGCCCGGCTATCTGCCCCGCATCATCGACGGAGCCGTCCACCATGGGCTGCCGCAGCGCTGGATCGACTTCCTGCACCGCTGGGACCCCGCGCGCTGGCCGCGGGCCAACCCGCGGGCCACGTCGGAGCCTGCGCCGCAATCACTTTCAGCGCTGTTGCGTGAGCCCGGAGTACGCGAGGTCAGTACGCTGCGGTCGCGTTTCGGCTTTCTTGCCATCCACGGCGGCGACTTGGAGAAGACGACCGACGTGATCGCCGAACGCGCCGCCGAGGCCGCCGACGCACCGGTGTATCTCGTTTGGCATCCCGACCGATATCCGCACCACCTCCCTTCGGCCCGGTTCGACCCGGCGGAGTCGGCATGGCTCGCGGAGTTCTTGAACCACGTCGACGTCGCGGTCTCGCTGCCCGGCTACCAGATCGTCACCGATCTGGAGGCCATTCCGCTGGAGTTGCGTGGCTTGCATTCCGGCAATCCGGTCAACCGGGTACGCGGCGGCGGAACCCAACTGGAGCTGTCGGCGCGCGTGCGGGGGCTCAGCCCGCGCAGTCCCCTGCCGGGAGCCGACGGCCTGTCCCCGGTCACCGCGGCGCTGGTGGGGGAACTGGTGGCCGCGGCGCGTTCCTGGTAAGTGTCGTTGTGGGTGAACGGAGGTTGTTGGTGGCCAAGGACTTTCGCTTCGGACTCAGTGTTCGCTTCATCAAATCGCGGTCGGCGCTGCAGGAGAAGGTGCGGCGGGCCGAAGATCTCGGGTTCGACGTCCTGTGTGTGCCCGATCATCTCGGCGCGGCGGCCCCCTTTCCGACGCTGACCGCGGCGGCCATGGTCACTACGAGAATCCGGCTGAGCATGTACGTGCTCAACGCCGCGTTCTACAAGCCGGCCCTGCTCAGTCGCGAGGTCGAGGCGCTGGACCTGATCAGCGACCACCGGCTCGAAGTAGGCCTGGGCACCGGTTATGTCCGCGAGGAGTTCGAGGCCGCCGAGTTGCCCTACCCCAGCGCCGGAGCGCGGGTCGACTATCTCGAACACATGACGGCCTACCTCACAGAGCATCATCCTGAGGTGCCGATTCTGATCGCCGGAAACGGCGACCGGGTGATGACGCTAGCTGCCCGGCACGCCGACATCATCGGACTGACCGGCGCCAAGGTTCACGACGCCGAAGACCCGCTGGCCGAGCGGGTCGAGTTCGTCCGCAAGGCCGCCGGCGAGCGGTTCGATGCGCTCGAACTGAACCTGGCGATCACGGCGGTGCCGGCCGCGGGTGAGCGCATTCCGAATCTGGCGCTGACCCGCAGGTACACGCCGGGTTTGTCCGACGAGGAAATACTGGCACTGCACTCGGTGCTCAGCGGGTCACCGCGTGAGATCGCCGACACGTTGTCGGCCTACCGCGACAGATACGGCGTGACGTCGTTCACCGTGCAGGACACTCACATCGACAACTTCGCGAAGGTGATCGCCGAACTGCGTTGAACGGTTCGTGGCGAGCTTCGCACCAGCAGACGCCACCGGGCTCAGCGGTACTGCACGATGCCCAGGCCGTCGATGCGGCGGAAATCCGCCACGTTGGCGGTAACGATCGGGATGCCCAAACGCAAACTCGTACAACCGATCCACAGGTCATTGCTGCCAATCAGTTCGCCGCGGCGACGCAACTCACGCACGATTCTCGCGTAGGTAAACGCGATCTGATCATCCACCTGAACGAGGACATGGCCCTCGCGCATGGCGTTGAGGACTGGGTGCTGCGCTCCGTCGAACCCTTCGGCGAACTCGCCGAGCGCGATCGTGGAAAGGTAAAGCTCTGCGTCCGGCGAGCGTTTGAGGAATCGATGCGCAGCACCGTCGTCGCCAGTGGATCGTTCGCGCTGCAGGTCGATCAGAAACGTCGTGTCGACGCTCACCCGCAGAGCCATGGATCCTCAGGTGGCGCGTCAGCGTGCTGTGCTTCATCGAGGCGCATGAGAACGTCGCCGGTAACCGTCGGTAGCTCAGCGAGCGCATCGAGAAGTGCTGCTGCCGTGGGCATTTCGTTGCGCCAATGTGCCCGCTTGATGACCTGGGAGAACGATTCGTTGGGCGACCGCCGAGCTGCCCGAAGACGCTCATAGGCGTCGAGATCGATCGATATGGTCTTGGTAGCCACAATGCATGTATACATGCATGGATCTGTGCATGCAACAGCCGGTCAGCCGGGAAGCGATCGCGGCAGCCCGAACGCCGGGAGTACGTCGTTGTCGAACCGGGTGAGCGCGCAGATCCGCTCGCCGGTCAGGGTGAGCACGAGCAGCCCGGCGCCGTGGCGCACACCGCGGCCCGATCGAAGGTAAGCCCCGAACGCCAGCTGACCGTTGGCCCGAGTGGGCACCAGATCATAACCGCGGTCGGCATGAAAGACGGTGGCGTAGAAGCGGGCGACGGTGTCGCGGCCGTGGTATTCCAGCGGAATCGGCGGCATGGACACCCGGACACCGTCGGTCAGCAGCTCGACGAGTGCATCGACATCACCGGATTGGTAAGCGTGGACGAACTTCGCCACCAGCGCCCGTTCGGCCGGTGAGTCGGGTGCAGGAGGCCCCGCGTCGCCCGCTGGCGGCATGCGCCGCTGCACCGCGGCACGGGCACGTTTAAGGGCACTGTTCACCGATTCGACTGTGCTGTCGAGCATTTCGGCAACTTCGTTGGCGTGGTAACCGAGCACCTCGCGCAGGATGAGCACGGCGCGCTGACGAGCGGGCAGCAGCTGCAGCGCGGTCATGAAGGCCAAGGAGATGGCTTCGGTTTGTTCGTAGCGGGCCTCTGTGCCCACCGGCGCGCGTCCGGCGTCCGCGAGCAGTGCGTCAGGAAATGGCTCAAGCCAGACGATTTCGCCGAAGCTGTTCGGCTCGGGCGGTTCGATGCCGGCAACGTCCCACTCCTTGGCCGGGCGCCTCCTGGCTGAGCGCAGCATGCTGAGGCATTGGTTGGTGGCGATGCGATACAGCCAGGTGCGCACCGAGGCGCGGCCCTCGAAACGGTCAAGGCCTCGCCACGCGGCCAGCAGGGTGTCCTGCAGCGCGTCCTCGGCGTCATGCAGCGAACCCAGCATCCGGTAGCAGTGCACCTGTAGCTCCCGACGGTGCGGTTCGGTCAGTTCACGAAATGCGTCGCCGTTGCCGGCGCGCGCCCGGGCGATCAGATCGGTGGTCATCACCTCTGCACCTTCGCGTTCATGTCTTCCGGCGATCGCCGGCTTTTCAGTATTGACGCCGGGCCGGGCACAAATTGGGCGCACCGGGTGCGCCCAATTTCGCGATGCGGCCGCCTCTACTTCTTCGACAGCTGCACATCCGTTGCGAGGAGCTACTTATGAGCATTGCGGACAAGACGGTATTGGTGACCGGGGCCAACCGCGGAATCGGTCAGGCACTGGTGCACGAGGCCTTGAACAGAGGCGCGCGGCGCGTGTACGCCGCGGCGCGCCGGCCCGGGACGCACCCGGATGCCCGTGTCACGCCGTTGACCCTGGACGTGACCGATGCCAGGCAGATCCAGCGCGCGGTCGAGCAGGTCGAGGCGCTCGACATTCTGGTCAACAACGCGGGCGTCGCCGATTACGACGACCTCAGCGACCGCTCGGTGCTGGAGCGCCATCTCGCGGTGAACCTGTTCGGGACCTTTGACGTGACACAGGCGTTTCTGCCGTTGCTGATCCGGTCGCGCGGAGCCGTCGTCAACAACCTGTCGGTCAATGCGGTGGCCCCGTTGCCGGTCATCCCCGCGTATTCGATCTCCAAGGCGGCCGCGTTCAGCTTGACGCAGTCGCTGCGCGTCCTGCTGGCCGGACGCGGCGTCCGGGTACATGCCGTACTGACCGGCCCGGTGGACTCCGACATGACCCGCGGCTTCGACATCCCCAAGGCCGCCCCGAAGTCGGTGGCGCGAGCCATCTTTGACGGGGTGCAGCACGCCGACGAGGAGATCTTCCCGGATCCGATGTCGGAGTCGGTGGCCCATAGCTGGCGCATCGGCGCGGCCAAAATGCTCGAGCGCCAATACGCGGCACTGCTGGATCCCCAGCCGGTCCAGTAGCCGAAGAGAGCACAACGATGAGTGACTTATCCGGCACGACGGCGGTGGTGGTGGGGGCCAGCCGCGGCTTGGGACGCGGGATCGCTAGTGCGTTCGCCGAGGCGGGCGCCCAGGTGGTTGCCGTCGCCAGGAACGATCGCGCGCTTACCGAGCTATCGCAGACAAGCCCGAACATTCGCGTCGAGGTCGCCGACGCGGCCGATGCGACGCTGGCATGGAGCCTGCTGGACCGCTACCGGCCGCGCAGTCTGATCCTGGTCGCGGGAGCCAACCCGGTGATGCGTCCGCTGCACCACCAGACGTGGGAGACCTTTTCGGTCAACTGGCATACCGACGTCAAGATCGCGTTCATCTGGCTGCGTGAAGCGCTGCTGCAGCCACTGCCGCCGGGCAGCCGGGTTGTGGTGGTCAGCAGCGGAGCAGCCGTCAACGGATCCCCGGCCAGCGGCGGCTACGCGGGGGCCAAGGCCACCCAGCGGTTCATCGCCGGATACGCCCAGGAGGAGGCCCGTCGGGCTGACCTGGACATGAGCGTCACGACGGTGCTGCCCCGGATGACCCCGTTGGGTGACGTCGGCCGCCGCGGGATCCGCGCCTACACGGCCCGCAGCGGCCAGCCCGAAGCGGCCTTCGTGCGGCAGCTGGGGAACGTGTTGACCCCGGAGATCGCCGGTTCGGCCCTGGTGGGCCTCGTCGCGGCGGACCCGTCGACCGTTGCGCCGGCCTACCTGCTCACCGGTGCCGGGCTGACGCCGGCGCCCTGAACTTTTCCAGATCCACACCACGGCCGCCGCGGCGGCGAAAGGAGAAGACCCATATTGCTCGACAACAAGAACGCGGTCATCTACGGGGCCGGTGGAGCCGTCGGAAGCGCGGTGGCTCGCGCGTTCGCTCGCGAAGGGGCGCGTGTGTTTGTGACCGGACGCCGCCTCGACGGCATCGAGGGGCTCGCCAACGAGATCCGCGCTGCCGGCGGGTCGGCGGAAGCGGCTCGGGTCGACGCCCTCGACGAGCGGGCGGTGACCAACCACCTCGACGCCGTCGTCGACACGGCGGGGACGGTCGATATTTCGTTCAACGCCATCGGCATTCCGCAACAGGGCATGCAGGGCATCCCGCTCACCGACCTGGCGGTGGAGAGCTTCTCGCTGCCGATCACCACCTATGCGCGGGCGCACTTTGTGACCGGTCGAGCCGCCGCCCGGCACATGATCGACCAGAAATCGGGCGTGGTCTTGATGCACACCCCGGAACCGGCGCGGTTGGGCATACCGCTGCTGGGCGGCATGAGTCCGGCCTGGGCGGCCATGGAAGCGCTCAACCGCTCCTTTTCGGCGGAGTGGGCGTCCCACGGGGTGCGTGCGGTGTGCCTGCGGACCACGGGCATCGAAGAAACCCCGACGATCGACGTGGTCTTCGGATTGCACGCCAACGCTTATCAGGTCACCAGCGAGGAATTCGCGGCGACCATGGCCGCCAACAGCCATCGCAAACACGCGACTACCCTGGTCGAACTCACGCAGGCGGCGGTCTTCCTGGCCTGTGACCGGGCCGCCGCGATGACCGGTACGGTTGCCAACCTGACTGGTGGAATCATCGTCGACTAGGGTCGAATTACCTTGTTAATAGCCGATTTTCACGCATTTGGTGCCGCTGCGCCGAGCCAGCCGCGCAGGGACGTCGGCAGTGTCACCGACGCCGAACTCGGATTGCCCACGCGTTGTGTCGGTTGGAGCGCCGAAGACCTGATCGCTGACATGAAGACGATACGAGGCGATCCCGGACCCGCTGTTGCGCACTGTCGCAATGGATTCCGACGTCCGCGCGGCATTCGACGGATCAGCTGGTGCAGCGCCGGGTCCGGCGTAGCGTGCCGTAGCGGAATACGCTACGATTCGCTACGTGGCGAAGACCATCCCCCAGCGCGACCTCCGCAACAACAACGCGAAGGTGATCGATGAGGTGGCCGCGGGTGAGACGTTCGTGGTGACGCGCAACGGCGAACCGGTGGCCGAACTTCGCCCGCTGCGGGCCGTTCGCCGCAGATTCATCACTCGCGACGAAGTCGCTGCACTGGCCAGCACAGCGGTGCGCATTGATCATCGTCAGTTCCGCGCCGACCTCGACCGGTTGATCGACCAGAGTGTGTGAAATGACCTCCGGCCTGTTGGACACGTCGGTCGTCATTGACTGGCACGACCCGGCGATCGTTGCCGCACTGCCCGGCGAGATGGCGATTTCGGCCATTACGGTTGCCGAGTTGGCCGCCGGTCCGCTGCTGGCCACGACGCCGATCGAGGCGGCCAGACGCCAGGCCCGATTGCAGGAGGTCGAATCGCGGCTGGAGCCCCTTCCGTTCGACGGGGCCGCCGTGCGCAGCTACGGGCTCATCGTTGCAGCCGTGGTGCACGAACAGCGAAAACCACGAAGCCGGTTCGCCGACCTGCTCATCGCCGCGACGGCGCACGCCAATGGCTTAGATCTCTACAGTCGAAACGCCGAGGACTTCGCGGGGCTGGAGCAGCTGATCCGCGTCGTGGCGGTGTAACCACCGATGCAGTAAATTGGGCCGCCCTGTGCGGGCGGTGATTTGGCGGCTCGACGACCAGGACGCGAGCGCGCCCGAACCGGGATGGTCTTGCGTGTGGCCCCACAAGCGTCGTCTTCCATCGTGCACCAGGACGCGCCGAACATCGTGGGAAGGGTTCAGCTAGGTTTAGTCAGTTAAGACGTCCCTCCGCCCTCGTAGCTCAGGGGATAGAGCACGGCTCTCCTAAAGCCGGTGTCGCAGGTTCGAATCCTGCCGGGGGCACCATTTGACCAGCGCAGATGTGTTTCCGCACAAGGTTCGCGCAACAAGGGTTGGCGGCTGGCTCTGATATCGAATGGAGCCCAACCATGACGACCACCACAACACCCGACGTCCCTTTGCCACCCGGCGCCGTGTACGCCGACTTATGGGAAGATGCCGCCACTGACCGGCCCTGGCGGGTCGTCAACTCCGCGACCCGCGGCGTCGAAGGTAAATCCGATATTCAGGTGTGGGTGGCCGCCGTCCAATACGCCGACGGCAGCCTTGACCAGAACGACGCGATCGACCGCGCATCGGTGTGGATTGACGCCTGCCAGGAGGCTCTAAGCGCCCGGCAAGCCCGCGAGCTGGCCGACGCGCTGCTGGCCGCCGCCGACGAGCTGGACGGGTGGGCCAAGCGATGAAACGGCGCGTGCGGGCACTGTGCTGCGCCCGCGGGCAGCTGCGCACCGTGAGTTCGACGTTTAGCCGCCAGGACGGCAATCACACCAGAGAGCTTGAACGCGACAGCGCTTGGCGATTCACCGACACGCTGAAATGCGACCATTGCGGTGCTCTGACGCGGCATGCCCGACTACGTGACGGTGATCCCCACTCGGATTTCGCCGAGCAGCGGATGTACGGAGTCGCCGCCGACGGGTGGGCCGGAAGATGAGTGCCACCAAGGTCCGCGCCGTCACGGTCGGCAACCGCTTCGGGATTTGCGGTGCCCTTCGGATGGGCAAAGAGATCATCTGGACCGGCCCACTGCGCCCGTGCGGTCACGATGACCGTGCACTGGCGGATGCCCACGCAGAAGCGGCCCGACGCGGATGGGCGGTGACCCGATGACCGGCACAACCGATGCGGATATCAACCACCTGCGGCGAGAACTTCTCTACCGGCTAGACCGTCAGCCGTTCGATAGCTGCTCGCCCGAACTGTTACGTGCTCTGATTGCCGCGTTCGACCTCGCCAACCCTCTCGACGCGCGAGCAGCTGCACCGCCCCATACGGGCGGCCCACGCCTGCACCTGGTCCGGCAAGCAGCCGTGAACCAGGCGATGAACGTCGATATCACCCACCTACAGCGCGAGCTGACCTGGCGGTTCCAGGCTCACCCCGTATGGACCTGGCCGCCGGAAATGCTGCTGGCGATGCTCGGCCTATTCGACGTCTACCTGACGACACCCACGTCACCACCCCCAACCTATGCGGGTAAGCCAGACCTTCAAGTGGTCCGGTGAACAACCGCTGGCAAACGAGGGGAACCTTCACGCTGAAGGCCTCCTTCGAACTCGCGGCAAGTCCTGGGGCAACCACGGTGCCTACGACCGTGGTTGCCCCAGGCTCAAGACGATGGGGTGCGCCAAACGCGCCGCAAGCGGGTCCTCCGTCACGGTGATCGTGACGGACCTACGGAGCCTAAGGCTTGCGGCCCCGTGGTGCCCCAAGCCGTTCGCATGACACGAACAGGTTTTGGATGGGGTAGGTCTGATCTACCCCCAGCGGCGTGCCAGCAGCCGCAGTGCGGCAACAACTTCGCCACCTGCGCTACCCAGAGGGCGTCGCAGGTCGCGGATTCTCGTGCAGCGACACCGCGCCCGTGACAACGGGTTCGGCGAGATCTGGCTTGAAGTCCAGGACGATACCGGCCTGACGAAGTAGGTCCTTCCAGTTATTACGGAATTCCGTAATACCGTCATCGCCGAGCACGCTCCCCCGGCGCCAGCGTCCGTTCTCCCGCCGCCCATCCGCCTCCAACACCAACGCTGTGGCCATAGCCCGCTGACCGGTGTGAGATACCGGTCGACCTCCCGTCGAGGGCGTTCGACAGGTCATGACCGGGCCGAGACTCGCCCCCGTGGTGAACGTGACTTGTGACTTGCGGGCTGGACATTTATCCAAAGTCGAATTGAAGGTTCAGCCACACGCGCTATGGTGCCGATCATGGCCGAACTGGACTACGCGTTCATCGCGGAGTACGCCAAGGTCGAAGCCGGGAAGTTAACGGCGGTCGGCGCAAGCTATATCGACATCCGCCCCCTCACGCTCCCCGCACAGCACATCGTGTATATAGCCGGGCGCATCCGCGCCCCCGAGGATGCCGAATCAATTGCGCTGAAGATTCGCATCAATCCACCGGGCAACATGAACATCGTTCTTGACGGGACGATAACAATCGGGGCCGAGGAGCCACGCTACGACGGGAAGGTTGCTGTCATGTTTGCGGCATCAGCCGTAATCCCGCTGGTCAGCGCGGGGCTCTGCGAGATTTTCGTGGACGTCGACGAGGTTGAGCAGCGCAGGTTAGCCTTCGCCATCATCACCCCGCAGTGATGCCCGGCTTACCATCGATCAACCTGATCATTGTCGGCCACCCGCAGCGCCGGATGGCCGAACGTGGAATCACGGAAGATGACATCAAACGCGCCATCCGGAGTTGCTTCGCCGACTATCCGGCCAATGATGGCGCGTGGTGTCACGAAGGCTACGGGATGGACGGAAGAAGCGTGCTCAAAGTATGGACGATGCCGCCGCCGTCCCATGAAGGCCGTATCGTGGTGAAGTCGGCAGCATGGAAGGGGAAACGATGATCACTCTCAGCGTTGACACCTCTGTTGGGGCGGCGTACATCCAACTGACTAATGAGCCGGTCGCTGAGACGATCGAAGAGACGCCGGATATTCAGGTCGACGTTGACGCGACCGGCGTCGTCGTGGGTATCGAAGTGCTCAACCTGGCAGCAGACCTACCCATTGAATCCCTATCGGAGAAGTATCGTTTCGCCGATATCAACGATGCCTTGGCCCTTCCCCAGGTCAAGCCAGCGATCCACGCATCCATGTATTCAACTGGTCCGGGCCGGGGGTTCATGCAAACGATCCAACCCCCCATCGCCGTCTAACAACGGCGGCGATCTGGTCCGCAGCGCCCAACCTGGTCTTGAACGCAGGGGCGACGTTTTTTGGGACACCCGGAAGGTTCGACGGGGCGAGTTCCACCTTCCGAAGGGTCCGCGATTTTCGATCAGCGAAGCCTTTCAGTTCCTGTGTCACCCGGCTTGAGTACCTGATAGCTGAACTCCCACCGCGTCGTGTACTCATTGGGATGAAGGACATCGTCGAGTTTGAGGTCAAAGACCTCTTCGTCACCGGCAACCGCCGCCCACGCTTTCTTCACCGCAGACTGGTGGACGGCGTTCGGGTTGGCATCTGGCGTGGTGCGAATGGTGAAGCGCCGGACCTCTGGCTCCGTGTTCGTCATGAAGTCTTATGCAACCACCAGAAGGGGGGCAAAATGAGGCTGTTGTGACGTTGTCGCGGGTTGGCTGACCTAAAAGGTTTTAGGGTGCCCGCTAAGTCTTGAACCCCTGAAACAGTCCAAACGTAAGCAAAGAAGGCCATTCTGCCGAAATCTGTTCACTCCCAACGTTTTTCAGCGGATACATGCGACTAGTGGAGGGGGTATATAAACCCAAAACACGGCCCTTTTTTTATTTTTGCAGGTAGATAGATCGAGGGCGAGCGCTCGTCTCCGCTTAGCAGTTTGCTAAAAAAATCATCATCGCAGGTCAGAGCGTTTTCGGACGTTAGCCACATTTCCCCAGGTCACGATAGGGGTGGGGGGTAAACCGCCTACCCAGTGGGGTATATCCGCATACCCCATGGTCGCACTCGCCACATTTGCGCAGGTCGCGATAGTGGATATCCAAGGGTGATGCCGGGCGCAGGGCCGTCCGCTGCCCGGCCGCCTTGGTCCAGTGTGCCAGGCCGCCAGGGAAGGGGTGCAGCGATGCGACGATCCCTTGCAGTCCGCGTTCGCGGTGAGCTTGACGCCCGACACCACAGCCGTTGGGCCGGTCGCGCGGGGAGCGCCGTGTCAGACTCCCCGCGCGACCGGCTGCTCATCCGCCGATCCATCCGTCGGGGACCTGGTGCCAACCTGTTGGCAGTTCGCCATCGAGAGGGTCCCACCGCTGCACAACCCGATGCTTGTCAACGCATGTCAGGAAGGCCGGCAAGTCGGGGGCGGCACGCAGCGGGTCGGCGGCGGCGCGCAGGTGGGCACCGAGTTCGAGCATGGCCGCCCACCTGCCCTTGCCGTAAAGGCGTTGGGCTTCGCCGGGCACCACGAACGCGTTGACCAGCTTGCGCAGGTGTGCCCGGCGCGGATCGACACACAAGGCGAACTGCAGACGGTCGGTAGCCCACTTCGCCGCGTTCGGGTCCGCGCCGCACAACCGGGCAGCGGCGGCCAGGGCAATGGCCTTGAAGTCCAACTCGCTTTCGTCAGCGCCGTTGAACGACTTCACCGCGGCGTCGAATGCCTTGGCGGCGGCGGCGTATGCCCTTTCCGCTGGCCATAAGCGGTTCAGCTCGTGGTACACCCGAACGGCCAACTGCTGACATAACTCGGCGTCGGCGGCCCCGGAGCCGGCCAGCTCGGCCAGCGCGGCGGCCCGCAGGGTGGCAATATCTCCTGCGCCGCTGGCCACGTGGCGTAGCACCGCATCGACATGCGGTGTCGCCAGGTCGATGAACTCGGCCCAGCGCTGGCGCACAGCCAGCCATTCCGTGGGTGGGGTGTACCCGGCGGCTTCGACGGCGCCGGCATCGGCCAGGTGGGCGGGCAGCGGATCGCGGATCCGGACCTCCAGGCCGTGGTGCCCGATCCAGCCGGGGATTTTGCTCATTCGCGTTGCTGCCCTTCCATGTGTTCTCGGACCGCAGTCTCGGGGATGAGCCACCGGCCACCCTCGCGCCTGCCGTCGAGCTGGCCGGCCCTACGTCGGGCGTGTCTCTCAGTCCATCCCGTTCGATCTGCGACTTCTCGTGTGCTAAGCCAAGTCTCATTGACAGACTGCGCAGCGGCGTCCGACTGCGGACCCGCGGACATGGCCTGAGCTAGAGCGACTTCCAGCGCCGACCACTCGGCCGGCACGGGCAGGTGCTCGCGGCGGCGCCGGCCGATGATGTGCTGGATCGCCAACAGGGCGTGACGCAGGTAGTCGCCGTGCAGGACAACCACACCGCCGACGACGACCGGGGCGGGCCGCTTGTCGGCGGTCATTCGACCGACTCCGCCCAGTGCAGAAAGTTCTCCCGGTTCCACTCGCCGCCCTCGCGTTCGACGGCGGACCGGACCTTGGCGAGCCACTGGTTATGCGCTTCGAGAACGTCAATCTCCAACCGCTGCCAGGCGAACAGCTCCAGTGCGGTTCCCAGGTCGGGTGCCACCCGCAGGCGCAGGTACCTCCACGCGATCTCGTTGAGCTTCGCCCGCAACTCCTCGGGCAGGTCGGCCCAGTAGTCGGCGGTCACCGGTCCACCACCTTTACTGGGCTGTCGGGCTTGTGCGCCCTTGCGTAGCGACGTGGCAGCCGCCGGCGGCTTACGGGCATCCAATGACGGCCGTCGCAGACCGGGCAGACGACATCGACCAGTCGCCGGCCGTCGGCGAGGGTGCGGCGCTGGCGTGACGACAGCGCGCTTCACAGCGGCCACCCTTGTGCGCGTAGCCGCACCAGCTCGGCGTGACAGTCGTTGCAGCGCGGTCGGCCCGCGGAGTGGGGCTGCTGGCCACAGTCGGTGCACACGCCGCGGCGGTAGCGCTCGGCACGTCGTTCCCGGTCGGCCTGCGCGTGATCCGGGTGGCGTTGCGGGGCCGCGCAGTGCTTGCAGCGCCGGTTGCCCGGCTCGGGCGGGTGGTGGCGGCAGTCGGGGCACCGGCGTGGAAGGTAGGGGGCGGTCATCGGGTGCCGCCGGTGTTTGCTGCAGCTTTGGCTGTGCAGCGTGAGCACACGCCGCGGGCGCGGGCTGAGCGCATGTGCTCAGGGATCGGGGCACCGCAGTCACGGCAATGTGGACTGTGGCCGTTAATGGCTATGCCGTTTATATGCGCTACATCCGCAACATCCGCAACAG
>NZ_UPHT01000147.1 GCF_900566085.1 Mycobacterium attenuatum
CGGCTTGGGGGTTGGTCGTGCGACCGAATACGGCGTCAGCCTCGTCCTGCAGGATGGTTGGGGGCTCGTCGCCCGCAGCCGCGATACGCCGATACAGGGCCGCCGTCGTCGTGCTCAAGGTGAGCTTTGCGTTGCGGCACAGCAGCGCAAGAACTTCCAGCACGCGGGTTTTGCCGCTACCCGGCTCCGGCGAATCCAACACCAGCCGCGGCGTCACATAGAACGCGGATACCGCCCACGTGTGAACAATCCACAACACCAGCACCACAAGGTGATGCGCCGACGAAAAGGCCAAGAATCGGCCGGCGAACCGCTCAATCCTGTCGAGCAGCTCAGCGCCGTCCACAACCTCGGTGGCCGGTGCCGTCACGTCCACCAGATCGTCGAGCCTATACCCCGCGGCGATATGGTCTGCGGCATCCTTACCCGCAGCGGCCTCGACGATACGTATAGAGCTGGCGATGCCCTGCAGCAGCCCGGCAACCTGTTCGGCATGCTTACGGCCCGGCTCATCCTTGTCAGCGATAACGATGACGGTCTTGCCGCGCAGCGGTTCCCAGTCGAACTTGTCGGCACTGCCCGCGCCCATCGCTGAGCAGGTGGCCGCGCCGCCGACCGATTCGATTGCGAGCACATCTTTTTCGCCTTCTGCGACGAAAATGGTTGTGGTATCGCCGAACTGCGTGCGGAACAGGCTACGGTGCCCCTCGGCGTCCTTCTGCCAGAACCGCTTGTCGTAGGTGCGCTTGACCCGGCGACCATCCGGGTAGACGTAGGTCTGTCCCTTGCGGTCGTCGTAGAGGTCGCGCATTGATAGGTTGAGTGCGGCTAAGACATCAGCGGTTTCACAGCCAGCGTGACAGTGCAGCAGCGCCGATCCATCGACCCGACGCACCGATAGCGACGGTCGGCCGTCGTCATGGGCCGGGCACTGGCACTGTCCTGTGTTGCCCCGGTCGATGACCTGGCGGCCATGGTCGCGTAGCGCAGCGAGAATGCGCTCATAGGCGGTTGTGTCGGCCATCTACGCCACCGCCCCATCGGCGGCTACTTTCGCGGCGCAGACCGGCCCCATATGGCGTCGGACGCTACTTGGCGCTACCAGCCACTGACCGCATCGCAGGCAGCGGGTCGCGAGCCGGTATCCGCGCTCGGCCGCGGCGATCAGCACGGCGAGGTCGGCGCGGTCCTCGGCGGACAGCGGGTCATACCAGTCCTGTCGCCACAGTGGGCTAAACTCGGACGTAGCGATTGGCGTCGTCGAGGGTGCCCCGGCCTCAGACCCGGGGCTTCTTCGTTCCTGCATTAGGCACCGCCGACCGGTGTCAGGAACTTATCAAGGTCGGATTGTTTGACCTTCAACAACTTTGGCCCGACCCGAGTGGCGGCGAGTTGACCGTTCTTTACCCAACGACGTGCGGTCCTGTAGTGGACCCCGGCCTGTTCAGCAACTTCGGATAGCCCGATGAGTGGTTCGGGGCGCCGGGGTTCACGGCGATTGGCGGGGATTTTCGTGGGTTTGTCCACGTGAAACCTCTTTCGGGGCATGCGGATACCGCAGATGCCTCCGGATAGAGGGAGCCAGACAGGGAACGTCCACTCGCAGCACAGAGTACCCGTAAGGTGCGCAAAGTGTCGTTACGGCCTATTGCGGCGTGTTGCCGCATCCTTTTTTTGCGCAGCGTCGATCAGCGCAAGGGATACACCGCCGGCGCTGAGGCAACCCTTGAACAGCCGGTATAGCAAGCTCATATCCTTGACGAGAACGTGCATCGGGCACCGGGGGCAGTCGAACTGGTACTGGGACCATTCACGCAGGCCCGGGACCAACGCCTCGGAGTCGCCAGATCCGTGCGCGTTCCACGACCATTTTTCCTCGACCTGACCGGGGCCGGAGATGAAGACTTCGAGCCGGAACGATTCAAGTGGCACCCGTTGGTGCGGATGGCAGGAGGAGCCCTCACACCACACCACGGCGTCCGGCCAGCGCTCACTGTTATCCCACGTGACGCCGAGGTCGTGGTCGACGTGCCGGGCCATGTGCCGGAGCCGGCGCAATTCGCGGATGGTCTCGTCGTCGTCAGTCACTACGCACCGCCTCCCGCAGCAAGTTTCGACAACCGTTCGGCGATCACGGCGTCCCGGTTCTCTGCGACGTGCTGGTACCGCAGCGCCATCGCGGCCGTACTGTGCCCTAACCTGTGCATCAATTCCGCTGTGGTAGCGCCTGATTGGGCTGCTAGCACTGCGCCGACGTGGCGCAGGTCGTGGACCCGCAAGTTAGGTTTGCCAATCGCCTTACGGGCCTTCTCCCAATGGGTCCGGTACAGATCGGCGCGCAGGTGGCTACCGTCGGCGCCGGGGAACAGTAGGGAGTCGGCGGGCTTGCCGACGTGTTTTGTCAAATGCGCCTTGATGATTGGCCGGATGTGCGGCGGTACCGCGACATCACGCGATCCGGCAGCGGTTTTCGGCTGCCCTACCGTGAACTTTCCAGCACGGTAGGTGACTGCTCGGCGGATATGCAGCACACTGCAATCGGCGCTCACGTCGCCCCTGCGGAGTTCCGACGTTTCACCCCAACGCAGCCCGCACCACCCGGCCAGTAGGACGCTGGCGCGCAACTCGGCGGGCATTTTGCCGGCAAGCCTGTCGAGTTCGGCGGGTGTGAGTACGTCGACGTCGCGCTTGCGGTTGGTCTGCATGGCCGCCCGTATCCGGCACGGGTTTGCGTCCAGCACCTCATCCTGTACCGCGGTGGCGCACACCGCGTGTAACAGCGCATAGGCGTGCGCATTGCGGGTCGGGTGATCGGAACCAAGCCCAGCGTGCCACTGACGAATCTTGGCCGGAGTTAGCGTGGCAATCTTGGCGTCGCCGAGGTCGGGCAAAATCAGTCGCTCCAACATCGACTCATAGTGTTGGCGGGTGCGGGGCCGTAGTTGCCGCTGCTCGATCCACCCATCGGCATAGGCGCGCAGAGTGATGCCGTCGGAGCGTTCAACGGCACCCCAGGTACCCAGGTCGATTTTTCGGCGTTCCGCGGCCAGCCACGCCTCGGCGTCGGTTCGGTGGACATAGGTGCGCGGACCAAGGTGAAGCTTGCCGTCAGGGCCGACGTAGGCGGCGCTGAAGCGGCCCGACCGTTCGGCGCGGATGCGACCGAACCCGCGGCGCTTGGCGGCCATCAGCAGTGAATCCTGCACAAGAAATGCACAACAAGAGTGTTTCACAACGCCCGGCAATGTGACATACTGCCGGATAGGTGGAAGTGCTGAAACCACAGGTGAGAGCACGGAAACCGCAGGTAACAGAATCAGCCACGCCGCAAACTCAATCAGGTTCGAATCCTGCCGGGGGCACACCCGCCAACTATGTCGTGAAACCAGACACTGCCGGTGCCCGCGTAGACGCGGGTTCGGTGGCGCCCGACGATACCCGGGCGATAAGGGTCTCGCCCGTGCGTTCGCGCGACTGAGCTGCCCGCGCAGGCCAGGTGCGCCGGGCGGATGCGACTTGGCGAGCAAGTCGGCCACCGGGCGATCGGAACGGAGTCACCGTCTCGATCAGCGCCATCGCCCACGGCCCCTCGGCGATCATCTCGTCGGCTGATCTCGGCCCGCCAGGTGAGCCGTCGTGGCGCAAGCCTCGCGCTCGGTCACCCGGTCGATCGTCGTCCCGGGCGTATCATGCGCGCATCCGCTCAGGCGAGGATCGGGCGCTCGGCAGGCCAGCGGCGTGGCGCTAGCGGCGACCCATGCCACCAGCGGCCCGTGCCGTTTGGCGATCTCACGGTTCAGCGACCCGCGACGCTCGTTGACGACGCAGATGTGAGTGCGGCGACGACGGCGAATCTCGGTCTGCTTCATGGCGAGGCGTCCTCTCGACGGGCGGCCACGGGTATGGGCGAGGCCGGGTCGGGCGTCGCGAACGCGACGTCGCCTCGGCAGGATCGGACGGCTCCGTGCGGGCGCTGCCGCTGCAGCGGCGGGCTCGGCCTTGCGTGGCCGCCCACTCATCGGACGCGAACGAAGGTGGGCAGGGTTTGGCCTGCCGGCTGTCCTGGCGGCCCCACAATCCACTAGATAGTGCAAAGGCCGTGGAAATTGTTACAGCGCAACACAATTAATTCGACCACGTCGCGAAATGCCGGCTTGGATGGCGCAGGTCAATTGCGCATATTGGCAAACGGGTGCGCCCCGTAATGGGCGCGAAATTGAGCGATCATCGCGCTCTCGATCCTCGGCGCGTGGGCGTCGTCTGTGACGCGCCACCCGACCAACAGCGTGGCGTGGTCGGCAAGCTGCCAGATGCGCCGCCCGCCAGAATGGCCGACCGGCTCACCGGCGCCGAAGCGGCGGAACTCATCGAGCCGTTTACGCAGCCCGCGCCTGCCGCCATCGCCGCGGCTGGCCTTACCGATGTAGACGATTCGGGTGCCGGGCACCCACAACGCAGCCAGTTCTGCGACCGGCACGGTCGGGTCTTTGCCCTTGAAGTGCCCGGCGGGTGACACCTCAAGGAACGTGGGCGGATTGTCAGTGGCGCGCACGACGACGTACACGCCCGGTCCGGCTGGCACCTCCGCGTTGGGCAGCGCCGCAAACGGCACCCAGCCAGCGAACCCGCTCAAGTCGATCGGCTCAGCCGTCACGGCAACTCCCTCGGTCGCCCGTCGAGCAGCGTGGTGATGACCGCCTCGAGTCGGTGGCCGGCCATGTCGCTGATCCGCAGAGACTTCGGCCCAACCGACTCGTCGGTGTAGAAGTACAACAGTCGGGTGCCATCTGCATGCTTCTGCTGTGCTAGCTGGCGCGCCTGCTCGATCGAGAACAGCCACACGCCGTCGGTCGACATATCGACGCACGCCAGCCACTGCGCCGGAGAGTCGTCGCGGGACGGCCAACTGAGCAACAGCTTGCCTTTGCCTCCGGCAGGCTTTGAGGTGAGGTTCGCCTTGACCTGGATCGTCGCTGCCGACCGATGGCCCGGCACATACATCACCAAGTCGATGCCGGAGTCGGTGGTCAGTCTGGCGCTGTCGATGCCCAGCTTGAGCAGCTGATACTGCACCAACAACTCACCCGCAGCGCCAATCGCCTGAGTCCCTAGCTTCACCGGCGTCGTCATGCCGACACCGCCTCTGCCGCGTCCTGAGGCGACACGGTGCGGCTGACTTTCGCCGAGGACCAGCGCCCGCCACGCTGGGTCGGGTGACCCTCGTCGGTGATGGTGTGGGCGATCTGATGTGTACTGGCTCCGCCAGCACGCAATCCACACATGTGGCGCAGCGCGGCCTGCTCGGCAGGCACCGGCACCAGTGCGCCGTTGGGGTTGGCCGGGCTGCGTTTGCCCGACTTCCGGCCGTATGTCGTTGCGCCCGTGGCGTGCCCGACTGCAGCCTTAGCGCGTCGCCCGTCCCACACCTGCTTGGCAATCATCCGACATTCCAGCCCCGCGAAAACTCCGGCCATCTCGCGCCTCGCCGTGCGCATCGGGCCATCAGGGTCGTCGCCCATGACCTCGGTCGGCCGCAGGCTGGTGAATCCGGCGTGGCCGACCAGCCAGAGCCGCCCTAGCAGAGCCTCCTGCACGGTGTTGTGGGACCTCTGCTCGATGGTCGACACGCGGAGGTACGCAACAAGTCGGCGCTTGGGTTCGGCCATGGCTCAACTCTCCTAACCGCGGTGTGAATAGAGCTGTCGTGCGACGCCGTTCGGCCGTTCGCGACGTGCGGGGTCGGCCCAACACGCGCATACTCGCGATCGGACTAGGCCCGTCATGCAACGCCACAATTTGTGTTGCGGCACCCTCCTCTTGCCGCTGTCTGAGACGGGATTGGCACGACTCCCGAACAAGGTCAACAACTGCCACGGTCGCCAAGCTCACGTCGCCGAAGCCGAGCCAAACCCAGGCAGCAACGCCATGCACCCCACCGGCAACGCCAGCCGCGAAGCCCGCACCGTCAGGCAACGACGCACGAAGGGGCTGCAGCAGGCGAGACCGGTCGAGGTGCAGGCCGATTGCCACCCGTCGGCATCGTCCGATCGCATAAGACCAAGGACTGGACCCCCACCAACACACCTTTTTTGCACGGGCCTCAGCGCCGACCGTCCGGGTTGCGAGGCGTAGGCACCGACCGAGGATGGCGGACGCCCATCGCGGATCGTCTCGACGATTCGGTAGTGGATTCCGCACTTTCTACTTCCCTTAGATCCGTACTGCGGTTTATAGTGAATCGCATTACGGAACTATCTCTCGCTATGACAGGCAGGAGGTGACGCGCTCGGATCGCGTTGGCCACGCAAGCGGGCAAATGCGCCACTCGCCCGCCGGGTCGCGGCGGGAGCGACGTGCCGCCGACAGAAGAGCAGAAAGCGCGACCCCACCGAGGCGGAGCTCGCCCCGCCATTTTCTGCGATCAGCAATGACCGTTCGCAAATGAGAAGACAGGAGTTTCACGTGACAGATCACAAAATCCGGCTCAAGCCGATCGGCGCTGGACTGGGCATGGCCAGCATTGGCATTGCAGCCGCGGCTTTCATGAGCTACGGGATGAGCGGAACCTCGAGTGCGGCCACCGGCTTCAAACAGGCTCCCGCAACCATTACGGCAACCGAGGGCACGGATACCGTGACCGCCACTGTCGACGTCACCACCCCGACGACACCGCCGCCCACGCTGACCACACTCCAGTCGCCGTCTTCAGCACCCCCGTTGCCGCCCGCCCCGCCGGCTCCGTAGAACCGCTCAAGCACAGCCCAAGAACGGGCAGGTCCCCGGACCCGCCCCGGGCTGTGACGGCACCGGCGCACGCCAGCAGTGGTCGTCATCACCTCGATGCACTGCGCTACCACTCCTGAGCGGTTACGCTGACCCCCTCGGCGGGCTGCCCGACCAGGAGGACAACCGGGTGACTGTGGCTAATGGTTTGCCGACAGACGGTTGCGCACGAACGTACTTGCGCAGGGTCGTTGCGGCGTCATGGCCGGCACCATCGTCGAATGGTATGAGTTCTTCCTCTACGGCACCGCGGCGACGCTGGTGTTCAGCAAGGTGTTCTTCGCCCAGGGCGGCGATGATCTGGATGCCATCCTGTCACCGACGCGCCGATCTTTCTTGAGGCCCAACAGCAAGGCCAGTGCGCCGACAGCTCGTCGTTCGGTCTGGTCGAGGTGTTAAAGCATTACCCGCGTGGGGTTCTCACCGCGATGGGGCTGCCCTTCGGCGAGAACGCCATGTACTACCTGGTGGTCACTTTCTCGATCACCTATCTCAAGGTGCACGTGCACGCCAACACCGTGGCGATCCTATGGTGGCTGCTGGCCGCCCATGCCGCACACTTTGCCGTCATCCCCCTGGCCGGACATCTCAGTGACCGATTCGGCAGGCGCCCAATCTATTTCGTCGGTACCGCTACCGCCGCCACGTGGGTTTCTTCGCTTTCCCGATGATGGACAGCGGCCGCGACGTGATCATCTTGGCCGCCGTGGTCATCGGATTGGTCTTCCACGGCCTCATGTATGCAACCCAGCCCGCGGCCATGGCAGAGATGTTCCCCACCCGCGTGCGCTATTCCGGAGTCTCGCTGGGTTATCAGGTCACCTCCATTGTGGCCGGCTCGCTGGCGCCGATCATTGCCGTTGGCTTACTCGACACCTACAAGTCCGCCACCCCCATTGCGTGGTACCGGGCGGTTGCCGCCTCGGTCAGCGCCGTGGCCGTCCTGGTCACCCGCGAGACTAGGGGCGTCGACCTGGTTGACGTCGATCGCGCGGACACCCAGCGCCTGATTGCCCAACGAAATCGCGTGCAACCGCACGCGCATCACCACGGACCCGAGCCGATAGCCCTCGTCGCCGGCATCGAATAGCACTCGAATAGGGCAAACCTCGATTTCCCTCAGCTATGGATCTCGGCAAAACCGGGGTTCAGCCAGCACTCGACGAAGTACCCTGCAGCTACGGAGTGCCTTCCTGCGCGGTTTGCGGGGCACCTGCCCATCTAATTCACCTATCGGACAGGCAATCCGGTGCTTCCGCGAGTTAGGAGAATGTGATGACGTTTGTGGTCACCCAGCCGGAGACACTAGCGGCGGCGGCCGGGAATTTGCAGGAGATCGGTTCGGCAGTCAGCGCTCAAAACGTCGCCGTGTCGGCTCACACGACAAGCGTCGCCCCCGCGGCGGCCGACCAGGTGTCGGTGCTGACGGCGGCCCGATTCAGCACACACGCGCAGCTGTACCAGGCGATCAGTGCCCAGGCCGCGGCCATTCACCAGGCGTTCGTGACCGCCTTGGCCGGCAGTGCCAACTCATATGAGGCGGCCGAAGCCGCTAACGCCATCGCGGCCGGTCAGACCGGCTGAGACTGGCCACGAAGGGTGTCAGCAACGGACTTCGGCACGCTGCCGCCGGAGGTGACTTCCGCCTTGTTGTACGAGGGTCCAGGATCGGGACCCATGCTGACCGCCGCCACCGCGTGGGAAAGCCTCACCGCGGTGTTGAATTCCGCGGCGGTTTCGTATGCGTCCGTGATCTCGGCTCTGACGCTGGAGTCGTGGCTGGGTCCGGCGTCGGCGTCGATGGCAGCTGCGGCCGCGCCGTATGCGGGGTGGCTGAGCGCGGCGGCGGAGCAGTCTCGGCTGACCGCTGGGCAAGCCTCGGCAGCGGCGGCGGCATTCGAGACGGCGCGGGCCGCGGCGGTGCCGCCACCGTTGATCGCAGCCAATCGCAGCCAGTTGGCGTCGCTGGTCACGGCCAACATCTTCGGGCAAAACACCCCGGCGATCGAGACCATCCAGGCCGACTATGCCGAGATGTGGGCGCAGGACGCCGCAGTGATGTATCAGTACGCCGAAGCGTCCGAGGCCGCGTCGACGCTGACACCGTTCCCCCAACCATCGCAAACGGCGGACCCGACCAGACCGGCGGCCCAGGCCACGCAGGTCGCCGCGGGTGCTGACGCGGCGGCCGCAGGGCAGGCAGCACCCATCGGTCCCGAAACGCTGCAACTACTCGCGGCGGCCGCACCCGCCGCGTCGCTCGGGTCACAGCTGCCCGCGCCGGCCGCCAGCATCACGATCCCCACCCCGATCGGGGACCTGGATGTGCTGGCCCTCTACATCTCGGCCGTCGGCACAGCCAGCCTGTCCCTGGCGGTGGTCAACACCGCGAGACCGTGGTACTTCGGTTACAACGGATTTCGGCCCGCTCCGAACCCCGGCGGGATAGAACCCACTCAAGGCGAGCCCATCAGTTCGGAGCGAGAAGTGTTGGCGTCGTCGCAGCGAAGCATCGGAAGCCCGCCCGTATCGGCAGGCACCGGCCAGGCGGCCCTGGTGGGGGGATTGTCGGTGCCGCACGGCTGGACCATGGCGGCCCCCGAAATCAAGCTGGCGGTCGAATCGCTGCCCAGCGCCGCCATGAGCGCAGCGCCCACAGACCTGGGAGGGGCTCCGGCGGGCCTGCTCAGCGGGATGGCGCTAGCGGGTTTGGCCGGACGTGGCACCGGCGGCACCGGATCCCGCGGCCCCGGCCAAGCCCCCGCCGAAGAGGACGGGGAACCCAAGCGCAAGCCCACCGTCGTGGTGATCCAGCAGCCGCCGCCCCCCCGGAGCAGCACCGAGTAGTCGCCCGCTGTAGTCGAGCCGGCTGTTCGCCCCACACGCGCGATCTGCGGATTTCCAGCAGATCATTACGATTTCTCGAATTTCGAGACGTGTTTCGACAGAGATGTTTGTCGATTGCGGTCCGTGGCAATGACCCTCAAGAGGGGGGCGTATCGGCCGGCCTGTACGCCTTCCCAGGTCCCGTCGGTTCAGCCCGAGAGCCGATGGGGCCGCCCACCTTCCGGCGGGTCGCGCGGCTCGCCGGATATCGCCGAAGGTGCACATCAACCTGGGGTACCGTGCCGCATATGGACGGCAGTGCGGGCGTGTGGATTCTCGGCGGTTACCAAAGCGATTTCGCTCGCAACCTCACCAAGGAGCGTCGTGACTTTGCCGATTTGACGGCGGAGGTTGTCGCCGGGACGTTGAGCGAAGCCCGGGTCGAGACGGCCGACATCGCGGCAACGGGAGTCGTGCACGTCGCCAATGCCTTCGGCGAGATGTTCGCCGCTCAGGGGCATCTGGGAGCGATGCCGGCAACCACATGCGAGGGCCTGTGGGATACCCCGGCGTCCCGGCATGAAGCCGCATGCGCGTCGGGCAGTGTGGCCACGCTGGCAGCAATGGCCGACCTGCGGTCGGGCGCGTACGACATTGCGCTGGTCGTCGGTATCGAACTGGAAAAGACGGTGCCCGGCGACACAGCGGCGCAGTATCTGGGCGCGGCGGCATGGACCGGCCGCGAAGGCGCGAACGCACGTTATTTGTGGCCGTCAATGTTCGCCGAAGTTGCCGACGAATACGACCGGCGCTACGGCCTGGACGACGCGCATCTGCGGGCCATCGCCGCGCTCAATTACGCCAATGCCCGCCGCAACCCCAACGCCCAGACTCGTGGCTGGACGATTCCCGACCCGATCACCGACGACGACACGACAAACCCGGTCACCGAAGGCCGGCTGCGCCGGCTGGACTGCAGCCAAATGACCGACGGCGGGGCGGGGCTGGTACTGGTCAACGACGCCTATCGACGAGCCCATCCCGAGGTGCAGCCGGTCGGGCGGATCGAGGGCTGGGGGCATCGCACCGTCGGGTTGGGTCTGCGGCAAAAACTCGAGCGCGCCGCTGGCGATCCTTACGTGCTGCCGCATGTGCGGGCCGCCGTGCTCGACGCGTTGCGACGTGCGCAGGTGAGTCTCGACGACGTCGACGGGTTCGAGGTGCACGACTGCTTCACTCCGAGTGAGTACCTGGCCATCGACCATATCGGGCTGACCGGGCCGGGCGAATCGTGGAAGGCCATCGAAAACGGGGAGATCGACATGAGCGGGCGGCTGCCGATCAACCCCAGCGGTGGACTGATCGGCGGCGGACATCCGGTCGGGGCCTCGGGCGTGCGGATGCTTCTCGACGCGGCCAAGCAGGTCAGTGGCACCGCCGGTGACTATCAGGTCGAGGGCGCAACCAGGTTCGGCACCCTGAATTTCGGTGGCAGCACCGCCACCACGGTCAGTTTCGTTGTCAGCAAAGGCGTTTGATGATGCATGTTGAGATAGTCGGGAAATACCTGTCGACCCTGCCCGAAGACGACGACCACCCGTACCGTACCGGTCCGTGGCGGCCGCAGACCACCGAATGGGACGCCGACGACCTGGCCGCAGTCGAAGGCGAAATCCCCACGGATCTCGACGGTATCTACCTGCGCAACACCGAAAATCCGCTGCACCCGGCGTTCAAGACCTACCACCCGTTCGACGGCGACGGCATGGTCCACGTCGTCGGCTTTCGCGACGGAAAAGCCTTCTATCGCAACCGATTTGTTCAGACGGAGGGCTTCCTGGCCGAAAACGAGGCCGGCGGGCCGCTGTGGCCGGGGCTGGCCGAGCCGGTGCAGTTGGCCAAGCGTGACCAGGGCTGGGGCGCCCGCACGCTGATGAAGGACGCGTCAAGCACCGACGTCATCGTCCACCGCGGCATCGCGCTGACCAGTTTCTACCAGTGCGGCGATCTGTACCGGCTGGACCCGTACTCCGGCACCACCCTGGGCAAGGAAACCTGGAATGGACACTTTCCGTCCGACTGGGGCGTATCGGCTCATCCCAAGGTCGACAGCAGAACCGGCGAACTGCTGTTCTTCAACTACAGCAAGCAGGATCCCTATATGCGTTACGGCGTCGTGGGCCGGGACAACGAGCTGGCCCACTACGTCGACATCCCGCTGCCCGGCCCGCGGTTGCCCCACGATATGGCGTTCACCGAAAACTACGCCATCCTCAACGATTTCCCGCTGTTCTGGGACCCACGGCTGCTCGAGCACAACGTGCATCTGCCGCGCTTCTATCCGGATATGCCGTCGCGGTTCGCGGTGATCCCGCGCCGGGGCGATAGCGACGACATCCGGTGGTTCGAGGCGGATCCGACGTTTGTCCTGCATTTCACCAACGCTTACGAGGACGGCGACGAGATCGTGCTCGACGGCTTTTTCGAAGCCGATCCGCAGCCGCTGGATACCGGTGGAACCATGTGGCAGAAGCTGTTTCGCTTCCTGGCGTTGGATCGCCTGCAGACCCGGCTGCACCGGTGGCGGCTCAACCTGGTCACCGGCGCAACGAAAGAAGAGCAGCTGTCGGAGTCCATCACGGAGTTCGGGACCATCAACGACAACTACGCCGCGCGCCACTACCGCTACGCCTATGCCGCGACCGGCAAGCCGGGCTGGTTCCTGTTCGACGGGTTGGTCAAACACGACCTGCTCACCGGGAACCAGCAGGGCTACTCCTTTGGTGACGGCGTCTACGGCAGCGAGACCCAGATGGCGCCACGGGTGGGCGGCGCCGCCGAAGACGACGGATACCTGGTCACCTTGATCACCGACATGGCCGAGGACGCGTCGTACTGCCTGGTCTTTGACGCGGCACGAGTCGGTGACGGCCCGGTGTGCAAACTACCGCTGCCCGAACGCATCTCCAGCGGCACCCATTCGACCTGGGTGCCGGGTGCCGAGTTGCGCCGGTGGCATCAGGCGGAGTCCCCGGCAGCAGCTGTCGGTCTGTGACGCTCGCCGGCCGTCAGCAAGATAACCGACAGCGGCACGCGAATTTACCGGCTCGGTGAAACGGAGGAGCAGTGGACAACGACAAGCGCCGCCGGACGACCCACTGGCCTAAGGAGCTGGCATCGATCGGCGCTATCCGCTTTGCGCGGCGCTCGTCGAATTTCGCAGAGACCGTGGGCTTTTACCGGGACCTGGTGGGGCTTCCGCTCTACGAGACTTTCGGGGAGAGTTACGGCAGCAACGGTGCGATATTCGGTCTCCCCAGCTGGAACCTCACCTTCGAGGTCGTCGAGGCGGTCGACGAGGTCGCGGTGGACCACCACGACCAGCTGTGCCTGTACTTCCCGGACAATTCGGCGCAGCAGGCGGCAGTGGCCCGGCTCCGGCAGGCTGGCGTCGAGCCCGTCGAGCAGCACCCGTACTGGGAAGCGACGGGAGCTCTCACTTTTCGAGACCCGGACGGCCGCGAAGTCGTGTTCGCACCCTTCGTGTACGGAGTCAACGAGCCCGCCGACAGCGCCGCCTCCGGCAAGCACGAGTTCCCGGCGAGCTGAAACCGCTGAAAGCCTCAGCGGCGCTGTTGTTTCCGTCTTGGTTCGTGGCCGGCCAGCGGAAGCGCTGAGTCGTCGCTGTTGACCCGCAAAGTAACCCGGGGCAGCCGCTTACCCGGCGGCCGTCGCAGGGCGTAGTGCCACGCCGGGCCCTCGGTCAGCTGCCAGCCCCGCCAGCGGGCGACCAGGCACAAAACCGCACCGACGACCGTGGCAACGACCGCCCCCGCTGTTGCCATCCGGTAATGGGCGAACACCACCACCACGGCGCTGGCGATGACGGCGCAGGTTGCGTAAAGCGTATTGCCGCCGAAGATCTGCGGAGTCCGGCGGACCGCGATATCACGCAGCGTCCCCCCTCCCACCGCGGTGATGGTGCCCATCAGCAGCGCCGCCGCCCAGCCCAGACCTATGCCAAGGGTCTTCTGCGCGCCCGCGACCGCCCACGTTCCCAGCGCGATCGCGTCGATGACCGGAAACGCCAGGTTCCAGGTGCGGCCGTATACGGGCACCAGAAAGGCCACGACACCGCCGGCGATGGCCGTCACGAGATATAGGTAGTCGGTCAGCGCGACCGGGGGGCCGTGCTGCAGCAGGGTGTCGCGGATCAGGCCGCCGCCCAGGCCGGACAGAATGGCCAGCGCCGCAAACCCGATGGGATCCAGACGTTCCTCGGTGGCGACAAGGCCGCCGAGCACCGCATTGCCGAAGACACCGGCGAGGTCGATGACCCGGAAGACTTCACCGAGCGTCGGACTCACGGGGCATCCCTATCAACACAGTGCGCCACGAATGGTGAAGTCTATTGCAGGGTCGCCGACACCACCGCCCAAAGCGAACAAACGACCGCGCACCCGGCCGCGGCCGCACCCACATACAAGCCGTACTCGGCCGACACCTGCGGATTGACGTTGATCTTGTAGTACCAGACGGCCAGCCCGACGATGAGCAGCGAAACCAGCAGCGCGGCAATCGAAGACAGCTTGGCCGACAAACCCCGTGCCGCCATCGCGCCGGCCACCAGCAAGGTCGACGACAGCAAGACGATCAGCTGGCCCGCGCCGAACCCCCGCGGCAGCTCCAGGCTGCCGTGAGCGCCGCCAATGGCATTTGCCCAGCCGCCGCCGCCGACCGTCGTCGTCAACCACGGCATCCAGCTGCTAGCCGACACGATCACGGCGAAAAGCGCCACCAGCCAACCCGGGCGCAGCCGGCGAATCATGCATGCGAGCGTAATAGGATGCCCTTCCGCAGCGAGTCACGCCACGCTCGTGTGCAGGGAGGACAGGTTGAAGGCGGCGCCCGTCGGGTCGGTGGCCGCGGCAAGCCGCCCGTAGGGGGTGTCCTCGGCCGCGCGCACTACGGCCCCGCCGTTGTTGGTGATCAGCTGCAGTGTCTTGTCGACGTCGTGGGCACCGAAGAAGGTAGTCCAGTTCGACGGCACGCCGTCGGGGAGGCAGCCGGCGCCGTCCATGACGCCGAGTAATTGCTCGTCACCGAACCACGCTGTGGTGTAGCGGAATTCGTCGGTGTCAGAAACGTCTTCGGTCCGCCACCCCAGGACCTCGCGGTAGAAGTCGAGCGCCGCGCGGTGGTCGCGGGTAGTCAATTGATGCCAGACGGGTGTGCCGGCTTCACCGACCACCTCAAAACCGCGATGCTCCAGCGGCTGCCACAGGCCGAACACCGCGCCCGCCGGATCGCTCGCCAGGCTCATGAAGCCCTTGATCGGTACCTCCATGGGATTCATGCAGACCGAGCCGCCCGCGGCGCCGACCTTGGCAGCGACCGCGTTGATGTCGGCGGTGTGGAAATAGATGGCCCAGGTGTCCGGCGACTGCCATTGCGGGTTGTTGGCCATCAGTCCGGCGACGGGACGGCCGTCCTTGGCGGCATTGACGTATCCGCCGTACTCGGGGCCGGCGGATGCGAAGGTCCAGCCGAATACCGTGCCGTAGAAATCTTGGGCGCCCTCGATGTCTGATGTGGTCAAGTCGACCCAGCAGGGGGCGCCGTGCGGCGCGCCGTTACGGATGGGCATGTGTCCTCCTTGCCGTGTGGTTTCGCAGTTATGGACCACGGTCGGCCCGGAAACTCATCGGCTGACAGGACAGCTGCTCCGCGAGGGGCGCCGTGGCCGGTCGGTTCAGGCTTGCGCGAACACCTCGACGAAGTTCTGCAGGGATTCGCTGATATCGCTGCGCAGCGCGGCGGCGACGATCATGCCGATCGGCCCGAACAGGGCAGGTCCGCCGAGGTGCACGTCGAAGCTCACGACGGAGCCTTCCTCTTTGGGCGCGACCTTGGCCATGAGCTTGACTTTGACGCCGCCGGCTCCGTCGCCGTTGAGCGTCATGCCTTCCGGCGGCTTGTAGCGCACGATCGTCCATCTGATCCGGTTGGGCATTCCCTTGACCTCGACGATCGACTCGACGACAGCGCCCTTCTCCAGTGTTTCGGGCAACCTGCTGCGCCATACCCGGTGGATCGTCAGCCACTCCTTGTAACGGGACAGATTCGAGGCGTGCAGCCACGCCTCCTCCGGCGGCAACGGGACATCGATGGATCCGGAGAGTTTCGCCATGGCTTCAGTTCTGCTGGTCGCCCGTGTCGACTACCTTCTTGGCCTGCTCCTGCACCTTGTGGATGGTGTCGGAGTACTTGCCCTGCGTCTTGTCGTCGACGAATTTGCCCGCCTTGTCGATCACCGTCTCAACCTTGTCGGCGTTCTGTGACAGCAGGTCTTTTGCCTTGTCCATGATTCCCATGCGCAACCGATTCCTTCCGCGGGATCCGCAACGTCTTGCAGGAACCCTACTTGCCGGTGCTGGTGGCGCCCAAACCAGCTTCGGCCTGCGGTTATGGCACCGAGCCGCTGAGGAAGAGGCCGGAGAGCTGGCTGCCGATGTTGCCGAGACCCGAGACCAGGCCGGCCAGCGCGAGGTCGAGACCGCTGGTGTTGTCGATGCCGGACAAGGCGCCGCCCAGGTTGGTGATGCCGGATACGAGGCTGCCACCGTAGTTCTCGAACCCCGAGCCCTCAGAGCCGACGTTCCAGAAGCCCGAGAGGGTATCACCGAAATTGCCGAAGCCTGACGAACCACCGGCACCGGAGTTGAAGAAGCCTGACGATGGGCTACCGGTGGAGTTGCCGAAGCCCGGAACGGGCGAGAGGTGGAAGAGGGTGGCGGCAATGGGTCCGATACCGGCACCGAGATTGGCGTTGAGCTGCATTGTCTCGCCGCCCAGCGTGAGGTCCAGCGGGATTGCGCCGATATTGATTGGTTCAATGACGATCGGGCTCAGTTCAGAATTCAAGGGGACAGTCAATGTAATCGGAAGACCGTCTATAGGTATGGTGAAGCCGATATCGGTGCCCGGGATGTTGACGTGGATACTCGTTCCGCCTGAGTCCCCGTCAATAGCGAGCAAGAGGTTCAGCGGAATCCCCGGACCGTTTTCCCCATGCAGGGTGAATTGATTGACGGTCAGGCCGGCGATGTGGCCGGTGATGGGGATGTCGAGTTTGCCGCCTCCGCCGAGGGTGAGGGGGATGTGGGGGATGGTGATGGTGTAGTCGGCGGCGATGAGGCCCTGGCCGGTGCCGCGCCAGAAGAATCCGTTGTTGGCGTCGCCGGTGATGAACGCACCGGTGTTGATATCGCCGGTGTTAAACGCTCCGGTGTTGAGGTCACCGATGTTGAACCAGCCGGTGTTGGTGTCGCCGGGGTTAAACGAGCCGGTATTAAAGGCACCGACGTTAAACCCTCCGGAGTTGAAGTCACCGCTATTGGCCCAGCCGGTGTTGCCCAGCCCGGCGTTGAACACCCCGGTGTTGGTGCTACCGGTGCTGGCGATCCCGGTGTTGAAACTGCCCGAGTTGGCGATACCGAAGTTACCGTTGCCCGAGTTGAAGAACCCGATATTGTTGCTGCCGGAGTTGAACAACCCCACATTACCGACACCAGTATTGAACCCGCCGAACCCGATCTGGTTATCCCCACTCAGCCCGATCCCGATATTATTGGCGCCCTGGTTCGCCAACCCGAAATTCCCGAAACCCGTATTACCGAACCCGACATTGAAACTCCCACTATTACCCCACCCCCGGTTCGCATCCCCCACATTGCCGCCACCCAGGTTGAAACCACCCACATTGGCATGACCCAGGTTCAACCCACCCTGAT
>NZ_UPHT01000151.1 GCF_900566085.1 Mycobacterium attenuatum
GCACCAGCACCGCCGGGGCCACCACCACCGCCGCAGCCCATCGAAAGGAATTTCTGGTACCGCACAGCGAAATTCGTCATGCGCCACGCTGTGCCGTTGGGTTTGGCCATCATTACGTTGTTGATCGCGCTGGGAATGCCGTTCCTCGGCATCAAATGGGGCTACCCCGACGACCGGGTGCTGCCCGCGACGGCCTCGGCGCGGATGGTCAGCGATCGAATCCGCAGCGACTTCGCGTCCAACTCCGCCACCAGAGTGACGATCGTCATCCCCGACACCGCCGGCCTGACCTCAGCGGATCTCGACACGTACGCCGCCGAGCTGTCTCAGGTGCCCGATGTAGCGGCGGTATCCGCGCCGACGGGCGCATTCGTGGCCGGCCGACTCACCGGGCCACCGTCGGCGCCAGCCGGCATGGCAGCGGGCAGCGCCTACCTGACCGTGGACAGCACCGCACCGCTGTACACGCAGGCATCGGAGACGCAGTTGGACCGGTTGCATGCCGTCGCGCTGCCGGCCGGTCACGGTGTCCAAATGACCGGAATCGCTCAGATGAATCGCGACTGCGTCAACGGGATCACCTCACGGTTGCCGGTGGTTTTCGGTTTCATCGCCGCTGTCACGGTGGTGCTGCTATTCCTGATGACCGGTAGTCTGGTACTGCCGATCAAGGCAGTGCTGCTCAACATGCTTTCCCTCACAGCAGCTTTCGGCGCGCTGGTATGGATATTTCAGGACGGGCATCTGGGCGCACTGGGCACCACACCGACCGGCACGCTGGTCGCCAACATTCCGGTCCTGATGTTCTGCGTCGCATTTGGATTGTCGATGGACTACGAGGTCTTCCTGTTGGCACGCATTCGCGAATACTGGCTGCAGTCACCTCGCACACGCGTCGACAACGACGAAAGCATCGCGTTGGGTCTGGCCCACACCGGCAGGGTCATCACGGCCGCCGCGCTGTTGATGTCGATCTCGTTTGCGGCGCTGATATCGGCTGACGTGTCCTTCATGCGCATGTTCGGAGTAGGGCTCACGATCGCGGTGCTGGTCGACGCGACCCTGGTGCGGGCGTTGTTGGTACCGGCTTTCATGCATGTGTTCGGCAGCCTGAACTGGTGGGCGCCGCGACCGCTGGCGCGTATGCAGCGTCGTGTCTTTGCCGGCGAAGCCGCGGGATCCTAGGAATGCGCCGTCAAACCGCGTCGAAAACCACGTGAAAGGACCACAGGGCTAAGCTAACGACTTATTCCCATGAAGGATGCAGGCCAAGTGACCAAGCGCGTCGCTGCGAATCGCCAGCCCAGCCGGGCTGAGCTGGAGAGGCTGCTGTCGGCCGACCTCCGGGCGATCACCGCTCATTCCGACCGCGTCGGCCGCTACTATGCGCGACAAAACGATTTGAGCCACGGCGACTTTCACGCCTTGCTGCACCTCATGGTCGCCGAGACAGCGGGAACACCGTTGACACCGGCCCAGCTCAGCCAGCGGTTGGATGTCTCGGCGGCAGCGATTACCTACCTCGCCGATCGCATGATCGACGCCGGTCATATCCGTCGAGAGCCGGATGCCGAGGACCGCCGCAAGTCGCTGCTGCGCTTGCAGGACGGCAGCATGGCGTTAGCTCACGAGTTCTTCAGGCCACTGGGTGAACACGTCCGTGCCTCCCTGGCCGCGCTGCCCGACCGGGACCTGCGCAGCGCGCACAAGGTACTCACGGCGATGGTCGCAGCGATGTCGGCGTTCGAGAGCCAGCTCTATGCGCCGGCGGCGGAGTCATCGGCGCCCGCCGAGAAGTCATCGACGGCCGCGCCCGGCAGGCGGCGAAGCACGCCGTCGAAGCCGACGAAGGCCAAAGTCGACCCGGCTACCGGGTCGGGCGCACGCCGACGCAGCGCAGCGCGTTGAGATCCGTTGCGCCGCAGCAGTGTAGGCAGATGCGGAGCTCTTCAATGAACAGCTGCAGCCGATCTTCGACGGCATCGGCGGATTCAATCGCGGGTGCCAGCAGCGGACGAGCCATGGCAACCACGTCGGCGCCCAGGGCAAGCGCCTTGGCCGCGTCCGTTCCGGTGCGGATGCCACCGGAGCCGACCAGCGGAACCGTCGGCAACGCTTGGCGCACCTCGATGATCGCCTGTGCGGTCGGTATACCCCAGTCGGCCAAGTCGGGATAGCGCAGCTCGCCGAAACGAACCAGCTGCTCAACTCTCGACCACGATGTTCCCCCGGCGCCGGCCACGTCGATGCCCGACACCGGCAATCCTCCGGGCAGCTGGGTCAACTGTGCGACCGCCCGAGCCCCGATGCCATGGCCCACCTCCTTGAGCAGCAACGGGCACTCCAGCGCGTCGGCGACATCACACAGCCGTTGCAGCGATCCCGAAAAGTCGGTGTCCCCGTTGTGCTGGATGGCCTCCTGCAACGAATTAGCGTGTACCGCAAGAGCATTGGCCCCGACACGGTCCAGCGCCTTCTTGATGTCGGGCACGGCGGCTTTGGTCAGCTGCGCCAATCCGATGTTGCCGATCAGCAGCACGTCCGGGGCCACGTCACGCACCTCGAAGCTGGCCGCGGCGCGCTCTCCGCGCGCGCCGTCCAGCATGATCCGCTGCGATCCAAGCATCATCCCCAGACCAAGTCGCTGCGCCGCGGTCGCCAAATTGCGGTTGATGGTCGCGGACAATTCGGCCCCGCCGGTCATGGCACCGATCAGCACCGGCACGCGCAGGTGCGCACCGAAGAACTCGGCGGACATGTCGATGTCGCTGAGGCTGGTTTGGGTCAGCGCGTTGAACGGCAAGCGATAACGCTCCAGCCCGGTCGTTACACCGGCGAAGTTGACGTCGCCGTGCAGGCACACATCGATATGACGCCGCTTGCGGCGTCCCATTTCAGCCGGAGCCCGACTCACCGGCGGTCGATCGCTGCCGTCATCGCGATCTTCGTCGGCTCAGCCGAGATCGCCACGCAGTACGGCCAAACTCCGTGCGCGGATCGGCATTGACAGCTCGTTCGCATCGACCGGATGATCTTTCTGCTTCTCGGGGACAACGCGGGAGTGGTGTCCGGTGTTAAGGGCAGCCTACCGCGATCCCATTCTACTTAAGTATCTTAAACGTTAAGTCGGTGAAATCGGGCGTCCGTCATGATGCTGCCAGGTAACGGCCGGCGTACCACAGCAGCCATGCGGGCCAGGGCGCACCTCCGGCCGAGTCCAGCGAAATCATCCAGGTCGGAGCATCGGTCCACAATTGTGGCCGAATAACGCGACGCGGTGGCGCGATATGCGCAACGATGTGACGATGGCCGCAGTGAGGGACCTCCAGGGCAAGGTCGCGGTGGTCACCGGCGGAGCCGGCGGTATCGGCCGGGCCATCGGCAGGCGCCTCGGCCAAGAGGGCATGAAGGTGGTGCTGGCCGACGTGCTCGCCGAACCGCTGGACGCGGCCACCCGCGAACTCGCGGATCAGGGCATCGAGGTGGCCGGCGTGGTCACCGACGTCACCGACTACGCCTCGGTCGAGGCGCTGGCGACCCAGACGCTTCACCACTTCGGCGCGATGCATGTGGTGTGCAACAACGCCGGCACCGGCGGAGTGTCCGAGGGCTACATGTGGGAACACGACCTGGCCGACTGGCGCTGGGGCATCGACGTCAATGTGCTGGGTGTCATCCACGGCATCAAGGCCTTTGTGCCCTTGCTGCTCGAACGCGGCGAAGGCCACGTGATCAACACCTGCTCGGGCAACGGCGGGTTCGCGCCGATCGCCCGGGGAGCCATGGCCGGCCCGGCCAACGCCGTCTATCCGATGACCAAGGCCGCGGTGCTGTGCCTGACCGAGAGCCTCTACACCCATCTGGAGATGACGGGCACCCGGGTGCGGGCGCATGTCCTGTTTCCCAGCGGCTTCTTGAACACCGGCATTTGGGAGTCCTGGCGGCACCGGCCGGAGCGCTACGCCGCGACCCAGCAACGTCGCACCCCCGAGCCGACACTGGCAAAGGTCGTCGCCCGCTTCGAGGCTGCCGGCCGCCACGTCGAGTTCACCCCGCTCGAGACGGTCGCGGACCAGATGGTTGAGGGAATCCGGGCGGACCGATTTTGGCTGATGGGTCCACCGACAGCCGCCGATGAGGTGGTCAGCCGCAAAGCGGCATCGATAATTGCCCGCGCCAACCCCGACTACCTGGTCGACGTCCTCAGCCAGCATGCCGGGCAGGAAGCGAAAACCGAAGGAGCGCAGCGTTGAGCACCGCCGTCCGATATGGTCCCCGCCCACCCCAGGCGCAAGTCGACCACGAGATCGACCTCACCAAAGCGCCCATCGCCACCGAGGCGGTGACCGTCACCTACCTCACCGATCCAGAGATCGTCGCGGCCGTGCTGCCCAGGCCGCTGGAGCCGGCGGACGAACCGTTGGTGCGGGTCCAGCTGCAGCGGGTCCGGATAGCAGGCCGGCCGCCGTTTGGGTCGGCGGTGTTTTCGGTGGCCGCCCGGCACAACGAACTGCGCGGCGACTACCCGCTGTTCATGCCTCAGTCCACCGAGCAGTCCGTCACGGGTGGGCGCGAAACCTTCGGCGAGCCCAAGAAATTGGCCCACATCGAGCTGGAGCGTTCCGGCGACCGCGTCACCGCCACCGTCGACCGGATGGGTTATCAGCTCATCAGACTCGACGGCCGGGTCACTGGCCCGGCGGAGTTGCCGGAAGACCAGGTGAACATCGAGTTCTACTTCAAATTCCTGCGTGCCCCCGACGGCAACGGCATCACCGACCCCCACCTGGTCTACGGCGAGTACCACCGCCGCTTCGAGTTGCTGGACAACATCGAGGGCACCCTCGAGCTGAGCGAGTCGCCGCTGGACCCGGTGGCCGACATCGTGATCCGCCAGATCAGGTCGATCATCTGGTGCCGCCGGCGCACCGTCCAGGTGGGCCGGATCGCCCAGCGGGTGCCGCAGGAGTGGCTGCTGCCCTACGTGCACCAGCGCTACGACGACCCGGCGCCGTCCGCCGAAGCGGCGGCCCCGGATGCGCAGCCGGCACGGGTGTAGCCATGGACCGTTACACCGTCATTTCGTCCGACTGCCACGCCGGCGCGGACCTGCTGGACTACCGCGAATATCTCGACCCGCAATACCGGGACGAGTTCGACGGCTGGGCACAAACGTTCGTCAACCCGTTCGGCGACCTCACCGAGCCCGACGCGGAACGCAACTGGAACAGCGAGCGGCGCAACCGCGAACTGGATCAGGACGGCATCGCGGGCGAGGTCCTTTTCCCCAATACCGTGCCGCCGTTCTTTCCCCTCGGGAGCCTGGCCGCGCCCGCGCCGGAAACCGCCCGGGAACTCGAGCTGCGCTGGGCCGGCCTGCGTGCCCACAATCGCTGGCTGGCCGACTTCTGCTCGTTGTCGCCCGAGCGGCGCGCCGGGGTGGGCCAGATCCTGCTCGGGGACCTCGACGAAGCCGTCGCCGAGGTGGCCCAGATCGCCAAGCTGGGGCTGCGCGGCGGGGTGTTGCTGCCCGGGGTCGCCCCGGGTACCGGTATCCCCCAGATTTATGCCGAGCATTGGGAGCCGCTCTGGGCGGCATGCGAGGAGGCGGGCGTGGTGGTCAACCACCACGGCGGCAACGCCGGACCGACCCCGACCGACGGGTGGGGTAGTTCGTTCGCGGTGTGGGTGTACGAGACGCATTGGTGGTCGCACCGCGCGCTGTGGCATCTGATCTTCAGCGGTGCCCTCGATCGTCATCCGGGCCTCACCGTGGTCTTCACCGAGCAGAGCACCGGCTGGATACCGGCGACGCTTGATTCGCTCGACGTCGCGGCGGCCCGCTTCGGGCGAACGGGTTCGGCGATCGCCCGCTTCGCCGGGCCCACCGCCGGCTCGCTGCCGCTGAAGCCCAGCCAGTACTGGGCCCGCCAGTGTTACACCGGTGCCAGCTTCCTTCGCCCGGTCGAGTGCACCCTGCGCCACCGAATCGGCGTCGACCGGATCATGTGGGCAAGCGACTACCCGCATTTGGAGGGGACCGCCCCCTACAGCCGGGAGGCGCTGCGCCACACCTTCAGCGACGTACCGCCCGACGAAGTGGCGGCCATGGTGGGCGGGAACGCCGCGGCCGTCTACGGCTTCGACCTCGAAGCCCTCGCGCCGCTGGCCGCGCGGATCGGCCCGACCGTGGCCGAGGTCGCGCAGCCGCTGGCGGCCGTGCCCGCCGGCGCCAGCAGCACCGCCTTCGAACCCGACCCCATCCGTGCCTGGTAACGAAAGGAATACTGTGCAGCCCTTGGACCCTCTGGACCATTACGTCATCATCTCCGCGGACTGTCACGCCGAGCTGCCGACCGATCGCTACCGCGAATACATCGACCCGGAATACCGCGAGGATTTCGAGGCCTTCCTGGTCGAGAAGGCGGCCGCGGCGCAAGTTAGCGGGTTGATCGACGAGCAGTTCGCGCAAGAGTGGTTCTCCGAGCATGGCGACGGCATTGCCGGTGGATGGGATGTGGGTTTGCGGGACAAAGAGCTCGACGGCGACGGCGTGGTCGGCGAGGTCATCTTCCCCGACGCCGACGCCGTGACCGGGGTCGCCGGAGCTCCGTTCGGTGCGGGCCTGGCCCAGTCGGGCGACCTCGACCCGGGACGGGCGATGGCCGGAGCACGTGCCCACAACCGCTGGCTGGCCGAGCTGTGCAGCCACAGCCCGGAGCGGCGGGCCGGAGTCGCGGTCGTGCCGATACTGGCGGACATCGACGCGGCGGTGGCCGAGATCACCCGAGCCGCAGAGTCCGGCCTGCGGGGCGGCATCATGATCCCCGCGTGCTGGGGTGGCTACCCGCCGTACCACGACCGCCGCTACGACCAGGTTTGGGCTGCCTGCCAGGACCTGCAGATGCCAGTGCACACCCACGTCGGCGCCGCCCCGCAAGAGGACTATGGCGGGCATCTCGGCATCTATGTCACCGAAGTGCGCTGGTGGGGAGTACGGCCATTGTGGTTCGCCTTGTGGTCAGGCGTGTTCGAGCGGTTTCCGCGGCTGCGGTGGGGAGCCACCGAGTGCGGCGCATTCTGGGCCAGCGATCTGCTGTGGCTGATGGACACGCGGTACCTGCGCGAGCACACGGCCAAAAAGATGAGCCGCCGCATGGAGGGCGATCTGACCATGCCGCCGTCGGCCTATTTCGACCGCAACTGCTTCATCGGGGCCACCACCACCGAACGCCGGGAGCTGGCGCGACGCTACGAGATCGGTGTGTCGAACATGTTGTGGGGCAACGATTTCCCCCATCCGGAGGGGACCTGGCCGCACACCCGCGACTGGCTGCGACGCTCGTTCTGGGACATTCCCGTCGAGGAGACCCGACAGATCCTGGGCCTGGCCGCGGCCGAGGTGTACAACTTCGACCTGAACGCGTTGGCGGGCCTGGCCGAACGCATCGGCCCGACGCCGCAAGACCTGGGTCAGGACGATGCGGTGAGCGTGCCCAAGTGGCAGGCGGCCCGGCAGGCCGGACGCCACTGGCTGACCGGCGCCGAGGCGTTGCCCGAGCTGGTGGAGAGCTGAGGGCGGCAAGCTGAGTTGATCCCCCGCGGCCACGGGCTTGCCAGTTTCCAACGCCCTGGCCCAGTGGACACCTCAAGACGCTGTCGGCCACGAGCGTCTAATCCAAAGGCGCTCAAGGTTTGACCGCACCGGCTCTGCCTCGGAAAGGAAGTGCGACGCTCCCGACCGAGCTGTACACCCGTTCCATGCATGACCGCACCGCCGCAGCCGCACGCCGCTCACCCATGCCCCACGATGTCGCCTCAGCGATGAGATCCTCGACATCAATGGTCGTCAATGCCTCGCTTGTCGTTGATCACGTGACCTGTGCCCTTGAATGCGATCCAGGTACATGACCGGGGCGGCGCATAGAGCGGGGCCAACGACACACTTCCATCGCGACCGATCATCACTGAAATAGTTCTTCGAGTGCGCATCAGCATTGCCAATCACAACCTTTGAACGTGACAGCCTGTAGCAAAGCCGACCGGAAGCCGTCGGGATCTAGCACCCTCGGCGCGGCTAAGCGCGCCAAGCGTCGTAGCTTCGATCCCAAACAGGCTGCCTCGCTAGTGCTCTCGTACTTGGCCTGAAGATCCAGTCCCAGCGCTTGACAGAAATCTTCCTGAGCCGCAACCGCTTTGGCTACGCGCCTGTGCCCAGCTATGTGTTGCCGAACTAACGTCGATCTTCAACGTGCTGTCGAAGGTACCCCACAACCCCCGGGGGCAAGCTCGTCTTCCCCGGGCGCCGTCGCCGCTCTCCGCAGTAGTCCCGTCGGCTAGGCCCGCGGCCAGCGGATAGCCGTTGATGTCAACGATCGGCGGCGTGTTGTCGTCGCAGGGTGGGCGGCGACGGCGCGGGCAGCCGAGATCACCGCTATGCCAAACGCGTGACCAATATGAACGCCGTGCTGACACATCGTCGTAGCGCTCGCGGTGTCGAAAACGGGTGGACGCAGGCCTCCGAGATGGGGTCTTAAGTCTCTACCGTTGTCCGACCAATGGCCGGATACCATACCCGCACTCCTTGGAGCAGGACGGACATGGCCCGCCCCCTCCAGCGGGAGGAGGGAAGTGATCGACCATGCCGAAAGTGGTGTCGACGCTGGCAGTCGCCACGGTGGCTGCGGTCGGGCTCTACGTCACGGCGTTCGCCATGTTCGGGGCGTGTCTGCGTACGGCGTCGGCCACACCGTCGCCGACGTGCAGCAGCGATTTGCGGGAGTGCCTGCGCCTGAGCGCGAAGACCGGCATTTACGGGGCCAGGTACGTCACCGCCGAGGACGTCGCCAAATGCGTGGAAGCGTTCAATGCCTGCATCCACGGCGGCGCCGGCGGCGGCGGTGCGCCATCCCCGCCGCCCACCACCACCGGTGGCAGCAAGAGCAGTCTGCCGCCACGCTTCGGCATCGACAGCGAGCACTTCGCCTACGACTGCTCACACAACGGAGATGCCGTCTCGTGTAAGACCACGTGGAAAACCGCTCCCCCCGAGGTGGATTCGTTCAGCCAGACCATCACGGGGACGCTGTCGGGGCTCACCATGTCGGGCACGGCGGCAAGCACCACCAAGTACCACAACTCAGCGGGGTGCAGCCTCGAGTCGACTGAATCCCACTCCCTCAATTTCGTCTTCAACCTGGGCGGCGCTGTCGCTGTGCATTCAGAGCCCTTCGACGAGACGGTGAACTACACCTGTCCCACCGGAACGGGTTCCAATAACATCCGCTCCCCTGCTGTGGACTTCGCCGCGACGTGGTCGCGGACATAGCTGACCGCACGACGGAAGCGAGAGATTATGGGCAACAGGTTGTTTCAGCTTCTGCTCGGATCAATGGTGATCGTTGCCGCGCTGGACATCGCCGGCTGCCACAAGAAGCAGCAGGCCGTCGACAAGCCGCCGGTGGCCGAGATGAACAACACCATCAACGACGGCACCTTCGGCAAGACCGACACCCTCGACTGCGCCGGCGGCAAGTCGCTCAACATCGGCGGGTCCAAGAACACCCTCACCGTCAAGGGCCGGTGCGCGAAAGTGATCATCGGCGGTGACGACAACAAGATCAGCTTCGAAAACATTGAGACCGAACTCACCGTTGCCGGGCTGAACAATACCGTCACCTATCGCGACGGCGATCCGAGCGTCGCGGACCTCGGCACCGGTAACAGCATCACCAAGGGGTGATGGCCGGCCCATGGTGACACGACTGGCGCTGGCCGCAGTCTCGGCGATGGGGCTGTACGTCGCCACCCTGGGGATCCCGACGGCAAGCCGGTGTGACGGCATAGCCGGCGCGGCACCCTCGCGATCCTGCAGCAGTGACTTACGGGAATGCCTGCGGCTCAGCGCGAAGACCGGCATCTACGGAGCGCGGTACGTCACCGCCGACGACGTCGCGAAGTGCGTCGACGCCTTCAACGAATGCATCCACGGGGGTACCGGTGCAGGCGGGGCCACTCCGTCACCGACGACGTCCACCGGGGGCGGTGGGCGCAAGGGTCTGCCGCCGCATCTGGGCATCACCTACGAGGGCACGCTCGTCAACGACTGCAAGGTCAGCGGAGACAAGGTGTCCTGCAAGATCATCAACCCGAATGCACCCGTCGGGAACCAGGATCCGTGGATCGGTGAGATCAAGGGAACGCTCTCGGGCATGACGATGACTGGCACCCAGACGATACGTGTAGAAGGACACTACGACGGCTCGCCCGGTTGCTTCTACACCGAGGAGGCCAGCGGTCCCGCCAGGTATGTGTTCGACTCAGACGGAACCGTCGCGATGCGCAACGGCCCGCTCCAGTGGCAACATACCGACTACGGCAGCTGCTCGAACAGTTCCTCGCAGACCAGTGCGCAGACTGAGGGAACGGCGCGGTGGTCGCCCCTCGGATAGCGCTCGCAACGGCAGGGGCAGTGGGACTGTATGTCTGCCCGCTCGGATCACCCATGCCAATTGGGTGTGTCGCCGGTGCTGTGCCCTCCCCGACGCACGGCAGTGACCTACGAGAATGCCTGCGGCTAAGCGCCATAGCGGCACGTGGTCAGGGACGTTCATCGAAACGGTGGGGGCTGCGAAGGACCGGTCTAATGGTCACCCAACGAGTAGGCGGACCACCGTCGAACGCTCAGCCACTCCGACCATGGAAGCGAGAACCAATGCAGACAACACCCTTTCGCGCGCCCACCGACCCATTGCCTGAAGTCACCGCACTGCGTCTTGTCAGCGGCTGCAGTCCGAACAGACAACCCCATGGCACGCCGCCAATGGCCGAGACCGGCCGCGCCATCCAAGGCGGCACGGCACAGATGGTGACGCTCCTGAGGCGCAAACTGCTCTTGGCCGCCGCGGCGGGGGCGACCGCATGGCAAATTGCGGCCTGCGCGACTGGCAGCCATCAATCCGGACAACCAACGCCGGCCAGGCCAGGCCCCACCGCTCCGATGTCAACGTCAACCTCCGCTGCCGGCGGCGAGGCGACCTTGCCTGAGCATTTCGAGATTCAGTACGGCGACCTGGTTTCCGACTGCCATGTCAACGCGAACTCGGTAACCTGCAACGAAACTTTGAAGAACCTCAAGCCGACAGAGTCCTACACAGCCACGATGACGGGGACGCTGTCCGGGATGACGGTGACCGGATACGCCAGGTCGTACGCGACGAATCCAGACCCGCAAAGTCCCGAATGCACCGGCACCGCCGAGATGTCCGGGCCGATCTCCTACATCTTCCGCCCAAACGGAACCCTTTCGGCGCGTTGGGGTCCCTATCAACGGATCTTCACCAACAGTTGCCTAACCTCCCAGCCACCGCCCAATTCAGGGGAGGACCCGAACCGCGAACCGATATCTGAGTGGACCGCCACATGGTCGCCAATCAAGTAGGTATGCGTGAAGCGCTCCGAACGCCCGAGTCCCGCGAGCAAGACGAGTGCCCTGAGCTGGGCTGATGCTGAGTGGCCAGGGGCGGGATCGAACCGCCGACCTTCCGCTTTTCAGGCGGACGGATTAGCCGCTGACCTGCGGTTTATCTGATTCTGTTCGTCGTATGCGCCGCATTGAGCTGCGCTGACGCATTCAGCCTGCCCGACGAACGGACATAAACCGGACACGGTGCTTGCACTCCCTATCGGGAGCTTCCGCGCTGCCACTTGCGTTGTGAGCAGCGTCGCGGGCTCCGGGGAGCAGGCATCCCGATGCCCAGCATCGCATCGTCAGCGACCGTCTCGACACCGTCGGCGGGTGGCTCGACATCCGCCACTGAGCACCTGTCATCGCGGCATGGTGTCGCTGCTGCCTCGGTTGACGGGAGGTCGCGAGCGCCCGAGGCCGCCAGGCCGCAGGGTGGGAGAGCGACAGCGGTCGACCGGACGTCGACCGAGGCGCCGAGCCTCAACCCGGCCGCGGCCGGCGGGCTTGTTATATGTGCCGAAAATGTCCGCAACCCGCTCGCCGACCGCGACTGGCGATCTGCGGGCGATCGACGCATTGGGGCTGCGGTTCCCAAGTCCCGAGATGGTCGCCGCGGCTGCGGCACTGTTCGAGCCGGCAGCACCGTGGGCTTCCGGTCCTGACCGTCGAGGCGCCGAACCTGAATCGGGACGTTTTCACATCACCGTCGGTCCCGGCGTCGTGCGCCTCGGGTGGACCAATCCCGTCCGCGCCGAGAAAGCCGCCGAGCGGGCCGTCGGTTATCACCAATGTGACGTCGAGGATGCCAAGCTGCAAGTCAGAGACGACCTCGCCCGCACAGGCGGGAACGATGATCAGTCCGTCGTGTCTTCGACACGACGGAGCAAATCGGCGACCGACCACCGCTGCACTGGCGCTGTCATCACCGAGTGGTCCCGCAAATCGCGGTCGGCAATGTGCCGCACCTTCGCCGAACTCGACTACAGCCCTCTCGTCGAGTCCGGCCGTGTCCCGGCCATGGTGACACTCACCTACCCCGGACACTGGGAGGTCGTCGCGCCCGATGGCGCCAGCGTCAAGCGGCACATGGTGTTGTGGCGCAAACGTTTTCAACGTGAATACGGTGAGCCAGCTCGCTATATCTGGAAACTAGAGTTTCAGCGACGCGGCGCCCCACACATCCATCTCTGGATGGCTCCACCGATGTCACCGGGCCGCTCGGGGCGAGGGTTCGCCCAATGGCTATCCGAGACTTGGGCGCATATCGTCGATCACCCTGACTCAGTGCAGAAAGCTCGCCACCGGCTCGCCGGAACCGCGATCGATGTGCGGAACGGGCTGAAGGCCTGCGACCCCAAGCGGTTGGCCATTTACTTCACCAAGCACTCATCGCCGAACCTGCACGGCGACAAGGAGTATCAGCACATCGTTCCCGACCTGTGGCGGCAGGCCGGCCGCGGACCTGGCCGGTTCTGGGGCGTGTACGGACTTAAGAAGGCCATCGCGGTAGTCGAGATCCCGCAGGACGCATACCTGGCCGCGCGCCGGATCGTGCGGCGGTGGTCACGCAACCAGGCGGTGTACGGCGACTCGACCAGCCGCTTCCCCACTTCGGTTGCGCCGCGCACGGCTACGCGCCTCGTCACCCGGATCGATCGTGGCACCGGCGTTGTGGCATGTCGGAGGGTTCGGCGACGACGAACGGTCTGCAATCAAGGGGGCCTTGCCGGCGGCTACGCGCTGGTCAACGACGGGCCATCGTTCGCCGCTCAGCTCGCGACCGCTCTGTTTGGTGCGGCCACGACTGCTCACCTGCCGCCTCAGCGCGGGATCTGCGTGTGATTGCGCATGACCTCGGTGGCAGCTTGCGTTGCTCCGCTGGCCTCCTGAAACGCGCGTTTGGCGCCGTCGAACGCCTCCAATACCTCAAGCCAATGATCGAGGTCGATCATTGACCGGTCCAGCTTGCCCGACAGCGAGTGGACAATGTCGGCGATTTGCCAGCCCATGCATGCCAGCCGATTGACGATGTGATTGACCACCGCAGGATCGCTCACGCGGGTTCCGAAGTCATCGATATCGCTGGCCAACGTGCACGTTTTCGAAAACAGACGTTCGGATAATGCGACAAAGGGTGCCGCGTCGCCCCATCGTGGGAAGTCAGGCACGCCTGGTTCAAGGTGTCCGCTCGGAGCTGTAGGCCAAAGTTGTTTATCCATGGTCCAACCGTATGGGCACAGACATGCGTTTAGCGCCGCCCCAAAAAGGAATCGGTCAGCTGAGTCGCCTATCCGCTCGTGCCGCCGTTATCGTCGAATTGAGCAGAGGCGGTGGAACGCGGCACGGGTTTGCGCCTGGGCTCTAGCCCGGATTTTTCGCGGGATGGCGATGTAGCTGGGTGTTGATAAGCGAAAGTGCCTGTCCTGCAAGGAATGATTGGACTTCTCTAGGGCTCAATCATCCTGACTGGAAGGCACCTCGCAGATGAAGAGTATCGCGGCGGTGTCGCGGGTGAAAGTCTCTGCCGACGGCCGCGGGGTGGTGTCGCACGCCGGGATGGGGCTGCTGCGGGAACTGGCCGACCAGACCGGATTATCCGCGCAGGTCACGGCCGTGTTGGCCGAT
>NZ_UPHT01000152.1 GCF_900566085.1 Mycobacterium attenuatum
GGCCGGGGCCTGCCGCTGGTGGTTGCCCATGATCACCGGGGCCGCTGCCCTGATGCTGGGGATCGGTCAGATCGCCCGGCTTGCTGCCCTCACCGCCCTCGCCGCTTTTGGCGTCCTTGCCGGTGTGGGCGTCTTTGAGCTCGTCGGCCTTGTCCCCGGCGTCGGGGTCGTGGTTGTCGTGCAGCGCCGATCCCAGCGCCGACCCGAGATCGCCCAGGCCGCCTCCGCCGATGCCCGGGATTGCCGATCCCGGTGCGGCCGGGATGCCGGCCGCGGCACCCAAGGCCGGGCCTAACGCGCCTGGCAGTGAGCCCAACAAGCCGTCCGAGGGCAGCCCTCCAGACAGCAGCGGATCATCGCCAAGCCCCGGATCTGTGGGCACCACACCAGGGTCGGCTCCCGGCGCGCCCGGGGTGGTGGCTGGACCCGGCGGCGTGGTGCCCGGCGTGCCCGGTGGTTGGGTGTCGGTCTTGTCGCCGGGGTGCCCGTTGGTGTTCAACGCGCTATATCGGGCGGTCAGGGCGTCCATCACCTTTGCTTGCGATTGCGCATCCAGGTTGGCGTTGCGCACGACGTTCAAAATGTCGGAGGTCTTGTTTTGCAGGAAAGTGGCCATCTCCTCCATGCCGGCCCGGGTTTGTAGTGCCTGAGGGCCGATGCGTTTTACCTCGTCGATCACCGACTGTTTGAGTGCGTCGAGTTGGCCTTTGCCATGTTCGTCAGCGGCGGTGGCGGCCAGAATCGCTTCAGTCAATTCCACGTCGGCGTCGTTGAGGGCGGAATGATTTTTCTCTAGAGCCGCGTCAAGCTGCTTTGCGGCGTCGGCTGCGCGGCCGGACAACTCATCACTACCCGGGGTCGGTGGCGCTGGCGTGGTGGGGCCGCCCGGTGGTGGGGGCTGCCCTGGCGTTGGGCCCTGCGCTGAGGGTGGCGGGTTCAGCGGGGGCGCCGGGTCAGCGCTCGGTGTCACCTCGCTGCCGGTCTTGGGATCGAAATATTTCGGCCATTGGTTGCGTAATGCCCCGATCAGCGAGTCAGGAACCCACGTATCGCCCGAGGTGTGATCGTCCAGGATGGCCTTGAGGCGGTGGTAATCATCATCGTTGAGCCCACCGCGCCAATTGTCGTTATGTAGCAGGTTTTCGATATGGGTGATCGCTGAAACCACTTCGTCTTTGGTCGCCAATTTAGATCACCTCGGAGTGCGCTGGGGCGGGGTCGTCGTGGTTGTCGAAGGCGCGTCCCTCACCCGGCGGCGGGCCGGTCAGCAGGTCATCGACACACGAGACGAGTTCGGTCATCAGATCGCCTGCCCATATCCGCATGAGCGGCCACCGTAGCCGTGGGGCGGCTCATTCGCCCATCACCGATCTGGGGAAATCGCTGAAATGTGCGACGCCGCAACCCAAATCCACCGGAATCCACTGCCGCGGCGACTTTGGTGGACTTTGCGACACACCGCGCGCGGTGCGCGGTATTACAGCCCGTGGGGTGTAACACTGGCGGCAACCAACCACCCGTGAAAACCGGAGAGGACCGCTCAATCTCGACCCACCCACAACCACATAACCCTCGCCCTGCACGCCAAAAGTCCCCCGAGCCAACGCCCGAGGGACTTCGGGTCCACCGACAGAAGTAGCAGCTTCCATCAGCAGGGCTCCGCACGCGGAACCGGTTTACCAACTACCGGCTCCATCATAGAAGGACGCCTTCGTTAGCCACAATAGCATCTCTCACCCCGGCTTATGCCAACAAGCGCCGAGCCGCTGGGCCGACCCCACCCAGCAAGCCGCCACTCGCCGGCTGTGCATGAAATGCCCACGCCTACAACGCTGCCGGCGCGAAACCCTCACCGAAAAACGTGCATTCGGCATGTGGGCAGGCGTCTGGATCGACCACGACCTGCCCGCCAAACGCCATCTGCTGCAACCGAAATCGCAGCTACGCAGCATCACCGCACCCCCACCGCGAAGCACCCGAGTGGGACCACTGCCCATCAACGAACTCGACGCACCGGCTGCGGCCATGGTCACCGCCCGATCCAGCGGCCACTGCGAAATCCTCGCCCCCGCATGCCTACTCGACCAACACCTCATCTTCACCCGCCGCACCCAAGGCAGCCCGCTGCCGGCCGACTCCCCCGCCGCCGCACTTGCCGCCTGCACCAACTGCGCCGAACTCATCGAACAAACCGATACCGACACCGCGCAGCGCTACGACTACATCACCACCACCGCCCACCCCATCACCAGCTGGCCCGTCTACTGGCGCCAACACCACTGGGCCACCCTCAACCACTTCGGCCACCTCATCGACCTACCCGAGCCCACACCCCGCGCACCGCGCCTGCGCCCATCGGCCTAGCAGCGCCTACGCGCCGCTCTAGGCGCCACGGAATCCAGCACCGAGCTTCACCAACAACGAAGGGAGATCACGCCACTGGCCCAGTGAGACCTCACGCCCGGTACCCCATTGCGCCGGGCACATGCGACATCTCAATAGCGGTGCCAAGAACCCACTAACCGACGAAAGCCCCGCCAAAGGCGGGGCCATGTCTGAAGTTTCGAACCGAGTTGGCCCTCGGTTCTGGGTCTTCGCACCCATTGCCCCAGAAAGGGACGTGTCTTGACCGACTCGTCTCACGGTAGCGCATACCTTGCCGCAGTACCAGATACGGCACGCCAACGATGCGCAAACCGTGACATTCTCACCACCCGGCCCCCGGACCAGCCAGTGTCCTGGCGACCGCCCACCTACCGCGGCTGTAGCGCGCAGCGACGTCGCCGCGGCACCGTCCGTACTACCCCGATCGCCGATGTCCTAGCAATCCGCCAGGGCCGCCGACTCAAAGGCGGTGATCTTCCGCCGGCGAGCCTGTTCGTCAACCTCGAACTCGAGGACGACGCCTACGCCGGTGTGCCGTGCTGGTCAGGCGGGCCCGCACGTTGGGCACACGTCACCGTCGCCGCGGCCTACGACCACCGCTACAACGACATCCGGTCGCAGATGACCTCTGGCGGCATCGCCAAACAAACGCTGATCGTCATCGCGGCCGCGTTCGCCCGCTATGCAGACTCAGACACCGGCCGCAACGCCCGACCCACCAACGACCAATTGGCCCGCGCCACGGGGTTGACCGAGCGCACCGTTCAGCGGGCCCGCGAATGCCTACGGCTGCTCGGGGTGGCCACCGAGGTCCTGCGCGGCCGCCAACGCACCTACATCGAACGCATGGCGTCTTGGCGGATGGGCGATCGCCACCGCGGCTGGGCCTCGGTGTGGGCGCTGCACGACGACGCCCAGCTCAACCGGGTTATCCACAGCGTGTCACCCCACCTGGAACGGTCCCCAGCAACCACCCACACCTCACCTCAAGAACGACTGATCACTACCCGCGGGCGCCCCAAGGGCGCCCGGCACGGCGTCGCTACGCGCCGCCCAGCTCCAGACAAGGGGGGTCGGCGCCTGGCCGCTGCCTGGCGCACCGATCCCCACGCCCCACCGTGGGCCCGACGATTCACCCCAACCAGCTGGGCCGCCATGCTGGCCGCTCCCGCGGCCGCCGGCTGGACCCCACGTGACCTCAACCAGCTCATCACCGACTGGCTCGGCGTAGGCCGGCGCATCCCCGACTCCCCCGCCCGCCCGATCGGCCTGCTGGGCGCCATCCTGGCCTGGCACGGTACGGACAACCTGGCCGATCGGCCAGCTGCCCTGGACGAGGCTCGCGAAGCTCAAGCCCGCAGGGTCGAACAAGCAGGCCGTGCGGCCAGCGCGGCGGCCCACGACGCACACCTGGCGGCCCGAGCCGCGGCGCAGCTCGCACAGCGTGGTCCCGGCCGTGCCGAAGCGTTCGCCGCCCTATCGGCCGCGCGACACCGCAGCGCCCAGCGCCGAACCGCTCAAGCTGCCGCCGAACAAGCACGCCTCGAAGCACTCATCGAACGTGCCCGCCGCACCGACAAACCCGCTCCCGACGCGCGCCGACGCGACCTCTGGCGCTAGAGGGAAGGGTGTCGCCGAGTGCTTTATGCCGACAGCAACTCGCGGGCGCCGAGCAAGGATGTCGTTGCCTCCCGAATCAGCTCGACCGGATCCAGCCCCAGCTGCTCGGCCACGGCAAGCAGCTCGGTCAAAAAGTCCCCATACCCTCGCATGAGTGCAGATAGACCCCGCCCCGCCGCCTCCTCGAGCTGCCGCAGCTTAGTCGGGTTGTAGCGAACCTGAAGCGTACAAGACATGCTGCCGGTCACAGAAGCCTGCGAGTTCGTGGCGCGGACCGCCTCGATCGCCCGCACGGTCGCCGGATCGAGCAGCGATGTCGTTGCCTCCCGAATCAGCTCGACGGGATCCGGCGCCTGCTGCTCGGTCACGGGAAGCAGCTCGGTCAAAAAGTCCCCGTACAGTCTGATCAGACTGGGCAGACTCGGACCCGCCGCTGCCTCAAGGTGCCGCAGCTTGGTCGGGTTGTAGCGAACCTGAAGCGTACGAGACATGCTGCGCGTTTCCGAGCCTTGCCGCTTCTTGCGGCGCCCAGCTTCGATGTCGCGGGTACCGGGGGCGCGGCGTGCTGGACTCATGTCAGCGGATTCCTTTCGCTGCCAAGGACGGTGCTGGCGGTGTAGGGAAGGCTGGCCTGTGCCGGCGGTAGCTGGTGTGAAACACGCCGCGGCATGACGGTCCTAGCCTCGGGGTCTGCTCACGTAGTTTATGAAAGTCAGGAAAGGCCAGCGACTTACGAACCGGGACACAGGTCAGACCGATGGACGCTGGCGCTGACAAGCGGCGATGCAAGCCCCAGTACCGCGCGCCGGGCTTCATCCCAGTGAAATTCATGAAAGTAAGTGTCCCATGGAGTAGGCCGGGAGTGGTCTAGCGACGGCCGGTATTTCGCAACTTACTTTGTTTACTTTCATACCCCGTGTCGGGGCACAATGGAGAGATGTCATCGGCGCCCGGCCCGGAAGCCTACTCATTGGCTCAGGCTGCCCAGTTGCTCGGTGTCAGCCCGCAACGGGTAGGTCAGATGGTCAAGGCCGGCGCGCTGAGCGGGCCGCAGTATCAGCTCAAACGGGTACCCAAGAACGCGCCCCGCGTCTGGAAGTGGGCAGTGGACCGCGAACTGGCGCTGCGCCAACCTCGCTCACCATTTGACTCGCCCGGCCAGAACGACACTAAGACCGCCAATGACTACCAGGACCTTGGGCAATGGTTGGAACACAAAGAGGCGCGAATCAACGCGGCCGCCCAAGAACTCAAAGTCGCCGCCGACCTCGCACGTCAACAGGCTGCCGAGGATCGCCGCAAGGCGCGCGATCTCATGTCCAAACTGGCCAAGGTGGTCATTCAACAGGCCGAAGTCATCGACCAATTGAAATCGGATCTGGCGTTGGACTTCGACCGCAGCGAGCAGATGCTCGACGCCTACTCCAACGCGCTCACCCAGCTGCTCACCCCCGACGACCTCGGGCACCTGTAGCGAACGCCGGGCCAGTGCCGGGGGGACATGTCGGCTGGATTGATCCAGCCACGTCCCGGAAATGAAGCTAACCACCTGGTATTATCGCGATTATGAACAGCTCGTCAAACGTGCTAAACACCGTCGGTGCAGCCCAGTCCATCCCCCACGTAACCTGGTTCGGCCAATTTCTGGCCTGGTATCGCACCGTGGTCGCGCGTGTGACACCAGACCAGGTCGACCAGTGCGGCGGCCCCTCCCGGGGCACCCAAACCCCCATCGAAAAGGGCGACGCCGACGCCGTGTCGGCAGAGACGCTCGCCAAATACGAACACGCCTACACCCAACTGGTGCCCCCCGACAGTGACTACAACGTCACCATGCTTCAGGCGGCCTTTGCGCTGTTTCGAAACCAGGCCAACGACCAAGACCGCACCCAGAAACTTCAAGACACCAATTACGCCTGGAACAACCAAAGATTCATCTTCCTGGGCCTGCAGATCCCCAGCGGGGAAGAAGTCGCCGGCCAGGGGCTAGAACTGCTCCACGACACCAGAGTTCACTACGACTCCGAAGACCGCAGGGAGTTCGTTCAGCAGGCCGGCCGCATCGCAGTACAACAGCCCGCCGTGACACTCGTGCCAGCCCAGCACGAACCACACATCTTCGCCCTCGCCCTGCAATCTTGGCGCAAGGTAAAACCCCAAGGCGGCCGGCGCAACGTCCTGTCCCGCACCCCTGGCCCACGAGTCCCGTTCGACCCGATCGGAGGCGTCTGCGACCTCGACGAGGCCCTCACCCGGGCCGAAGCGCTCGGCCTGCACGGCAGCGACGCCATCGACCTGGCCTGGGTCATGTTGGTCGCCAACGAGCTCGCTGCGCACGAGTCGGCCGATCCCATCAGTCTCATCGACACGGTCTTCACAGACCACGTGGCCTTGGACAGCTTCAAACGGCTATTCGACCAATTCGGGGCCGAGCCCAACCTCGCCGAACTGGCCGCCCTGACCCGGCGGGTACTGAGTCCATGGCGCAACGAGTATCTGCTGGCGACATGGAGCGTTCGTCTCGAAAACACTGCCGAAGGGCAAAAGTTCCTGTGCGCGCGCGAGATACACGATCAATCACTCGGTGACATCCGTGAACAGTCGGTGTGGACCTATGACGACACCCAGTTCCCTCTCCTACCGAACGTGCTAGCGAGCCAATACACCCCAGCGGTTGTCCTCACACCCGAGCAGGTTCGCCTTCATCATGTCGGGCCAGCCGAGCCGGTCTATGGTTGGTTCCCCGTCTACGGCGACCGAAGCCTCCTGCGCAACAACGCCACTCGCCGCTGGATTGCCGTCCAGACACCACCCACATACGGCGACACCCGCCGCCACGGACCTGCCGACGAATTCGACTGAGCCACCCGGCCGTAACCGGGTCAGCACCGAGGCCACCCCAGCGGCACTGATCGCCTAACCCCCAACCCGAAGAATCACTCGACGACGTCGTAGACCACGTCCCTGGGCCAGTCCCCTTCTCCAATCTGGAAACCATTGCGACTTCACTCGTGCTGCCGGCGACTCGGGAACCCCGTCCCCTTGGAAAGGAGGATGCCAGGTGTACAGCCTCGCCAGATTCTGTGCCAGCCAGGGCGCCGTGGGCCGCGGGGCCGGCCCGGGCGGTTGCATCTGCACGGCAGCGCCGATAAAGCGGCCGATCCACGCCGGCGATACCCGTGGGGCCCCTTCCATATGAGTCGGAGGTAGTTTCCAGCTCGTCCCACATTGTCACCAGGGTGAATATTCCGCTGGCTCGACTAACTGGCAGCACCAGCGCACCCACGCGTGCCAATGTGCGGTGGTCGGGCAGATCGAGGATCAACACCGTGTACGGAACAGCAACCCCATGCCGCCGACATTCCTCGATGGTCTCGCACCCCACTTCACGGCAGATGGAGCGCCGCTCGCCGATGATGTCATCCCGCCAGCGCTCCAGCTATTCGATAGGAACTTCGGTGTGCGGGAACCCATGTTCCCGTTGCGGCTGAATCTGCGGTTGGCGACTCACAACGATGTCCAGGTCGCCATCCGGCTGACCCGCAGACAAGGATTTCCCGATCAGGGTCAGCAGGCCGGTTTGTTCGTCAGCACCGGGCCACCAACGGGTGATCGCGCAATTCATTCCCGCCCGCCCGGCCGACTCGACACCAAGGGTCAGCCCGTACCGCACGCCCATCGGTGCCAGTACCAAGTGAAGCAATCAACAATTCAGTTACCACCTTCAGCGAACTCGACAGCAATGATCGCGGGAAAACGCCGTTCGCTTCAACCACTACCCGTCCGCGGAGGCGAATTGCGCCGAAGCTGGTCTGCAACCCGGTTGGTTCCCCGTCTACGGTGACCCCGTAGGTCTCCTGTGCAACAACGCCCCTCCCGCTGGAGTCGCCGTCCAGACGCCACCCACATACGGCGACACTCGCGCCCACGGTCTTGCCGACAGCCACTGCCAGTAACCCGGTTCGGCGCTGGTGCACCTGGGACAGAGCCAGGGAAATACCGGGCGATCCGGTACACCCGCCGGCGTCATACCACCATGCGGTGCGCGGCTCCCCGACGTCAACTGCTGGCTCCCCGCGGACTCCCCACTGACTCCCCGCCTGTGGGGAGGGCGATCGGACGGGTTTCGGCATCAGGTTGGGCCCGCACTTACCGGAGCCCCCTGCGCCGGCTGCAGCAGCTCCAGGCTGGCGGTCTTCAACGCGCCGACCGTGCCTTTATCGACGTTGTGCTCGAGACCGACCTGGCGGTGTGAGATGCCGAGATCGTGCACGCTGCGCAGGATTTCGGCGACCTTCACCACCGGGAGTTTCGTTTTGCCCCGCTCAACGAGCTGCGAGGCGACCGCTTCCCACTTGTTGACCCGCTGCGCCGTCAGTGCTGCGGCGGCCTCTGCCGGCTGAGTGGGGCGGAAGCGCCACAAGACTGCTAACCCGTGGGTGTCAGCCAACAGCGATAACGGCGCCACCGTGGCGATCGCGGCCGCCAACCAGGGGTTCAGCGGCTCGTCACGCGGCAAAACGGCGTGAAGCGCGTTACCGCTCACACTGACCAAAGCGGCCGCGCCGAGCATGACCCAGAAGAACCGCCGATTGGACCGCTGGTCGGGATACTCCGCCAGTGCCACGATCGCCATCGTCGCAAGCACGATGGTCCCATCCACCGTTACCGGCCATAACCAGGCGAAATTCGAGTACATTTCGCAGCGCCGAGCCAAGTCGTACAGCGAAGCGAATGACAACGCAAAGCTCGCCACACCAATGACCACCGTGATCAGCGCCGCGGCCGAGCGAGTCAACCGCAGCATCGTCTGGCCTCGCGGGCCCGCTCCCCTTGACACCCGCCGCGAGGCGTCCGTGTCCGAGCTCGGTGTTCGATCTGTGTCATCTGATGTCTGCGCGGCGCGGGCGGGTACCTGCATCGTTACCATCTCAACCCTTCCCATATGGGCCATTATATAGTATAACCTAATCTAGTCTAGTCTAGCAGTAGGATATCATAGCTATAGCTAGCTAGGCATAGCAAAACTTAGTTATGCATATATATGCTATCTGTACATCAGCTTGCATTAGCAAACTATAGATACCTGTATGAAAGCTAAGCAAAGATAATATTTGGGTAGATAAACTGATATCAGCAAATGTTCTGTTACCCTATGGGACATTAGCTCATATAGCGGTATGAAAGGACTGCTTATGGCCACCTCGGCCTTCGCGAACCTCAAAGGCGGGGTAGGGAAAACCCTAGTCACCCTGGGTACCGCCCACGCCGCTGTCGCCGCAGGACGACGGATCCTCGTCGTCGACTGCGACCCGCAAGTCGGTGTCACTGCGCAGCTCACCGACTTCACGCCCGACCGCCCGGCACCAGTATCACTCGCCGACGTGCTGGACCGGAACAACCCGGCACCCATCGATGACGCCGTCATCAAAACTCGACGGCCTGGTATCGACCTGCTTCCATCAGGCTTCGACGAACTACAGGCCGTTCAAGATGCCCTGTTCGGCCGACCGGGCGCCGAGAACTCACTGGCGCGCGTACTGCAACCGGTCGCCCACCAGTGGGATCACATCTTCATCGACACTCGACCTGCAACCGACCTCATCACCCGAAACGCCTTCATGGCCGCTGACAGCCTCGTAATCGTGCTCGAGGCAGAGGTCCCCGCGATCCGCGGTGCCGATAGCACCATGCGCACGGTCGGTGAGCTGGAGGAATACCTGTCCAAGTACCTACCGGTTGCCGGCTGGGTATTGAACCGCGTCAACTTCAGCCGAAAAGACCACCTTGACTGGCTTGACCAGATTTGCCAACTTGCCATCGACGATGAAGTGGCCCTTCTCGGTGAGCCCATCCCGCTGATGGCAGATCTGGCTCGGCTGGCCGTCGTCGGCATGGGACTCGACGAGCATCCTCGCCCGACGGCCCGGATACGGAACCTGGCGGCCAACTTCAAGACCATCCTTGACGGGATTGAACATCCATTAACCCAGGAAGAGTGCCTACAAGCAGCCGCACGAGTACAGCGACAAGTGCGAGAACTCGCAACAAACCGATGGCAAGACGCAGCAAGGACCTCAGCGTGACCAGCATCCCGAAACCGACCTTTCCAGGGCCTCGCCCCAGGCGCAGCTCCATCGCCCAGGCCGCCGCCGCCAACCGGGGGCCAACCGAACAGGTCGAAACCGACACCACAGACGCCACAAACGGCGCAACCGAAGCTCAGACCGACCCGACGCGCCAGCCGACGCAGACCGAACCGCCACCCGCATCGACCACGCCTGACCAGGGACAACCGCGTGTCACGCACGAGACGCCGCCACCGCTTCGCGCGCGCACGCGCAGCGCCACAGGCCGAGCGGGCTCATCGAGCACCGCCACCAGCGCCTCAAACAAGCGCTTAGCGCAGTCCAGGGACATCCTCTTGTCGCTGCCCGACGATCTCAAGCTTCGAATGGTGAACACCATCGCCTGGACCACACCTCACACCGGAATCAACCAGCAGCAGAAATTCATCCGCAAGGCCATCTCGGACCTGTGTGACCGGCTGGAAAAGCAGTTCAACAACGGCAACGCATTCCCCGCACCGGCCACTGCCGACGACTGACGGCAGATCTGGCGACGTCAGGCCCGTCCCTTCGCTGACTCCGTGGCGATTCGCCGGAGACAGGGTGGCGATCCCAAGCAGCAGGGCGAACGGGCGCTGCCTCTGACTCTAACCTCGATCCGGCAAACCCATATGGGAAGGAATAGCCCATAGGGGCCGATTCCAGCCGCTGGAACGGATCAGCGCCGACAACTCGCGGTGGCAGAGATCCTGTACCTCTCCCATGGTGATCGGCCGGAGAGACGGGGGGGAGCGCCGGCAGCACTGCGGGGAGTCCGCGGAGAACGTGCGCGTCGCCGGCGGGCCAGGGCGACACCGCGTACCTGAACGCGTCCACCGTTAGGCGAACAGCGTGGTGGGGCGGTTGGCCCGGCTGGTGGCGGGGCGTCTCGCCAGTGGTGTTGGTGGTGGTCGCTGTGGTGCGGGTGGGGTTACGGTGGCCGGTTATGACGCTGGATGGTCTTGTGTCTGAGGCCGGTGAGGCGTTGGGTCGTGCGCGGTCATTGTTTGGTCCTGCGGCTTTTGGGGTGGGGTTTGCCTCGACGCCGGCGTTGCAGGGCGCCGGTGAGCAGGTGGGGTCCGGGGTCGGGGAGTCGGCGGGTTCGTGGCAGGGCGGCGCGGGGTCGGGGTATCGGCGTCGTGCTGGTGGCACGGTACGGGCGGTGGATTCCACGATTGGTGCTGATGCGGGTGCTGGTGGGGGAGTGGTCGCCGGTGGTGATCACGCCACGTCGGGGCGTGCGGGTGCTAATGGGGTGGTCCAGGATGCGCGCAATGGTGTGGCCGCGATCGCGCCGGCGACGGGCACCCGGGCCGGTCGCGATGAATTGGTGGCCCATCTGCAGACTCAGTTGGCGCGTATGCGGGCGCGCCTGCGTGCCGCCGAAGCCCAAGATCTGATGTTGGCCCAGCAGATCCGTGCCGCGGGCGGCGGTTATGGCGGTGCTGGCATGCGCGGCGGCGCGCCCGCCTTGCCCGGGTTCGGTGGCGGCCAAGCCGGATCCGCCGGCCTCGGCAACACACCCGGCCTATCCTCGTTGACCAATCTCGCTTCGCTCTATCGACGCCGCTCGCGCCGAACACGCGGCAGTAACGAGCAGGCGCCGCGAGGCACCGTCGGCACCCCGTTGGGGCAGCTGACGATGGATTCCACGCCCGACCAAGTCGCCGCGGCGATCGTCCATGAAGCCCAGCGTCGAGGGTATTCGCCGGCACAGACCATCGCCATCCTTGCCGACGGTCTGCAAGAAAGTGGCCTGCGCCCGCGCGCTGTAAGCCCGAATCGGTTGTGGGAAAACGTTTTCCAGCAAGACGCAAGCTATCCCGGCCGGGGCGATCCCAACACCGCGATCTCAGAGTTTTTCAATCGGCTCCAAACCCACGGCGGGCCCAGCTCGCCGGACATTTGGAAGTCGATCTTTTGGCTGCAACAACGCCCAGGTGAGTCATCCGCCGACGCGGCGTTCGCCCACGGTCGGCAAGCCTACATGTCTGAGATACAAAGCCAAGTGGGCCGCGCTACCCAGCTCTACCGTGGCATTGCCAACCTGTGAGGTAGTAGGAGGCGCGTGGCTCCGGGGAGTGGTCGGGGACGGCGACGCCAAACCGATGCGTGAGCCGGTTGGCCCGGCTGGTGGCGGGGCGTCTCGCCAGTGGTGTTGGTGGTGGTCGCTGTGGTGCGGGTGGGGTTACGGTGGCCGGTTATGACGCTGGATGGTCTTGTGTCTGAGGCCGGTGAGGCGTTGGGTCGTGCGCGGTCATTGTTTGGTCCTGCGGCTTTTGGGGTGGGGTTTGCCTCGACGCCGGCGTTGCAGGGCGCCGGTGAGCAGGTGGGGTCCGGGGTCGGGGAGTCGGCGGGTTCGTGGCAGGGCGGCGCGGGGTCGGGGTATCGGCGTCGTGCTGGTGGCACGGTACGGGCGGTGGATTCCACGATTGGTGCTGATGCGGGTGCTGGTGGGGGAGTGGTCGCCGGTGGTGATCACGCCACGTCGGGGCGTGCGGGTGCTAATGGGGTGGTCCAGGATGCGCGCAATGGTGTGGCCGCGATCGCGCCGGCGACGGGCACCCGGGCCGGTCGCGATGAATTGGTGGCCCATCTGCAGACTCAGTTGGCGCGTATGCGGGCGCGCCTGCGTGCCGCCGAAGCCCAAGATCTGATGTTGGCCCAGCAGATCCGTGCCGCGGGCGGCGGTTATGGCGGTGCTGGCATGCGCGGCGGCGCGCCCGCCTTGCCCGGGTTCGGTGGCGGCCAAGCCGGATCCGCCGGCCTCGGCAACACACCCGGGCTGTCGCTGCCGGGGCTGAGCTCGGTGTTTCAGGCGGCGCAGCACGGCCGCCGGCACCGCGGTTCTCATGATCCCAGGGTGCGCCAGGCCGGTATCGGTTCCGGCGGCGGCCCGGCAGCTCAGCAAGCAGTCAAGGCTGCGCTTACTCGCCTTGGCCGTCCCTATGTGTGGGGGGCCAAAGGGCCCGATGCCTTCGACTGTTCGGGCCTGGTGAAATGGGCCTACGCGCAAGTCGGCATCACGGTGGGTGATGACACGCACGCCCAAATTGCCCACGGCATGGCCGTTGCTCCCGGTGACGTCACGACGGGTGACGCGATCTTCCCGAGCAATGAATTCGGCTCCAACGGTCCTGAACACGTCATGTTGGCGATCAGCCCGACTCAATGCATCGAAGCCAGCACCTCCGGTGTGCCGGTGAAGATTTCACCGATGCCTTCGGGGTTCGTGGCTCGCCGCTACGCCTGATCGGCGCCCGGCCTATTGTTCGTTGTCGCGCTGCTTGGTGCGGGCGGCGTGGGCGTGTGCGCGGTTTCGTCGCATTTCAGCAAGCACGCTGATTATTTGGTCGAATAGCTGGCCTGAGTCGTCCTGCATGGCCGCCGGGATGCCGGCGGCGATGGTTGCTTCCAGGGCTTGGGTTAGTCGATCCAATTCCGAGATGGCCGCCGCGGTATCTGGGCCGTTTCCGCCATACATCAGCACCAGCTCGCTGCAGGTGGCGACCAGGTTGGTCGTGTCCAGCGCGATATTGAGAATGGCGGCATCGCGGTTTGCCGTGGCGGCCGGCAAGTTTGGCGAGTGTGGTTGAGCCTGCCTGGTGGCCGGTTTGTCGGCGTCGCTGTGTAGCGGGGGAGCGGGGGCTCCGTCGGTGTACATCGCTGTCAGCGTGCCGGTCGGCCATCCCAGCGCATTTTCGATCTTGCGGCGATTCGTCGGCCACGGCATTGTCTTGCCGCGCTCTAGCAGCGCGACGGTGTTGATCGCGACTCCGGCCTTGTGGGCCAACTCCAGCTGCGTAAGGCTCCCGCGGTGCTCCTCGATCGCGCGACCGATGCGCAAAAGCCTCTGCTCGCGGGTCTCCTCGCGAGCAGAACCGTCGCCGTCGGGCATCGTTGAGCAGTCCTTTTCGTAATCGAGGTCGCGGGCCGAGCGTTCGCAAGGTCCCCTCGAATATAAGGGCATTGTGAACCATTGCGGTGCAAACACGACACCTGCTCTGGCCTCCTGCTCCATCCTCTTTTCAGCAAGGCGGACCCGTGATACAGCGGCTTCAATGCTGATCAATTGTCTTCAAGGCTGATCGGTGGTGTGGCGCGCCTGCACCCGGTGCCCGGCGTTACTGCCTTCAGAGACATGCTTCGTTCGCCGCAGCATGCGCAGAATACGCCGCTGACCTCGGCACACAGCTAACCTGCGGCAGCGTCAAACCCGCCCGATACGTCGCGGCGGACGCCGTCAGCCCTCGCACAGGTTGAAGAAAAATTCCCCAATAGTCGTGACTAATCGTCTTTAAGCGTCTATCTTCATGTTTACAGCGCCCGTCGTGTACCGACATCGGAAGGGAAGTACACACATGCCGACCCTGACACTCATCTCTACCTCCGCTCACCGGGAATCCGCGACGCCACCGGCGCAGGACAACGCGCCTGCAGCGCCGACCCGACTCGCCAGCGAAATCAACGACCTTGCGTGGGGGGTCTACGGCCCCAAGATCAATCCCTGCGACGTCACACCACACTGGAAGGAACCAGGGCGGTGCGGAACCTGCGGTGCCCCCATCTCCGCAGGTAACGGGATTGACGGGTTCTGCGGCCACCACTGCGCTCGCGAATATTTCGTCAACCACAACTGGCACGTGGCCCGCTACGCCGCGATACACCGCGCAAACTACACCTGCTCGCGCTGCGACTATCGCGCCGACATCGACGCCGATCCACTCGCGGCCACGCGCGAATTAGTGGTCCGCCACATCCACCTTCCGCCGTCGGGCAACCCCCGCAGCCGCGGCTGCCACCAGCACCTGTCGAATCTGGTCACCCTGTGCCGATCCTGCGACAACACCCAGCCACGAGCTGAACTCCTGCGCAGTGCGATACCGATCAACCCGCAACGTGGCGCCGATTTCGAGGACATCGACCGGTTGGGGGGACCGCCGGTATCGACGGTGTCGGCCGAGGAGCTCGCCGCCGGGCTGTGCTGCGGTCAAGATCCAGAGTTCTGGTTCGAAGCCATCAACCGCCGCCGCGCTGCCAAGATCTGCCAACAGTGCCCGGTGCGCGCCCGCTGTGCCCAGTTCGCCTTGGACTTACGCGTCACCGACGGGGTGTACGCGGGGATCTCGCTGCCCGGCAAACGCGCCCCGAGTGTATTGAAGCGCCGCCGTCAAGATCTGCAAAAGCTCGTCGACGCCGCCACCGCACCACAACGCACCCACACCAGCGCCGATGCGGACAACTACGCGGCGACCCTACCTGTCGCCGCAACCGAATTGGAGCGCGCCGGTGCCTAGTCCCCGCGGTGTCAGTAGCGTGCTGCGCGACGACGTGCTCGCGCAGCTCCGCTCGGCGCGCCGCCCGCTGACTACCCGCACTCTGCGGATGCGTGCCGCACCCGTTGCGGTGCCGGGAACCAGTGTGCGCCGCCCGCCCCTCGACCAACAGGTCTACCGGGCACTGGCCCGGCTGCGCGCCGCCGGCATGGTCACCTCGATACCAGCTTGCGGCCGATCGGTGCTGTGGCAACTGACCGAAAAAGGTTCCGCCGCCGCCGAAATCGACGCACTGGAGGCGCTTTTCGCCGCACCGCCCGCCGTTACGGCCACATCTGCCCAGGATAACGAATGATCACGCGAGCCGTCGGTGCTCTCCATGACACCGTTTTTTCGCCCCAGCCCGTTCAGCGCATCCTAGGTAAACCCTTACCCGACAACACCATCGCCGTGGACACCCACCCGCGTTGGCGCAATCAGTTCGATCCCGCACCCTGCGCCGACACGCGCCATCGCCGCGCGGCGGCCCTGGCCGAATACGCGGTCTGGTTAGCTGGCCGCCGCGACCTGATCCGAGCCCGCACCGAGCTGCAGGCGCACCACTTGGCGTGCGCGTGTCCCCTCGATCAGCCATGCCACCGCGACGTCCTGCTCGACCTGGCCGATCCCGACGTCGCCGCCGGGAGGCGATACGGGCGCGCGATCGGCCTGACCGTGCGCCGCCCATGGGCTGGGGTGCCCTCAACTTCCCGGACTGCGGACCAAATAGGGTCCTATCCGGAAAGGGCAAGGGGAGTTGGCAGAGAAATATACGAAATACAAACCCGAATTTCGCGATGAGATTGCGAAGCTCATCGT
>NZ_UPHT01000154.1 GCF_900566085.1 Mycobacterium attenuatum
ATCCTCCAGCGCGGGTGGTGGTGGCGGCGGCGGAGTCGGTGGTGCTGGTGGTGCCGGCGCGCCCGGCGGTCACGGCGGCAATGGCGGCAACGGCGACGGCGGCGGCGGTGGTGGCGGCGGTGCCGGCGGTGCCGGCGGTATCGGCGCGCCGGGTGGTCACGGCGGAAACGGCGGAAACGGCACTGTTGGCGGTACTGGAGGCGGCGGTGGTGCTGGTGGCATCGGTGGTGCCGGGGTGGCCGGCCATGGCGGTGGCGGTGGCGGGCACGGTGGCGCCGGCGGCCGGGGTGGCCTCTTGTTCGGTGTCGGCGGTGACGGCGGCGCCGGCGGCGGCGGCGCTCACGGCGGCAACGGTGCGCATGGTGCCGTCGGCGGCACCGGCGGCAACGGAGGATCGGGGGTTTCCGGAGGCGCCGGCGGCGACGGCGGAGCAGGCGGCGACGGCGGCGACGGCGGTGGCGGCGGCGACGGCGGCGGCGGCGGAGCCGCTGGCGCGGGCGGACTGTTCGGCCGTTCCGGCAGCCCCGGCGCCGGCGGCAGCGGCGGCGCCGGCGGGGCGGGCGGCTCAGGCGGCGCCGGCGGAACAGGTGGCGCGAGCGGCGCAGGCGGATCGGCTGTCGCGGGCCATGGGGGCGCGCCCGGACACAGCGGCGACCCGGGCGCTGCCGGGCTCAGCGGGGCCTCCGGCTAGCCCGGTCGCCCGCGCCACGCGCAGTCGGCGGAACGTTTTCCGCCGCATGGCAGTGGGCAGCCCGACGCACTCGCAGAAGGGACCTTCGCGCTGCCCGCGGCCGAGCGCGAGGCGGGGATCAGCGCAACCAGAATGGTGCCGGTGTCTAAAACCTAGGATGCCGACCGACTAGTACACCACGCGGACCGTCTTTGCCGCCCTTACGGACCGTTCCCAGAACCCAGCAGCTCAGGTGCCGTGCGGTGAGGATGGCCAACGCCCGGTCGGTGTCTTCGGGCGCGACGATCGCGACCATACCAACGCCCATGTTGAACGTCTTTTCCATCTCTTCCCGTACTACCCGGCCACGCTGGGCGATCATGGCGAACACCGGCGCGGGTGTCCAGGTGCCGCGATCCACTTCGGCGAGCAGCCCGTGTGGAATGACCCGTTCCAAGTTGCCGGCCAGCCCGCCTCCGGTGACGTGGCAGAACGTGCGGACGTGCGTTTCGGCGGCGAGCGCCAGACAGTCCTTGGCGTAAATCAGCGTGGGCTCCAGCAATTCTTCGCCCAGAGTCCGGCCGAACTCCTCCACGTAACCGGCCAGGTTCATCCGGTCTATCTCGAGCAGGACCGCGCGAGCCAGCGAGTATCCGTTGGAATGCAGACCCGACGAGCCCATCGCGATGATGACATCGCCAGGTCTTACCCGCTCTGGGCCCAGCACATCGTCGGCCTCCACCACGCCGACGCCGGTGGCCGAGATGTCGTAGTGGTCGGGTTCCATCAGGCCGGGATGTTCAGCGGTCTCGCCGCCCAGCAGTGCGCAGCCCGCGCGCACACAGCCCTCCGCGATGCCGCTGACGATCGCACTCACCCGTTCCGGAACCGTACGACCGACCGCTATGTAGTCCTGCAGAAACAGCGGCTCGGCACCACAGACCACCAGGTCGTCGACCACCATCGCCACCAGGTCGAGGCCCACGGTGTCGTGTTTGTCCATTGCCTGAGCAACCGCCAGCTTGGTGCCGACCCCGTCGGTGGAGGCGGCCAGCACCGGTTCGCGGTAGCCGCCGCGCAGCGCGAACAACCCGGCAAAACCGCCCAGACCGCCGCGCACCTCGGGTCTGGTGGCTTTGGTTGCTAGCGGTTTGAACAACTCGACGGCGCGGTCACCGGCGTCTATGTCCACCCCCGCCGAGGCGTAGGTGATGCCCTGGATACTCGGGCCTCTGAGGGAGCTTTCTGGACTTTGTGGCGGTTCCGTCATCGCGATAAAGGCTACCGGGCCGCACCCATCACCGGTATCGGCGACCGGCGCTCACCGGCCAACTGGCTACCGGAATCGGCTACCGCAGCTGGCTTGGTCAGCGACCGACCGGTATTTCATCGCCGGCGAGGCCACCCAAACCGGCCCCGCGGGCCGCGTTGGCAAGCATCTGCTCGATAACGTTCTTACCCAGTGCGCTCTCGCTGGGCAGTTCGATGGGGTAGGCGCCGTCGAAACAGGCGGTGCACAGCCGGGAGGCGGGTTGCTCGGTCGCCGCGATCAGTCCGCGCAGCGAAATGTATCCGAGCGTGTCGGCGTTGATCGCATGCCGGACCGCTTCGAGCATTTCAGCTTCGGCCTCCACGGCGTTGGCGATCAGCTCGGCCGGTGAAGGGAAATCAATTCCGTAGAAGCAGGGCCATTTCACCGGCGGCGAAGCGATGCGCACATGCACTTCCACCGCGCCGGCCTCGCGCAGCATGCGCACCAGGGCACGCTGGGTATTACCCCGCACGATCGAATCGTCGACGACGATGAGGCGCTTGCCGCGGATCACCTCTTTGAGCGGGTTGAGCTTCAGCCGGATGCCCAGTTGCCGGATGGTCTGCGAGGGCTGGATGAAGGTGCGGCCCACGTAGGCGTTTTTCATCAAGCCTTGCCCATACGGGATGCCGGACCCCTGCGCATATCCCACCGCGGCGGGTGTGCCCGATTCCGGCACGCCGATGACCAGGTCGGCGTCGACCGGGCATTCGCGGGCCAACCGACGACCGATCTCCAGACGGGTGGCGTGCACCGACCGGCCGGCCAGCGTGCTGTCCGGGCGAGCCAGGTAGACGTATTCGAAGATGCAGCCTTTGGGCGTGGGGTTGGCGAAGCGGGTGGAGCGGACGCCGTCGGCATCGATCGCCAGCAGTTCGCCCGGCTCGATGTCGCGCACAAAGGATGCGCCGACGATGTCGAGCGCAGCGGTTTCCGAGGCCACCACCCAGCCACGATCCAGCCGCCCAAGCGACAACGGACGGACCCCGTGCGGGTCGCGGCAGGCATACAGCGTGTTTTCGTCCATGAATGTCAGACAGAACGCGCCGCGCACGGTCGGCAGCAGTTCCAGCGCCGCCTGTTCCAGGGTGGAATCGGCCGAGCCGTGGGCCAGCAGCGCGCCCAAGATGTCGGAGTCGGTGGTCGCCGGAGCGGGGCAGCAACGGCCACCGATCAATCCGGCTTCGCGGGCGCGGGCAGCAAGGGTGGCGGTATTGACCAGGTTCCCGTTGTGTCCCAGGGCGACACCGGTGCCGGCCGCGGTATTACGGAACACGGGCTGGGCGTTCTCCCAGGTCGTGTCCCCCGTGGTGGAGTAGCGGCAGTGCCCGATGGCCACGTGGCCCTGCATAGCCGCGAGAGTCTGCTCGTCGAATACCTGGCTGACCAGGCCGAGATCCTTGAAGACAAGCACTTGGGAGCCATCGGCGACGGCGATCCCGGCGGCTTCCTGGCCGCGATGCTGCAATGCGTACAGGCCGTAATAGGTCAGTTTGGCGACATCTTCGCCCGGGGCCCAAACCCCGAATACACCACACTCTTCACGGGGCGAGTTCAGGTCTTGCTCGGGCTGCTGGACGGTCACGGTTAGGCGACTCCCTGGGGCGCGAATGGTGACGTATAGGAAGTCTACGGGTAACCCCGGTATGTCGCCGAATCGACGTCGCGTGTCTAGGCGCCTTAATCCGCGTCCCGGTCCGGAATTGCCGGCAGGCCGCTCGGCGTCGTTCCGATCGACAGCCTCACCACCGGTAGCCACGAGCCGATCTCGCGCGCCCGCGAACCGGACAGGATCAGCGCTCCGCGGGCGGCCGCATCCGCCACGGTCACCAGCCCGGTGGCCAGCAGCAGCCAGGTGCGTGGATCGGTCTCCACGACGTTGGGCGGTGTGCCGCGGGTGTGCTTAGGCCCGGAACCACATTGCACCGCGGCGAACGGCGGGATTCGGACCTCGACGCTGGAGCCGGGAGCCAGCGTGGACAGGGCGCGCGCGGTGAGCCGCACCGCGGTTCCCAGCGCGTCCCGGTCGGGCGCCGAGTGCGTCTCGTCGTGCAGCCAGTCCGCGATGGCCAACACAGCCTGCCGAGTCTTAGCCGGATCGGCTCTACCGCGGGTGGCCATGCTCTAGGGTCTCAGAATCATGGATCCGCGAACGCGGCCACCGTACAAGATCATCGGTCTGCTGGGGCTGATGGTGTTGGCGCTCGTCGGCGCCGGGCTCTACGCCCAGTTTCGCGGCGCTTTCATCCCGAAGATCAAGTTGACCATGCTTGCCCCACGCGCGGGTCTGGTGACCGACCCGGGCGCCAAGGTCACCTACAACGGTGTGCCGATCGGTCGGGTGGCCAGCATTTCGGCGGTCACCGGCGACGGCGTTCCGGCAGCCAAGCTGGTATTGGACGTAGATCCCAAGTACATCGACTCGATACCGGCCAATGTGGGTGGCGAGATCAAGGCGACGACGGTCTTCGGCAACAAGTATGTCTCGCTGACGTCGCCGAAAAACGCTGACCCACAGCACATCACCCCGGCTATGGTGATCGATGCGACGGCGGTGACCACGGAATTCAACACGCTGTTCCAGACGCTGACGGCGATTGCCGAAAAGGTCGATCCGGTCAAGCTCAACCTGACGCTGGGCGCGGCCGCTCAGGCGCTGAGCGGGCTCGGGGACAAGCTGGGCGCCGCGCTGGTCAACGGCAACGCCATCCTCGACGACGTGAACCCGCAGATGTCCCGGGTCCGGGCCGACATCGAGGGCCTGGCGACCCTGGGCGACGTCTACGCCGACGCGGCACCGGACTTGTGGACCGCGCTGGACCAGGCGGTCACCACCGCGCGAACCATGCACCACCAGCAGGTCGATCTCGATGCGGCATTGCTGGCAGCGGTTGGGTTAGGCAACAACGGTGCTGACGTGTTCGGCCGCGGCGGGCCATACCTGGCTCGGGGTGCTGCCGATCTGGTGACCTCCAGCCAGCTGCTCGACGAGTACAGCCCCGAAATCTTCTGCACCATCCGCAATTACAACGACGCCGGCCCCAAGATCCGGGCCGCCCTCGGCTTCAACGGCTATTCGCTGGGGGCCGCTTCGGGCAGCATTACCGGTGCACCGAGCCCCTATATCTATCCGGAAAACCTGCCGCGGGTCAACGCCCGGGGAGGACCCGGCGGGAAACCGGGCTGCTGGCAACCGATCACCCATGACCTGTGGCCCGCCCCGTTTCTGGTGATGGACGTGGGCGCCAGCGTGGCGCCCTACAACCATGTCGAACTCGGCCAGCCCATGTTCACCGAATATGTCTGGGGACGTCAGTTCGGCGAGTACACCATCAACCCTTGAGAGACCGACAGGAACACTCCATGACGCGGTGGCCGTTGCGGCTGCTCGCCGCCGCGAGCACGCCGGTGCTCGTGCTCACCGGGTGCAACCATGCCGGCGAGCGTCCCGATGCGAGCCCGCGTAACTGCCGAACCCTGGCCGCCGACCCGGGTTGGTACGGCGACAACCGTCAGCGCATGGACGCGATGATCAACCGCCTGGGCCATTGCGGCAATACCGGATCCGTTGCCGCCGGCGCTCCCCTGGCGTTGTTCGACTGGGATAACACCATGGTCCTCAACGACGTCGGAAGCGCGACGTTCTTCTGGATGATCAACAATTCCAAAGTGCGTCAGCCTGCCGGCGGCAACTGGTCCACCACCAGCACATACCTCACCCCGGAAGCGGCAGCGGCGTTGGCGGCCGCGTGTGACGGCCTCGCCGCTCCCGGACAGCCGTTGCCCACCGGCTCCGACATCGGCTGCGCCGACGAGCTGGTGACCATCTATACCAGGCACGAAACACGTTCGGGTGCAACCGCGTTCACTGGTTACAACCACCGCCGCATACAACCCGTCGACGCCTGGGCGGCCCAGCTGCTGGCCGGCTGGACCGATGCCGAGATCACCGGATTCGCGACCGCGGCCAGGGCCCAGAACCTCGGCGCCGCCGAGGGGTCCGGGCAGACGGTGGGCAGCACCCGACAGCCTGGTTGGGTGCGCTACTACCCGCAAATGCGTGACCTCGCCGGGACGCTGCAAGCCAATGGCTTCGACGTGCGGATCATCTCCGCGTCGGCTGAGCCGGTGGTCCGGGTGTGGGCCACCGACATCGGCATTGCGGAGGACCACGTGATGGGTGTGCGCACGGACCATGATGGTGACGTTTTGACGTCTCGCCTGGCGCAGTGCGGCGGCGAACCGTCGATCCCCTTCAACGAGGGCAAGCGATGCCGGATCAACGAGCAGGTGTTCGGCGTCCGGGGCGCAGCTGCTTTCCAGCAGTTGCCGGGGCAACGTCGTCAGGTGTTTGCCGCCGGTGACTCCGATGGAGACGTGACGTTCATCACGGATGCGACTGCGCTGCGCCTCGTACTCAATCGCAACCAGATCGAGTTGATGTGCCGGGCGTACGCCAATGCCGACGGCAACTGGATGGTCAACCCGATCTTTGGGAAGCCGCTGCCGATGAGCACGCCCTACCCGTGCGCAACCCAGGGCTTCGATGAACCCGCCGGTGGCCACGCGCCGCTTCGCCAGGCCGACGGCACCGTCGTCGCCGACCAGGTGGACCGGGTCCACTAAGAGCTGAACCGAGTGTGACGCGGCCGCAACACGCAGGTGGCCGGCGCACCTCTGTGCAAGCCTAAATAGGCTGCTGCGCAAGCGTTGTAGACTTGGATCACCTCATACCGGACGCGCGTGGTCAGCAGCGAGTACGCTCGCTCTGCACCGGCGCACAAAGTGTGAGATCCTCTCCGTGCCGAAATCACTCTTACCTAAGGCGGTGTTCCGATGCCCAAAATCCCTTCCAGCGATGGCGGCCGGCCCGCCCCGCGTCGGCTGGCTCCCATCATCGTCACCCGGCGTGGCAAAATCGCCCGCCTGGAATCCAGCCTGACCCCCCACGAGGCACAGATCGAGGATCTGGTTTTCGTGCGAAAGGTGTTGAACCGGGCCAATATTCCTTTTCTGTTGGTCCGTAGCCACCAGAGCCGCCCGATTCTGGCGGTCGACATCCGACTGCGTCCCGCGGTCGAGCATGCCCTTGCCGCGGCCTGCACCACCGAGCCGATGTACGTCAAGGCAATCGACCAGAAGGGCATTCCCGCGCTGTTGGTGGCCAATGGCCGACTGTCCGCAATGGGTGATCCGCGAATCCTCAGGCTGTACCGGCAACGGATTGCGCCGGGCGGTTTTCGGTATGGCCCCGGATTCGGTGTTGAGCTTCAATTCTGGGTTTTCGACCAGACACTGATCCATTGTCCGGTGCAGAACTCGCTCACCCGTAAAGTGCTGCCCCGCAACGAGCTGACGCCGACGACCGTCAAGTTGTACGGGTACAAGTGGCCGACGCTGGAGGGAATGTTCACCCCCCACGCCAGCGACGTGACATTCGATATCGATCTGGTGTTCTCCTGGGTCGACGGCAGCGACCCGGTGTTCCGGGCGCGGCGTGCCGCCCAAATGTCGCAGTACGTGGTGGGCGAAGGCGACGACGCCGAAGCGCGGATCAGGCAAATTGATGAGCTGAAGTATGCGCTGCGATCGGTGAACATGTTTGCCCCGTGGATTCGTCGTATCTTCATCGCGACGGATTCAGCACCGCCGCCCTGGTTGGCCGACCATCCGAAAATCACCCTTGTTCGGGCCGAGGACCATTTCTCAGACCGTGCCGCGTTGCCTACCTACAATTCGCATGCGGTGGAAAGTCAACTACACCACATTCCGGGGCTCAGCGAGCATTTCCTGTACTCCAACGACGACATGTTCTTCGGCCGGCCGGTTAAGGCCAGCATGTTCTTCTCGCCCGGCGGCGTCACGAAGTTCATCGAGGCCGACACCCGGATAGGGCTGGGCGTCAACGATCCGGCCCGCAGTGGTCACGAGAACGCGGCCCGAGTCAACCGGCGACTGCTGTTCGAGCGGTTCGGGCACCTGATTACGCGCCATCTCGAGCACACCGCGGTCCCGCTGCGCAAAAGCGTGCTCGTCGAGATGGAGCAGGAATTTCCCGAGGAGTTCGCCTGCACTCAGGCCAGTGCATTCCGGTCAGCCACCGACATCTCGGTAACCAACTCGCTGTACCACTACTACGCGCTGATGACCGGCCGTGCCGTCCAACAGGAGAAAGCCCGGGTCCGCTACGTCGACACCACGACCCGCGCGGGCCTGGCGCTGCTGGATGAACTGCGCAAGCAGCGCAGGTACCACTTTTTCTGCCTCAACGACGGCAGCTTCCCCGAAGTCGACCCGGCCGAGCGTGCGCAACGGGTGGTCAACTTCCTGGAGCGGTACTTTCCGATACCCGCCCCCTGGGAGAAAGTCGCCGCGGACGTCAGTCGACCCGAGCTGACGGCGCCACTGGCGTCAGCACCATTGGAGGCTGGCTGAACAGCGAATCGCGCCGCGACGGTTCGATGAACATGCCGCTTTCGGAGATCTCACGTTTCGCCTGGGCGGGAGAGACAAAGGTGCCCACGGTTTTTCCGCCGCCCAGCGGGATCACCGAATGCACCACGGTGTCTTGGTAGACGTGCACCAGGTTGCAACCCTGCGCGCCGTCTCTGCCTCTGGTTCCCCCGGCGGCAACGGTGAGGTCCTGGGTGTAGCAAGTCGACGATGCCACCGACACCGGGATCCCGACGAACGTGGCGTTGGTCGAATAGTGCAGGTGACCGGCCAGAATGGATCGGACGTCGCTACCGTCGAGCACCCGGCCCAGGGCAGCCTGGTCCCGCAGTTCCACCGTCACCGCGAGGTCCAAGACACTGGGGACCGGCGGATGGTGCAGCGCCAGGATGGTGCCGTGCGGTGCCGGCGTCGCCAATTGCGCGGCGAGCCAGCTCAATTGGGAGCTTCGCAGTTCGCCGTAGTGGTGACCGGGCACCGAGGTGTCCACGGTGATGATCCGCAGACCGTCGATCATGTGCACCCGGTCCAGCGGTGCCATCGACGGCGCCTCGTCGAGCAGGAACCTGCGCAGCGCGGCCCGGTTGTCGTGGTTGCCCATCACCCAGATGAGTTGGGCGCCAAGCTCGGCCGCGAACGGTTCCACCACCGCTCGCAGCTTGCGATATGCCTGAGCCTCACCGGTGTCGGCCAGGTCGCCGGTGAAGACGATGGCATCGGGACATATCCCGGAGCTGGTCAGCTGTTCGAGCAGCTCACCCAGTCGCCCGTCGGCATCCACAGCGCCGTAAAGGGGACCATCGTCGCCGACAAGATGCGTGTCGCTGATATGCAGGAGAACGTATTCCGGCCGCGGATGCTCCGCGGCCCTAAGTCTGTGCACCTGAGGTGCCAACCCTCTCGGTCTGGTGATCGCTGGGAAACAGCGCGTCAAGTATAACGGCGTCTCAGCGAGCTCGCAGCGCTCGCGGTGCGCGCCGCTGGACGGTCAGTGCCGCGATCGCACCGGCCTCGTTGATCGCCAGGTGCGCCAGGATCGGCGCCGCCAGGCTACCGGAGCGCTCGGCCAGCCACCCGAACACCCAGCCCGCCAGGCCGGTGATCAGCATCGTGGGCACCGCGGGCGCGCCTGTCGCGCGGGCGTCGGCAATGTGGGAAAGGCCAAAGGCGCCCGCTTGCAGCAGCCGTCCGCCCAGCGGTCCGAAGGCCTGAGTCCCGGCGGTTGCCAGCGCCGCCCGGAACGCGGCCTCCTCGGCCCACACGGTCCCGAGGGGTATGTGCAGCACCAGCCAGCGCGGCGCCGACGACGGCAGTTCGCGTTCAGACATCGACAAGCGCACCGCGGGCACCGGTGCGCTCGCCGCGATCACCGTCGTCGTCACCGCCGCGGCAGCCGATCCCAGTCGCAACCCCGCCCACAGCCGTGGCGGCCGAAGACCCACGGGCACCCGGGTCAGACACACCAACACCCAACCCAGCCCGGCCTGCAGCCCTACCCGCCACGCAGTGGGCAGCCGTGGCGCGACAAAGCTCCAGCACACCAGGCCGGCGGCCAAAGATGTTGCGCGAAGCCGACTTACCCGAAGAATCGCGGGAGCACCGCCTCGGACGTCTGGCGCAGTTCGGTCAGCGACACCGTGAACAGCCCTTGGAACTCGATGGCATCCGATTGCTGATCGACGACGCCGATGCGAACGGCGGGCAGTCCGCGCGCCTCGCACATCGCCCGGAACCGGCTCTCCTCGGTGCGCGGCACCGCGACGAGCGCCCGCCCGGCCGACTCGGAGAAGAGCATCACGAAAGGATCGGTGTCTTCGGGAAGCACAATGCGGCAACCGGTTTCACCCGCCAGCGCCGCTTCGACGATGGCCTGGGCCAGCCCGCCCTCGGACAGGTCGTGCGCCGCGGACACCAACCCGTCGCGCGAGGCCGAGCGCAGCACGTCGGCCAGTAACCGCTCGCGGGCCAAGTCGACTCGGGGCGGTAGCCCCCCCAAGTGATCAGCGCTCACCTGCGCCCAGACGGAGCCGTCGAACTCGTCGCGGGTGTCGCCCAACAACATCAGGGTCTGCCCCGGCTCGGTGCCCAGCGCGGTGGGCAGACGCCGGCTCACGTCGTCGATCACACCAAGCACCCCGACCACGGGGGTGGGCATGATCGCGGTGGACCCGGTCTGGTTGTAGAAGCTGACGTTGCCGCCGGTCACCGGAATGCCCAGGGCCGCACAGCCATCGGCGAGCCCGCGGACCGCCTGGGCGAACTGCCACATCACGCCGGGATCTTCCGGTGAGCCGAAGTTGAGGCAGTCGGTCACCGCGACCGGGGTGGCGCCGGTGACGGCGACGTTGCGGTACGCCTCGGCCAGCGCGAGTTGGGCGCCGGTGTAGGGGTCCAGCAGGGTGTAGCGTCCAGACGCGTCTGTCGACGCCGCGATGCCGCGGCCGGTCGACTCGTCGATGCGCAGCACGCCGCCGTCGGCGTGCTCGGCCAGCACGGTGTTGCCGCGCACGTACCGGTCGTACTGCTCGGTGATGAACGCACGGCTGCACAGGTGCGGACTGCCCAGCAGCGCAAGCAAAGTCGCGCGCAGTTCGTCGCCGGTTGCCGGGCGCGGCAGGGTGGCCGAGGTGTCGGCGTTGAGGGCGTCCTGCCATTCGGGGCGGGCGACCGGGCGGTGGTACACCGGGCCCTCGTGGGCCACGGTGCGGGGCGGCACGTCGACGACGGTCTGGCCGTGCCAGCTGATCCGCAGCCGGTCCCCGTCGGTGACTTCACCGATCACGGTGGCCAGCACTTCCCACTTGCGGCACACCGCCATGAAGGCGTCGACGTTCTCCGGGGCGACCACCGCGCACATGCGTTCCTGCGACTCGCTGCACAGCACCTCGGCCGAGGTCATGTCCTTGGCGCGCAACGGCACGGCGTCGAGCCGGATCGTCATGCCGCCATCCCCGGCAGAAGCCAATTCCGAAGTAGCACAAGCAAGTCCGGCGCCACCCAGATCCTGGATGCCGATCACCAGCCCGCCCGCGTAGAGCTCGAGGCAGCATTCGATGAGCACCTTCTCGGTGAAGGGGTCGCCCACTTGCACCGACGGCAGCTTCTTGCGGGCAGCGCCGTCGGTGCCATCGGCACTGAAGGTGTCCGACGCCAGCACCGAAACCCCGCCGATCCCGTCGAGCCCGGTGCGCGCCCCGAACAGGATGATCTTGTTGCCGGCGCCGGAGGCGAACGCGAGATGCAGATCCTCCTGGCGCAATACGCCGACGCAGAGCGCGTTGACCAACGGATTTCCGCCATAACACGGGTCGAAGACCGTCTCCCCGCCGATGTTCGGCAAGCCCAGCGAGTTGCCGTAGCCGCCGATACCGCGGACCACGCCGTCGACCACGCGGCGGGTGTCGGGGGCATCGGCCGCGCCGAACCGCAACTGGTCCATCACCGCGACCGGGCGCGCGCCCATGGCCATGATGTCGCGCACGATGCCGCCGACCCCGGTGGCCGCACCCTGATAAGGCTCGACGTAGGACGGGTGGTTGTGCGATTCGACCTTGAAGGTGACGGCCCAGCCGTCGCCGATGTCGACGACGCCGGCGTTTTCGCCGATGCCGGCCAGCATGCCGGCGCGCATCTCGTCGGTGGTGGTCTCGCCGAAGTAGCGCAGGTGCACCTTGGAGGACTTGTACGAGCAGTGTTCGCTCCACATCACCGAGTACATGGCCAGCTCGGTGTCGGTGGGTCGGCGGCCCAGGATCTCGCGGATCCGCTGGTACTCGTCGTCTTTGAGGCCCAGCTCGTGAAAGGGTTGCGGATCGTCGGGGGTGGTGGCGGCGTGTTCGACGGTGTCAATCACGTGCCGGTGCGCGCTCGTCACGCCAGACAGTCTAGGGCGGGCGGTCTTTCTCGCCGAGCGTGACGTCAGCGCGCGATTTTCGTGGGTGGATTCTCGCAGCCACGTCACGCGCGACGAGGCGCCTAGGTCATTGCCCCGCTACGCAGAACAGGTTGCTCTCCGGGTCGGCCAGCACCACCCAGCGGAAGTTCTCGCCGAACTGGTGCCGCTCCACCTCGGTGGCACCGGCGGCGGTCAACCGCGCCACTTCGGCCTCTACATCCTCGGCGGTGAAATCCAGATGCACCCGATTCTTCCCGGGCGTGGGATCGGGCACCCTCTGAAACCCCAGGCGCGGCCCCTGGTCGCGGGTCACCACGATGAATTCGCCCGGCAGCAGCTCGCGTGTCGTCCCGCCGAACTGCTCGGCCCACCAGCCGGCCAGCCGTGCCGGGTCGTTGCAGTCGAACGTGACCATCTCCACGCTGAGCGTCATACCCCAAGACCCTATGCCTCGGGGAACAGAAATGCTTGCAAGGCTGCGCAATAGGCCACCACATCGGCGGCGCCCATCAGCTCCCGCGCCGAATGCATCGCAAGCTGGGCGGCGCCCACGTCGACGGTGGGGATGCCGGTCCGGGCCGACGCCAGCGGCCCGATGGTCGACCCGCACGGCAGGTCGGCCCGGTGCTCATAGCGCTGCAGCGGCACCCCGGCCTGCCGGCAGGCCACGGCGAACGCCGCGGCGGTAGTCCCGTCGGTGGCGTACCGCAGATTGGGGTGCACCTTGAGCACCGGTCCGGCGTTGACTTCGATGAGGTGGCCCGGCTCGTGCCGATCGGGGTAATTGGGGTGGACGGCATGGGCCATGTCGGCCGACGCCAGCAGCGACGCCGGCAGCAGCCGCAGGAAGTCCTCCCGGGCCCCGCCGCCGGCCAGCACGATCCGTTCCAGCACGGCACTGAGCAGGTTGGATTGCGCGCCGCGGTCCGAAGCCGAGCCAACCTCCTCGTGGTCGAAGATCACCACCACCGGCAGCACCTCGCGTGGTTGGGCGGCCAGCAGTGCTTCCAGCCCGGCATAGCAACTGGCCTGGTTGTCCAGCCGGGGCGCGCTCAGCAGGCACCCGTCAGACCCGATCAGCGCCGCCGGTGTCAGGTCATGGGTCATCAGATCGGCGGCCAGCACGTCGGCCTCGGCCACCCCGGCATGCCGCGCGACATAGCCGATGAAGGAACCGGCCGCGTCGCCGACGCCCCAGACCGCGTTGACGTGCCGTTGCGGGTCCAGCGTCACCGACTTGCGGTCCTCGGCCAGGTGGATGGCCAGCTGCGGCACCCGCAGGATCGGCTCGTCGATGCGGACCAGCCGGTGCCGCACCGCCGAGCCGTCCCGCACCGACAACCGCCCGCTGATACCCAGGTCGCGGTCCAGCCAGGAGTTGAGCCACGCGCCCCCGTAGGGCTGCAGCACCACCACCTGCCAGCCGGCGACCAGCCGGTCCGGGTGCTGCTTGACCCGCAAATTGGGGCTGTCGGTGTGCGCGCCAACGATCCGGAACGGGGCGGGGTTGCCGGTGGCGAGCTGACTGTTCCAGGCGACCAGCGAGCCGGCCCGCACGGTGAAGTAACGGCCCGGCTGCCGCGGCCAGCGGTCGGTTTCGGCGAGTTCGGTGTATCCCGCGTCCAGCAACCGCCGGGCCACCGTGGCGCACACGTGAAACGGCGACGGCGAGGCGTCGATGAACTCGCAGAGGCCTCGCGCGCTGGCTGAGGGTGTGGGCCCGCCGGACATGCCCACCATCATCGCTGTCGGGGACTGCATGGTTCACGCTAGGGTCGGCAGAGTGCCATCGGTTCAGCCGCAACCTATCCTCGCACCCTTGACGCCGGCCGCGATCTTTCTCGTGGCCACCATCGACGACGGCGGCGACGCGTCCGTGCACGACGGGTTGGCCGACATCTCGGGCCTGGTGCGCGCGATAGGGTTTCGCGACCCGAACAAGAATCTGTCGGTGGTGACCTCGATCGGCTCCGACGCGTGGGACCGGTTGTTTTCCGGCCCGCGACCGGCGAAGCTGCATCCGTTCGTCGCGCTGCACGGGCCGCGGCACACCGCGCCGGCTACCCCCGGGGACCTGTTGTTCCACATTCGCGCCGAAAGCATGGATGTGTGCTTCGAATTGGCCGGGCGCATTCTCAACGCGATGGCCGGCGCGGTCACCGTTGTCGACGAGGTGCACGGATTCCGCTTCTTCGACAACCGCGACCTGTTGGGTTTCGTCGACGGCACCGAAAACCCAAGCGGCCCGACGGCTGTCAGTGCAACCGCGATCGGTGACGAGGATCCGGCGTTCGCCGGCGGTTGCTACGTGCACGTGCAGAAGTATGTCCACGATATGCGGTCCTGGGACTCGCTGTCGGTCACCGAGCAGGAGCGGGTGATCGGGCGCACCAAGCTGGAAGACATCGAACTCGGCGACGACGTGAAGCCGGCAAACTCGCACGTCGCGCTCAATGTCGTCACCGCCGACGACGGCGCCGAATTGAAGATCGTGCGGCACAACATGCCGTTCGGCGAGGTCGGCAAGAGCGAGTACGGCACCTACTTCATCGGCTATTCCCGAGCCCCCGAGGTCACCGAGCAGATGCTGCACAACATGTTTCTCGGCGATCCCCCCGGCAACACGGACCGCATTCTGGATTTTTCCACGGCAGTCACCGGTGGCCTGTTCTTCTCCCCCACCGTCGACTTCCTCGACGATCCACCGCCGCTGCCCCAATCACCGGCACCGGCAACGGCCTCTGACGACGGTTCACTCTCGATCGGCAGCCTGAAAGGAACCTCCCGATGAACAACCTGTACCGCGAACTGGCTCCGGTCACCGAAGCCGCTTGGGCCGAAATCGAATTGGAGGCAACGCGAACGTTCAAGCGGCACCTCGCCGGGCGCCGGGTGGTCGACGTCAGCGGTCCGGGCGGACCGGCTTCGGCGGCCGTGAGCACCGGCCGGCTGATCGACGTCACCGCGCCCACCGACGGCGTCATCGCCCACCTGCGCGCCAGCAAGCCCCTGGTGCGGCTGCGGGTTCCGTTCGCCTTGTCGCGCAACGAGATCGACGACGTCGAGCGCGGTTCGCAGGACTCGGACTGGGATCCGGTGAAGGCGGCCGCCAAGAAGCTGGCCTTCGTCGAGGATCGCACCATCTTCGAGGGCTACGCGGCCGCCTCCATCGAGGGCATCCGCAGCGCCAGCTCGAACCGGCCGCTGACCTTGCCCGAGGACCCGCGCGAAATCCCGGACGTCATTTCACAGGCGCTGACTGAGCTGCGCCTGGCCGGCGTCGACGGGCCGTATTCGGTGCTGCTGGCCGCCGACGTCTACACCAAGGTCAGCGAGACCACCGAGCACGGCTACCCGATTCGCGAGCACCTGAACCGGCTGGTCGACGGCGACATCATCTGGGCGCCGGCCATCGACGGCGCTTTCGTGCTGACCACCCGCGGGGGAGACTTCGACCTGCAGTTGGGCACCGATGTCGCGATCGGCTACACCAGCCACGACGCCGACAGCGTGCAGCTCTATCTGCAGGAGACCCTGACTTTCCTGTGCTACACCGCCGAGGCTTCGGTGGCGCTCAGCCCGTCTTCGGACTGAGGCATCTCGATACCGGCGGATTCACAGTTGCGGACGGCGCCGGTGGAACGCGGTGGCCTGCTGGAACGCATGACCGCATTGGACCAGGAACTGCTCGGCGAAATGACGGCCGACGAACTGCACCCCGAGCGGCGTCCCGCGCGACGTGACTCCCGCGGGCAGGCATATCGCCGGGTTACCAGTGACATTGAGCGGGGCAGTCGGTCTGGCCAACGCGGCGGACAGCACCGGGTCCGCACCCAGCATCCGCATGCCGGCCACCGTCGGCGACGCCAGACCCGTGCTGGGCAGCAACACCAGATCCACGTCGGTAAACACCCGCTGCAGCGCTTCGGTGAACTCACGCCGCCGGGTGATCAGTCCTTGGTACTCAACGGCACTCAGCTTTCGCGCGTTGTCGAGAAGCCCGCGCAGCACCGGTCCGTACTCGTCGGCGCGTGCCGGGTAGGTCTCGGCATGCGCGATCACCGTCTCGACCCCGCGCATCTTGGCGAACACATCGACCATCCGATCCAGCGCGGGCAGCGTGACCTCGACGACCGGCCAACCGATTCCTTCCAGTGCCGAGACAACCTGGGCCATCATGGATGTCGTGTCGTCATCGAAACCGGACAGTTGCGACCAGTCCACACCGGCTCGGGGGACCCGGCTCAGCGCGAGGTCAGCCGCATAGTCGGGCACGGGCGTTCGCGATGACGTCGGGTCGCCAACGTCGAATCCAGCAATGGCCCTCAGCAGGACCGCCGCATCCGCAGCGCTTCTGGCGATAGGCCCGACGTGGTCGAAACTTGCTGCCAGCTCGACGATTCCATGCCGACTCACCCGGCCCCAGGTTGGTTTGATCCCGGTGACCCCGCACATGCTCGTCGGAAACCTGATCGATCCCCCGGTATCCGAACCGATCGAACCGAAGCACAACCCCGCTGCGGTGGCCACGGCGCAGCCACTCGAGGACACGCCGGCCCAGGCCGCCGCATCCCACGGATTGACCGGCACCGGCAGATTGGGATGGTATGCGAGGTATGCCCCCTCGGTCATGGTCAGCTTTCCGGTGATCACGGCCCCGGCAGCGCGCAGCTTCGCCACGACCGTGGCGTCATAGGACGACCGGAACCCGCGATGGATGAGGGTGCCCGCACCCGTGGGGGCATCGGCGGTGTAGCAGAGATCTTTCACACCGATGGGTATCCCGTGCAGCGCACCCCGGTAGTGCCCGCGGGCGAGGTCAGCGTCGGCAGCACGAGCGGCTTCGACCGCAGCGTCGGCCGTGACGAACGCATAGCTGTTCAGCCGTGTATCGAGCTTCTCGATTCGCCGCAGCGTCGCGCCGGTCACCTCCGCCGAGCTGACCTGCCGGGTGCGAATAAGCTCGGCAAGCTCGGTCAGTTCAAGTTGCCACAGCCCGTTGTCGCCCAGTTGCGCTGAAACCTCAGATCTCCTGGCTGTCACAGAATCTCGGCGGCCGCCGCTGACTGAAGGCGGCCACCCCTTCCCGCACATCGGCTCCTTCGTAAGCCTGGACACCGAATCGGATCAGGGCATCGGTGTCGGCCGCGGTCAGCGCCCGACCGTGCATATTGGCAACCACTTTCGTCGCGCGCATCGTCACCGCCGATTGCCGGCAGATCTGGCCGACCAGTTTGGCTGTCGCGTCCGGCAATTCGGCTGCTGCGACGACCTTCTGCACCAAACCCCAACGCGCGGCCTGCTCGACGTCGACCAGCTCGGCGCTGAACAACAGATACTTCAAGGCCGCCGGACCGATGAGCCCGGCTACGGTGTCGGACTCCGTGAGGCCAAGGGTGACGCCGAGCTTGCCGATCGGGATGCCAAAGCGCGCGTCGTCGGCCGCAATACGGACATCGCAGGCGGCGAGCAGTTCGCAACCACCACCGACGGCAAGTCCGCGGACCGCGCCGATGACCGGAACCGGTATCGCGGTCACGGCGCGTAGGCACGCCGCAACGCTCTCGTTGTAGGTCGCCGCGTCCACGGCGGTCATCCGGGTGCGGGGAAACTCGCTGATATCGGCGCCCGCGGCGAACGCCGCATCGCCCGCACCGCGAATAACCACCGCCCGCAGGTCCGATTCGCCCGCCAGGTCGTCGAACAGCAGCTTCAGGCGCCGCCAGGCGGCCAGGTTCAATGCGTTGTGCGCCTGCGGATTACACAGGGTGGTCACCACGACGTTCCGGTGGATTTGCACAGCGACGCGATCGATGACTTCCGCGGCGGGCGGTTGGCTGCGCATCATGGCGCTGATCACGGCTTCGAGATCGCTGCCGGGCGTGGTGATCTCCTCGGTGGGGGTCATGCGCGTCCTCTCGCCGCTGTTGCGCACCGGCCCCCGCGCCGCCTAAGCGACTGACGACATCGTGCTCATACTTGCCGGGGCTGCGTCGCTCGGGATTCCGGTTTCGATCTGGTCGGCCGTCACGACCCATCGACTGATCCGCCACACGCGCTGCTGTTTGACCACCGTGAAGTCGTAACAGGCTGTGAGATGGGCAGTAGGGGGGCCGCCTGCTCGAATAGAGAATACTTGCACATAGCAGTGCCCGGTAGCTTCGTCGGCGCTTTGGCTGGTGAACCACAACGAGTTCAGGGCGTGACGCCGCTTGTTACCTTCGGCGACGAAATTCGCTTTCCGTGCCGACAGCAACTGCATCACGGTGTCGATGTCGGCCGTAAGCTCGCGGTTGTCGTGCAGCAGGACAAGCTCGGGCGAGTCGGTGAACAACTCACGAAAGTCCTCGAGCCGGTCCTGGTCGTAGGTGTAGGCGTAGGCGCCGAACAAATTCATGATTGCCAGTCGATCTACGACGTCGAAGTTCACTCCTCCGACATCACCGACCGGCATGTATTGATGTGTCAACATCGATTGACCTTTCCTTTCCCATTTCGAGTCCCATTTCGAGTCCCATTTCGAGTCCCATTTCGAGTCCCATTTCGAGCCCGGCGTCCTCAACGGGCCGTTGCGGACAAGCGTTGAAACCCGTTGGCTGCGCCGGCTCGCCGTGCCCTGGTCAGGGCCGGGCCGCACCCCGACGCGTACTGCTGCGTCAGTGTGGCGGCATACCCGGCTGCGGGCCGCCCAACGGCCCCGAAGGCCCGGCCTGCTGACCGGGAGGACCCGCCTGCGCACCCGGAGGACCGCCGTGTCGGCCTCGCGGGCCCGCCACCGGCCCCTGAGGACCCCCCTGCGCACCCGGAGGACCTGCCTGCTCACCCGGAGGACCGGCATGCTGACCAGGAGGACCCGCCTGCTGACCCGGAGCGCCAGCCCCCGGCCGGATGTCTTGCGTCGGAGGCGGGACCGGTGGCACGGGGTCGGCGGAAGCTACCGCGGTACCCAGCGGGCCGGCCGCCAACGACACGCCGACGACACAGAGAACACCGGCCGATATGCTGCGTATCTTCGACATTCCGAACACCTTTCGAGGTTGACCGAAACGAGCCCTACTGCCGCTCTGGCGGCGTCGACGCTGAACCGTCCGTGACACAAGGCGATTCACAGCGTCGGCCAGGGCGGCTCCGCGCCCGGCGGCATCGTCGCCCCGGCCCGCCCGCCGTTTCCGGCGGCAGCGGTAGTCACGCGGTTCACTCCCACCAAATTTGTCCCCATACGTTGACAATATGAGATGCTAGGACCGTGCCTCCCGAGTTGTCAATTATGATTGACAAAATCGTTACCGCGAAGTCCAGCAGCGCCAGCGGATCCCCGGGTCGTCATCGAGTCATCCGGCCACCCGCGGACCGCCGAAGTGGGCCCGTCGCGTGTGATGACGGCCGACGGCACAGCCGATCGCCTATGCTGTCGATCGTGGCGGCCAGACCCAGCACCCGAGCACCACAGACAGAACTCGGCCTAGCGTTGCGCATTGCCTGGTGGAGCTATTCCCGGCGAATTGACATCGAGATGGAAGCCGCGGGTTTTCCGGATCTACAGTTTCCGATGATCTATGTGTTCGCGCTGTATGCGCAACCGGAGCCCGTGACGATTTCCCAGATGGGGCGGCAGTTCAGCGTCAGTCGTCAGGCGGCCAGCAAGGTTGTCGCCGACTTGCGTCGTCGCGGCTATGTGCATGTCAAGCCGTCAACGACCGACCAGCGCGAGAAGGTGGTCGAGCTAGCGCCCAAGGCCATCGAGTATGTCACGGCGCGCCTGCGTAAGGCGGCTGCCCTGGACCGGGCCATCCGCAAACGCATCGGTGACGACGGCCGCGACGAACTGATCAGGCTGCTGGGCGAACTGGGTGCGGTCGCCAGATCGAAGCTGGAATTCGATCCCGGCATGTTCCCGGTCAAGGAACCCGGCTGGTATTAGACCGCCACAAGTGGCGCCGTTGCGCACCCGGCAGCTGCCGCTTTAGCGGTGGAAGAAGCCCGAGTGCCCGCTGTCGGTGCCGGGGAACTCGCTGATGTTTCCGAGGCCCGAGTTGCGGATGCCGATGTTGAAGAAGCCCGAGTTCTGGAATCCGACGCCGTTGTTGAGGCCGTTGAAAAAACCGGAGCCGCGGTCGCTGGAGTTTTGGAAGCCCGAACCGCCGAAGCCGAAGTTGCTGAAGCCCGAACCGTCGGAGCCCAGGTTGCGGCTGCCCGAGGTGTTGTCACCGGCGTTGCCGAGCCCGGAGGCGTCGTCGCCCTGGTTGAAGAATCCTGAAGAACCGGTACCGAGGTTGCCGAAACCGGAACTCGGGCCGGGCCCGTCACCCGCCTGACCGATGGCCGTATTCAGGTTGCCGCCGTTGAACCCGCCGGTATTGATATTGCCCGCGTTGCCAAAGCCGGTATTCCGTGCGCCGGCGTTGAAAACACCGGTGTTGCCTTCGCCCGAGTTGAAGTAGCCGGTGTTGCCGCGACCCGAGTTGAACAGGCCGGTGTTCTCGTTGGCCGAGTTGAAGAAGCCCGTGGCATACCGGCCGGAGTTGAACGCACCGGTCGTTTCGCTAGAGGTGTTTCCGAAGCCGGTGGCTTCCAGGCCGGTATTCCAGAAGCCGGTGACGGTGCCGCCCGTGGTTTGGAAGCCGGTGTTGTTGGTCCCCGAGATTTCGAAACCGGTGTTGGCAAAGCCCGAGTTGAAGAAGCCGACGTTGTTGGTCCCGGAGTTGAAGAAGCCGATGTTGCCGGAGCCCGAATTGCCGAATCCGATGTTGCCGCTACCGGTGTTCAGGCTGCCGATGCCGAACTGATTGTTGCCGGTGAGCCCGATGCCGATATTGCCGTTGCCGGTATTGCCGAAGCCGATATTGCCATTGCCGGTATTGCCGAAGCCCCAATTCGAATCCCCGGTGTTTCCCGAGCCGCGGTTGAAGCTGCCGGTGTTGCCACTGCCGATGTTGTTGTGGGCGGGAGTGTCCGTCGGGCCCACGTTTCCGAAGCCGATGTTGCCGTCGCCCTTGTTACCGCCGCCAATATTGCCCTTACCGTCGTTGCCGAAGCCCAGATTCTGGCTGCCGGTGTTGCCGCCGCCGACATTGCCGGTGCCCGAGTTGCCGCCGCCCACATTGCTGTCGCCACGATTGCCGCTGCCCAGGTTGGAACTGCCGGTATTGCCGCTGCCGAGGTTGGAACTGCCGGTATTGCCGCTGCCCACATTGGAATTCCCCATGTTTCCATTGCCCACGTTCGCATCGCCCCGGTTGCCGTTGCCGACGTTGTGGCTGCCGATGTTGCCGACGCCGATGTTTTGCGGGCCGGCGATGCCGAGCGCGCTGTACAGGGACTGCTGCCAGGACGTCAGCTGCGCCACTGCCGCCGAGGCACCGGCGTGGTAGCCGACCATCACGCCGACATCCTGGGCCCACATCTGCTCGTAGGCGCCTTCGAATGCCGCGATCGCCGGGCAGTTCTGCCCGAACACATTCGACAGCACCAGCGACACGACCCGAAAGCGGTTGGCCGCCACCGCCGCTGGATGGACGACGGCGGCCTGCGCCGCCTCGAACACCCCGGCGACCGCGCGGGCCCCACCCGCCACCCCGGCTGCTTGCGCCGCCGTCGCGTCAAGCCATGCCGCATACGGGGCCGCCGCCGCCGCCATCGCCGCCGCCGCCGGACCCTGCCACGCCCCGGCGGCCAGGCCCGTCGTCACCGCAGAAAACGAGGCCGCCGACAGGCTCAACTCCTCGGCCAGCGCATCCCAGGCGCCGGCGGCCGTCAGCAACGGCGCCGGCCCGGCGCCGGCGAACATCAGTGCCGAATTGACCTCCGGCGGCAGCAACGCGAAATTTGGCGGCATCGAGACTCCTCTACTCGCCAGGAGCGGATCCACTAAACTTAGCCGTGCCCGGCGGCGATAGTCGGAAAATTCGCAAACCTGTTGCCGGAGTGCCTAATTGGTTTAGGGAGTGCGCATGGCAACCTCGGACGCTTTTCATCCCGAGTTTCACCGCGGCGTACCGCCGGCGGCAGCCGCACGCAAGCGGGTGCACCACGTCAGGTCATCCGAAATCAGCTCCGACACCGCGCAATCCGACGGAATGCGGCGGTTTGCCGCACTGAGCGGACGTTCGGTAGGTGCCGAGCAGTTGTGGATGGGCGAGACCCACGTGTCGCCCGGCGCAGCGTCGGCCAACCATCACCACGGCGAGTCCGAAACCGCAATCTATGTGCGAAGTGGCCACCCGGAGTTCGTGTTTCACGACGGCGTCCAGGAAGTTCGGATCGCGGCCCGGCCCGGTGATTACATCTTCATCCCGCCGTATCTGCCGCACCGGGAAGAAAACCCCGACCCGACCACACCCGCGGAGGTGGTGATCGCGCGCAGCACCCAGGAACCGATCGTGGTCAACCTACCGGGGCTGTATCCGCTCTGAAGCCACGCCTTCGTCGAGTGGACTGAGCACGGTGACCGCGACCGGCTCGCGCAGCAGCGCGGGCAGCTTTTCGCGGTAGCTGCGGTAATGCGCGGAGCTGCGGTGCTCGTCGAGCGCGCTGTGGTCGCGATACCGCTCGAACAACACCAGCTCGCCTCCGCCGGCGCTTTCGTAGAGGTCATAGGTGCGGCATCCCGCTTCGGCGCGGGTGGGCGCGGTCATTGCCGCCAAGAGGACACGCAACGCCTGCATCGATTCTGGGCGGGGGATGAAGCGGGCAATGACCGCGATTGTTGACGACATGCGACGACGACCTTTCGGAGACGCGAAACGCCAGCACTTGACGCCTGACGTCCTAAGACGTTCTAATACGTCATATGACGAGTGTCAAGCTTGACCTGGACGCCGCGGATCTCCGGATATCGCGCGGCAGCGTGCCGGCAAGTACTCAACTTGCCGAAGCACTCAAGACGCAGATCGTCCACCAGCGGCTACCCAGCGGCGGGCGGCTGCCCAGCGAACGGGAGCTGATCGACAAGTCCGGCTTGAGCCGGGTGACCGTTCGTGCCGCGGTGGGGATACTCGAACGTCAAGGGTTACTGGTGCGCCGCCAGGGGCTGGGCACTTTCGTTGCGGATCCGGTCAAGCAGGAGCTCGGTTCGGGAGTGCGCACCATCACCGAGGTGCTGATGAGCTCCGGTGTCACCCCGGGGGTCGACGTGTTGTCCCACAGGGTCTGCCCAGCCCCGCGACCGATCGCCGCGACGCTGGCCTTGCCGGAGGTCCTGTGCATTCGTCGGCGCTTCAGCGCGGGCGACGAACCCTTGGCGCTGGTCACCGCCTACCTACCACCGAGTGTGGGCGACGCGGTGCAACCACTGCTGTCCGGTGCCCTCGACACCGAAACCACGTACACGATGTGGGAGCACCGACTGGGCATCCGGATTGCCAAGGCCACCCACGACATATCGGCGGCCGGCGCATCCGCCGAAGTGGCCGCGGTCTTGGAGTTGCCGGTGGGCGCACCGGTGCTGGTGCTCGATCGCACCAGCTACGGCGAAGACGGCACACCGCTCGAGGTGGTGGTGTTCCACTACCGCCCCGATCGGTACCGGTTTTCTGTCACCCTGCCGCGAACGGTGTCCGACCCGGGCGCCGGGATCATCGAAAGGCCGGAATTCGCATGAGCATTCCCGGATCCAACGACCCGCACCTGGGCCTCATCCTGGCGCTGACGATCAACGGGCTGGCCGTCAGCAGCTACCCCGATATGGTCACCGTCTCCCGCGCCGCCGAGCACTATGGCTTCGACTCCATCTGGCTGTGCGATCATTTCCTGACGGTCAGCCCCGACGACTACGTCAAGGACGCCGGCATTGGCAGCCAATCCCGTTCAGCCGGCGGGGACGCCCGCCCCCGATCGCTGCCCCTGTTGGAAGGCTGGACGGCGTTGACTGCGCTGGCCCGCGACACCACCCGGTTGCGGCTGGGCACCAGTGTGCTGTGCAACTCGTATCGTCATCCCGCCGTGCTCGCCAAAATGGCCGCCACCCTGGATGTGATCTCCGGGGGACGCCTCGATCTGGGGCTGGGCGCCGGCTGGTTCCAGCGCGAATTCGAGGCCTACGGCATTCCGTTTCCGCCGGTGGGTGACCGGGTCTCGGCACTGGCGGAAGCCCTGGAGGTGATCCGGACGGTCTGGACCGAGCCGAATCCCACCTTTGCCGGCCGGTTCTACACGCTGAACGGCGCGATCTGCGATCCGCCTCCCCTCCAGCGGCCCCACCCACCGTTGTGGATCGGGGGTGAAGGAGACCGCGTCCACCGCATCGCCGCCGAGCTGGCGCAGGGCGTCAACATGCGGTGGTGGTCGCCGCGGCAGGTGGCCCGACGCCGGGAGTTCCTGGCGCGGGCCTGTGAGTCGGCCGGCCGCGATCCGGCGGCGTTGCAGCTGTCGGTGACGGTGCTGCTGGCACCCACCGATTCGGCGGCGGACGAGGCGCGAATCCGGCTGGAATTCACCTCCATTCCCGAGAAGGGACTGATCGTCGGCCCGCCTGATCGCTGTGCACAGCGCATCCGCGAATACCAGGATTGTGGGGTCACCCACTTCCTGTTCACGATTCCGCGGGTCGTGGAGTCCGACTATCTGCACGTCATCGGGCGCGACATCATTCCATTGCTCAAGTCCCGGGTCACGACGTCATGACTAATGCCGGAGACATGGACCCGTATCTGTCGCCGACCGCCTACGTCGATGCCGACCATCCTCTGATCCGCGAGACGGCAGCAGCGTTGGTGCGCGGTGCCACATCCGATGTCGAGCGGGTCGGACGCATCTATCACTACGTGCGCGACCTGCCCTACGACATCCTTGCCGCATTCGGCTACCTCGACCGGGGCGAATACCGGGCCAGCGACGTGCTCCGGCACGGCGTCGCCTTCTGCATGGGAAAGGCGAGTGCGTTCGTCGCGCTGTGCCGAGCCGCGGGCGTGCCGGCCCGCATCGCATTCCAGACGGTGGCCTCCCCGGACAAGGAGTTCCTCAGCCCGGAGGTCCGCGCCCTGTGGGACGGCAAATCCGGCAGGCCGCTGCCGTGGCATTCCCTGGGCGAAGCGTATTTGGGCGGGCGCTGGGTCAAGCTGGACGCCACCATCGACGCGACGACGGCCGCGCGGCTGGGCAAACCCTACCGGCGCGGGTTCGACGGTCTCACCGACATTCCGACGGTTGAGGGCCCCATCCTGCAGGAAAACGGCAGCTACGCCGACTACCCCGGCGACGTCGCCCAATGGTATGCGCGGGTCGCGCGCGCGGTGTTGAATGCCTTGGAGTTCAGTGACATTCACACTCAAGTCGCCGACGACGACGAACTGTGGGCCGGCCCCGCCCGCCACGCGGTGGCGCACCGGTCGCCGGATTCGGCGTTCTCACTCAGCGAATTCTCAACAGATTCTTCGGATTTGGCTAACCCGTCTCCCAGCAGCAACCAAGGCGCCGCCGCCAGCATGAGTTCATGACGACTGCGTCAATGGGTGCGCCAATGGGTGAGCCACTGTGCATGCACCTGATCGAGCACTACCTGCGCACCCGCGGGAAGCGGTACTTCCGCGGCCGCCATGACGGCGAGTTCTTCTTCGTCGCAAACGCTTTCCCGCGAAGGTTGCACGTCCATATGGAGATCTCCGCGGGCCGTCCGGACGTGTTCGTCATGCGGGTTGCGCCCGCCTGCTTTTTTCCCGCTGCGGACCACGCCCGGCTAGCGCAGTTCGCCAACCTGTGGAACACCCGCAATCGCGCGGTCACCGCGATGGTCCACGGGTCTTCGGATCCGCGGCGCGTCGGCTTCACGGCCTGCACATTCCAAGCGATCCCGGGTCTGATCCGGTTCGACGAGTTCGCAGCTATCGTCGACCGCGCCCTCGACGCGGCGGTGGAACTGTTCGGCGAATTGCCCCCGCTTGCCGTAACAGCGCACACCACAACGCCGTTGCTGCTCGACGCCGGATGAAAAGACGGGCGGCTCTCAGGCCACCAGCACGGCGTCCAGTACCGAATAAAACAGGCCGAGCCCGTCATCGGAGGGACCGGTCAACGCCTCGATCGCATGTTCGGGGTGCGGCATCAACCCGACCACCCGGCCGTTGGCCGAGCTGATGCCGGCGATGTCGCGCAGCGAGCCGTTGACGTTGTCGTGGTAGCGAAACACCACCCGGCCTTCGCCTTCCAGTTCGTCGAGAACCGCCTCCGGGGCCACATAGCGGCCCTCACCGGACTTCAGCGGCACCAGCACGTCGGCGTCCGGTTCGAAACGTGATGTCCAGGCCGTCGACGCGGACGCGATTCGCAGCCACACGTCACGGCAGACGAAGTGCAACCCCACATTGCGGGTGAGGGCGCCCGGCAACAGCCCGGCCTCACAGAGCACCTGAAATCCGTTGCAAATACCCAAAACCGGCATGCCGCCCGCCGCTGCGGCCACCACCTCGCCCATGACCGGGGCGAAACTGGCGATCGCACCCGCGCGCAGGTAGTCACCGTAGGAGAACCCGCCGGGCACCACGACCGCGTCGACTCCCTTGAGGTCGGCGTCGGCATGCCAGAGGCTCACCGCCTCGCCGCCCACCTGGCGCACCGCGCGCGCGGCGTCCACGTCGTCGAGCGTGCCGGGAAATGTGATGACCCCGATCCGCGCCGTCACCGCGGCTCCCGGCTGATCGTCCAATCCTCGATCACCGTGTTCGCCAGCAGCGAGTCGGCGATTTCTGCCAGCGTGGTGTCGTCGACGGAATCATCGACCTCGAGTTCAAATCTCTTGCCCTGCCGCACATCTGAAATTCCGGCATGACCCAGCCGGCCCAACGCACCGACGATTGCCTGGCCCTGCGGATCGAGAATCTCCGCCTTGGGCATGACATGCACGACCACCCGCGCCACCGGCGCTCCTCCTCAGATCTGATTGCTCGGGCACAACTCTACCGGCGGTAGCTGCCGCGCCGCGTCCCAGGAGCGCTGAGCCTACTCCCCGCAGTAGGTGGCCTCGACGGTCTGCTCGCCGAGCACCTTCATTTCCTTGATACGGAGTTGGTCGGCCAACCCTTTTTCCTCAATGACCGACTGCAGGCGATCGTAGAAGTGGCGCACCAGCGCTTCGAAGGTGGGCGAAAAGTCCACCGTGCACAATTTGAGCCCGCCCTTGCGCGCGACCGCGGCGATGTCCTCATACAGCGGGTCCTTCCGGTCCACCACGAACGCGTGGTCGACCTCGTCGAGGATAGGCCTGAATGCATTCTCCAGCAGGTCGGTGTCCAAGAGGAAGTATTGCTCGTCAAGGCTGTCTCCGGTGAGGGTCACCGAAACGAAAATCGTATGTCCGTGCAGGTTGGCACATTTATTGGCCACCAATTCGGGAGTGTAAAGCTCGCTACCGCCTCTGCTCGTGCGCATGTCGTGGGTCCAGGTGCGGTGCCCCATTTCCAGACGGATGGTTTGCTTGATCGTGTACGGCATGACCTTCTCCCTGACTGTGGATGGGCGCACGACTGAGCTAATTGAGCCCGTAGCTGGCTTTGAGTGTTGACGCGCATTGGAGTTCAACCCGCTTCAGGACACAGCCGGCAAGCCGGAGTTGGCTCTTTACCCGTTGATAGATGTGCTCGACCAGCCCCTCTATCGTGGGGTTAAAGTCGACCGTATAGACCTTGTCCGCGACATCTGCCAGCTCACAGACCTTGAGGAAGTCGTCGTATATCGGATCTTGGTCCCAGATAATGAAGGAATGGTCTAGGTCGCTTATTATCGGCTCGACTATGACGGCCAGCTCATTGGTGTCGAAAACGGTCTTCATATCATCCAGCTCATCCCCGTATTCGAGGATCAGTCTGAGCTGCCAAGTGTGGCCGTGGATGGTTTCTTCTTTTTTGTAGTTGAAGCCCAGAGAACGATGGCCCGCATCGAACCGAAAAGTCTTCTCAATCGTATGGCTCATGGTTCGACACCTCCGGGGGCACGCGCGACGTAGCTAGGATTGTCGATCTGTGAAACGACCTCCCGTCAGAGTCACGGAGTGAATATTAGATCCAGTTCCAGGCAAGGCCAAGACCTTGAGTCAAATCTACGGACCTGGGTGGTAGTCGTGCGATTTTTCGGCTAGTGGTCTGGCCGCAATCCACCGATAGGCCGGGTGGCGCGGGCCGTTGGATTTGATCTTGATTGGGACTAGCCGCAATCCATCGATAATCCGTGTCACGCCGGCTTATTGAATATTTGATCTTGATTTTATGGGCGACCCGGCAATCTCACGCGATGCCGCCGGCGCCGGCAGTCCCGCCGGTACCGACACCAGTACCGCCAGCACCACCGGTGCTGCCGATGCCGGTTTGGCCGGGATTGCTCCCGCCGGCTCCACCGGGGTCTCCGAGCTTGCCGTTGCCGGCCTGCCCGCCGGCGCCCCCTTGGCCGCCCGTCCCGCTGTTGCCGCCCATCCCACCAGCGCCGCCGGCGCCCACCACGGCCCCGGTCCCAGCCATGCCGCCGCCGCCACCACCGCCACCGGTGCCGCCGCTGCCGGCGGCTCCGGTGGCGGTGGTGGCGGCGGCGGCATGGCTG
>NZ_UPHT01000127.1 GCF_900566085.1 Mycobacterium attenuatum
CGCCCGCCGCGACACCGAATGGATACCGCCGCCGCATCTAGACCACGGCCAGCCCACCACCAACACCTTCCACCACCCGGAGAAACTCCTGCGCGACGAAGACGACGACGAGGACGCGGCATAACCACCCGCTGTCCCGACTGATTAACGTGAGCCCAATGAATGAGCAGCGCCGCACCCTTGTGCTAATGCGCCACGCGAAGTCGGCATATCCGGACGGCGTCGTCGACCACGACCGGCCGCTGGCGACACGGGGTATCCGCGAAGCCGGGCTGGCCGGAAACTGGTTGCGTGCCAACCTGCCGACGGTCGACGGCGTGCTGTGCTCGACGGCCGCCCGCACCCGAGAGACGTTGGCGCGCACCGGCGTCGATGCACCGGTGCGTTATGCCGAGCGGCTCTACGGCGCCACACCTGGCGCCGTGATCGAGGAGATCAACCGGGTAGCCGATAGCGTCAAGACTCTCCTCGTGGTCGGGCACGAGCCCACCACCTCATCACTGGCCCTCATCCTGGCCGCCGCCGATGGCATCCATGGCACCAATAGCACTGCTGCACAACGTATTTCAGAGAAATTCCCAACCTCAGCGATCGCGGTACTTCGAACTACCGGCCGCTGGCAAGACCTCGAACCCGGCGGCGCAGCGCTCGTCGCCTTCCATGTGCCGCGGGAAGCCTAGACCGGGCTCAGTCCACCGACAGCAGCGTCCGCCGTGGAAGTGATGCTGCCGCGTCAGCCGTGGTTGCCGGACTTGCCAGTCCCGCCGGCGCCGCCGTTGCCACCGACTCCGCCGGTTCCACCGTTTCCGCCGAGGTTGCCGTTGGCCCCCGCACCACCGGCCCGCCAGCGCCTCCCAAACCGGTGGTGCCGCCGGTCCCGGCGCCGCCGGCGCCGCCGTCACCACCATTGCCCCACAGCAATCCGCCGGGCCGACCGGATTGGCCCGTGCCGGGTGCCCCGTTGGTGCCGTTGCCGATCAATGGGCGGCCCAGCAGTGCCTGGGGCGGCGCATTCACCAAGCCCAACACATCCTGCTGCAGCATCTGCAACGGCGAAGCGCTCGCGGCCTCAGCGGTCAGATAAGCACCCGCTCGCGTTCAATGCCTTGACGAACTGATCGTGAAACGCTGCGGTCTGAGCGCTCAGCGTCTGATAACTCTGACCGCGGTCAGCAAACAACGCCGCAATCTGCACCGGCACTTCGTCGGCAGCCACAGCCACCACCGTCGTGGTCGGGGCGAAAGCCGCCGCATTGGCCGCGCCGATCGCTGAGGCAACGTGCGACAAATCGGCGGCCGCAAGCGCCAATTCCGTTGGCGCAGCAATTAAGAACGACATCGCTTTCTCCCGCCCGGTCGTCGCCGACTAACGAGAAACCGAGCGGATGCCGCGCCGACCCGGCATTTCACACTTCGAGCTGTCGCACAGCAGACCCTACGCAACAAACAGCATCCATCAGATCTCAGCAGTTGCACGAGACCACTGAACATGTTGTGTCTCAAGCGTTTTGGCTGCAACCGCCCGCTCAGGCGTTGGTGGCCAGCGTCAACTCCATCAGCTTGATGGCCTGCCCGCAGGCATCGATACCGGGCGCCTGCGGGTTGACCCACCACCCGACCACTCCGGCCGCGTCGCTGGCCACGCCGCATCCGCCGTTGGGATCTCCGGTCCGCATCACAATCGAATCGATGCCCTGGATCGAGCGATTCTCGATCTGATATTTCAGACCCTCGGCAACCTTGCGCTCATTGCTCAGACTGCCCTGCTCGAACCAGAACCGGGTGATGTCGATCAAACCGGCCGGGTTGGCGGCCTGCCACCGGCAGATCGCACCAACGAAAGTGCTTTGGATGTCGAGAGGATCGGCGCCGACGGTCTTGGCAAGAATGTCGGTGGTCAAGACCTCACATTCCTTGAGCAGGTTGGGATACTGCCTCTCGGAATTGTCATTGCGCGGCACGCCGCCCGCACCCGCCTTGATGGCGGTGCCCGAAACCGACCTCGTGCAGCCCACCAGGAAAATCAGCACGGTGATCAATGCCGCGGCACCGACCAGGACACGTTTCATTTCGAGTTCGCAATCGATTGGCGGGTCAATTCCTTGGCGATGTCGCACGGCGGGGGGAACGGCTTCTGACTGAAGCTCACCGACCACTCGATGAAATCGTCCTGGAACTGGATCCCGACTTCGCACAACGAATCACCCAGGCTGGGCTCGTTCCCGATCGCAATGAAGCCGCTGTGGCCGTTGATGTTGATGTCCTCAACACTCGCGCGGGACAGTTCCTCGGTCTTGCGCTCGCGCCCGATCGGACTACCGCGATACCAGGAGAAGGAAAAGTGCGGTCCCATGATGCCGCCGCCCGCCAGCCATTGGCAGCCCACCGAGTTCTTGGCTGTGTTGATCAGCCCGCCGACCCGGGTCAGCTCGGTCACCGTCTGATCGCTGACGCCACCGCACTGCGGGAAAAACGGTCCGTGCTTGCCCTCGGAGTTGCCGGGCGTCGACGAAATCGTCGCACCCGGTTGGTTGGCGCCGGAACCGGAACACCCCGCGATCGCGGGTGCCAAAGCCACCAGGGCCGACGCCGCCATCACCAGCGTCGTCACATTGCGCCGCACCACGTACCTCTTCTCCTGCCGGTCACAGCATGCACTGTAGCCGCAGCCCCACAGGTCAACCACCGACACGCTCGCTGATCAGGCGTTTCAGTCTGACGAGCGAACCCAGCGCCGGTGCCGAGCAGACGCGGTGTGCGACAGTTACCCCATGCTCCTGGCACTGTTGCGCCAGTACCTGCGGCCCTACCGCCGGCTGATCGCGGTGCTGATGGTGTTGCAGCTGATCAGCACCCTGGCGTCGCTATATCTTCCCACGGTCAACGCCGCGATCATCGACGACGGAGTCGCCAAGGGCAACACCGCCACCATCGTCCGGCTGGGTGTGGTGATGCTGGGCGTCACCGGTTTACAGCTACTGTGTGCGGTCGGTGCGCTCTACGTCGGCTCACGGACCGGGACCGGCTTCGGCCGCGACCTGCGGTCTGCCCTGTTCGAGCACGTCATCACCTTCTCCGAACGCGAGACCGCCCGGTTCGGCGCCTCGACGCTGCTGACCCGAAGCACCAATGACGTGCGGCAGATCGTGTTCCTGGTGCAGACGACGGCCACCGTGCTGGTCGCCGCCCCCATCATGTGCGTCGGCGGCGTCCTCATGGCCATCCACCAAGAGGTCGCGCTGACCTGGTTGCTGCTGGTCAGCGTCCCGGTCCTGGCGGTCGCGAACTACTGGATCATGACGCATCTGCTGCCGTTGTTTCGCAGCATGCAAAGCCTGATCGACGGCATCAACCGGGTGCTGCGCGATCAACTGTCCGGGGTCCGGGTGGTCCGCGCCTTCACCCGGGAGGGCTTCGAGCGGGACCGATTCGCCCGGGCGAACACCGCGCTGTCCGGAACTGCGCTGGCAGCGGGCAACTGGCAAGCCCTGATGCTGCCGGTGACCACCCTGACCATCAATGTGTCCAGCGTCGCGGTGATCTGGTTCGGGGGCCAGCGCATCGACAACGGCCAGATGCAGGTGGGCTCGCTGAGCGCCTTTCTGTCGTATTTCGCCCAGATTCTGATGGCGGTGCTGATGGCGACGATGACGCTGGTCGTGCTGCCGCGAGCATCCGTGTGCGCCGAACGCATCACCGAGGTGCTGTCCACCCGCACCGCCATCGGCAGCCCGGCAAATCCCGCGTACCCGACGAACGGGATCACCGGCATGGTCCACCTCGACGGAGTGACGTTCACCTATCCGGGCGCTGATTGCCCTGTGCTGCAAGATATCTCACTGACTGCGCGGCCGGGCGCTACCACGGCGATCGTCGGCAGTACCGGGTCGGGCAAGTCGACCCTGGTCTCGCTGATCTGCCGGCTCCGTGATGTGACGGACGGCGCCGTCCTGATCGACGGCATCGACGTCCGTGACTACCACACCGAACGGCTTTGGGCAGCAGTCGGTTTGGCGCCCCAGCGCGGCTACCTGTTTTCGGGTACCGTCGCGGACAACCTTCGCTACGGCGCCGCTCCGGATCAGTTGGTCACCGATGCGGAGATGTGGGAGGCGCTGCGCGTTGCCGCCGCAGACGATTTCGTGGCGGCGCACGGCCTGCACATGCGCGTCGGCCAGGGCGGGGTCAACTTCTCCGGCGGGCAGCGCCAACGGCTGGCGATCGCGCGGGCCGTCATCCGCCGGCCCGCCATCTATCTCTTCGACGACGCGTTCTCGGCGCTGGACGTGCACACCGAGGCGCGCGTTCGCGCGCGGCTGCGCGAAGTGGCCGCAGGTTCAACGATTATCGTTGTTACACAACGTGTTTCGACTGCATGCCAGGCCGACCAGGTGATCGTCATCGACAACGGCAAGATCGTCGGCGCGGGCTCTCACGAGGCCCTGCTGGCCGATTGCCCCACCTATGCCGAATTCGCGATCTCGCAGTCGGTGACCGTCGCCGCCGGGGGCGTCTCGTGACCATGGCAATGAACCAGCGGCCGCGCGGCGCGGCGCCGGCCCCCACCATGCGGTCGCAGGACTTCCGGGGTTCGGCAGCGCGCCTGGTGAAACGGCTCGCGCCGCAACGCCGGCTCAGCCTCGCGGTGATCGCGCTGGGCATCACCGGCACCGCGATCGGCGTGGCCGTTCCGCGAATCCTGGGCCATGCCACGGATCTGTTGTTCAACGGCGTGATCGGGCGGCGGCTGCCGGCCGGAATCACCAAGGCCCAGGCCGTCGCGGCAGCCCGGGCCCGCGGCGACAACGCGTTCGCCGACCTGCTGTCGGGGATGAATGTGGTGCCGGGCCAGGGTGTTGACCTCGGCGCGGTCGGGCGGACACTGGCTCTGGCGCTGGTGCTGTATGTGGTTGCGTCGCTGTTGATATGGGCGCAGGCCCGATTGCTGAACGTGACGGTGCAGCGGACCATTGCAGCGTTGCGGTCCGATGTCGAGGACAAGGTGCACCGGCTGCCGTTGTCCTACTTCGACGCAAGTCAACGCGGCGAGCTGTTGAGCCGGGTCACCAACGACATCGACAACGTCCAGTCGTCGCTGTCGATGACGATCAGCCAGCTGGTGACCTCGATTCTGACGGTGCTGGCGGTGCTGTTCATGATGGCGTGGATCTCGCCGCTGCTGGCGCTGATCACGGTGCTGACCGTGCCGCTGTCGCTGTTGGTGACGCGGGCGATCACCCGACGTTCGCAACGACTGTTCGTTGCGCATTGGACCAGCACCGGGCGTCTCAACGCCCACATCGAAGAGACCTACAGCGGCTTCACGGTGGTCAAGACCTTCGGCCACCAGGCCGCCGCGCGTGAAGAATTCCGCAGGCTCAACGGCGACGTCTACCGGGCCAGCTTCGGTGCACAATTCCTGTCGGGTCTGGTCGGACCGGCGACGACGTTCATCGGCAACCTCGGTTACGTCGGCGTCGCCGTGGTGGGTGGCCTGCAGGTGGCCACCGGACACATCACGCTGGGCAGCATCCAGGCCTTCATTCAATATGTCCGTCAGTTCAACACCCCGGTGAGCCAGGTGGCCGGGATGTACAACACCCTGCAATCGGGTGTGGCCAGCGCCGAGCGAGTGTTCGACCTGCTCGACGAGACCGAAGAGGCACCCGAGCCCGACCCGACGAGCCGGAAGCCCGACCCGGCTGGCCGGGGGCCGGAGCCCACCCAGGGAGCGAGTCGGCCCGGTCGCGTGGAGTTTCAGCACGTGAACTTCGGCTACTACCCCGGTCATCCGGTGATCCGGGACGTGTCGCTGGTGGCCGAGCCCGGTAGCACGGTGGCGATCGTCGGACCGACCGGCGCGGGCAAGACCACCCTGGTGAACCTGCTGATGCGGTTCTACGAGGTCGATTCCGGCCGGATCCTGATCGACGGCGTCGACATCGCCTCGATGCGCCGGCAAGCACTGCGGTCACGGATCGGCATGGTGCTCCAGGACACCTGGTTATTCGACGGGACGATTGCCGAAAACATCGCCTACGGGCGACCGACAGCCGAGCCGGACGAGATAGCCGAAGCCGCGACAGCGGCTTATGTCGACCGGTTCGTGCGTAGCCTGCCGGCCGGCTATCAGACCCGGATCAGCGGCGACGGGAGCAATATCAGCGCCGGCGAAAAGCAGCTGATCACCATCGCGCGGGCCTTCCTCGCCCGTCCCGAGCTGCTGATCCTGGACGAAGCCACCAGCTCGGTGGACACCCGCACCGAGCTGCTCATCGCGCACGCAATGCGCCGACTGCGCCGCGATCGAACGAGTTTCATTATCGCCCACCGCCTTTCGACGATTCGCGATGCCGACCGGATTGTCGTGGTAGCAGACGGACGGATCGTCGAACAAGGCAACCACGCCGAGCTCCTGGCCCGTCGTGGTGCCTACTACGCGATGACCCGGGCCTAGCCCGACCGCCGCCGAACCGGTGCCGGGAAGTTATCAAGAAGTTATTGAGAATTCGCCAAGCGCTCGATCCGAAGCTGGGTTCACCACGCAGGAAACCACAGCACCCAGCAAAGGACCTCACCAATGTTCTCAGTACGCCTCACCGCAGTTCTGGCCACCGCTGTCGGCGCCGCCGCCGCCGGGCTCGCCGTCGCCACCGCCGGCATCGCCTCCGCCACCACCGCAGCAGACACCGCCTTCATCTCGCAGATGGAGTCGGTGGGCGTCACATTCAGCTCACCTCAGGCGGCCGTCGAAGGGGGCCACCAGGTCTGCACCGAATTGGCGGCCGGTGAAACCGGAGCCCAAATTGCGAAGGAGATCCTCAGCCAGACCAACCTGACCTCCAAGCAGGCCGCATACTACGTCGTCTACGCAACCAAGGACTACTGCCCGCAGTACGCCAGTCAGCTCACCTGATCGAATCCACACCGCGATGCGGGGTTCCCGAGCACCGGGATCCCCGCATCGCGGCATTCGGCCGACGTGAGGGCGGCCCAACTCCCACGGCACTCGGACCCAAACCGGCCAGGCACATCCCGGCGCTCACTAAGCTCGAAGTTCGGCTTGAGTAACTGGGCCTGAATCCTCAAAGCGAGGATGAAATCCGGAGATGTCAGGAGACGTCAGGAGATGCCAATGAAGCTTGCGCGTCGAAGCCTTGGCGCCGCCGCGACCAGAAGCCTTGTCGCCGCGACGACGGGGCTCTTCGTCGCACTGACGATCGGTGGCTGCGGACATCCGGGCACCAGTGCCAAGTCGTCATCCACGACCGCCGCGACCACCAGCGGGGAGGCGGCGCGGCTGCTCAAGCAGGCCACCGACGTCATGCGCAAGGTCACCAGCATGCACCTGCGGCTCGTCGTGCACGGTGACGTGCCGAACCTGCGGGTCACCAAGCTCGACGGCGATGTCTCCAACACACCACAGACCGTCGCCACCGGCAGCGCGACGATGCTCGTCGGCAAGGACCCCCAAGACGTGAAATTCGTCTATGTCGACGGCCACCTCTACGCCGACCTCGGCCAACCGGGTACGTATACCGACTTCGGCAACGGCGCGTCGATTTACAACGTGTCGGTCCTGCTGGACCCGGACAAGGGTCTGGCCAATGTGCTGGCCAACCTCCGGGACGCGTCGGTGGCTGGCTCCCAGCAGGTCAATGGCGTCGCCACCACGAAGATCGCCGGGAACTCCGCCGCCGACGACATCGCGACGCTGGCCGGCTCACGGTTGAGCACCGAAGACGCTTCCACGGTGCCCACCACCGTCTGGACCGCGTCCGATGGGTCCTCTCACCTCGTACAGCTCCAGATCGTCCCGGCCCCGAACACTTCGGTGACGCTGACGATGTCCGACTGGGGCAAACAGGTCACCGCCACCAAACCGGTCTAGCCATTGGCGGACGTCGTGACGGCATGTTCATACAGCCGGATCGCCGACGCCCGGAAAGGATTCACCCATGACGATGATGGTTCCCCGTCAACGCCGGTCCGCCGTGCCCGTCGCCCGGCTGGCGGTGATCATCGCGACGATCGCGACGGCCGCGACCACCTCGGCGTTGGCGCCCGCGGCACACGCCACCGATTCCTACGGTGCTATCGCCTATTCCGGCAACGGGTCGTGGGGCCGGTCGTGGGCCTACCCGACCAAGGCGGCTGCCGAGGCCACTGCGGTCAAGTCCTGCGGTTACTCCGATTGCAAGGTGCTCACCTCCTTCACTGCGTGTGGTGCCGTCGCCGCGAAAGACCGTGACTACAAGGGCGGCACGGGCCCGAACCTCAGCGCCGCCATGAAGGACGCGCTGGGCAAACTCGACGGCGGCTACATCGACACCTGGGCCTGCAACTGACGGTCCCGGGTAGCGCCGCGGCCGGCCGGATCACTCCAAGAATTCGTCGAGATAACGAATAGGTCACCGTCAGAGCCTTTTCTCAACAGCCACTCCGCCGGAGCGGAATTGAGAAAGGGCCAGGCCATGAAGACCATCAGCATCTCCACCGTCGCCAAGGCAACCGCCGCCGCCGCACTGGCCGCCGGCTTAGCGCTGGGCTTGGCCGGCCAGGCCGATGCGTCCTCCGGCGGCACCATGTTCGGCGACCCGACCGCGGCAGCCAAGTACTGGCGTCACCAGAACTACGACGACTGCGCCATCATGTCCAGCGCCGATGTGGTCGGCCAGATCACCGGCAAGCTGCCCTCGGAGCGGGCCATCATCAAAGTCGCCCAGTCGACCCCCAGCGCCAGCCACCCAGGCTCGATCTACATCAAGCCCACCGACAAGAACGACCCGAACTCGGGCATGGGCACCAACCCGGAAGACCTGCCCACCCTGCTGGCCCACTACGGTGTCCACGGCGTCAACACCGACTCGGACACCGCCGCACAGACCGGTGTCGCCACCGGCATGGAGGCGCTCGAGCAGTACCTGGGTAGCGGCCACGCGGTGATCGTCGGGGTGAACGCCGAGATGATCTGGAACCAGCCGATCGAGAACAAGGGCAGCGACGGCCAGCCGCGGGCCGACCACGCAGTGGTGGTCACCGGCGTCGACACCGCCAACGGCGTCGTGCACCTCAACGACAGCGGCAACCCGGACGGCCGCGACGAACAGATCCCCCTGGACACCTTCGTCAAGGCGTGGGCCACCAGCCACGACTTCATGACCGTCACCCAAGAAACGCACAAGTAGTTCCTGGCCGCACACAGGGCGGGCAGCCACCCAAGCTTCGGGATCGGCTGCCCGCCATCGGCGTCTGGAGCCCCGAATGGTCCGCTAAGTCACTTCAAGGATTCATAGAGATAACGAAAAGGCCGTTATCGCAACCTTTTCTCAACGCACCCTTCGCAGCCATCCAAGTGGCCGGAATGACAGACCGAGCGAACCAGAAAAGGAATGACCAATGAAGATCTCCACCATCGCCAAGACCGCAGTCGCTGCCACCTTCGCCGGGGCGCTGGCATTGGGACTTTCCTGCCCGGCCGATGCGGCTTCGGGCACGATGTACGGCGACCCGGTAGCGGCCGCAAAGTGGTGGCGCTACCAGCAATACGACGACTGCGTGATCATGTCGAGCGCCGACGTGGTCGGCCAGATCACCGGCAAGGAGCCGTCCGAGAGGGCGATCGTCAAGGTGGCCCAGTCGACACCCAGCACCGTTCACCCCGGCTCGATCTACATCAAGCCCGCCGACCCCTCGAACCCGAATTCGGGCATGGGCACCAGCATGTGGGACGTGCCGGCGCTGCTGGCGCACTACGGCGTCGACGCCAAGGTCACCGACACCGACGACGCACCGCAAACCGGTATTCCCACGGGCATGGAAGCGCTCGAGCAGTTCCTGGGCAGCGGACACAAGGTCATCGTGAGCCTCAACGCCGAAATGATTTGGAACCAACCGATCGACAGCAAAGACAGCGACGGCAATCCTCGTTCGGACCACGCCGTGGTGGTCACCGGAGTCGACACCGCCAACGGCATCGTGCACCTCAACGACAGCGGCACCAAGCAGGGCCGCGACGAGCAGGTCCCCCTGGAGACGTTCATCAAGGCGTGGGCCACCAGCCACGACTTCATGGTCGTCACCACCGGCACCTGACCACGACCACAGCGACGGCGGGCAGCCACCGCGGGCAATAACCCGGCCGGCTGCCCGCCGGTCGCGGGCCACCCAGGCCCCCAACGAGATTCGCTCCATACACACCGATGGACGGCCGTATTCCGGTGGGGCGGCGCGACACTATCGACGTGCCGGAGCCCTAGGTTTATACCGGATCGGCGAACTTGGTACCACAATGACGGTTGATGAGGACCGTTGACGCTTGATTGACACTGGGCAATGAGGGGCAATGAGGGGCAATGAGGGACAGATGAAATCACGATGGACCCCGGGATGGCTGGTAACGCGATGACGGGCAAACGTCTGGAATTCGGGCTGCTGGGACCGCTGGAGATGAGCATCGGCGGCACGCTGGTGCCGACCGGCACCCCCAAGCAGCGGGCGGTACTGGCCATGCTGGTGATAAACCGCAACCGGCCGGTCGGGGTCGACACGCTGATCACCGCCCTCTGGGAGGAGTGGCCGCCCTCCGGAGCCAGGGCCAGCATTCATTCCTATGTGTCCAACCTGCGCAAGCTGCTCAGCGGAGCCGGCGTCGACCCCCGAGCGGTATTGGCCGCGGCGCCGCCGGGCTATCGGCTCAGCATCCCGGAGAACAGCTGCGACCTCGGGCGGTTCATCGCGGAGAAGGCCGCCGGGGTGCACGCGGCGGCCGCCGGCAAGTTCGAACAAGCCAGCCGGCATTTATCTGCGGCACTGCGGGAATGGCGTGGACTCGTGCTCGACGACCTGCGGGACTTCCAGTTCGTCGACGCATTCGCCACCGCACTCGTCGAGGACAAGATCCTCGCCCACACCGCCAAGGCGGAAGCCGAAATCGCTTGCGGGCGGGCCGCTGAGGTGATCACCGAACTCGAGGCTCTCACCGTCGAGCACCCGTACCGCGAACCCTTGTGGGCACAGCTGATCACCGCTTATTACCTCACCGATCGACAATCCGACGCGTTGGGCGCGTATCGACGGGTAAAGACGACCCTGGCCGAGGATCTCGGCATCGATCCTGGCCCGACCCTGCGCGCCCTCAACGAACGAATCCTGCGCCAGGAACCGCTGGACGCTAAGATGAACGCCAAATCCACCGCGGTCGGCACCGTCACCGTGCTCGATAAGCGGACCATGGTAACCGGACAGCAGGCCATCGCCTGCCTGCACGATATCGCCACCGGGCGCGACTATCCGCTGCGCACCGCGGCGACCCGGATCGGCCGTCTCAGTGACAACGACATCGTGCTCGACAGTGCAAATGTCAGCCGTCACCATGCGGTCATCGTCGACACCGGAACCAACTACATCATCAACGATCTGCGGTCATCCAACGGTGTGCACGTACAGCACCAGCGCATCCGCGGCACCGCCACGCTCAACGAGGGCGACCGCATCCGTATCTGCGACCACGAGTTCAGCTTTCAGATCAACGCCCGGCGCGACCGCTAGCCCGCCGGCACGACGGTTGTGTCGCAACCGCATTGGCCGCGACGCGCCGCCTCGAAAGGACGCGTGCGGGCTCAGTGACCTGCTGCGCCAAAGTTTTTCGTCCCGCGGCGCGCAGGGCTAAGCTAACTGGCCGCCTAAGCTGACTGCGCGGCCTCGCTGGCCGGAACCACCTGAGCCACCTGTGCCCGCCTGGATACCTGGCCGGCATCCGGCCACAGCCGCAGCAACATCTTGCCGATTGTGCAGGAGATCGTCGGGATCACCGGCGCCCGTTGCCGGGGGACGGTTTACGCCCCGTTTTCATGCGGTCAGATTGGCGAGGGCTTACCGTCATGGTTACCGACACGGGTTGCCGGGCCGATGATCGCACACGCTGCGATATGTCGGGCGCGCTTGATAGGGTCGGCGAAATTCGGGTTGGGTCGAGGGAGGATCAGCGATGGGCGAGGCGCCAGATTCGCGTGTGGGGTCGATGTTCGGCCCGTACCACCTCAAGCGGCTACTGGGCCGTGGCGGCATGGGCGAGGTCTACGAAGCCGAGAACACCGTCAAAGAGTGGCCCTGCGCGGTCAAGCTGATGACCGCCGAGTTCAGCAAGGACCCCGTGTTTCGCGAGCGGATGAAGCGCGAGGCGCGCACCGCCGGCCGGTTACAGGAACCCCACGTGGTGCCGATCCACGACTACGGCGAGATCGACGGGCAGATGTTCCTGGAGATGCGCCTCATCGAGGGCACCGACCTGGACACCCTGCTCAAACGTTTCGGTCCGCTGACCCCACCGCGAGCGGTGGCCATCATCAGCCAGGTCGCCTCCGCCCTGGATGCGGCCCACGCCGCCGGGGTGATGCACCGCGACGTCAAGCCTCCCAATGTCCTGGTGACCCGGGACGACTTCGCATACCTGGTCGACTTCGGCATCGCCAGCGCCACCACCGACGAAAAGCTCACCCAATTGGGCACCGCGGTGGGCACCTGGAAATACATGGCGCCCGAACGGTTTTCCAACGATGAGGTCACCTACCGGGCCGACATCTATGCCCTGGCGTGTGTGTTGTACGAATGCTTGACGGGGTCGCCTCCGTACCGCGCCGACAGCGCGTCGACGTTGGTCACCGCTCACTTGATGGATCCGGTCCCGCACGCGAGCGCCATGCGTTCGGGGATACCCAGGGGACTGGACGCGGTGATCGCTCGCGGTATGGCCAAGAAGCCCGAAGACCGCTACGCCAGCGCCGGTGATCTCGCACGGGCCGCCCACGACGCGCTCAGCGATCCCGATCAAGACCACGCGGCCGACATTTTGCGCCGCAGCCAGGAAGCAACCTTGCCGGGCACCGCATTTGTGGCCCAGCCGCCCACGCAAGCTGCTGCCACCCCGCCGCCGGTGCCGCAGTACTCGGACGCGGGCGGTTCGGCTCCGTTGCCACCGTCGAGCCCTACCGGGCAACCGTGGGCGCCGGCGAGCGGCCCCATGCCGTCCGCCGGCCAGCCCGCCCAAGTCCCCCAGTACTACCAAGGCGGCGGCTGGGGTGGCACGCCACCGGGAACGCCACCGCAACAACCGGGCGTGCCGTCGCCGTGGAACCAGGCGCCGGCGCCGCGCAAGCGCAACCCGTGGCCGATCGTGGCCGGCGCTGCCGCGCTGGTGGTCGTTCTCGTCATCGCAGCCATCGGGATCTGGCTGGCGACCCGACCCGACACCACCCCGAAGGCCGACACCACGACATCCGTCCCCACTTCCAGCAAGCCGATGACCCCAAGTTCGGCACCGACCACCAGTCCCGCCGGTGACCCCCAGTCCAGGTTGATGAGTTACCTGCCATCCGGTTACGCCAGCGGCACCTGCACCCCGACCACTCCAAAGCCGGACAGTGTATGGACCGGTGCGACGGCCATGTACAACTGCGGGCAGAACACCAACCAGGGCGGTCCCAGTCGCGCGATCTACGGGCTTTTCTCGACGCTTGACGCACTGAAGAAGGCCTTCAACGACGACATCGCCGCGGTGGAGCTGATGAACTGCCCCGGGGAAGGACCGTCGCCGGACGGCTGGCATTACGACCGGACACCGAACGTGACCGCCGGCATGATCGCGTGCGGCACCTATAAGAACCACCCGAACGTGATCTGGACCAACGAAGAAAAGCTGATGCTCAGCGACGTCTTCGGCGATCCGGCCACCATCGACGAACTGCACACGTGGTGGGCCAAGTACGGTTGATCCGGACCGTCCACGACCGCTAAAGCCCAAGCATCGCAACAGGATTGGCAAGGCAGGCACAGCGATGAGCAAGGCACCCGGGCACCCTGGGAATTACCGCCGAGGGCTTGTTGGATGTGGGGTGCTGGCTCGGGGGGGGG
>NZ_UPHT01000155.1 GCF_900566085.1 Mycobacterium attenuatum
TTACCGCCGTTGCCGCCGGCGCCACCGGATCCTCCGGTACCGCCGGTCGTCATGGCGGCGTTGCCGACACCGCCATCGCCACCCTGGCCGCCGGCGCCGCCGTGGCCGCCGTTCATGAACAATCCACCGGCCCCGCCGTTACCGCCGTCACCGCCATTCCCAGCCGCGCCCGCTCCAGTGGCGCCGGGGCTGCCGATCCCGCCCGCACCGCCGTCCCCACCCGCGCCGATCAGCAGCGCGCCAGTGCCGCCGGTGCCACCGTGGCCGCCGGTGCCGCCGCCGGCTCCGCCAATGCCGCCGGCACCGCCGACGCCGCCACCACCGATCAGCAGCGCGCCATTGCCGCCGGTGCCGCCGGTGCCGCCGGTGCCGCCGGCGGCACCGATGCCGCCCATGCCACCGGCGCCGCCGCGGCCCAGTAACAGCCCGCCGTTACCGCCGTCGCCGCCCCTGGCACCACCGTTGCCGCCCGCGCCACCAAGACCGCCATCGCCCCAGAGCCCGGCTGACCCGCCGTTGCCACCGGGCTGACCCGCGGCACCGGGCGCGCCGTTGCCGCCGCTGCCGAACAACCAGCCACCGTCGGCGCCGTTGCCGCCGGGTGTCGTGGCATTGGCGCCATTGCCGATCAGCGGGCGCGACAGCAACGACTGCGCTGGCGCCGCCGCCGCGCCGATTACCGACTGCAGCGGCGAGGTGTTTGCCGCCTCAGCGGAGGCAAACGAGCTGGCACCGGCGCCGAGCGCCTGCACGAATTCGCCATGAAACGCCGCGGCCTGCCGGGCCACTGCCTGATAGCCCTGCCCGTGCTCAGAAAATAGCGCGGCGATGGCCGCCGAAACCTCGTCGGCGGCCGCGCTCACCACCGCGGTCGTCGAGGCCGCGGCCACGGCGGTCCCCGCGGCAAGCGAGGCGCCGATACGCGCGGCGTCGGCCGCGGCCGCCGCCACGAATTGCGGCGAAACAAGTACATATGACATCCAGCACCCCACGGCCGCGCCCGGCATCATCGATTCAATCCGTATCCGTAGGACGGGATCGTAGCCTGATCCAAGCAATGTGTTCGACGTTTTGAGGCAAACATGTGATATGCGTCGGGAGAGCCGGGGCGAGCGCCGCTATTAAATTCAATGAGACACATTTTCAGATTTTATTATGATTTATGTTGGCGGCACGTCACAGAATCGCACCAGCTACTGAGAGCGCTGTCGATCTGCGGCGCGGCGGCTCGCCCGCCGTCGCGAACGCACCACAGGACCAGCCAGTAAGTTGAATTCTTTCGAGGCGGGACCACGCTATGGCGAGACCAATAGAAAAAATTCGAATTCGGTGCAAAACCCGATTATTTGGCATCGCCTTGGTCCATAATCAGCCATCCCGAACGGTGGTGCGGACTGCAAACCGGCGCTCAATGGCAACGACTTCAATGACGGGTGTGCAATGAGTTTTGCAGTGCTTCCCCCAGAGATCAACTCCGCGCGGTTGTACCTAGGGGTAGGTCTGGGGCCGACAATGGCGGCGGCGGCGGCCTGGCAGGGGCTTGCGACGGAGTTGGGCTCGGCGGCCTCCTCTTTTGCCGCGGTGACCGCGGGCCTGGCCGGCTCCGGGTGGCAGGGACCGGCGGCAGCGGCGATGACACGTTCGGCGGCGCCGTATGTGGGGTGGCTGAGCGCTGTTGCCGAGCAGGCCGAACAGGCGGCGACCCAGGCCCGGTTGGCTGCGGCCGCGTTCGAGGGGGCTGTCGCAGCCACGGTGCATCCACAGCTCGTCGCGGCCAACCGCAGAGCGTTCGTGCACATGGTGCTGTCGAATCTCTTCGGCCAGAACGCGCCGGCGATCGCGGCTGCCGAGGGCCAGTACGAACAGATGTGGGCGCAGGACGTGGCCGCAATGTTCGACTACCGCGCAGGGGCGGCCGCGGCCATCTCGGCACTGACGCCGTTCACAGCGGTACCGGACCTCACCGGCGCGCTGCCCGCTGCCGCGGCCGCCGCGCAAGTCAACTTCCGCAATATCGGTGTGGCAAACATCGGCCAAGGCAACATCGGCAACGCCAACATCGGCGACTTCAACATCGGTTTCGGCAGCGTCGGCAGCGGCAACATCGGCAGCGGCAACCAGGGTAGCTCCAACTACGGCAGCGGCAACCTCGGTAACGGAAACATCGGGTTCGGAAACGTCGGCCCCGGCTTGACGGCCGCAGTGAACAATATCGGGTTCGGCAACACGGGCAGCGGAAACCGCGGCTTCGGCAACAGCGGCAACAACAACATCGGCTTCGGCAACACCGGCGACAACAACATCGGTATCGGCCTCACGGGCAATGGCCAATTCGGCATCGGCGGCCTGAATTCCGGAACCGGCAATATCGGTCTGTTCAACTCCGGCACCAACAACATCGGTATCGGCAACTCCGGCACCGGGAACTTCGGCATTGGCAACTCTGGCCACAGCTACAACACCGGTATCGGCAACTCCGGCGATGCCAATACCGGGTTCTTCAACTCGGGAATAGCCAACACGGGCTTCGGCAATGCGGGCAGCTACAACACGGGCAGCTTCAACCCGGGCAACACCAATACCGGCGGCTTCAACTCCAGCAACATCAACACGGGCTATTTCAACGCCGGCAGCTACAACACCGGCATTGCCAACTCGGGCAATGTCAATACCGGCATCTTGATCAGCGGGAACTTCGGCAACGGCGCGCTGTGGCGGGGCGACTATCAGGGCCTCATATTGGGCACCACGGGCTTTGGCAACTCGACGACGAGCCCGTCATCAGGCTTTTTCAACAGCGGCGCCGGCGGCACCTCGGGCTTCAACAACTCCGGGGCCGACAGTTCCGGGCTCTTGAACTTTGCGCTGGATGCCATCGGCAACAATTCGGGACTCTCCAACAACGGGGTACTCCAATCCGGCTTATTCAACATCGGTAACACCGTCTCGGGCATGGAGAACGTGAGTTTTGAGCCGATCACCACGACGGCCCTCATCTCCGGCGTTTACAACACCGGCAGTAATATCGCGGGCTTATTCCGTGGCCCGGAGGTCCCCGGCAATTCCGGCGCGAACAACATCGGCCTGGGCAACTTGGGCAGTACGAATCTCGGTAGCGGCAACCTCGGCGACGGAAACGTGGGCTTCGGAAACGCAGGCAACGCAAATCTTGGAGCCGGCAATTTCGGTAGCCTCAATTTCGGATCCAGCAACCTCGGCGACCAGAATGTCGGCAGCGCGAACATCGGCTCGTTCAATGTCGGTTCCGGCAACCTGGGCAACGCCAACACCGGCTGGGCCAACCAGGGCGCCAACAACTTCGGCTGGGGGAACGCCGGCAGCTTCAATCAGGGGTTCGCGAACACCGGCAGCAACAACATCGGTTTCGCCAATACCGGCAACAATAGTTTCGGTGTCGGGCTCACCGGCAACGGCCAGGTAGGGATCGGCACCCTGAACTCCGGGGCCGCCAACAACGGCCTGTTCAACTCGGGCACCGGCAATATCGGATTATTCAACTCAGGCACCGGCAACGTCGGGATCGGGAACTCCGGCACCGGAAACTGGGGCATCCTCAATGCAGGAAATTTGAACACCGGGATCCAAAATCCCGGCATCGGAAACACCGGCTTCAACAACGTCGGCAACACCAACACCGGATTCGGCAACGTCGGCAGCAACAACACGGGCTGGTACAACACCGGCGGCTTCAACACCGGTGGCTTCAACGTGGGCAGCACCAACACGGGCAGCTACAACGTCGGCAACACCAACACGGGCGGCTATAACGCGGGCGACGTCAACACGGGCTTCTTCAACACCGGTGATTTCAACAATGGCTTTTTCCGCGAATTCGACGGCGCCGGCCAGATCGCCATCGACCTCACATACCAGACACCTGAACTGCCGATCAATGAGTCGATGGTCATTACCGTCAACCAGCTCATCACCATCCCGGGGCAAGTCATTCCGCTCACCGTCGATGGGCAGGTCATCCCCAAAACCGATATTTTGCCGACCGACGGCACACCCGGCGGCGTCTTATTCTATGGTCCGATAACTCTCGGTGCATCCTCCCTCACCACTCCCTCGATAACAATCACCATCGGCGGACCGGACGTCAAGATACCCATCAATATCTTCGGCGCCGTGGAGAAGGGCGAAATTATATTTCTGCGAATCCCGGCGGCCCCGGGTTTCGGCAATGCGACCACCAACCCGTCGTCGGGCTTTTTCCACTCCGGGGCCGGCGGCGTGTCCGGCCTGGCGAATTTCGGCGCCAACGTCTCGGGCATCTTCAACAGCGCACTGACGGGCGCGTCAGGAACCTCCGGCTTACTCAACTACGGCTCGCTGCAGTCCGGCATGGCAAACCTCGGCGACACCATGTCGGGCATTTACAACACCGGCCTGGCGAACGCGGCGCCGGCCAATGTCTCGGGCATCTTCAATACCGGCGCCGACATGGTCGGCGTCATCAACTCCCCGGCCGGGCCGGTCGTCAATCTCGGTCTGGCCAACATCGGGGCATGGAACGTCGGTAGCGGAAACAGCGGCGACTTCAACCTGGGCACCGGAAATCTCGGTGACGCGAACATCGGGCTGGGAAACATCGGCAGCAGCAATTTCGGTAGCGGAAACACCGGCGACGCGAACGTCGGCTTCGGCAACGCGGGCCCGGGTTTGACCAACGGCAGTGGCAACGTCGGTTCCGGCAATACCGGCAGCGACAACTTCGGCTGGGGCAACTCCGGCGATGCAAACTTCGGCTTCGGCAACACCGGCAGCAACAATATCGGCATCGGACTCACCGGAAACGGTCAAATCGGCCTTGGCGCACTGAACTCGGGTACCGGCAACATCGGCCTTTTCAACTCCGGCGCCAACAACATCGGCATCGGCAACTCGGGCAACGGCAACTTCGGCATCGGCAACTCGGGCAACTTCAACACCGGCGTCGGCAACACCGGCAGCACCAACACCGGCTTGTTCAACGCCGGCCTCGTCAACTCCGGCATCGCCAACGCGGGCAACTTCAACACCGGCCTGTACAACACCGGAAGCACCAACACCGGCATCGCCAACCCCGGTCGCTACAACACCGGCTTGTACAACGTCGGCGGTTACAACACGGGCCTGGCCAACTCGGGTGAGATCGGCACCGGCGCTTTCATGACCGGGGACATGAGCAATGGGGTGATCTGGCGCGGCGACCGGCAAGGCCTCGTAGAGTTCGGTTACGCGATCCAGATGACGGAGATTCCTGCTCACCTGACCGTCGATGCTCCGATCAATATACCCATCACCGCCGGTTTCACCGACACCGTCTTCAGCGGCATCACGTTGTCGGATTTCGCTGTGGGCTTCAATGTCGACCTCGGCATCATTCCGCCGATCCCGATCGAGTCGGCCACGGTCGCATCAATGGTCATCCCGGAGCTCAGAGCCATCGGTCCGGAGGTCACCTTCAATATCGGTGCCCTGGACGGTACGACCAAGGTGTTCATCCCGGCCACGGCCGGTCTGGGGCCGGCTCGATGGACGCTGTTCGAATTCCGGTCCGCTCCAGGGTTTTTCAACACCGGCGCGTTGCCGTCCTCCGGTTTTTTCAATGGTGGCCCCGGCACTGTATCGGGCATCTTGAATTTCGGCGCCAACCTCTCGGGCCTGCAGAACGCTTCGACCGGCGTCTCAGGCTTCAAGAACTACGGCTCGTTGCTCTCGGGTGTGGCCAACCTGGGCGACACGATTTCGGGCTACTACAACACGGGCATTGCGACCCCGGCCAATGTCTCGGGTCTGGCCAACGTCGGCGCCAACCTCGCGGGCGCTTTGTACAGCCAGGTGCCGCCGCCCACGACAGCGGTGCTCAACTTCGGGTTCGCCAACGTCGGCCACAACAATGTGGGCTTTGGCAACGTCGGAGACAACAACATCGGCTTCGCAAACACCGGCAACAACAACATCGGCTTTGCCAACCTCGGCACCAACAACCTTGGCCTGGCAAACTTCGGCGACTTCAACGTCGGCCTGGGTCATCTCGGCGACCACAACGTCGGCTTGTCCAACGCCGGCAACAACAACATCGGCTTGTCCAACGCGGGCAACTCCAACCTGGGGCTGGCTCACACCGGTGACTTCAACCTCGGCTTGGCGAGCACCGGAAACAACAACATCGGTATCGGCCTGACCGGCCAGAACCGGGTGGGCTTCGGCGGCCTGAACTCCGGCAGCGGCCACACCGGCCTGTTCAACTCCGGCACCAACAACAGCGGCCTGTTCAACTCCGGCGACGCCAGTGTCGGCATCGCAAACTCCGGCACCGACAACTGGGGCATCGGCAACACCGGCGCCACCAACACGGGGCTCTTCAACGCCGGCAACATCAACACCGGACTGTTCAACCCCGGCAGCGTCAACACCGGTCTGGGTAATACCGGTAGCTACAACTCCGGCAGCTTCAACGCCGGCAGCTTCAACACCGCCGGCTTCAACCCGGGCTCCTACAACACCGGCTGGTTGAACCCCGGCGACTACAACACCGGCTTCGCCAACTCGGGCAACGTTAACACCGGCATCCTCAACAGCGGCAACTACAGCAACGGCATCTTCTGGCGCGGCGACTATCAGGGCCTGTGGGGCGTCGACTTTTCCGAGAGCATTCCCGACACCGCCATCCCGGTGAACCTGCACGTGCCGGTGAACCTCTATATCCCGATCACCGGCAAACTCGGCATCGTCGCCGTCAAGAGCTTCACCTTTCCATCGATTCAAGCCGACATCACATTTTTTGGTGTCCCCGACATCAACGTCCTCACGGTCAACTCCCTTACCATTCCCGACCTCGTGATCCGCCTGCCCACCCCGGTTATCGAGATCGGGTCCCAGTCGCTGCAGCCGTTCATCGACATCACCGGCAGTGGCGGGCTGCTGCCGATCACCTTGCAGTTCCTCAACATTCCGGCTGGCCCGGGCTTTGCCAACAGCACCGACGTTCCGTCGTCGGGATTTTTCAACAGTGGCCCCGGGACCGTCTCCGGCTTCGGCAACACCGGTGCCAACAGTTCGGGCCTTTTCAACGTCACCACGGGCGCGTCCGGCATTTCGGGCTACAAAAACCTGGGTGGGCTCATCTCTGGGGCATCGAACTTCGGCAACACCGTGTCGGGGTTGCTCAACACCAGCACGCTGGGCTTTGCCGTGCCGGGCAGCGTCTCCGGTCTGGGCAACGTCGGCAGTGACATCTCCGGCTTTGTCAACAACGCCGCACTGTCCAATGTGGGCCCGGCAAACATCGGTGTGGGCAACGCCGGTTTCGGCAATGTCGGAGACAGCAATATCGGCGTGGGCAACCTTGGCAACAACAACGTCGGCAGCGGCAATTTCGGCAGTTTCAACGTCTTCTCCGGAAACCGGGGCAACAGCAACGTCGGCTTCGGCAACCTGGGCGACAACAACTTCGGTCTGGGCAACCTGGGCAGCTTCAACCAGGGCTTGGGTAACGACGGCAGCAACAACATCGGCTTCGGCAATACCGGCAACAACAACATCGGCATCGGGCTCACTGGCAACGGCCAGGTCGGCGTCAACTTCTCCGGCGGATTCAACTCGGGAAGCGGCAACGTCGGTTTGTTCAATTCGGGCACCAACAACACCGGATTCTTCAACTCCGGCAGCGGCAATCTGGGTATCGGCAACTCCGGCGCCGGTAACATCGGCATCGCCAACGCGGGCGATTTGAACTTCGGGTGGTGGAACCCCGGTGCCGGCAACACCGGCATCGCCAACGCGGGCGACTACAACACCGGCCTGTTTAACGCCGGCACCACCAACACCGGGATCGCCAACCCAGGCAACTACAACACCGGCCTGATCAACACCGGAGACTTCAACACCGGCATCTCCAACTCGGGCAACTACAACACCGGCGACCTCAACACCGGCGACTACAACACCGGGTACGCCAACACCGGCAACGTCAACACCGGCCTGTTCAACGGTGGCAACTACAGCAACGGCATCTTCTGGCGCGGCGACTACCAGGGCCTGTGGGGCACCCGCGCAGAAATATTCATCCCGGAATTTCCACTGTTCAACTTCGACATCACCATCCCGCTCAACATCCCGATCCGCATCGACACCAATTTCGTCTCGCTGTTCGGCTTCACCATCCCCAAGATCACCGTCGCGGCCATCGTCATCCCGTTCCTCGGTATCGGGCCCATCGACATTCCGACCATCGACGCCACACTGCCCGTCATCGACATCAACATCGGCAAGACCGACGGGACAACCACGCTGCCCATCGCCATCCGCAGCGGCCTTGGCCCGATTGACGTTGTGCTGCTGGACATCCCGGCCCGACCCGGGTTCGGCAACAGCACCGCCGGCCCGTCGTCGGGGTTCTTCAACAGCGGTGCGGGCACTGTGTCCGGCTTTGGCAACATGGGCGCCAACGTGTCGGGCTGGTGGAACGGCACCAGCTCCTCGGTGTCGGGCTTGCAGAACTTCGGCACCTTGTCCTCGGGATTTGCGAACTTGGGTCATACGGTCTCGGGGATCTACAACACCAGCACGGCCGGGCTGGTCATGCCGGCCCACCTTTCGGGGTTGGACAACGTCGGCACCGACCTTTCCGGGCTTTTCCGCAGTCCAACCGACACCATCTTCAACGTGGGCCTGGGCGATCTGGGCAAGCTGAACTTGGGCAGCGGCAACATCGGGGACTTCAACGTCGGCAGCGGCAACGTGGGCGGCGGCAACATCGGCTTCGGCAACGTGGGCGCCGGCAACGTCGGCTTCGGCAATATCGGCGGCGGCAACGTCGGCTTCGGCAACGCCGGCCCGGGATTGACCGAGGCCTTGCACAACATCGGCTTCGGTAACACCGGAAACAACAATGTCGGCATCGGCAACACCGGCGACGGCAACGCCGGGTTCGGCAACACCGGTACCGGCAACATCGGCATCGGGCTCACCGGAAACAACCAGATTGGCTTGGGGCCGCTGAACTTCGGCGCGGACAATGCGGGCCTGTTCAACGCGGGCAACGGCAATCTCGGGCTGGCCAACGCCGGTGATTTCAACCAGGGCATCGCCAACACCGGCCACCACAACATCGGGTTGTTCAACACCGGGGACAACAACGTCGGCATCGGGCTGACCGGCACCGGTCAGAGCGGTTTTGGTTCGCTGATGTCGGGTGCGGGCAACACCGGCTTCTTCAACTCCGGCACCGGAAACACTGGCCTGTTCAACTCGGGCTCGGGCAATGTCGGTTTCTTCAATTCCGGCACCGGCAATCTGGGTTTCGGCAACATGGGTATCGCTGGGGTGGGTATCGGACTGTCCGGGGACAACCAGATCGGCGTCGGGGGCACCAACTCGGGAAGCTTCAACGTCGGATTGTTCAACTCCGGCACCGGCAACGTCGGCTTCGGCAACTCCGGCACGGGGAACTGGGGCATCGGTAACGTCGGAACCACCAACACCGGAATCGGCAATGCCGGCTCCTCCAACACCGGTCTCTTCAACACCGGCACGTTCAACACCGGCATGGCCAACCCCGGTGACTACAACACCGGCCTGTTCAATATCGGCGCCTTCAACACCGGCTGGTCCAACACCGGCGACTTCAACACCGGCTTCGCCAACCCCGGTGACTACAACACCGGTGTGGGCAACACCGGAAACTACGGCACCGGCGGCTTCATCACCGGCACCGCGAACAACGGCTTCTTCTGGCGCGACAGCATGCAAGGCCTGATATCGGCCAACTACACGGTCGTCGTCGAACGGGTCAACGGATGGGCGTCGGTCGAAGCCCCGATCAACATCCCCATCACCGTCAACTTCACCGACATCGAAATCACGGCCGTCGAGATTCCGAAAATACTCATCGACGGGTTCCTCGACCTGCCGTTCATCCCGCTGCCCATCCCCGGCACCGGCGCCAGCGTCGGCGCGGTTTTCATCGACGTCGGCCCGATCATCATCCACGGCGGCAACACCGCAGAGGGACCCGACTATCCCTGGAAGATCTTCTTCCTCGGCACCGACAACATGACCATCCAAATCGGCAACCCCGGGCCGATATACCATCCGGTGTTCAACCCGCAGACCGTGATTCGCGCAGACCTGCACGCCGGCGCCGGTCCGATGTACATCCCGGTCATCGATCTCAAACCCATGCCGGGCTTCTTCAACTCCACCACCGGCTTTTCGTCGGGGTTGCTGAACTCGGGTGCCGGCGGCACGTCGGGCTTGCTGAACTTCGGTAACGGCTCCGGCGTCTTCAACGTCACCACCGGGCTGGTGGGAAACTCGGGTCTGCTCAACTTCGGAACCCAGCTGTCCGGATTGGCGAACCTCGGCGACACCATCTCCGGTTTGCTCAACACCGGCACCGCCGCGCCGGCCAACCTCTCCGGTTTCCACCAGGTCGGCACCGATCTGGCCGGGTGGTTCCGCAACGGGCCGACATCCACGAACTTCAACCTGGGCCTGGGCAACCTCGGACACCTGAATCTCGGTGGTGCCAACATCGGCGTCAGCAACCTGGGCAGCGCAAACCTGGGCGACTTCGACCTGGGCAACGCAAACATCGGCAGCCACAACGTCGGCGGCGCCAACATCGGCAGCGACAACTTGGGGTGGGCCAACATCGGCAACGGCAACATCGGCCTGGCGAACTCGGGCCCGGGACTCACTGCCGCCATGCACAACCTCGGGATCGGCAACACCGGCAATAGCAACTTCGGTTTCGGCAACACCGGCAACAACAACGTCGGCTTCGCCAACACCGGTGACGGCAACATCGGCATCGGCCTGAGCGGCAACGCCCTCACCGGCTTCGGCGAACTGAACTCGGGCAGCGGCAATGTGGGCCTGTTCAACTCCGGCACCAACAACTTCGGCTTCTTCAACTCCGGTGAAGCAAACTGGGGCATCGGGAACTCCGGACGTTACAACACCGGATTCTTCAACACCGGCGCTATCAACTCCGGGCTGTTCAACTCCGGCTCGGTGAACACCGGAATCGGCAACACCGGCGACTACAACACCGGCTTCTACAACTCCGGGAACACCAACACCGGCAGCTTCAACCCGGGCAACCACAACACGGGCGGGTTCAACTCCGGCAACTACAACACCGGCTATTTCAACACCGGCGACGCCAACACCGGCTTCGTCAACTCCGGCGATGTCAACACCGGCGCATTCATCAGCGGCAATTACAGCAACGGGCTGCTGTGGCGCGGCGACCACCAAGGGCTGTTGAGTTGGCACTACGAGGTCACCATCCCCGAATTCCCTTGGGACTACACCTTGCACGCCGACATCGACATACCTATCGAGGCCCAGATCAACTCGGTGGTCACCGACTGGCTGACCATCTCCGAATTCCCGATAGATACCACGCTGCAGATCGAGGTGTGCCTGATCTACCTGCCCGGGATCGGGTGCGTGTTGCCCATCTCGTTCCCCGTCAGCTTCGACGAGTCGGCCGGCGCGTTCAAGATCGAACCCATCTTCATCGTCGATGGGGCGCAGGTGATCAACGACAACATCTCCAACCCGATCGATAGCAACGGCGCCGGCACCCTGGGCCCGTTCACCTTCGGCTTCGGCTTCCAGCAGAGTCCGGGATTCTTCAACTCGACCCTGGCGCCGTCCTCCGGCTTCTTCAACTCCGGGGCCGGCGGTGGATCCGGCTTCTTCAATTTCGCCGACAGCGCGCTGTCCGGCATCGGGAACCTCGGCGCCGGCACTTCGGGCCTGTTGAACGCCGGCGGCGAAGGCAATTCCGGTTTCCAGAACTGGGGCAACCTGGAATCGGGCTGGGCCAACGTGGGCAACACCGTCTCGGGCCTCTACAACGCCAGCATCTTGAACCTGTTCACGCAGGCCGCGATCTCCGGTATCGGCAACTTCGGAGCCGAACTGTCCGGCGTGTTGCAGGACAACACGCCGTAGCGCAAGACGCTGTTCCCGGACTGACAAGAGGCGGTTCTCGCACGCGGTCCGGCGCGGTGTCGCCCGACCCTATGGGGCCGGCGCGGACCCGCGACGGCAGCATCCACGCGCTATGACCTCCGGCAACAACCTTGCACTGCAGGCGTTTCCGCTTACCGCAATCCATTGCCGTCAACCCACGCCCCGGTTGCCTGTGAGCCACTCGGCAAAGGCCCGGGCACCCCCTATTCGCCGGTGTAGGTGGCCTCGACGGTCAGTTCGCCGAGCACCTTCATTTCCTTGATCCGGAGCTGGTCGGCCAGACCCTTTTCGGCGATGACGGCCTGCAGGCGATCATAGAAATGCCGAACCAGCCCTTCGAACGTCGGTGAAAAATCCACCGTGCATAGTTTGAGGCCGCCCTTGTTCACCACGGCGGCGATGTCCTCGTACAGCGGGTCGTGCTTGTCGACCACGAAGGCGAAGTCGAACTCGTCCAGAATCGGCCTGAACGCCTGCTCCAACAGGTCGGTATCCAACAGAAAATACTGCTCGTCAAGTGTGTCACCGACCAGCGTCACAGAGACAAAGATGGTGTGTCCGTGCAGGTTTGCACACTTGTTCGCTATCAGGTCCGGGGTGTAGAACTCGTTGCCGCCACGACTGGTGGGCATGTGATGACTCCAGGTACGGTGACCAATCTCGACCCGAAATGTTTGTTTGATGGTGTACGGCATGATTACTCACTCATTCCTTTCATGTAATACGCCCTGGCGCAACTTCTTTGATTCAGCTAGAGTCGGAGCTGCGTGTCTAGACGCATAACGTCGGCGATTTGCCCGACGCACAGTCAGCCGATAAACCCGAATTCCCTTCAGGAAACTAGGATTAGGCGGTGGCCGCCCAGTTCTTCCAGTCGACGCTGAGCCTTCCCGTCGGGATCGAGGGCGGCCTCGTTCATTGGCGTAGTCGCGCTGATGTCGAAGGGCGCACCGGCATTGGCGGACTCGGCGCGAGCCCGCCGCGCCGCGTCGAAGATCTCGCCGATTCGCGGGTGGTCAAGACGCACATTCACGCCATCACAGCGGGCACCGGCTATCGTTGCCAGGGCAACGCTGTTGACGCCGAGCAGGATCGGCGGGGGTGGTGACGGCAGTGGAAAGCCCATCCACTTATCGGAGCGATGCGGGTCCCAGAGCACGTGGCAAAGATCCAGCACCTCGACCACCCGACGGTGCCGGCCCTCAAGCGACTCCTCCAGCGCGATGTTGAGCACCTCGTGCTCACACGCCCACTGGGTACCGGGGGCCGCACCGGCGCCAAGGCCGAACACAAAGCGCCCACCGCTGATCTCCTGCAGGGATGCCGCTGCGGCGACGGTCACCCCGGCCGTGCGGGTCGCGGCATTGACCACCAGGGTGCCGATGCCGATGGTTGAGGTCGCCGACGCCAAGGCTCCGGCCAGCGAGAAGCATTCCAGCATCCGGTTGCTCGATATCACCACACCCGACATGTGGTCGTAAACCCATGCGGTGGCAAAGCCGTCCGCTTCGGCGCGCAGCACCTTTTCTCGCAGCTCCGGCCAGGTGTGCGTCGCCGCACTGTAGACGACATCGAGTCTTATCATGAAGCGACCCTACCGCGCCCGGGATCGCGTGCAGCCAGCCAATTGAAGGTCACACTCCCGGGGACCCGCCTGGGTGCGGACCTCGTCGGGGCGCACAATCGTAGGCATGCAACTGACGCATTTCGGGCATTCCTGTCTGCTCGCCGACTTCGGCCGGACGAGAGTGCTTTTTGATCCCGGCACCTTCGCACACGGCTTCGAGGGGATCACCGGCCTGTCGGCGATCCTGATCACCCACCAGCATCCCGATCACGTCGATGCGACGCGGCTGCCTGCGCTGCTCGAGGGCAATCCGGATGCGCCGCTGTACGCGGATCCGCAGACCGCCGCGCAACTGGGCGCGCCGTGCCGGGCGGTGCACGTCGGTGACGAACTGTCGGTCGGCGAACTGACCATCCGAGCCGTTGGCGGCCGGCACGCGGTGATCCACCCGGAAATTCCCGTGGTGGACAACATTTCGTATCTGGTGGACGACGGCGACCATCGCGCCAGGCTGATGCACCCCGGCGACGCGCTGTTCGTGCCCGAGGAACCGGTGGACGTATTGGCGACGCCGGCCGCCGCGCCGTGGATGAAGATCTCCGAGGCAGTCGATTACCTGCGGGCAGTCGCGCCGGCTCGCGCGGTGCCGATCCACCAAGGGATCATCGCTCCCGCAGCGCGCAGCATTTACTACGGCCGCCTCACCGAGCTGACCGACACGGATTTCCAGGTGCTGCCGGAGGAAAACGCGGTCACCTTCTAGGGCGAGCAGACCAAAAGGTCTCCGACACGCCGGGCGTGCGGGGGCTTTTGCCAGGGCCTGTTGAAGGCCGCCGCTATGTGATGTCCTCGGCGACTCCGCGACCGGCGGCGCGGCCCGAGAAAATACAACCACCCAGGAAGGTGCCCTCCAGCGCCCGGTAGCCGTGCACACCGCCCCCGCCGAATCCGGCGGCCTCACCGGCCGCGTACAGCCCGGGCAACGGGCTGCCGTCGGACTTGAGGACGCGCGCATCCAAGTCGGTTTCGATGCCACCCAACGTCTTTCGGGTCAGGATGTGCAGCTTGACCGCAATCAGCGGGCCCGCCTTGGGATCGGTCAGCCGGTGCGGCGCCACCACCCGCCCCAGCCGGTCGCCCCAGTAGCTGCGGGCGGCGCGGATAGCGGTGATCTGCCCGTCTTTGGTGAACTTGTTGGCTACCTCACGATCGCGGGCCGTGACCGCGGCTTCCACGGTCTCGTAATCCAGCGGCTCCACCTCGGGCAACTCGTTCATCGCGGCCACCAACTCAGGCAACGAGTCGGCGCTGACAAAATCCACGCCCTTGTCGATGAAGGCCTGCACCGGTCCCGGTGGTCCCGACCGCACCCGCGACCGCAGCAGCTGACGTAGGCTTTGGCCGGTCAGGTCGGGGTTCTGCTCCTGACCGGACAGGGCGAACTCCTTCTCAATGATCTTGGCGTTCAGCACAAACCACGTGTAGTCGGAACCGGACTGGGTGATGTGCTCCAGGGTGCCCAGGGTGTCGAAACCGGGATACAACGGGATCGGCAACCGGTTGCCCGCCGCGTCCAGCCACAGCGAGGACGGGCCGGGAATGATCCGGATGCCGTGGTCGGGCCAGATCGGGTCGTAGTTGGTGATGCCCTCGGTGTAATGCCACATCCGGTCCGGGTTGATCACGCGCGCTCCGGCTTTTTGCGCGATGCCGATCATCCGGCCGTCGACGTGCGCCGGCACCCCACTGAGCATCTGCTTGGGAACACGGCCCATCCGCTTCGGCCAGTTCTTGCGCACGAGATCGTGATTGCCACCGATGCCGCCGCTGGCCACGATGACCGCCGACGCACGAAATTCGAACTTTCCCAAAGCTTTTCGTGACGACGGCGCACCACGCGATTCGTCTGACGGCTCGAGCACGGTGCCGCGGATACCTGTGACGGCATCACCCTCGACGATAAGCCGGTCGACCTGGTGGCGGTGCGCGAAGCGCACGTTCGGGCGATCCTTCAGTTGACGCACGAAGATGTCGACCAAGGCCGGTCCGGTGCCCCACGTGATGTGAAAGCGCGGTACCGAATTGCCGTGCCCCTGGGCATCGTAACCCCCGCGCTCGGCCCAGCCCACCAGCGGGAAGAGCTTCAGCCCACGGTCCCGCAGCCAGCTGCGTTTCTCCCCGGCCGCGAAATCGACGTAGGCATGTGCCCACTGCTGCGGCCAGTAGTCTTCGGCCCGGTCGAAAGCCGCAGTCCCAAGCCAATCCTGCAGGGCGAGTTCATGACTGTCGCGGATGCCCAGCCGGCGTTGCTCCGGGCTGTCGACGAAAAACAGGCCGCCGAACGACCAGAACGCCTGCCCGCCCAGGTTGGCGCTGTTCTCCTGATCCACGACCAGCACATGGAAGCCGCGGTCGGCCAACTCGCAGGCCGCTACCAGGCCGGCAAGGCCCGCTCCGACGATGATCGCGTCAGCGGTGAACCCATCCGGCACGCGCCCCGGACCCAGTGAAGCATCGCTCATGTCGGTACAGGGTAGTGCCCCCGGCCGCGGCGGCTGGCCACGCGGCCGGGGGGCGGCTACGCGGCGTCGAGCACAGCCCTATTGGGCCGCCATTGGTACACCGTGGGTGCGCAGCCGTGCATCATCGACAGGTCGACGGCATCCAGCATGGCCTGACGCGGGCCCGACTTGGACAATTGACGCGCCGAGACCGCGACGCGCACAACGCCGTCGCGCCGCGCGATGCGTTCGGCGGACAGCACCACCATCCGGCACCACCACGGCTCGGTCAGGAAGCTCTCGCCGATGCCCAGTATCCGAGCCCGCACCGTGGTCTTGCGCACCAAGTCGGTAATCCCGTGATAATCCGCAAGCAACCGAAAACCGTTTCCCGGCAACGCTTTCACGACACCCGGGGACACCACCCAGCCGGGCGCCGCGAACAGCCGGGTACGTAATCCCAGGTGCTCGAGTACCCGGTCGGCCGCCGTCACCCGCAGGTTGGCCTCGTGCGCAAGCAGCGTCGCGAATTCGCCGCGCCGCTTCTTTGTTGCCGCTTCGTCGTAGCCGTGCAATACCAAGGCGTCGCCGCCGGCTCGCCGCGCAGCCAGCCACTCGACGGTGCGGGGGTCCCGGTCGAGCCGGTAGTCTCCCTTGAGCCGCGGGGCAACCAGCAGCGACACCGGCACCGATCGGGCATCCATCTCCGCGCAGAATGCATCGACGCCGGCCAGGGTGCGCTCACCTATCCCCGAGACCGAGACGATCAATTTTCCAGACACGCGTTCAGTTTGCCGATCGCAGGTTTCGGGACGGTGAAGTACACGCAGACAACAAACGTCCATCCAGCACCTCTGACGTGCGGATATCCAGTCCTGTCGCGGGTCGCGCCGCCCGGCGGCCGAACCGGTCCCGGCATCGGTAGCGGCGACGCGTGCCGATATGCTCAGCAGCGCCATGGACGACGGGCGTTCCGCACCGGCCGATGCCGCACTGCCCACAACTGCCACGGGGCAGCACAGCCCCGGCGAACACGTCTACCCCGACCGGCTCGACGCGCGGGTTTTCCGGGTCGCCGGGGTCTGCGTGCTGGCCTCGGTGATGACGATCCTTGACGCCACCATCGTCAGCGTCGCGCAGCGCACGTTCATCACAACCTTCGACTCGACTCAGGCCGTGGTCGGGTGGACCATGACCGGCTACACACTGGCGCTGGCGACTGTGATCCCGGTGACCGGCTGGGCGGCCGACCGGTTCGGCACCAAGCGACTCTGGATGGGTTCCATCCTGGCGTTCACGCTCGGCTCACTGCTGTGCGCGTTGGCACCAAACATTCTGCTGCTCATCGCTTTCCGGGCGGTTCAGGGTATCGGCGGCGGCATGTTGATGCCGCTGGGGTTCACCATCCTGACCCGGGTGGCCGGCCCCAAGCGGCTGGGCCGCATGATGGCGGTGCTGGGCATCCCGATGCTGCTCGGCCCCATCTGCGGGCCGATCCTGGGCGGCTGGCTCATCGGCGCCTTCAGCTGGCCATGGATTTTCCTGGTCAATCTGCCGATCGGGCTGATCGCGCTGACCCTCGCGGCTCTCATGTTCCCCAAAGACCAGCCCGCGCCGGCGGAGAGCTTCGACCTCGTCGGGATGCTGCTGCTGTCGCCCGGCCTGGCGACGTTCCTGTTCGGGGTGTCGTCCATCCCGGGACGCGGCAGCGTGACCGATCGGTACGTGGCGGTGCCGGTGATCGTCGGCCTGACGCTGGTCGGCCTGTTCGGGTGGCATGCCTGGCACCGCGCGGATCATCCGCTGCTGGATCTGCGGTTGTTCAAGAACCCGGTGTTCGCTCGAGCCAATCTGACCTTCGTGACATTCGGCACCGCCTATCTCGGTGCGTCGCTGCTGCTCCCGAGCTATCTCCAGCAGGTGCTACGGCAAACCCCGATGCAGTCCGGGGTGCACCTGATTCCCAACGGCGTCGGCGCCATGCTGACCATGCCCCTCGCGGGCGCCTTCATGGACCGGCGAGGACCGGGTAAGAGCGTGCTGGTGGGTCTCACCCTGATTGCGGCCGGCCTGGGCGTTTTCGCTTTCGGCGTCGCCGGGCAGACGGGCTACTTGCCGACCCTGCTGGTCGGCCTGTTGGTGTTGGGCATGGGGACGGGCGCCACGATGATGCCGCTCTCGGGCGCCGCGGTCCAGGCACTGGCGCCGCGCGAGATCGCCCGAGGGTCCGCCCTGATCAGCGTCACCCAGCAGGTCGGCGGCTCGATTGGGACCGCGCTGATGTCGATGATTCTCACCAACCAATTCAATCGCAGCGAAAACATTGGTGCGGCAAACACAATCGCGGCCCTACAGCAGGAGGCGGGCAGACACGGCGTTGCGGTCGACCCGTCGGCGATACCGCAGCAGGCCCTCGCCCCCGATTTCACAAGCCGGGTGTTGCACGACCTTTCGCACGCCTACGCGGTGGTGTTCGTGATCGCGGTCGTGCTGGTGGTGCTGACGCTGATCCCCGCGGCATTCCTGCCCAGGACGCCGGCGGGCGCGGCGAGCGTTTGAGGACGCCGGACCTGTTCAACTCTGGTGGCGCTGGTCCAGCTGGGTTTGGGGCAACACCCGCCTAGAGATCGTCGAACTTGGCCGAGCCGCGTTGGTTTGTGTAAAAGGACGTTCGGCGGAAGGTGTCCAGGCCCGCCAGCGGGGGCGTGATCGGGTCCTCGTTGGGGTGGCCCGCCGCGAGAATGTACAACGGCGTGCGTCCGATGTTGTCCAGTCCACAGAATTCGGCGACGGTCGAGTCGTGGAAGGCCGCGGTCTGGAATGGACCTAAGCCAAGGGCCGTGGCGGCAAGCGCGAACGTCTGGCCCAGGTGTCCGGCATTGAGCAGACATATCCGATAGGCGCGCGGGGTGCGGTATTTGCTGAGCATGCGGTCGATCGTCGTGCAGAGGACCACGATAAACGCGGTCGCGCCTGCCCATTCCTGCCTGCCGCACAGCTCGACTACCTGGTCGCGGGTCAGCCCTTCGCCGAGCAGCTCCAGCGAATGCTCGAGACAGTTGTAATGGTAGGTGCCTGGCGGCACCCCCTCGACGTTGAGAACACCGACATACGCATCGATTTCCTGGCGGCTGCCGCCGGATGCGCTGGTGCGTCGCATCAACGCGCTGCGGCCCGAGTCGATAAAATCGACCGGCCCGAATACCGTTGCCAGCAGCGCCGAGAACGTTTCCAAGGACACCGGCTGGTCGGTGAAATCGCGGTGTGTCCGCCGGCGGTGCAAAACCTGGTCGAATGGCTCCGATAGCCGGGTAGATCCGCGGGGCAGCAACAACCGATCTGCCTCGGGGTACGTGGTGAACAGGGTATGCACCCGATGTTTGATGCCATCGTCAACCACTTCGTCCGCGTCGTTTGCCGTGGACTCCAAAGAATCGAAGGTCAGATCGACTCGGACGTAGTGCTCGTCTTGGGTGGCGTAGTGAAATAGCGACGCCTCGGGCGCCCAGGGACCCCACTGATCGAAGATCTTCTCGTCTTCGGTGGCCTCATCGCTTCCCTCCTGCAGCAAGAGGCTGTTCTCGCGCAATACCGCCACAGCTTCTTCGATGGACGCTCGGTCGAAGCCCACGAGGTCCTCCATAGCCCTGTCGAGTTCAATCCAGTCGTCAAAGGCGGCGAGCATCTCAACGGCAACCGGGTGCAGCTCAAGAGGTGACAGGCGCGGATAGCCATGTACGACAAAGGCGGCGGCATGCCAATAACAAACGAGACATCGCCGCCGCCTCAGCCGCATCGATCATTTGCTCCTGGTCTCGACCCAGATCCACCTTCGGCGAGTGTTCATGAACCGACCTCCGGCTGGATCCATCAACAGCCTCCCGGGCTTATCTCTCGGGGTACCAGAATGGGGTTGCGCTGGTCCTGTCTGTCCGGGTCAACGCAACGGGCTTGAGCGTAAACTTACGCATCTTGTGTTCACCTCCTTTTGCGGGAACGCGGGAACGTGCTTGGCAATGCCGCATTAGCTGAAAAGCCTTTATACCTGGGTTTCATGTGTTCTGCCTGACACGGTACTGGTGACCAGCTGCCAATTGCACTGATGCCGATATCGCCGGCCACGCGTCGGCTGGCGGCGCTGTGCGGTAGGCGGTTTGGTTGTTCTGGGCGAAGGTGAGATCACGAGCAGTGTCGGGTCGCTGATCGAGATCCATCCAGCGTCTGCATCTCAGCGGCCCGCAGCGAAGAGCCGCTCCAGTGCGACCCTGCCCGCGCTGTCCTCGGCGTGCACGACCGCGACATCCCAGTAGTGGTATCCGCGGTCAGAAACTGACTTGTCCAAAACCGAGGCGATGGTTGGCACCTCATCGATCGACACGACCTGAATCGGCTCGCCGAAATCGTCCCAAATGCCGACAAACGAGTAGCCGGCATCCCGGAGCTTCCCCCAAACAGCGGTCGGGTCGGCTACGCCCGCCATGCGGGAGAGGTAGTGATCATATTCGAAGAACAGCACCGGGCGAGAACTTGAGTATGCCCGCGCGAGCGCCGGGATCAGCGTCGTGTCGTGGCCGTCCGTGTCCGATTTGACAAGCCGGATTGGCGGCAATTCTGGGTGACGAATCCGCAGTTCGGTCACGGTCAGTGCGGCAGCCGGCACGGGTGCGCCGCCCTGGGCGAAGCGGGTCGTGCCGCCCTTGCGGATCGCGCCGAGACCCGAGGCCTCGCCCTTATCGGTGACTAGAAGCCCGAATTCGATCACGCAGCGGTCGTCGGACCCGACATTGCGTTTCAGGTACGGCAGGTACTCATGGTCCGCCTCGACACAGAGCACGCGGGCGTCAACTTTCGTAAGGATCTGCACCGCGGAGTCACCGATATTCGCACCGACGTCGATGACGCCGAGAGGCTGGTCGATCTCACCGAGGCTGACCGCCAGATCCACGAGATTCTGACCGTACCTGGGGAAAAGGCGAACGTGGTCCGGAAGCCGGTGCGATCGTGGCATCGCCAGCGAAACACCCTGCACGTCGCGCATGACTGTGCGACGGCCGACCGACTGGCGAACCTTGCGATTGGAAAGACGTTGTGCGAGTTGGCGAAGCCGCCGGCGATAGGTCATCGCTTTCCGCTCGGATTCACCCGCAGATCATACCGCTCCCATGCGGTTGAGCAACGCAATGCTGGCACCGTCGCGGCTTGGCAACGTGACGCTGCAGTCACGTTCGGGTCCGAATGTGACTGCAACGTCACGCTCGCGGCCCGCTATCCGACCTCGCTGCCACACCCGGCGGCCGCCAACAGCCACGCGTACTGGAAAGCGGTCTCCTTCCAGCGTTCGTATCGTCCGCTGATCCCCGCGTGTCCCGCGTTCATCTGCGTCTTCAACAGCACCGGATTGCCGTCGGCTTTGGCGTGGCGAAGCGCTGCAACCCATTTGGCCGGCTCCACGTAGTAGACCCGGGTGTCGTTGAGCGACGTCATCGCCAGGATTGCCGGGTACGGTTTGTCCGCCACGTTTTCATACGGTGAGTACGACTTCATGTATGCATAGACATCGCTATCGCTCAGCGGGTTTCCCCATTCGTCCCACTCGGTAACGGTCAACGGCAACGAAGGATCAAGGATGGTGGTCAGCGGGTCGACAAAGGGCACCTGCGCCAGAATTCCGGCGAAGAGCTCCGGCGCCATGTTGGCCACCGCGCCCACCAGCAAGCCGCCCGCGCTGCCGCCCAGAGCCACCAGCTGCTCCGGCCGCGTCAGCCCTGAACCCACCAGATGCTTTGCCACCGCGATGAAATCGGTGAAGGTGTTCTTCTTGTGCAGTACCTTGCCGTGCTCGTACCACAAGCGGCCCATCTCGCCGCCGCCGCGAACATGCGCGATAACGAACACCATTCCCCGGTCCAGTAGCGACAGCCGGGCAATGGAAAACTGGGGGTCTTCACAGATCTCGTACGCACCGTAGCCGTAGACGACTGCGGGCGCCGGGAATTCGATGCCGGTCCGGTGCACGATCGAAACCGGGATCCGAGTCCCGTCGTCGCTGTGCGCCCAATCGCGGCGCTCCACGTAGTCTTCGCGACGGTAGCCGCCCAGGACCGGCTGCTCTTTGAGTAAGGTGCGCCCGCCGGTGACCAGATCAATGTCGTAGATCCGCACTGGAGTGATGAAAGATCCCGCGCCGACACGCAACTTGGGGGAGTCCCAGTTGGGGTTGGGACCCAGCCCGGCCGCCATCAGCTCGGAGTCGAAGGCGATCTCCTCCGGTGCGCCGTAGCCGCCCTCGGTGTCGAGCGGCCACAACTGGATCCGGGGCAACGCTTCACGCCGGTAGCTGACCACCACGTGGCCGGCGAAGGCATCCACGCCGTCGAGCCGGACGTCCTCACGGTGCGCAACCAGGGTGCGTTGCCGGCCCGGATCCTCAACCGGGGCTTCTACCAGCGTGAAGTTGACCGCACCGTCGTTGTGCAGGATGAGAAAGCGATCCTGGCCGCCCACGATCGCGTGCTCGACCGAGTACTCGACGCCGTCGCGGCGCGGCAGCACGACCGCGAATTGTGCTGCCGGGTCGGCCGAGTCTGCGTAGCGAACCTCGGAGGTGACCGACGATCCCGCCGCGATGACGACATAGGCGTTGCTGCGGGTGCGCCCCACCGCAAGCCAAAACCGTTCGTCGGACTCGTGATAAACCTGCTCGGACGCGGCGCCCGGGCCGAGCCGGTAGCGCCATACCATGTCCGGGCGCCACGCGGCGTCCACGGTGGTGTAGTAGACGGTGCGGTGGTCTGCAGCCCACGTCGCTCCGGGGCCGATGCCCACGATTTCGTCGGGATAACGTTGTCCGGTGCGTAAATCCTTGAACCGCAGTGTGTATCGCTCGTCACCGACGACGTCGACGGAGTAGGCAAGGACGTTGCCGTCTAGGCTGACGGTCAGCGCGCCAAGTGCGAAGAAGTCGCGCCCTTCGGCTTCGGCGTTCTCGTCGAGCAGCACCTGCTCACCGGGTATCTCGGTGTTCTCGTCGAACCGCGGCGGATCCCAGTCGCCGGGATCGGCAACCGGACAACGACAGTGCACGCCGTATTGCTTGCCCTCGAAGGTGCGGGCGTAGTACCACCAGTCGCCGCGCCGGGCGGGCACCGACAGGTCGGTCTCCTTGGTGCGCGCCTTGATCTCGTCGAAGATCTTGCGCCGCAATGATTCCAGATGAGCGGTCGCCTGATCGGTATAGGCGTTCTCCGCCTCCAGATAGGCGATCACCTCGGGATTGTCTTTGTCGCGCAGCCATTCATAGGGGTCGACGAAGACGTCGCCGTGGTGCTCCCGCCGAGTCTCCACCCGCTTGGCCACCGGCGCGGCGGCGTGCTCGGTCATGCCTCTGGTCCGATCCAGTCTCCGAAGCGCAAACCCGAAATGCGTTCGTAGGCTTCGATGTAACGTTCGCGTGTCGCTTCGACGATGCTGGCGGGCAGTGGCGGCGGTGACTGGTCACCGCCGCGGTCCCACCCGGACTGCGGGCTGGTCAGCCAATTGCGGACGAACTGCTTGTCGAAGCTGCTCTGCACCACTCCGGGCCGGTACTCGTCGGCCGGCCAGTACCGCGACGAGTCGGGGGTGAAGACCTCGTCGGCCAGCAGCAGGTTGCCGCCGCTGTCGATACCGAACTCGAACTTGGTGTCGGCGATGATGATCCCTTTCCGCAGGGCGTGATCGGCGGCCTGAACGTAGATCTGCAAGGTTCGGTCGCGCAGCTGGTTGGCACGCATTCCGCCGACCATCTCGATCACCCGGGCAAACGAGATGTTCTCATCGTGGTCGCCCAGCGCGGCTTTGGTCGCAGGGGTGAACAGCGGTGCGGCGAACTTGCTGGCCTCGACCAGCCCGGACGGCAGGGCGATTCCGCAGACCTTTCCGGTGGCCTGGTAGTCGAGCAGACCAGAGCCGGTCAAATAGCCGCGCGCCACGCATTCCACCGGAAGCATCTCCAGGCGGCGCACGACCAGTGCCCGGCCCAGCACCTGATCGGGGATGCGCGGATCATCGGGCGGTCCGGCCAGGTGATTCGGGGTGTCGACCAGACCGAAGAAGAACACGCTCATCGCGGTCAGGATGCGGCCCTTGTCGGGGATGGTGCTGTCCAGGACGTAGTCGTACGCCGAGATCCGGTCGGTGGCAACCAGCAGCAGGTGGTCGTCGTCGACGCGATAGATCTCCCTGACTTTGCCACTGGCCAGATGCTGGTAGTCGGACAGTGCGGGACGCAGCATCGGGTCAGCCTATCGGGGCACTCGGACCGGACGCTGTGCTGGTATCAGTGCTATGCGATCACGGTTTCTGCCTTACTCGACCAGACCCGTCCGGCTGGCCATTCAGCTGTTCAGCGATATCAGCGTTGCCGCGTGGACGACCCTGTGGGTGTTGGTCGGCATCGCCGTCCACAGCGCCATCTCGACCATCGCCGAGGCGGGCCGCCAAATTGAGAACGGCTCGCGCGGCATTGCCGGAAACCTGGCGTCGGCGGGCCACGGCGCGTCGCACATCCCGCTGGTCGGTGACGCGGTCAGCAAGCCGATCACGGCCGCCAGCGAGGCCGCACTCGACATCGCCGGCGCCGGACATAACCTGGACACCACCGCGAGCTGGCTGGCCGTGCTGCTGGCGCTGGCGGTGGCCGCGACGCCCATCCTCGCCGTCGCCATGCCGTGGCTGTTCTTGCGGCTGCGGTTTTTCCGCCGCAAGGTGACGGTGACGGCCCTGGCGGCCAGTGCGGCGGGTCAGCAGCTGCTGGCCCTGCGGGCGCTGGCCAACCGGTCGCCGGCCAAGCTCGCCGCCGTCAGCGCGGATCCGGTCGGCGGCTGGCGCCGTGAGGATCCCGCCACCATCCGGGGCCTGGCCGCACTCGAACTGCGGGCGGCCGGGATCAGGCTGCGCACGCGCTAACCGCGGCCTCCCGCGATCGCACGCCCGGCACGCAGCAATCCGGCGATGGCCACGATCAGCCACGCCGTCAACGCGTCCCAGAAGAAGACCAGCGAAACGGTGATCAAGGACCGCCGGTCCAGCTCGATCGCCATGGCGTAGGTGGCCGCGGAGTACATGCCCAGCGGGAACACGAACGCCCACCACACCCCGGCGAAGCGCAGCATGTCGGGGCGTCGGCCGATCCGGTGCAGGCCGAAATAGACGAGCGGCGGTATCCACAGCGTGGCCACCACCCAGGTGACCATGGTGACCACCAGCACCGGTCCGGCCAGCCAGGCCGGAGCCGCAGCATGGATGGTGTCACCGGCCAGCGTCGCGATGGCCAGGCCGCCCATCAAAATCCAGGTATCGGGTTCGAAGCCATCGAGATCCTGGCGCTCGGTGACCGCACGCCACAGGATCAGCGACGTCATCAGCGCGTAGCTGCACAGCGCGGCCCCCCAGACGGGCCCGGCCACCCACAGCCACCAGGGCTCGCGGCGCGCCACCGTCGCGGCCACGATCGCCAGACCCGAGGTGCCCACGCTGGCCAACTCCCAGGCCCCGTGCGCCCGGTCCCGCAGTCCCGCCCAACCGCGGCCCGACATGTTTTTTGCCGTGAGGGCAACCAGCGTCAGCCACGACGACAGCGCCACCACGCCGAGGATGCGCAGCACCGTTCGCTGCGATGCCAAGCGACTGTCCAGCACCGCGCAGGCGGCGACGAAGGTGAACAGTCCCAACGTCACATCGGGATCTTCGAAGTTCCAGGAGGACCGGGAGGACAACGCCCCGGTGGCCAGTACCAGGGCGACAAGGACGAGCAATCCCAGCGTGGCCAGCACGCCCAGCGAGTCGCTAAGCCCCCGGTAATGGTGATCGCGTGCAGCGATCGACAGGATTCCTGTCGCCATCACCGCGGCGAAGACATCCGGTGAGGGCTCGGCATCGGCGAGCCGGATCGTCACTGCCCCTCACGAAGTTCCACGACCAGGTGGCGGATACCGGTGTGGCGGTTGCTGCGGGTCCATTCGACCGGCTGCACGACTTCTACGCCACCAAACCGGGAGAGCAGTTCCTCGAACAGCACCCGCAGTTCCAGCCGAGCCAGATTGGCGCCCAGACAGTAGTGCACACCTTGGCCGAACCCTAAGTGCGGGTTGGGCTTTCGGGTGATGTCGAACTCGTCGGCGTGGTCGAACACGGCGGCGTCGCGGTTGGCCGAACCCTCCCAGATCTGTACCTTCTGCCCCGCCCGGATAGAGTGTCCGCCCAGGCTGACATCGCGGGTGGCGGTGCGCCGCTTGGACGGCGACGGCGAGGTCCAGCGAACCATCTCCTCGACCGCCGTCGGCAACATCTCGAGATCGTTGCGCAGCGCCCGCAATTGCTCGGGGTGTTCGGCCAGCGCCAGCAGCCCACCGCCCACCGCGTTGCGTGTCGTCTCGGCGCCGGCGCTGAACAGCAGGCTGAAGAACAGATAGAGCTCCAGATCCGACAGAGCCGGCGCATCTTGATCGTCGAGCATCGCGTTCGCCACGACAGACAACATGTCGTCGGTGGGGTCGGCGCGCTTGGACGCGATCAACTGCTGGCCGTAGGCGTACATCCGGGACCCGGCCTGCGCGGCTTCTTCGGAAACCAACACCGGCGACAGCGGCGACAGGGACGCCTTGCGGGAGCCGCCGAAGTCGAACTGCGGCTCGATCGCCTCGAACAGCCAATGCCGTTCGGACTCCGGCACTCCCAACAGAATGCAGATCATCTGCATGGGCAGTTCGGCGGCGATCTCGACCAGGAAATCGACCGGTTCGCCCGGCCGCACCGCGTCCAGCAGCCGGCGGGCTCGGGCCCGCAGGTCGTCCTCGACGTGGCGAATCATCCGCGGCGTCAGCCCGGAGCTGACGAGCCGGCGAATCTGGGCGTGCCGCGGGTCGTCCATCATGTTGAGCACCTGGCCGGCGATGGCCAAGTCCTGCAGCAGCGTGCCGCCGAACGGCCGCTCGCCGCCGGTGACCGACGAGTATGTCACCGGATCCTTCAGCACCGCAAGCGTTTCCGGGTATGTGGCGACCGACCAGAAGCCTTCGCCGTCGGGGGTGTTGTCGGTCGGCTGGTGCCAGTACACCGGCGCTTCCCGGCGGTGCACGGCGAAGAGGTCGTGCGGGAATCCGTTGGCGAAGTTGTCCAGGTCGGTGAAGTCGATGCTCGAGAGCGCGCCCGCGAGAGTCATAGGATTGCTCCTGGTGTGTACTTAGCGGCGTCCGGGTAGCGGCCTACCAGCTCGGCTATCATCGCGGCCACCTCGTCGACCTGGTCGGCGGCGGCTCCGGTGAACGCCGCGCGGTCGGCCAGGGCAGCGTCCAGCGCCGGCCGGTCCAGGGGCAGCCGCGGATCGGCGGCCAACCGGTCCAGCAGGTCGGGCTCGGCGCCCTCGCGCATGGCCAGTGCGGTGGCCACCGCGTGTTCGCGGATCACGTGGTGCGCGCTCTCGCGGCCCATACCCGCGCGCACCGCCGCCATCAACACCTTGGTGGTCGCCAGGAACGGTAGGTAGCGGTCCAGCTCCCGCTGGATCACCCGCGGGTAGGCGCCGAATTCGTCGAGGACCGTCAGAAATGTCTCCAGTTGTCCGTCGATGGCAAAAAAGCTGTCCGGCAACGCAACTCGGCGTATCACCGAGCAGAAGACGTCGCCTTCGTTCCACTGCGCTCCGGCCATTTCCGCGGCCATCGAGGCATACCCGCGCAGCACCACCTGCAGCCCGTTCACCCGTTCGCAACTGCGGGTGTTCATCTTGTGCGGCATCGCCGACGAGCCGACCTGTCCCGGTGCGAAACCTTCGGTGACCAGTTCGTGCCCGGCCATCAGCCGGATGGTGTGCGCCAGCGACGACGGACCCGCGCCAAGCTGCACCAGCGCGGACACCACGTCGTGGTCCAGCGAGCGCGGATACACCTGCCCGACACTGGTCAAAACGGTTGTGAAACCTAGGAAGTCAGCGATGCGGCGTTCGAGTCGGGCCAGCTTGGCCGGCTGACCGCCCAGCAGGTCGAGCATGTCCTGCGCGGTGCCCATCGGGCCTTTGATGCCACGCAGGGGGTAGCGGTCGATCAGTTCTCGCAGCCTGGTCAACGCGGTGAGCATCTCCTGCGCCGCCGAGGCGAAACGCTTGCCCAAAGTGGTGGCCTGGGCGGCGACGTTGTGACTGCGCCCGGTCATCACCAGGTCGCGGTAGGCCACCGATCGCTCCGCCAGCCGGGCCACCGCTGCCACGCCGTGAGAGAAAACCAACTCCAGCGATTGGCGGATCTGCAGCTGCTCGACGTTCTCGGTCAGATCGCGGCTGGTCATGCCCTTGTGCACCTGCTGGTGACCGGCGAGGTCGTTGAATTCCTCGATGCGGGCCTTGACGTCGTGGCGCAGCACCCGCTCCCGCGCGGCGATCGAGGCCAGGTCCACATCGTCGAGCACCCGCTCGTAGTCGGCGATCGCCGCCTGCGGAACCGCCACTTCCAGTTCGGCCTGAGCCCGCAGCACCGCCAGCCAGAGCCGCCGCTCGGCGACCACCTTGGCTTCCGGCGACCAGATCGCAACCATCTCGGCGCTGGCGTAGCGGGTGGCCAGCACGTTCGGAATGCCCACGAAGACACAGCTTACGGTCGGGCGCGGCCCTGGTTTGATTTCCCGGCTCCTCAGCGAGCTGTCCTCCTCGCCGGTCAACCGATGCCGCCTAAGCACTTGACTTCGCTAAGGGGCAGGGCATTCGCCGGTAAGCGCATTCTTAGGTGAGGCACGGCCATTTTGGATGATCAAGGCGAAATCGGGATTTCACACCCCGTACGGCGATATGATTCGCTCCTGCCCAAGGGTTGATGGTGGCCCGGGGCGTCTCCCGGGTGTCCGTCCTGGCTTGTTGGGTCATGGCCTAGTGGGAGGTGTCCGATGTCGTTTGTGGTCGCGGTGCCGGAGTTGATGGCCGCAGCGGCCACGGATTTGGCGGGAATCGGTTCGACGATGGGGGCGGCCAACGCCGCGGCGGCGGGCAACATCGAGGCGGTGCTGGCCGCGGGCGCTGATGAGGTGTCGGCGGCGGTGGCGGCGTTGTTTGGCGCGCACGCCCAGTCCTATCGAGCGGTGAGTGCGCAGGCGGCGGCGTTTCATGACCAGCTTGTGCAGGCCTTGACCGCCGGCGCGGGGTCCTATGCGGCCGCCGAGGCCGCCAGCGCCGCGTCGATAACCAGCCCGCTGCTTAACGCGATCAACGCGCCCTTCTTGGCGGCTACCGGGCGCCCGCTGATCGGCAACGGCGCCAACGCGGCGGCGGGGTCCGGGGCCGCCGGCGGGGCCGGCGGGTGGTTGTACGGCAACGGAGGCGCGGGC
>NZ_UPHT01000219.1 GCF_900566085.1 Mycobacterium attenuatum
CGCCGGCACCACCGGTGCCCGCATTGTTGCCGGTGCCGCCCGCCCCGCCACGCCCACCAATCGCATTGCCCGTAGCCCCAGCCTTACTTGAGATCAGCGCATCGCCGCCGGCCCCGCCGGCGCCGCCGACCCCGCCCTGGCCGGTGGCGTTACCGCCCACACCGCCAGCACCGCCTTGGACAGTATTGGCGTAATTGCTATGGGTGACCTGGACGTCGCCGCCGGCACCACCGGCCCCGCCGGTCGCGTTGGCCCCGTCGCCGGTACCACCACCCCCACCGCTACCGCCGACGACTTGCCCGGTCCCGGCGGTAGCGGCATCCCCACCGATGCCGCCGTTGCCGCCGTATGTGCCACCGCCACCGGTACCGCCTCGCCCGCCGGTCGCCACACCGGTCGAGGCGGTGTTGCTGACGGTGGCGCTACCCCCGTTGCCACCCGACCCGCCGAGGCTGGGGGTACTGCCGTCACCGACACCGTTGGTGCCGTTGGCGCCGGTGCCGCCGGTGGCGTTTCCGGTCCCATAACTGGTCGCATCGCCACCGGTCCCACCGTCCCCGCCAGCCAAGCCGATACCGCCGGCACCGCCGGTGCCACCGGTGGCCGTACCGGCTCCATAGTTGGTGGCGTTACCACCAGTCCCACCGAAGCCGCCGCTGCCGGTATTGGGTCCCGCTCCACCGGCCCCGCCGGTGCCGCCGATGGCGCTGGCCGACGAGCTGGCGCTATCGATCAACGCCGCGCCGCCGTTCCCGCCGTTGCCGCCGTCGCTGGTGCTGCCGCCCTGGCCGCCCGTCCCACCGGCGCCACCCACAGCGTTGTTCACGTTCAGGCCGTTGGCGATTTCGGCCGTACCGCCAGTACCGCCGTGGCCACCGTGGGCGCCGACATCGGGGTCGGCGTCCCCGCCGGTGCCGCCGGTGCCGGGACGCACCGCGCCCAGCCCGACAGTCTTGGCATCACCACCCATGCCGCCCGTGCCGCCGGTCACGCCGATGCCACCGGCACCGCCATTGCCACCGGTTGCGGTGGCCGTGGAAGCACCGTCATTGAAGATCACGCCACCGCCATCGCCCCCAGAACCGCCGTTGCCGGTGCCGGCTCCGTTGCCGCCGTTGCCGCCGGCACCGCCGGTGGCGTTGTAGGCACCGTCTTGAGACACAGTCCCGCCGTTGCCCCCGCTGCCGCCGTCGCCGTTGCCAGCACCGTTGCCGCCGTTACCGCCAGCGCCGCCATAGCCGGCCAGCGCGGCAGCGGCACCGCCG
>NZ_UPHT01000156.1 GCF_900566085.1 Mycobacterium attenuatum
CCGGCGGCAAAGGCGGGGCCGGCGGCGACGCCATGCTGATCGGCAACGGCGGTAACGGCGGTAAGGGCGGGACGGGCTTCGTGGCCGGCACCGGTGGCACCCCCGGAGCCGGGGGGCTGCTGCTCGGCCTGGACGGGCTGACCTAGCCGGCAAGCCGCGGCACGCATCTCTTTCACGAGGTCCGGCGGGCCTGCGGTGGCGGCCAGCGTCGGCAGCATTGGGTCGTCGGCGGCTGGTGTATCGGGGGCAGGCAGGTCCGGTCCAGACGTTCTGCTGGGATTCGAGGCGCCCTCGATCGGCCACGCTTACCTTCGGCCTATGTACTTCGCCGGTGTGGATCTGGCCTGGGCGGGCCGCAATCCCACCGGTGTTGCGGTGACCGACGACGACGGCCTGCCGGTGGATGCCTCCGGTGCCAAACGATGCGCGATCGAGGTCCATCCGCACGCCGCGATGTTGCATTGCTCCGGTTGCCCCGCACACTGAAGTACAAGGCACAGCCGGGCCGCGACGTCGACCAACTCGAATCGGAGCTATTGAGGCTGCTGGACTTTATCGAGTCGCTCGCAGCGGCGCCGGTGCGCTACCCGTCACCGCTCACGCCGATTGGGCGGCCCCGCGCCGCGGGGTGAGCACCGCGCGGCGCAAAAGCGAACTGCGCCACGGGGAAGACCCCGTCGATGCCGTCCGCTGCGCCTACGTGGCGTTGTCCGCGAAACGACGTCCCGCCGATGTCACCATCTGCGGGGACCCGGCCAGCGGCTGTATCGTTACGCCGTCACTAACCCGCGGACGTGCTGGCGATGCGGATCGGTCGTTGGTCGATCGGCGCAAGAACCTCGATTAGATCGACCACGGTGGCCAGCGCGGCATTGCGGGCATCCCGGCCTTCGACCAGCGCGGAGACCACCGAACCGTCGACCGCGCAAATCAGGGTGCACACCAGTTCGATGCGCACGGAGCGGCCCGATCGCTCGATGGCCTCGGCGACCGCCTCGGCGCGCTGGCGCAGGTTGCGCCGCATGCTTTCCCGCAGCGCGGGCAGGCGGGTACAGGCGATATGCCGCTCGTATCGCGATATCAGTTGCTCGGCAAGTCCCGGGCCGTCCACATCCCCCACCAGGAGGTCAACCAGCACTTCACCGGTTGTCTCGGGCCCGCGTCGCCGCCGCGGCAGCGCGTTGACCCGTGCCCTTAACTGCGCCACCTCGATCATCCCGATGTGTTCGACCGCGCGGGCGATCAAGTCGTCCAGGGACGAAAAGTAGTAGGTGGTAGACGCTAACGGCAGCCCGGCCCGACGGGCTACGGCCCGGTGACGCACTGCTTCGAATCCGCCCTCGCCAAGCAGCTCGGCGGCAGCGCTGACCAACGCATACCGCCGACGTTCTCCTTTTGGAGTAACTGCTGCCGTCACGCCCACCCATGCTGCCAGTGAAATTGGTACTGGATTGCCATTTTCGCTAAACGGCCATGGCATGATGGCCGGCATGCCGGACTTAAGTCGCCGCGCCGTGCTGGGCCTCGGTGCCAGCGCGACCCTTGGCGCAGGCGGCGCATTCGCACTCGGCACGCTGTTCGGGCCCCGGACTTCGCACGCCGCCCCGGCACCGGCGATTGGCACAAACGTTCCGTTGGCGCCGACACGACCACTCGATCCACCGCCGCCGGCTCAGGCCGCGCCGACGATGACGACGGGCTCGTTCGTGTCGGCGGCGCGGGGCGGAATATCGACGAACTGGGCGATCGCCCGGCCGCCGGGCCAAACCAAGCCGTTGCGGCCGGTGATCGCGCTGCACGGCAAGGGCAGCGATGCGGCCACCGTGATGGCTGGCGGCGTCGAACAGGGCCTGGCACAAGCCGTCAATGCCGGGCTGCCGCCGTTTGCTGTGGTCGCCGTCGACGGCGGTGGCAGTTACTGGCACAGGCGGGCTTCCGGTGAGGATTCTGGGGCCATGGTGTTGAGCGAGCTGATCCCGCTGCTGGGGACCCAAAATCTGGACACCTCACGGGTAGCGTTTCTGGGCTGGTCGATGGGCGGGTACGGGGCGTTGCTGCTCGGCGGCCGGCTAGGGCCGGGCCGGACGGCGGCGATCTGCGCAGTGAGCCCGGCGCTGTGGACATCGGCCGGTGCGGCCGCACCGGGAGCGTTCGACGGAGCCGACGACTTCGCGGCCAATTCGGTGTACGGCATGCCGGCGCTGGGTTCCATTCCGATCCGGGTGGATTGCGGCGACAGCGATCCCTTTTATTCGGCGACCAAACAGTTCATTGCTCAGCTGCCGAACCCGCCCGCGGGCGGGTTCTCCCCCGGCGGGCACAACGGCGGGTTTTGGAGCTCGCAGCTGCCCGCCGAACTGACCTGGATGGCCCCGCTGCTGACGGCGTAGGCGAGCATAGATTGATGACCGCGCCTTTTGATTGGGGTTTTCCGTACGGCTGGCCGCGAATGCCGATCCTGGGCCGAAACGTTGTCGCCACCTCACAGCCGCTCGCCGCGCAGGCCGGTCTGCGGATGTTCGCCGAAGGCGGCAACGCGGTGGACGCGGCCGTAGCCACCGCCATCACCCTGACGCTGGTGGAACCGGTGTCCAACGGCATCGGCGCTGATGCGTTCGCCATTGTCTGGGACGGCACCCGACTGCACGGCTTGAATGCGTCCGGCCGCTCACCCGCGGCGTGGACGCCGGAATACTTCGGCGCCAACGGCGTTCCCGCGCTCGGCTGGAATTCGGTGACCGTGCCCGGCGCAGTGTCGGCATGGACGGAACTACACACCAAATTCGGCAACCTGCCGTTCGAGCGACTCTTCGAGCCGGCAATCACATACGGCCGCAACGGGTTTCTCGTGTCGTCAACCGTCTCGCGGCAATGGGCTGCCCAGGCACCCGTGTTCACCGGACAGCCCGGGTTCGCCGAGGCGTTCCTGCCCGGCGGACGCACGCCGAAACCGGGTGAGCCGTTCCGGTTTCCCGACCACGCCGACACCCTGGAGAAGATCGCGGCCAGCCGCGGCGCGGCGTTCTACCGAGGAGAATTTGCCGAAAAGCTCGAAGCGCACGCGATCGCCAACGGCGGCGCCATGCGAGTCGGCGACCTGGCCGCGCATCGCAGCGACTGGGTCGGCACCATCACCGGAACATACCGCGGCTACACCATTCACGAGATGCCGCCCAACGGTCAGGGCATCATCGCGCTCATCGCGCTCGGAATCCTATCCCACTTCGACATGGCTTCGCTGCCAGTCGATTCCGCCGACAGCGTGCATCTGCAGATCGAGGCGCTGAAACTCGCATTCGCCGATGCGCAGGCCTATGTCGCCGACATCGACGACATGCCGCTGCCTCCGGAACGCCTGCTCGACGAGGAATATTCGCGGGAGCGCGCCGCGCAGATCGACCTCGAACACGCCAAGCCGGCATCGGCCGGAAGCCCAAGGGGCGGCACCGTATATCTCACCGCGGCAGACGCCGCCGGAATGATGGTGTCGATGATCCAGTCGAACTACCTGGGCTTCGGCTCCGGCGTGGTGGTGCCGGGAACCGGCATTTCACTACAGAATCGTGGCTCGTGTTTTCTTGCGGCACAGGGCCATCCGAACCAGGTCGGACCCGGGAAGCGCCCCTTCCACACCATCATTCCCGGGTTCGTGACCAAGGACGGCGCACCGCTGCTGAGTTTCGGGGTGATGGGTGGCCAGATGCAACCGCAGGGCCACGTGCAGGTGCTGGTCCGCATCGCCGATTACGGCCAGAACCCGCAGACGGCGTGCGACGGGCCACGGTTTCGCTGGGTGCAGGGACAGCAGGTCTGTTGCGAAAAGGGCTTTCCGCCGGCAACACTCGACGGCTTGCGTGGCCGCGGGCATGAGCTGGTACCGGTGAACGACTACGACCAGTTCGGTAGCTGCCAGGCGATCTGGCGCCTCGACGACGGTTATGTCGCGGCCAGCGACCCGCGCCGCGACGGTCAGGCTGTGGCGTTCTGACCGCCGGGCCGGCAACGCGTGCCTTGGGCGCCGACCGACCCCAGGGCCTGAAAGTGAACTATAGGTGAACTCATAGGAAACTAACGGTGGCTTTGCGGTAACGCGCTGGGTAATATCGATGCAGATAATCGCAAACTGCGCTGGGAATGTGCTCGGCATTCCGGTAATGGACGGTGCGATGATTGGGTTAGATAGTCACGGCCCCGGCATCGGGTTGAAAGCCGGTGAGATGTTTGCCGGCTACACGATTCTCCGGTTGCTGGGCTGCGGTGGAATGGGAGACGTCTACCTTGCCCAGCACCCAAGGCTGCCGCGCCGCGAAGCGCTGAAGATACTGGACAATGAGGTATCTGCGGACGAGGACTATCGGCGCCGATTCATCAGGGAAGCCGACGTAGCGTCCGCGCTGTGGCACCCGAACATCGTGCGCGTCAACGACCGAGGCGAGTTCGACGGCAAGCTATGGATCTCCATGGACTTCGTCGACGGAACCGACGCAGCGAGCCTGTTGCGCAACCGCTTTCCGGCCGGAATGCCGGGAGAGCAGGTAGCCGCGATAATCGGGGCGATCGCGAGCGCACTCGACTACGCGCATCAGCACCATCAGGTGATGCACCGCGATGTCAGCCCCGCCAATATCCTGATCGCCCAACCGGAAACTGATGTTTGGCGAATCCTTTTGGCCGACTTCGGAATAGCTCGCAACATCGGCGAAACCAGCGGCCTGACCGTGACGAACATGGCGATCGGGACGTTTCCCTACGCAGCGCCCGAACAGTTGGCGGGCGAGCCAATCGACGGACGTGCCGATCAGTACGCGCTCGCGGCTACCGCCTACCATCTGCTGACCGGATCAACACTGTTCCCGCACACCAATCCGGCCGTTGTCATCAGCCGCCACCTGACCGCCACGCCGCCGGCACTGGCGCAGACCCGCCCGATGCTCGCGGCCTTCGACCCGGTGTTTGCCGTGGCTTTGGCGAAGGACCCCACCGATCGATTCGCCCGGTGCGCCGACTTCGCCGACGCGTTGGCGCGGGCAGCACACAGCCTCGAACATCCGATAGCGTCGGCTTCGACCATGCCGCAACCCTTGGCGAACAGGCCACTCCGGAACACCGCAGTGCCCCCGGCCGACACCGGCAAACAACAGCGACGCAGCCGGTGGCGGGTTTTTGCGGCGGCGTCAACGGTTATCGTGCTCGCCGGCGTCGGCGCCAGTGGCTACCCGTTCGACACCGTTTCGACGCCGGGACCGCCCGCCCCATCCCCGACCTTGGCGGTGCCCCGGGAGCCAGCCGCCGGCCCGCCAACCGTCGCCGCGGCGTCGCCTCGAGACACCGCGGAGTACCCGCCGGCGCCCGCGACAGCACCGCCGCCCGCGGCGCCGGCCGGGAAGGTCACTCCGCCAACGGCATTCATCGCCCCCGGATCGGTTCAGGCCCCGCCGTCGCCCCGACAACCGGCCCCGGCCCCGCAGCGGCCGACCCCGGGTCCCGACCAGACCTTTCTTGGTCTCGTGTCTCAGATTCCCGGCGTTATCGTCACCGACCCCGCAACTGCCGCCGCGACCGGCCGCGCCGTGTGCACGGATCTTCAAAACGGGGCCAGCCCCGACGATGCCGTCGCAGCAACCGTGAACAACAATTCCGGACTCACGCCCGCACAGGCGGCCGCCGGCGTCAACGCGGCGATCACCGCCTATTGCCCACAGCATCTGGGATAGCACAACCGCGTCCGCGGGTCAGGCATGCTTGGGTCACCTTGGGTCGCTGCTGCCCTGCATGCCGCCGCCGGTGGCTAAACGCTGATCTTGTTCTGCGCCGCTCGTAAGCCGATATCGGTGCGGAAATGACTGCCGGTCAAGCGAATTGAGCTCAGGATATGATATGCCTGCGCCCGCGCCGCCGACAGGTCCGCGCCGGTGCCCACCACCGACAGGACCCGGCCGCCGGATGACACGATGGTGCCGTTCTCACGCCGGCTGGTACCGGCATGCAGTACCCCGTCGGCTTCCGAGCCGACGACGACGTCGCCGACCCGGGGCCGCCCCGGATAATTTTCGGCCGCCAGCACCACCGCCACGGCGGCACCTTCCCGCCAGCGCAATTCGCCGAACTCCGCCAATTTTCCGTCGCCGGCCGCGTACATCAACTGCCCCAGGGGCGACTCCAGCAGCGCCAGCACTGCCTGAGTTTCGGGATCGCCGAAACGGCAGTTGAATTCGACCACCGAGGGCCCCTTCACGGTAATCGCCAGCCCGGCATACAGCAGGCCGCAGAATGGGCTGCCACGCCGAACCAGTTCGGCCGCAACGGGTTCGACAATCTGGCTGACTATCTCCTGGTAGACCTCACGGGGCAGCCACGGCAGCGGCGCGTAAGCGCCCATACCCCCGGTGTTGGGCCCGGTGTCGTCCTCGCCAACCCGCTTGAAATCCTGCGCCGGCAACAGCGGCACCACCGTCTCGCCGTCCACCACACAGAACAGCGACACCTCCGGACCGTCGAGATAAGACTCCAGCAGCACCGGATGCCCGGCCTCGAGCAGTCCCGCGGCATGGGTGCGCGCAGCCGCACGGTCCGCCGTGACCACCACGCCCTTGCCGGCGGCCAGGTGGTCGTCTTTGACCACCCAGGCCGGGTCGCCCGCGGGCGGGCCGAACCGATCCAGGGCGGCGTCCAAATGCGCTGGGTTGTCGACGATTTCGCTCGCGGCGGTGCGCACGCCGGCTGCGGCCATCACGTCCTTGGCGAATGCCTTGGACCCTTCGATGCGGGCGGCGTCTTTGCCGGGCCCGAAGCAGACGATGCCGGCGGCACGTACGGCGTCGGCCACCCCCAGCACCAGCGGCAGTTCCGGGCCGATGACCACGAGGTCGGCCTCGACCCGGCGGGCCAGAGCAACGACGTCCGCGCCGGAAGTGATGTCGACGTTGTGCTGTTCGGCCACACGCTCGGTTCCGGCGTTGCCGGGAGCCACGATGAGATGTGTGACCTGCGGATCCCTGGCCAGCGCCAAGAGCAGGGCATGTTCACGGGCACCGGAGCCGATTACCAGGACGCGCACGAGAGGTCAGCGTAGCCGCGCAAGTCCCGGCTCAGGCCACCGCCCCGTCGGGTCTTCTGCGGCCGGCGGGAACGGGCCGGCGCGGCTTAGCGGAGGGCCTGGTAGATCAGTTGGGTGTATCGGCGGGTGCGATCGGTCCCAGCCGAGGTGACCTGTCCCATCTTGTTCATCACATAGGCAAACGTGGTGCGGCAGTGGGGATTCATGACCGCCATCGAGCCGCCCCAACCGCCCCAACC
>NZ_UPHT01000158.1 GCF_900566085.1 Mycobacterium attenuatum
GCGATGGACCCACCCGTCCCGCCGGCCCCGCCGTTGCCGTACAGCCACCCGCCAGCGCCGCCGGCTCCGCCGTTGGCGGCGGGACCTCCGCCAACGCTGGTGGTCCCGCCGGTCCCGCCGTTGCCGCCGTTTCCGATCAGCCCGGCGTTACCGCCGCTTCCCCCGGCCAGCCCAGCCGCTGTCTGGTTGTAGCCGTTGCCGCCGTTGCCGTACAGCAGCCCGCCGGCCCCACCGTTCGGGCTGCTCGCGGTCCCGTCGGCGCCGTTGCCGATCAGCGGACGCCCCAGGAGCGCCTCGGTGGGCGCGTTCACCACGCCCAGCAGAGCCTGCAGGGGCGCGACGTTGGCGGCTTCGGCGGCCGCATACGAGCCGGCACCGGCGGTCAAAGCCCGCACGAATTGGTCATGAAAAGCTGCCGCTTGGCTGCTGAGCGTTTGATAGGCCTGGGCGTGCGCACCGAACAGTGCTGCGATAGCCGCCGACACCTCATCGGCGCCCGCAGCCAGCACCGACATCGTCGGAAGGGCCGCGGCGGCATTGGCCACGCCGAGAGTCGAACCGACATTCGCCAAATCCGAAGCCGCCGCTGTCACCATCTCCGGGGCCGCGATCAGATACGACATCGGATGTCCTCCCGGGACGTCGTCGTCAATGAGGTCGCCGGCGACCGCTGGGGCCACCGCCGTGGAACTAGCAGACGTCGAGAGTATCGCGATCGCGCCAGCCCATTCCGGTTTCCGCCAGATTGCAGCTTCTCCATGGGCAGCCGGCCGACCGCATGGTGAGGCACGCAGTCAGATTCATCGCATCCTGAACAACTTCTCGGCGGAAGGCCTCCGAAACGTCCTCGCGGGGCTGGTTGTTCAGTTCAAGGAGTGGTGCTGCTCGGACGCGACCACCAGTGCTCGGGCACGTTCTGGTGCGGCCAAGCGGCTGAACTTGCCACGACGGTTACCGGGTGGACAGGCAACAACGCGCGCGTCGTTGAGTGCACCATCGACGAGCTCCGCTCGGCCAGCACCGAGCCGATGATCCGCGACGTGGTCGATCGCGGCTTTTTGAGCGCTCCGAGACGGAAGCCGGTGAGATCTCAAATCCTTTGCTGTACAGCATGATTCGTCACACCACCAGCAGGCGGATCAGGTCGTCCACCGGTGGTGCGTCAAGCACGAGTCTCCGGCGCCCCTACCAGATTGCGGGCCGCTGCGGTCATGGGACCGCAACGGCGCCCCACACGGCGTGGATCACGTCTTCGGCGACGGCGATCGGGAACTGCACCACCGCCGTGCCGACCTCGTCGATTCCGGTGCGAACCGCGTTCACGATCGTCGCCGGATCACCGGTGAACAGCGACCAACCGATGTCGAAAGCCGCGATTTGCGGGGCCGTGATGAGGTTGCGCACGTCGACGAACAGTTGGGTCGGCAGTGACGCCGGCGCGACCGGTATCCCGTCCCAACTGGTCATCGTCCAGCCGCCGGTGGGATCACCCTGCAACACGACCGTGCCGGTGTTGGGCAGCGAGTGAGTCAGTATGAGCAGCGGATTGGGGTTGTCGACGGCCATCATCGTGCCAACGCCGATGGTGAATGCGCTCGAGTACGAGACGACGGTAACCTTGCCGTCCGCCGACGGCAGCGGGTTGGCCAGGGCGGTGTCGTACATGGTTTGCACCGCACCGTTGAAGGTGTGGCCGAAAACCACCCCGTTGAAGTCGATCGAACCGGGGTTCAGCATCGGCACGATGGGCAAGCCGAAGGTCCACGCCATCGGGCCGGCCAAGTAGAGCAGACCGGCGGGACTTATCTGGGGAAAGTCTTCGAAAATGCCGGCATTGATCTCGTTGAGCCCCGGCAATACCCCCGGGGTCATGCCCAGCATCGCCGCCAGCGGAGCGGCCGTCTGCTGCGTCCGGACCAACTGCGAGTCGAACAACCCGGCGAAAGGGCCCTGCGGCGCAAGTATGTTGGCGATGTCTACTGCCTGTTGCTGGCCCACCGCAGTGAGATTGGCACCCGGGATCGCCGTGTCCATCAAGCCGGCCACGTTGGCCGTCGTCTGCCCGTGCCGCACGAAGTCGATGACGATCGACTGCTCGTTGCCGCTGGGCGGGTTGAGCCAGTTGAAGACGTTGACCGGCTCGCCGATGATCAACCCGCCACGGCCAGTTGGCGCGCCGGTCGCGCCGAGTCCGCCAGTGCCGAACAACAACGCCTGGCCGCCGGCACCGCCAGCACCGCCGAGACCGCCCATGCCGCCGTTGCCCATGAACAATCCGCCGGTGCCGCCCATGCCCCCGGTCCCGCCGCCGAAGCCGGCGCCACCGGGACCGCCGTTGCCGATCCACCCGGCGCTGCCGCCGTTACCGCCGGGCACCGCCCCGGGACCGCTGGTAGGGGTATAGCCGGGTCCGCCATCGCCGAACAGGAAACCACCCGCGCCGCCGGTCGGGTTTGCCGCCGTGCCGGCGGCTCCGTTGCCGATCAGATCACGGTGCAGCAGCATGCCGGTCGGGGCATTGACGACCGGGTCAAGCAGCTGGCCCAACGGGCTGCTGATCCAGGCCTGACCCGCGGTATGGATCGGACCGTAGACCGCTGTCTGGAATCCGTTAGAAACGGCTGCACCGAGATCAGCGGCAAGGGCCGCTTCGGCGCCGGCATACGACGCGGCCGCCGCGCTCAAGGTGCCCACAAACTGTTCGTGGAACATCGCGAGCTGCGCTGCCGCCGCCTGATACTCCTGGGCGTGCGTGCCGAACAGCGTTGCGATGGCCGCCGAAACCTCGTCGGCGGCCGCGGCTGCCACTTCGGTCGTCGGAATGGCCGCCGCCAGGTTGCCGACACTGACGGCCGAACCGATCTGGGCTACCTCCGCCGCGGCCGTCGCCAATGCTTCCGGCCCCACCAGCACAAATGACATTGCCTACCCCTCGTGCTCACGCGTACTAGTCATCATGGAGCCCGGCACCGGAAAACAGGTGGGTATCGACAAAATGCATCGGTGCTGTTGCTCGCATGCCGGCGCGGCCCGCCGCGGCTGGCCGCGTCATGAGGACTAGGCCGCGGTGATGGCCAGCGCGAGCTGTTGTGGCACGGCGTTCACCAGGGTGGGAACGATGCCGCTGACGGGCGGACCGGAAACGTCGTCGACGAACGGCGGCAAGAACCACACCAGGGTCCCTGTCATGGCGTGTGGCGCGGCAAGAACCCCGTCAAAGGGAATGTCGAGCACGACCAGCCCCAGTCCCAGTGGCAGTAACAACGGCAGGGTTACCTCGCCGTTGAGTAAGCCGTTGGCGACGAACGCAGGAGCGTCGATCAACGCACCTATAGCTCCGGCAACATCGCCGGTCTGCACCGCGCCGGTAAAAGCCGCCGCGGCGGTTCCCACCCCGCCGAGGGCGCTGAGCGGCGGACCCAGCGCCGCAAGCGCCACCGCCGGCGTCGCCGTGGTGAGCGTGCTCGCGATGTTGAGGACCTTCTGCTGGATCTGAGCCGGAATGGCGGCGATCGGGAATAGGTCTGCCACAACACGATTCAGCGCCGTCGGGTCAGCCGGCACGGCACCGAGGTCCTGGACCGCATTCTGCAGGGAGGTGGCAATCGTTTGTCCGTATGCCATCTGGTTGGCGACGATCCGCCGCAACAACGGCGCCGGGTTGGAGGTCCACGTGCTGCCGAGGCTCTGCAGGTTGGCGGCGGTGTTGGTCACCAGATCCTGGTACGGGCCGGCGATACCCGGAGTCGCCGGCGCCGCGGTCGGCCCGAGTAGCGGATGCCCCAGCAAGGTCTGCGCGGGCGCAGTTACCGCGCTGATCAAAGCCTGCTCGGCGTTGAAGATCTCGGTGCTCAGATATGCGGCCGCACCACCATTCAGCAAACTCACCAGCTGCTCGTGAAATGCTGCGGCCTGGGCGCTCACGGCTTGAAATTCCCGAGCGTAAGCGCTGAACAGCCCGCAGACCGCGGCCGACACCTCGTCGGCGCCGGCAGCGGCCACCGCCGCTGTGGGCGCTGCCGCCGCCGCGTTGGCCGAGCTGATCGTCGAGCCGATGCCGGCGAGATCTGTTGCTGCCACCGTCATTGTCTCCGGGGCCGTCATCACGAAAGACATCTGATACCTCCAGTTGCCTGCGGCAAGTGACTGCTCTTGCGTTTGGCCACGAGACGTCCAGTTTTGTCGGGGCAAACCCGTCCGGCTAGGGGATTTATGCCTTTTGTTGGGTGGCCGCGGTTGAGCTTCGGCGGCGCCGCGGAACACCTCGTCGTCGCGCCTCACCCGCTAGAACTTGGTCGGCTCCGCCGGCCGCTCACTGTAGTGGCGGGCCGTGTTCATCAGCGCGGCGGCGGCGGCGCTCAGGTGGCTGCGTCGGCTGACCGCCGCCACATAAAGACAAGTCTCGGGAACGATGCGCTGCACTCGCGCGCCGGCGCGCTGCGCCACCCGTGTCCACGACGACGGCATGACAGCCCGGCCGATGCCATTGAGGACCATCGGCAGGATCGAGGTGCGGTGGGCAACCTCGGCGACGATACTGGCCGTAATACCTTCGGCCAGAACGTCGTCGACAAGGGCGCGCATCAACGAGCCGCGTTGAGACGCGATCAGCCGGAACCCGGCCAAGTCTTCACGCCGCACGGTCGGGCCCGTCGGCCCGTCGTCATCGGATCGCGAAATCAGTACCAGCGCTTGAGTTTCCAGTGCGACGACGTCGAGGTCGGCAGCGCGGGTGGGTTCGGCAGATCCCAGTACCCCGATCTCGCTTGCGCCGCTGCGCACGCTGTCCAGGATCTCTTGCGGAGTGAACCCGCCCGCCACGTTGACGGTCACACCGGGATGGTCGCCGGTGAACGCGGTCAAGATGGTCGTCAGCGGTTCCATGCCCGGCGAGGGCATGGTGATCAGGTCGACCCGCCCGCCGCGTAGCCCTTTCAGCTCGCGCATGACCGCGGTTGCCTCATCGATATCGCGCAGTACCACCCGGGCCGGCCCCACCAACGCTTTGCCGGCGTCGGAAAGCACCACCGCGCGCCCGACCCGGTGAAACAGCGGCATCCCCAGTTCACGTTCGAAGCCGGCGATGGCCTGCGACAACGACGGCTGCGCGATCATCAGCCGTTCGGCCGCCTTGCCAAAGCCGCCGTAGTCGACGACCGCCAAGAAGAACTTGAGCTGTCTGACATCCATGGCCATTCCTCTGATCAGCTTCGATAGGGCTTTGATAGGCGCAGCCTATATCGCGGATCGCATCTTGGTCTTGGACGCCGGGCCGCGTGCGCCCCGCTAATGGACTGTGCAGGAACCACAGAGTCAGCGAACGGAGGCTTTCCATGACACGGCCGACACGGCAGGTTTTCAAGATCGCCGCAATTCCCGGTGACGGCGTAGGCCAGGAAGTCGTCGCCGCGGGCCGGCGCGTTCTGGACACAGTGGCGGCCCAGTCGGGGCGGTTCACGTTCCAGTGGACCGAGTTCCCTTGGGGCTGCGAGCATTACGAGTGGACCGGGCGGATGATGACCGCCGACGGGCTGGAAGCCCTGCAGGCGTTCGACGCCATCTACTTCGGCGCCGTCGGCTGGCCCAGCGTGCCCGACCACATCAGCCTGTGGGGACTGCGGCTGAACATCACCCAGAATTTCGACCAGTGGGCCAACGTCCGGCCGGTCAAGTTCCTGCCCGGCGTGCTCTCACCGCTGCGTAACGCCGACGACCACGAGCTGGACTGGGTGGTCGTCCGGGAAAACAGCGAAGGCGAGTATGCGGGACTGGGTGGGCGCAATCTCAGCGGTCGTGGGCCAGGCAACGAGGTGGCCTTGCAGACCGCCTTGTTCACCGACAAGGGCTGCGAGCGCATCATCCGGTTCGCGTTCGACCTGGCCCGCACCCGGCGCGTGAAAAAGGTCTCCAGCGTCACCAAGTCCAACGCCCAGCAGTACGGAATGGTGTTGTGGGACGAGGTCTTTGCCCGGGTCGCCCAGGACTATCCCGACGTGGCGCACGAGAGCGTGCTGGTGGACGCGATGAGCGCCAAGTTCGTTCTGCACCCCGAAGACCTGTCGGTGGTCGTGGCGTCCAACCTCAACGCCGACATCCTGTCGGATCTGGGCTCGGCGCTGGCCGGCAGCCTGGGCGTGGCCGCCAGCGCCAACCTCAACCCCGAACGGCGCTTTCCCAGCATGTTCGAACCCGTCCACGGTTCGGCACCCGACATCGCCGGGCGCGGGATCAGCAATCCCATCGGCGCGATGGCCAGCGCCGCGCTGATGCTCGATCACTTCGGGCTGCACCACGCGGCTCGGCGCGTCGAATCAGCGATCGAAATCGCCACCGGCAGCGGCATATTGACCCGCGACATCGGAGGCATGGCCACCACCGACGAGATGACCGACGCGGTGATCGCGGCGCTGACTTCTCTCCGCAGCGCGGCCTGACCCGCACCGCCGATGGACACGGGAATTCATGTCATGCCCGCGCCCGGGAACACGCGGTGGTACCGGCAGCTGTATTTCTGGGTGCTGGTCGCCATCGCGGCGGGCATCGTGGTGGGCTGGGTGGCGCCGGCCACCGGGGTGGCGATGGAGCCGCTCGGAGCCACCTTCGTCACCGCGATGAAGATGCTGATCGGGCCCATCGTGTTTCTGACCATCGTCGGGGGCATCGCCGGCGTCGCGGACCTGAGCAAGGTGGGCCTGACCGGAATGAAGGCGCTGGCCTATTTTCAGGCCGGAACCATCGTCGCGATGGTCATCGGGCTGCTGGCGATCAACGTGTGCCGTCTCGGCGAGGGTGTCAACGCCGACCCGGGCAAGATTCCCGCCGTCGACTCGGTGCCGAAGCCGGTCACCGGAGGCAATCACGGGTGGGAGTTGCTGACCCACCTCGTTCCCGGCAGCGTGGTAGGCCCGTTCGTCGACGGCAACGTGCTGCAGATCATTTTTCTCGCAGTGCTTTTCGGGGTGGCGCTCAACGCGGTCGGCCAGGTCGGCGGACCGGTACTCGACGCGGTCAACCGGCTGACCGCCGTGGTCTTCACAGTGTTGTCCTACCTCATGAAGCTGGCACCGGTTGGAGCATTCGGCGCGATGGCGTTTGCGGCCGGCGGGTACGGCGTCCACGCGCTCACCAGTCTGGCCGGCCTGATCCTGCTGTTCTACGTCACGGCGGCGCTGTTCGTGGTGGTGGTGCTCGGTTCGGTGATGGCGTATTTGCGGCTCAACATCTTTCACCTGCTGGGCTACCTGCGGGCCGAGTTGCTGCTGGTCCTGGGTACCTCCAGCGCCGAGCCCGCGCTGCCGGGGTTGATGCGCAAGCTCGAACAGGCCGGGGTCAGCGCGGCCACCGTGCGGCTGATCGTGCCGACCGGTTACGCGTTCAACCTCGATGGCGCGGCGATCTATCTGTCCCTGGCCGCGGTCTACATCGCCCAGGCGACCAACACCCACCTCGGCGTCGGCGCGCAAATCGGGTTGCTGGCAGTCATGTTGCTGACGTCCAAGGGCGCGGCCGGCACGGCCGGGGGCGGGTTCATCGCGCTGACCGCGACGCTGAGCACCGTCGGTCACATTCCCGCCGCCGGGATCATGCTGATCTTCGGGATCGACAAGTTCATGGCCGAATGCCGAGCCCTGGTCAACTTCATCGGTAACGCGGTGGCCACCCTTTTCGTGGCCCGGTGGAACGGCGAACTCGACCTGGATCGCGCCCGAAAGGTGCTTGCCGGCAAGCGCATTCGTCTGCCGGAGCTGGGCGCTCAGGCCGCCACACCGGCACTGGTCGCAACCGGAGCGCAGCATGCGGGCACTCGTCGCACCTGACAAGTTCAAGGGCAGCCTGTCGGCCGCCGAGGTCGCCGACAACCTCGCCCGCGGCCTGGCCGCAACCGGCGTGCACACCGTGACCCTGCCGTTGGCTGATGGCGGTGACGGCAGCGTCGCCGCCGCAGTGTCCGCGGGGATGCGGCCACACCCGTGCACCGTCGCCGACGCGCTGGGTAGGCCGCATACCGCCGCGATCGCTGTCGACGCCGAAACCGCCGTCGTGGAAGTGGCCAATACCTGCGGATTAGCCACACTGCCGCGGGGTGTACTGGTCCCGATGACCGCCTCGAGCTACGGATTTGGCGAAGCGATCCGGCACGCCGTGGGCCTGGGTGTGCGCCGCGTTGTCCTCGCGCTCGGCGGCAGCGCCAGCACCGACGGAGGCGCCGGTTTGCTCGCCGCGCTGGGCTACGCCTTCCACGACAGCGGTGGCCAACCGATCACACCGGAGGCCCACGCGCTCAACCGAATCCGCCGGGTGGACGTCTCCGGCGCCGCAGACATAAGCGGGGTCGAACTGATCGTGGCCAGCGATGTGAACAGTCCGCTGACCGGGTGCGACGGTGCCGCAGCACTTTTCGCTCCGCAGAAAGGGGCCGGCGTCACCGACGTCGACCACCTCGAGGCAGGCCTGAAATCACTTGTTGCGGCGCTGCGACGATCCGGTTGTCCCGACGCCGCCGCGTTGGCCCGCCTGCCCGGTGCTGGTGCAGCCGGTGGCTGCGGCTTTGCGGCCTTGTGTCTGGGTGCCCGGATCGTTTCCGGCGCCGACTTCTTTCTCGACCTGCTGGGCTTTCAGCGGCACCTGCCCCACGTCGACGTCGTCATCACCGGCGAGGGGCACCTGGACCACCAGACCCTGCGGGGAAAACTACCCGCCGTGGTCGCCCGGCGCGCTGCCCCCAAGCCAGTCATCGCGGTGGCCGGCAGAGCCGAAATGCCTTCCAGATTGCGACTTTTCACCGACATCGTTACTGTCGCTGAGCGAACCGCCGCCGACACCAGGCAGGACCCGGTGCTCACCGCCGAATTGCTCTACCACATCGGCGTCGACATCGGAGGTCGCCTCACCCGCCGGGACGGGTAGCGGTTTACGTAGCGACCAAAGCGTCCGTGCGCACAAAACGGTCGAGAAACTCGTCGGAGCCGTCATCCACTCCGACACTGATAGTCACGTAATTGCCACGAATACGTAGGACCGTACCCTCGATGACGCGGGGACAAACTGTACACGCACGCGGTCTCCGGGGCGCGGCTGTCGTCGTTGCTTCACAGTCCCCTCCCTTCCATCACCACGGCTCTGTTCCCGTTAAGTCCAACAACTATGCGCCGACAACTGTGTCCATCACAGCAGAAGCGCCATTGAGTGAGCTGCGCCATCGACGGAAGGTTGCCAGGGGCAACCCGTGCTCACGGTGGGCAGCAGTCAGCTTTTCCACGTCGCTGTGCGCGATGCCGTTCCTAGCGCCGTTCAAGGCTCTGAGTGTTTTCTCCCGCTTCGGGCTCCTCCTCGGGTAGCGCTGTTTCAATTCATCGCCGATGTGAATGCCCAGGGTGGCGAAGTCTGTGACTAGGGCGCTGAAGTCGGCATTGCCTTTGTTCAGTCGGCGGTCCCTATCAGGCCTCCTGCTCGGCGAGATGGTTCGTTCCCTGACCAGTGCGTCGAGAACAACGGGGATGCTTCTGCCGTTGCTTGAGATGGTCTGCAGGCTGTTCGCGACGTGAATTGCGGCGTCCTGCTGTAGGTCACGACAGAACCCTGAAACTCGGCGGCCAGCGCCACAAAGAGGGCGCGATTCAAGCCCTTCGTGTCATATTTTCGCCCACGCTTGCGTCCTGTGATTTTGCCGTGGATGGAGTCCAGGCTGTCGAGCGCTTCGGCGCGCTCGGTCTGCCATCTATCCAAGGCGTCGGACATGAGGAAACACTAGAGCTTGAAGCGCTGGGCGGTCGATGCCACAGCCGGCGGAAGGAAGGTGGTCGCCCGTTCGACATCGGAGGTCACCTCACCCGCCGGGCGGGGTAGCGGCGAGCAGTTCTTGCAATTCGACAGTGAAGTCGTCGGCGAGGACCGCTAGATCGGGCAATAGCTGCGGGCAGGAGATGATGCCGAAATCGAGCTTGCCGTTGAGCGACATCACGGTGATGTTGAGCCCGCAGCCGTGAAAGATGGGTCCAAGCGGATACATCGCGGTCAGCCTTGCGCCCAGGAAGTACAACGTCACCTGGGGACCGGCGACATTGGAGACGATCACGTTGTGCACCGGTGTATGCGTCAGCGGGGTCTTGGCGAAAAGCCGCATCGCGGTACCGAACAATGTCGAGTCGGCAAACTGCGCCCAGTCCTGCAGCAGGGTGGCTGCGATCGCCGAACTATGGTCCTTGGCACGCGAATTCGCCTGCGCGATGGCCTGTAACCGTCTGCCCGGATCGGAGATGTGGGTCTCCAACCGCGAGAACATCCCCGAGACCTGGTTGTGGCCGGGCCGACCGGAAGTGTCGCGCACCGACACCGGAACCATCGCCACCAGCGGTTTGGCCGGCAGTTCGCCACGGTCGCACAACCAGCGCCGTAGCACCCCGGCGCACAGCGCCATGACCACGTCGTTGACCTTGACGCCGAACCGGTCTTTGACCTTCTTGATGTCGGAGAGCTCGAGCTGCGCATACGCGATGTTGCGCTGGGCGGTCACGGCGGCGTTGAACGCCGTCGGCGGCGCGGCGAACGGGCGCGCCATGCTTCGCCCGCTACGTGCCCGGCGCGCCGTCTCGATCAGCGACGCACCCGTAATCGACAGCACGTCGAGGAGCCGCCACGGCCGGGCGGCAAACCCCACCAGGCCACCCGCGGCAATCTGCAGCCAGTTGCCGCCACCGGTGCCGGCCACCGCATCTGGCGGAGGCGCGTCCGGCTCGGTGCTGCACAGCTGGGCCAGCAGGTTGGCGCCCATGACACCGTCCACCGCGGCGTGATGCACCTTGGTCAGCACCGCCACTCGGCCACCGGCGGACGCGGGTGTGCCGGCAAGGCCCTCGATCACCCACATCTCCCACAGCGGGTGATCGCGGTCCAGCGGCAGCGCGGCGATGTGCGCGCAGGTATCGGCCACTTCCGCCCGCCCGCCCGGGGTTGGCACGCCAATGCACTGCAGATGGCGGTCCAGATCAAAAGCGTTGTCCTCCACCCATACCGGGTGATCCAGATTCAGGCGGCTGTCCGCCAGCTGCTCGCGGAATTGCGGCATCGCCTTGATCCGCATCGCCAGTGCATCGCGCAGCCGGTCAAACGTATAACCGCCCGGCATCGTCGAGGTGTCCAGTTCCAGCAGACAACACACATGCAGCGGCTGCGTGAACGTTTCCAGGTACAAGAAGCTGGCGTCAAGCCCGCTGAGTCTTTCCACGACGGTCCCCTTGACTTGCTGCGGGTTCAGCTCTCCGTCGCCCGCATCCCACGGTTGGCTACGTATTGCCCGGCGGAGGCGATGGTGCGCAGATCTGTCGACTTCACCCGAATTGCGACACACTGCACCCGCCGGGTGTACCCCTGCTGCCGTCGCCTAAACCTGCCGCGTCGAAAATTGCTGCCGACTGCCCGCCTCGTAGGATCGGTCAATGCGTCTTGACGAGTACCTGCCACTGGATGCGACAGCCCTGGCCGAGCTCGTCGAAAGCAAACAGGTCACCCCGGCCGAACTTCTCGCCCTGGCTCGCCAACGTGCCGATGCGGTCAATCCGCAACTGAACGCGATCGTTCGTCGCCTCGACGACGTCGCCGACGAGCAAGCCGCCGATCCGCGGCTGGGTGGCCCGTTCGCCGGGGTGCCGTTCCTCATCAAAGACCTCGACCAGGAGTACCGGGGCTTTCCCACCTCCTGCGGATCCCGGTCGCTGGCCAATGACGTGGCCGAGCGGCATGCCCTGATCACGCAGCGCTTCCTGGACGCCGGTCTGGTGATCTTCGGCAAGACCAACACACCGGAGTTCGGCGCCAAGGGCGTGACCGAGCCCGATTACTGGGGTCCGGCTCGCAACCCCTGGAACACGCAGCGCACGCCGGGCGGCTCCTCGGGTGGGTCGGGAGCGGCGGTCGCCGCTGGCGTCGTGCCGGCAGCCGGGGCCAACGACGGCGGCGGGTCGATCCGCATCCCCGCCGCCTGCAACGGGCTCGTCGGCCTCAAACTCAGCCGGGGCCTGTCCCCCTACGGCCCGCAGACCGGCGAGCCGCTGTTCGGCATGGCGGTTCAGGGCGTCGTGAGCCGCACCGTGCGGGACAGCGCCGGGCTCTACGACGCGGTCATCGGACCCAATCCCCGTGCCGCCTACCAGGTTTGGCTTCCCGACGGCCCGTTTGCCGCACACATCAAGAACCGTCCGGGCACCCTGAGGATCGGGTATTCGACGTCGTCGGCGATCAACCCGCACCCCGACCGGGAAGCCGTCGCCGCGGTCGACGACGCGGCCCGGCTCCTCGCCGACCTGGGGCATCGGGTCGAGGAAGTCAAGCCGCCCTATGACGACGCCGCATTGGCGCGGGATTTTCTGATCATCTGGTTTGCTCAGCTCTACCGTCACGTCGCCGAGATCAAACAGCGAACCGGCGCCAGCGACAGCGACTTCGAGGCCGACACGCTGGGCATGTGTGAGCTCGCCCGATCAGCCGGCGTCCTGCCGCCGATGCAGGCGCTGGAGAACATCAACAACTACATCCAGTCCCTGACGACGTTCCACGACGACTACGACTACTTCCTGACCCCCACCCTGGCCACGCCCCCGCTTGCGGTCGGTGCCACCGCGACGTCTCCCCGCCTGCAGTTGGCGTCGCGGCTGATGAGCAAGCTGCGCGCCGGAAAAGTGCTGGCGCTCACCGGAATCCTGGATGACCTGATCCAGGAGAGCCTGGGCTGGGTGCCCTACACGCAGCTAGCCAATTTGACCGGGCGGCCCGCGATCAGCGTGCCGCTGCACTGGACGGACGACGGGCTGCCGCTGGGTGTGCAGTTCGTCGGACGACTGGGCGCCGACGGCGATCTGTTACAGCTGGCAGCGCAACTCGAAGAAGCCCGTCCCTGGGCGCACCGGCATCCGGCGCCCGTGGTCTCGGGCTAACACACCGGCCATTCGTGCACTGGGGCACCGGTGTGCGCGTTCTCGCCGTAGCGGCGGGTCATCTCGTGCAGCGCGGTGATGCGCTGCATCCCACGGTTCTCGAGACGGCCCACCACCCCGGTCTGCCAGGCCGCACCGGTCTGCCCGGAGCGAACCCGCGCTTCGATGACACCGAGGTAGCGGTCGCGGTCCTTCGCATCCACGCCCCAGGCGTCCAGTCCGGCGGCGGCGGCCGGCAGCAGGTACTCCTCGACGAGCCGCGCGGCCGGCCGCTCGCCGCCCTGCCACGACAGCCGCGCCGCCAGCCCGTCGCGAGCCCCGCGATGCAGGTTCTGCTCGGCGATCGCGAAGGGCTGCTGCCGCCATGGCGGCGGGTCGGTGTCGGCGATCGCGCGGACCAGCCCGTAATAGAAGGCGGCGTTGGCGACCATGTCGACGGCGGTGGGCCCGCTGGGCAGTACCCGGTTTTCGATCCGCAGTTGCGGTCGCCCGGCCTGGACGTCGTAAACCGGACGGTTCCAGCGCCACACCGTACCGTTGTGCAGCCGAAGCTCCCGCAGGGTAGGGGCGTAGCCGGCCTGCCGGGCGGCATCGGGATCCTGTGCCTCCAGCGTCGGGAACAGCGGCGGGAAAATCCGGACCAGGTCGTCGAAAAGCTCGACGGGCCCATCGACCCAGCGGTCCCCCAGTCGTACCCGTGCGGGCACACCGGCGCGCACCTCGTTGCGGCGGCGGGTGTCGAGGAGCTGTTCGAGCAGGGTGATGCGGGTCTCCTGCCATGCCTGGCGGCCCAGCAGGTACGGCGAGTTGGCGGCGCCCGCCACCTGCGCACCGGCAATTGCCTGGGCGGCGTTGTAGTAGGCGGTGAACCGCTCCGGCGCCACCCGCAGGTGCAGTTGCAGGCTGGTGGTGGCGGCGTCGGGTGCCACCGAGTCGGTGGTGAACTCCACCGGCTCGGCGCCGTCGACGATGCGCACCAGAAACGGCCGGTGCCGGGCGGTGGCCATGCGACTGGACAGCAACTCGTAGCGCGGGTTGTGCGAGATGCGCTCGATGGTGAGTTGCTCGGCGCTCAGGGTCGCCAGCATGCCCACAGCGAGCAGTCGCGCGCCGAGCCGCTCGATACGGGCGCGGCACCCGTCGAGCACCTCGACAAGGTCGCGCTCGCTGTCGCGTAGCACGCTGCCGTGCAACAGGCGGGGCGCGAGGTTGAGCTCGACATTGAACTGACCGAGCTCATGCTGCATGTCAGTGCGGCCAAGGTGCGCCAAGACGGCATCGCTGACCAGCCGCGGCCGGCCCAACGGATCCACCAGATCCAGTTCGACCTCCATGCCGATGGTGTCCTGGTGGCCGCTGAACCAGCCGTCGTCGACCATGCGCCGCAATGCGGCAACGCATCGCTGCAGCCGGTGGCGCACTTCGTGCTCGCGGCCGACGGCCAGGCCGGAAGCGTCGACGCGGTCACCCACGGCAGACCTCCTCGCGGCGCTGTTCGAGCCAGACCGCAACTACAGCATGCCGCGCCTACATCGCGAGAGCCACCGGGCGGAACACGCCGAGGTGGTAGGAGCTGCCGGCATACTCCTTGGCGCCCACCAGTTGCGACAGCGGCGTCTGGACCGGACCGCCGCGTGCGATGCGGGCGGCAATCGAGTTCAGGTCGAACCGGGGGCGCCAGCCCAGGTGGTGCCGCGCCCGGGTGTTGACGTAGACGCGGTCCAGCCGATCCGGGAAGCGCCGCCCGCGCTGCGCCCACACGGCCGCGGCCAGCGGGGCCCGGCACGCGAATTGCGTTGCGGCATCAGTGCGTAACAACGTCAGGTCCTGGCGGGCGGCGAACGCGACAATCTCGGCGCCCCTGGCGCCACAGCCGCCCCTACGAAGGCCGTCCCCGAAAAACCGCTGTCCAGCAACACATTGGCGCAACAGCTTGCTGTAGCCGGGCTATCACGTCGTCGGCGCTCTCCGGTGTGCCCGGGGCCAGGCCCCTCGGGATGGCATGGCCGGTGCTGGTCATCCCGGCCGGGTCGGCGGGCAGCACCTCATCCACCAGATCGCGCGGCAAGCTGGTGTGTACCGGTCCGCTCGGGATGCCTGCCAGCGCCCGAAACCCGGTTGATCTTGGCGGGCGCGTTGGCCACCGATTCGATCGGCATCGAGCTACGGCACAGCCGGCAAAAGACCGCGCCCAGGCCGAGCCCGTCCTCGCTGGTGTCCTGCTGCTACTGCAGGACGAATTCGACAACCGGCACCTCCCCGGTGAGCACCAGCACCGGCACGTGGTTCACCGCGGCATTGGCCACGGCGGTCACGACGTTGATCGTCCCGGGTCCGGCCGCGAAGACGGCCGCCGGGCGGTCGCAAGCCCGGGCATAGCCGTCGGCGAGGTAGCCGGCGCCGCCTCCATGCCGGGTGAGCACGATCCGCAAGTCGCTGTCGCGGGCGACCCGCATCAACAGTGAATCAAGGCGAGACGTCGGAAGCCCGCACACCAGGGATATCCCGGCCGGGCACGGCGTCGGCGCGAGCCCTGGTCGGATCCCTGACAGATCCTTGGAGCGACACGGCAATACCGGGCCGTATCAGGAGATACAGTGACACGATGCGCCGCCAGGCGGGTCGGCCACCGCGCGCGCCGACGACCGTAGCCAGCACTCCTGCCAGAAGTCAGCAGCGTCTGGACGATGATGCCCGCACGGGCGGCAGCCCCGCCGGTCCGGACTGCCGGCTGGATTCCAGGCTTTTGCTGATCACCGCGACGTGCATGATGCTGCCGCTGATGGTCACGCTGGACACCACGGTCGTCAACGTGGCGCAGCGGACGTTCATCGACGAGTTCTCGTCGGACCAGGCGGTGGTGGCCTGGGCGTCGACCGGTTACACCTTGGCGCTGGCGGCGGTGATTCCGCTCACCGGCTGGCTGGCCAATCGGTTGGGCACCAAGCGGCTCCTGATGGCCTCGGTGCTGATGTTCACCGCGGGGTCATTGCTGTGCGCGCTGGCGTCGAATATCGGGCTGTTGGTGGCATTTCGGGCGGTGCAGGGTTTTGGCGGCGGGATGCTGTTGCCGCTGCAGCTGATCATCCTGGCGCGCGCGGCCGGTCCGGCGCGACTGGGCCGGGTGATGACGATCAGCATGATCACCGTGTTGCTAGCCCCCATCGTCGGGCCCATTCTGGGCGGCTGGCTGATCGATTCGTTCGGCTGGCAGTGGATCTTCCTGATCAACCTTCCGATCGGGGTGCTGACCCTGGTTCTGGCGGTGGTGACGCTGCCCCGAGATGATTCGCTGCCCGCGGAGTCGCTGGACCTGGTCGGCATGGTGCTGCTGTCACCGGGGCTGGTGCTGCTTCTCTACGGTGTGTCGCAGCTGCCGGAGCGCGGCACCGTCGCCGACCCGCATGTCTGGGTGCCGGCGACCATGGGTGTGCTGCTGATCGGCGCTTTCGTGGTCCACGCGCTGCGCCGGACCGACTGTGTGCTGATCGACCTGCGGCTGCTCAGGAATCGTTCGGTGGCGGCGGCCAATGCCACCCGGTTTCTTTTCGCCGTCACCTTCTTCGGCAGCTGCCTGCTGTTTCCGGCGTACTTTCAGCAGGTACTCGGCAAAACTCCCATGCAGTCGGGGCTGCTTCTCATCCCGCAAACGGTGGCCGCTGCCATGGTGATCCCGATCGTGGGACGGCTGATGGAATCCCGCGGACCGCGCGGCGTGGTGTTGGTCGGCATTGCGGTGACCGTGGTGGGCATGGCCATGTTTGCCCACGCCATCCGCCGCCAGGGGGTAGACCTCACGGTGCTGCTGGGCGGGCTCGGCCTTTTCGGCCTGGGCACCGCCTGCTTGATGGTTCCGGTGACCTGGTCTGCCGTGCAGACGCTGGATTCCAGTGAAGTGGCCCACGGCTCGACGCTGTTCAACGTCAACCACAACGTCGCCGCGTCCGTCGGCACGGCCTTGATGTCGGTGATCCTCACCAGCCGGTTCAACGGCAGTGCCGCTATCGCCGCGGCCAGACAAGCCGACTCGGTGCGCGAGCACGCGGCCCGGCGAGGCTTGTCGGCCGACTTGTCCCAGCTGCCGTCGCCGGTGCTCGCGCCCCACTTCCAGGAGCAACTCGCCGACGATCTCGCGCTCTCCTACTCCGGGGTGTTCGGGGTCGCCATGGTGCTGACCGCGATGATCGCCATCCCGGCGTCGTTTCTGCCGAAGCGGACCACACCCCGGGTGAAGCTGCTGGAGGCCGATTCGTAGCACCCGCGCCCGGGTGAGCGGTGTCGCGGTGTCCGATCAGTTGCCGCCGGCGGCCGGACGGGCATCCGCGGCGCCCATCTTCAGGATTGCCGCGGCCAACGGGTAGTCGGCGCCTTCGCGCTGCTCGATATAGCGCCGGATCCGTTCGTTGCCGAACAGCGCCACCCCGGCTTGCTCCATATATTGGCGCATTTCATCGATGTCGAGCAGGATCAGCTCGTCCTCACCGCGCCAGCCGAAGGCGATCTGCAGCACCCGCGGCGACAGCCCGAAGTATTCGCCGACCGCGATGAGCTCGGCGAAGTTGGGGAAGTCTTCGGCGTCCTTGCGCCGGGAGTAGGTGGCTTTGGGCAGTTTCAGCGCGGCGCCGATTTCGCCGTCCGGAACATCGCGGTTGAGCAGCCACTCCAGCACACGACCAAGGTCCTTACCCGCTCGATTGAACCTTGGCATCTCATCAACGTAGTGCCAGTTCCGAAACTCGTCAACAGCGACGCGGTTTTGGAACCAAACCCACCGCTACCCGATTTTAGATCGGTCTATGGGAGACTATTCCATTTTTGAAACCATTGACGTAAAGTGGGGACCGTGAGGCGCTGAGACGGCACGGAGGCCCGTCACGCGAAACGAGATCCTCACCGAACCAGATCGGGGTAACGCCATGGCGAACGACGCAGCTACCAAGATCCACCCCGTGCCAGCACCCCGGCGCCGCGCCGTCGGGCGGCTGTCTCGGCTGGCCATTGTCGTCATCGCCGCGGCAGCCCTGCTGGCCTCCGCGCCCGCGGCCGCCGACGTCGCCGAGACCGGCCCGTCCTACCAATTGGGCTACACCAAGGCCGTTGAGGATGGCCGCTTCACGGTCAACAAAATGCGCGCCATGGGCTTCCCCGACGAAGCGATCGTCATCTCGAACCAGGTACCCAAGGTCTGCGCCAGGGAACTGGCCTCCGTCCAGGGCGTTAAGGGTGTGAATGACGGCGACTTTCTGCGCGGGTGCGCCAGCGGGGTGCAAAGCCTGGTCGACGCCGGCCTGGCCTCCTGACACTCGCCGGCCGCACGCCCAAGTGACCGGCGACCCAACCCACCGGCTCCCAGGAAATTCCGACAATCAATCGGCGCAACGCTTACGATGCCGACGTGGCCACACCAGAGGACCTTGACGGCGTTCTAGCAAATCTCAAAGAGCGCGTCGCCGCGGTGGAGAGAACGCAGGCCGACTACAGCTCTATGGTCGACGCCATCAAGGCCTTCGGCGAAACGCAGCAACTGCTTGCCGACGTGCTTCGGGATTATGCCGGTGAGATGAGAGCCACAGCTGACGACTCCAACCAGCGCATCCGTGCGCTGGAAACCTCCGCCGCCGAGATCAAGAATCTGCTCAGCCGCGCACTCGAGCGCTGATCGGGCAGCCGCGCGTTGTCCGAAGTGGCGGGCCTACGTCACGCGTCGTCGACCCGGCGAGCCAGGAAGTCCAAGACAGCGTCGGCGAAGATGTCGTTGCGGTCTCCGGCCACCATGTGCCCGGCGCCGCGCACGTCGGTGAACTCCACCTGCGGAAAGCGCGCCAGGAATTCGTCAGCGCGCTCCTGACTGACCAGGTCGCTCATCTGCCCGCGAATAAGCAGCATGGGCACACCCGCGCGCAGGATCGCCTCGACAGCGGCGTACAGGCGGTCGGCCTCGGTCACCTCGATCGGCGGAAACGCCGCGGTTCCACTGATGAATTGCGGATCCCAGTGCCAATACCAGCGATCGCCGCGGCGGCGCAGATTGGTGGTCAGACCTTGCAGATCCGACGGCCGAGGACGATGCGGGTTGTACTCGGCGATCATGTCGGCAACTTCATCGAGTGAGCCGAACCCCGATTCCACCCGGTGGGCCATGAAGGCATGCACCCGATTCGCTCCGGAAGGGTCCATGTTCGGCACGATGTCCACCAGCACCACCGCGCTGGCGATGCCCGGCGCTAGCTCGCCGGCCAGCAGCATCGCGGTAAACCCGCCCAGCGAGGCACCCACCAGCACCGGGCGCGGCGGCAGGCCGCGCAATAGTTCTTGGACATCGCCGGCAAAGGTCACGACGCGATAGTCACCTTCGCTGGACCAGTCCGATTCGCCATGGCCCCGCAAGTCGACGGTGACGGCTTGCCAACCCCGTTCGGCCACGGCGGCAGCCGCCCGGCCCCAGGAGCGACGGGTTTGTCCGCCCCCGTGCAGGAACACCACGGCGGGCTCCCGCGGATCACCCAATCGGTCTGCGACGATGCGGACACCACCCGGCCCCTGGATCGAGAACGATTCCGGCGCAGTCGTCATCAGCTGATGTTAAGACGCTCCGACGCGCGAGCCGATCGGGAGCCGATCAGCGCCCCGCGTCCGCGGGTGTCAGCCGCTCGGGTGGTTCGGCCGGCGTCAGCCGCTCCGGCGGTTCGCTGGGGGTCAGCCGCTCGGGCGGCTCGGCTGGCGTCAGCCGCTCAGGCGCCTCCTGCGGCGTGCCTCGCTCCGGCGTCCCGGGATCGCCTGACCGCTCCACGTGCCGTCCGGCATCCGAGCCGAATGGCCCTGCGTCAGTCATGGTCACTCCTCCGGTTGGCTCGAACTGGGTTACCCACCCGTCCCACGCCCAAACGGCGCGCCGGGCCGCCGTTGCCGCGGCCGGTCGACACCGACGGGCGCACGCCCAGAACCCGACGTTGATTCGCCTGACACACCTGACATCCGCGGCGTGGCGCGGCAAACGGATCCGCGTGCCGGGGCTGTGGGCTGGCTAATCTAGGCCGCGGGACTCGGCTCGGTCAGCCGACCCCCGACATTGAGGGGTGCGCGATGGCATTCGAACAGCCGAAACCGGTGACCCAGCTGACGCTCGAGCTCCGGCTCGCCACGATGATGACGGGCGGGGTCAGTCTCGCGGTCTGGATGGCCGGCGTTGCGCGCGAGCTCAACCTGCTGGCGCAAGCCTCCCAATGGCGCCGGGCCGGCGGGACCTTCCCGACGCACAGCCGGCTCACCACCGAGTCCACAAAATCCCTGCAGTGCTATGCCCAACTCATCGACCTGCTCGACATGATCGTCGACGTCGACATCCTGTCCGGGACAAGCGGTGGCGGCATCAACGCGGCGTTGCTTGCGTCGTCGCGCATCTCGGGCGCCGACCTCGGTGGGCTGCGTGATCTGTGGCTCGACCTCGGGTCCTTGACCGACCTGCTGCGAGACCCGCGAGACGAGTTCACCCCGTCCCTGCTGTACGGCGACGAGAAGCTGTACGCCACGCTGGCAGCACAGTTACCCAGGCTCGAGGTCGGGCCGTTCCCGCCCACGGAATTTCCCGGGGGTACCCGCATCCCGTCAACGACCTTGTACGTCACCACCACCCTGCTGTCCGGAGAGGCGAGCAGCTTCACCGACTCGTTCGGCACCCGCGTGCAATACGTCAACCGGCGTGGGCTGTTCACCTTCACCGAGACCGACCTCTGCGACAAGGGCATCGCCCCGGCCCTGGCGCTGGCCGCGCGCAGCTCGGCGTCGTTTCCTCTCGCGTTCGAGCCGTCCTTCGTGCCCTTCATGAAGGGCATCCCCGCCCAGGGCGCCGTCCCGGCCCGGCCCCCGATGGCGCAGTACGCCAATATCACCCGTCCGCACTGGGTCGCCGACGGCAGCCTGCTCGACAACCGGCCCATTGACGTGTTGCTCAAGCGCATCTGCGACCGCCCCGCGCGGCGTCCGGTGCGCCGGGTGCTTCTGTTCGTTGTCCCGTCGTCCGGACCGGCACCGGACCTGATGCAGCAACCCGCGGTGGACAGCGCCGACCAGCGGCTGGGGCTCCTGGCCAGTCTCCTGCGGGATCTGGGCGCCATCACCACTCAGTCCATCGCGACCGACCTGCGGGCAATTCGCGGCCATCAGGATCGCGCGGCGGCGCGCATCGACGCCAAATTGCGTCTGGCGGAGCTGGCCGCGACGCTGCCGCAGGGCACTCGGCTACTGACGCCGCCACTGCTGAACGACTACCAGGCGCGCGAGGCACAGCACCACGCGCGCGAGCTGACCGACGCGCTGTTGCGCCAGCTCGGCAACTGGCCGCCGGCGTCGAGCGCCTCGACCCAACAGGTTCCGAAGAACTGGGAACCTGAACTGGCGCAGGTCGACACCGAGAAAGCGTGCCGACAACACATCACCGAGGCGCTCCTACATTGCTGGTCGCAACCGCCACACCAGCCGCTGCCGGCGAGCACCGCCGACCTTGCCCGATACGGCCAGCCGGCCTACGAGCTTGCGAAAGGCAGTGCGCTGGCCGTCGCCCATGCGGCCTATCACCTGGTGAAGTCCGACACCGACGTCGCCGAATTGGCGGCGCTGACGGCCGCCATCCACGCCGCCGGCCCGTCGCCCACCGCGGTCGATCTGGGTGATCTCGTTCGCGCGGTATGTGTGAACACGACCATCCGCGAAGGGTCGCTCAAGGATGCCGCCGCGTTGATCGCCGACGGCTATCTCCAACAGCTGGCGGTGCAACAGGACGCCTGGGACCGGCTCGGCGAGGCGCTGGTTAACGGTTACGACACGCTGAAGGGGTTGTGCGCCAACGCCGCAGCGGCCGCCGGGGCGACGCAGCACTCGGTGGCCGCGCCCGACCGCGTTGGCCCCAGCGCGCTCGATACCTACCTGGATTACCTGGGAGCCGGGGCCGACCCGACGGCGATAGCGACGAAACTGTTCGACCTGGCCGCGACGCAGCGCGCCATGCTGCCCGCAGATACGGGCATCGAGCAACCCGTCGAGCTCGTACAGGTCAGTGCCGATACCCGCAGCCTGCTTGCGCCCGACTTCCGCACGGCCCAGCAGAAACTCACCGGCATGCAGTTCCATGAGTTCGGAGCCTTCTACAAGCGGTCCTGGCGGGCCAACGACTGGATGTGGGGACGGCTCGACGCAGCCGGCTGGCTGATCCATGTCCTGCTGAACCCCCGACGCGTGCACTGGATCACGCAGACCCGGGTCGGCACACCCGGACCCGAAAGCCGCGCGCACTGGTTCGTGCGCCAACTCAAAGCCCTGGGCGCACCCGAGTTTCCGCGCGCGGGTTACCGGCTGCCAACTTTTGGTGGCGGGCCCGAGCAACTTCTGACCGAAGCCAGGGTGCTCGAGGAGCTGGCATTTCTGGACGACCCGACCGTGGCGCTGCCAACCAGCATTCCGCTGACGTCGCTGTGGCTGGCCCAGGCGTGGCAACAGCGAATACTCGATGAGGAGCTGGACGGGCTGGCCAATACGGTGATCGACCCACAGCCGGGAGAGCGTCCGGACTGGAGCCCGACGACGTCGCGCACCTGGGCCAAGAAGGTATTGGCCGCAAGCCCCGGGGACGCCAAATACGCTCTGCTGAACGACAACCCGATCGCGGGCGAAACGTTCGCCAGCGACAAGCGCTCGCCGCTGATGGCGCATACCCTTGCCAAGACCGTCGCGACCGCATCCGCGGCCGCCAGCTCGATCCGGTTGCTGCCCAGTGCCCTCAAACCATCGGTGGTCACCTTGCGGACCCTGGCGCTCGGTGGATACCGGGTGGTGTCGCTGACCAAAGGGATCGCCCGGACCACCATCATGATCGGGGCGATACTGCTGATCCTGGGGGTTGCCACCGCGATTCAGTCGGCAACGGTGCTCGGCGTCACCGGCCTGATCATGGCCGGAACCGGTAGTTACCTAATTGTCCTGGGAACCTGGCAGTTCTCGAGCAGGACGCTGTTTGCGATGCTGTCGGTCACGCTGGCCGGCGCGGTGCTCTCGCTGGCGACGCCCGTCGCACGCACCTGGCTGTTCGGCGACGCGGACCATCCGGGGCTGCTGGGCGCGAACATCTACTGGCTCGGCGAACAATGGTGGCGGCCCCTAATCGCCGTGGGCGCGGTCGCGCTGGGCATCACGGTCATCGCGGCCGCCAAGCCCGGACGCCGGTGAAACCCGCTACACAGCACGAATCCCGTTGTAGAGCACCATCACTCCGATCAAGACCAAGACCACCGCGAGCATCGCGGCGTGGTTTTTGGCCATCCAGTCTTTGAGCCGGGTCAGCGGCTCGTCAAGACGGTCAGCGGCACTCAGGTAACCCACTATCGGGAAGGCGACGGTCGACGCGCAGAGGACGACGAAGATCGCCGCGCAGATCCCCTTGCCCGCCACGCCGAGTGCACTGGTGCCGATAGCCAATCCGCCCGCCAGGCAGATGATCAGTACCTCGGGTCGCGCCACCACCAGCACCGACGCTGTGATGGCCGCGCGCCGCGGCGTGATCGTGGCGAACGACCGCATCCAGCGCGGCGACTCGGCGTGGCCGTGGCGGGTCGCCCAACGGTAGCCACCGAACAGGATCAGCGCCGAACCAAGGACCACCCGCGCCCAGGAAGCCCAGGCCGGCGGCGTCCGGTGCAGGCCGCCGAGTAGGCCCGACCCCGCGACGAAGATCGCGGTCACCGCGGCCAGACCCAGCAGCCAGCCGCCCAGGAACGCCAGGCCCGTTGGGCGCGGCCGCGGCGCATGCAGAACCAGTACCGCCGGGATGACCGTCAGCGGCGAAACCGCCACCACGAGCGCGAGGGGAACCAGGCTGGTCAGCACCGCGCCCCAAGTTGCCGTCACGGCCTGCAATCTTCGCATCGACCGGCCACCCCGGCCCGCCCCGGGGTTCGATCTGCACGAGATTCGTCCGCACGAGCAATGATCGGGTCTATGATCCGGCGTTGTGAGGGACGCGAATCCCGGATACGGGCCCGCGTCGCCGCCCCGGTATCTCGTCGCGATCCTGATGTTCGTCGTGCCGCTGAGCCAGATACCGCTGGACCTGTACACCCCGGCGCTCCCACAGATGGTCGTCGATCTCAATGCGTCGCCGACGGTGGTGCAACAGACCGTCGCGGCCTACCTGCTCGGGATGAGCCTGGCGCTGGTCCCCGTCGGAGTCGTCGCCGACGCACTGGGCCGCAAACCGGTCCTATTGACCTGTGTGGGCATCGTGGTCACCACCAGCGTGCTGTGCGCGGTTGCCAGCAGCGTTTCGGTGCTGCTTGTGGCCCGCTTCGTCGAGGGCGCGGCCGCGTCGGCGTGCATGGTGGTGCCCTACGCCATTGCCGCTGATTGCTTCCGCGGCCGGCGATTGACGTCGGTGTCGGGGCTGCTTGGCGTCGCATGGGGGCTGGCGCCGGTGTTGGCGCCGGCGGCGGGCGGGGTGCTGGTCCAGTTTCTCGACTGGCGGCTGGTGTTCGTCTCGATCGCGGCGCTGGCTGCACTGGCGGCGGTGGTCGTCACGCTGCTTTTGCCCGAAACGCTTGCACGCCAGAACCTTTCACCGATCCACCCGCGGGAGATCGCGCGGGTTCTGGTTGCCGCGCTGCGGCATCGCGTGTTTATCAGCTTCGTGCTGGTTTTCGGCTTGATGGCCTCGGCGCAGCTTGCCTTCGGAGTGGCCGGGCCCTTCCTGTACCAAGGGAACCTGGGTTTCTCGCCAGCGGCATACGGCTTGATAGCGCTGATCGTCGGGGTGGCGAATCTGTGTGGCGAACTGGCGTGCGGCATACTGGCCGTTCGCCTCTCGGCGCGCCGGCTGGCCATGGGAGCACTGGCGGTCTTCGGCACCGGCACCGCGATACTGGTCGGGTCGGGGCTGCTGATCGGAAACGACGCATGGGCGCTGACCATCGGCTCCTGCCTGGCATTGGCCGGGTGCGGGGTGCTCTGCCCGCAGATGTACGGCCTGGCGATGGGCCTGTTCGTCCGCAATCTCGGATTGATCGGTGGTCTGGTGAGCGGCATCGGTTATCTCGTGGTCAGCGCCGCCATGGCCGCCGTCGGCGCGTTCCACGAACGCACCCAGACACCGCTGGGTCTGCTGTACGTGGCATGTGGGGCAACGGCATTCGTGTTGCTCAGCTGGGCCACCGCTAGATACCGGCAGCTAAGTCATCCGGCACATTAAGCGACGCTGTGCCGACGTTAACACCGCGAACGGCGCATGCGCCACATGCTGGTGCGCGGCCACGGGCATTTGCCAAAATTCACCAAACCACCTGCGTGCCGACACCGGCGAGGCTGACGTGGCTGCGCTACCGCGATGCGATGGCGCCGATATCGGCGAGTGCCTGAACGACGTCCGCTGATCTCGGGGTGGCCGAGGGGTCGGTGATCCACTGAATCATCAAGCCATCGATGACGGCCATCAATACTGAGACGATGGTGGGCAGGTTCTCCGGTGGCTCAACGTCGGAGTCGGCCAGAGCAGCGCGAGCCAACTCGAGTGAATGCTGGCGCACGTCAGCATAGCCGGCCGCGAGGCGTTCCCGAAGGACCTCGGAGCGCAGCGCCGGCGCATACGACTCGACGCACGCATAGACCGCGGGACGTAGTTGGTCGAACGAATCGACGGTTGCCTCGAGGACGGCTCGGATCTGCCCACCCGGACCGGCGGCGGCAGACTGATCGAACGCCTCCCGAACGGCCTGATTCCAGGCGGCAAAGCAGCGACCGAGCGCGTCGTCGAGCAGAGCTTCCTTGCTGCCGAAATGGTAGTTGATCGAGGCGACATTGACCCCGGCGGCGCGCGCGATGTCGCGCGAGCTGGTGTTGCTGTAGCCGCGCTCCTGCAGGCAGCTCAATGCGCCGTCCAGGAGCTTGTCGCGGCTCGTTCGCGGCTGTTGCACAAACCTATCGTAACGTGATAAACAATCGTTTTAATCAAACATTTGTTTAAGGAGTTGTTGGTGGTCAACGAGGTTATTCGATTCGTAGGGGTGTTCAACGGCGACGGCGGTCTGCGAGGTGAACTGGCCTACGTGCTCGGCAAGCTGCGCGGGACCACGTCGTGCGCATTGTGCGATATCAGTCACCGGGGACTGCGGACCAACCCGCGGTGGAAGGACGTTACGTGCGCTCTCGGTGTGCCCTTCGATCTCGTGCATCGCAACGAGCGTTCCGCGGACGTGGCGAAGTTGACCGGTGATCACACCCCGGCGGTGGTGGCCGAGACGACGGAAGGCTACCGACTCATTATGAGCCCCAACGATTTTGCGGGTGTGTCCGGCGATGCGCAAGAGTTCATCAACGGGCTGCGCCGGGCCTGCGTCGCGCGCGATGTGGCCTGGCCGGGAATGCAGACGCAGCCCGAGGCCACGCGGTGACGGCGGTTCTGCCCCCCGGACCGCGGCTGCCTCGCGTCGTACAAAGCGTGCTGTACCTGAAATTTCGGGAATGGTTCCTGCCAGCGATGCACCGCAGGTATGGAGATGTGTTCTCCCTGCACGTGCCCCCCTATGCCGACAACCTCGTCGTCTATCGTCGGCCCGAACACGTCAAAGAAATCTTCACCGCTGACCCGGCGACCTTGCATGCTGGCGAGGGCAACAAGATCCTCGCCATCGTGATGGGCGAGCACTCGGTGCTGACCACCGATGAGGCCGAGCATGCCCGGATACGTTCGTTGCTGATGCCGGCTTTTGGCCGGACCGCGCTGCGCGGATACCGCGACATGATCACTGCCGTTGCGCGTGAGCACATCGCGCGCTGGTCCGCCGGCACACAGATCAACACTCTTGACTGCATGAACGCGCTGACTCTCGATGTGATCCTGCGGGTGGTATTCGGGGTCACCGATCCACAAGTCAAGGCCGAGTTGACAAGTCGTCTGCCGGACATCATCAACATCCATCCCCTGATCCTCGCGGTGCTACGGTACCCGTCACTCAAGCGCGTCAACCCATGGAAGCGGTTCTTACACAACCAACACCAGATCGACGAGATCCTTTACCGCGAAATCGCCTCCCGCCGAAATGTTTCCGATCTCGAACTGCGCGCCGACGTGTTGTCGAGACTGCTGCAGGCCAAGGAAGAATCCGCCAAGCCGCTGACCGATACCGAGCTACGCGACCAACTCATCACGCTGCTGCTGGCCGGACATGAGACAACCGCCGCGGCGCTGTCCTGGACGCTCTGGGAACTTGCCCAGCACCCCAATATTCAACACCAGGCACGCAACGCGGCCATCGGCGGCGACGACGGCTTCCTGGGGGCGGTCTTCAAAGAAGGGATGCGGCGGCACACCGTAATTGCCTCAACCGCAAGGAAACTGACCGTCGAAACCAAGATCGGCGGCTGGCTATTACCCACCGGAACGGTAGTCAACACGTCGATTCTGCTGGCTCATACCAACCCGCAAGCGCACGCCAACCCCAACGAGTTTCGGCCCAGCCGGTTCCTCGACGGCAGCCTGGCGCCCAACACGTGGTTCCCGTTCGGCGGCGGCGTGCGCCGCTGCCTGGGATCGGGATTCGCCCTCACCGAGGGCGTGGCGATCCTACAAGAGATGCTCGGTCAGTTCATCGTCATCCCGGCCGAAGCGAAACATGAGCATCCGCTGGTCCGCAACATCACCACCGTCCCCAAACACGGTGCCCGCCTACGGCTTGTCCCACAACATGACGCGGCCCTGATCTGAGGGCCGGCACCGCGTGCTTCGGCTTTGCGACAATGACGCGCCACAGCCGGCACGGGGCAATTCGCCTTGGCCCGAACGCGTCTGTGTCTTCGAGCACCCAGCCGGCTAGGCCGCAAAGCTGGGACGCCGGGCCGCTGGATACCGCTTCGGTCCCGGTCAGGACCCGGGGTTCTTGCCGACCGTGACGGGCGTCGAGCTCGGCGGCAGCAGCAGGTTGCCGCGCAGGCTGCCCTTGGCGGTGCGCAGGGTCACCAGAACCCAGGTGGCGAGTAAACCGGCGTACGCGATGACGGCGGCCACCTTGAACGCAGGCAGATGCGTGTGCACGGCCAGCTGCGAAGTACCGGTGACGAAGGTGCCCACCGGGAACGTCAGGCTCCACCACGTCAGGGCGAATGGCATGCCGCGCAACAGGGTCCGTATCGTCAGCGAGGTGGCCAGGGCAATCCAGAGCACCGCGAAGCCCCATACCGGAACCCCGAAGATGATCGCGAACGCCGCCATGTCCTCGGCCAACTCGTGTGCCACCGCGCCGGTCGCGGCACCAGCTCCCAAAAGCCCGGCGGCGGTGATGGATTGGCCGAGCGGCCCCAGCACGATCCACAGCGTCGGCACCCGCACCGAGCCGGAGGTGCCGTACAGAGCCAACCGGCTCCAGATCATCGCGATGATGTTCAGCGACGCCACGAACGACAGCCCGAACATCGCGTAGCAACCGAAGAGCATGGTTTCGCGTCCGGTCCCCGACGGCATGTGCGGCAGCAGCTGTGCCCCGGCGGCGGCCGCCACCATCGGCGGGACCACCGGCATGAGCCAGCCGCCGAAGGCCGCGTCCGGCTCCACGCGAAGCTGGATGAACATCAGGAACGGAATGCTCACAGCGGTGAACAGGCCGCCGAGCGTTCCCGCGGTCCACAGTACCCAGTCCAGGTCGACGGCGATGCGCTCGCCGACGAGGTGTGAACCGGCCAGCAGGGCGCCCGAGCCGACGGTCATCAGCGCCATGGGTGCAGCGCCGTAGAAGTGGGCCATCTGGGGATTGCGGGCATGCGTGCGCGCCACCGTGGGGTGGCGTAACCAGTGCCCGCCGACCAGCACGATCAGCACCACCAGCAACACCGCGGCGATCACCCAGATCGCTTCGGTGAACGCGTGCAGGCCCGGCACGTGGACCGGCAGCGTGGCCCCGGCAATGGCCACGATTCCGGTGCCCATGACCGAGGCGAACCAGTTGGGCCCAATGTTGCCGAGCAGCTCCACGCGCGTGGGCGCCTTCGACGCGTCCGCCGGGCTTGCGGTGGTCATAGCTGAGCAACACTACCGGCGCAGCAACCTCGAAGATGACCCAGCGGCACGTGTCCTCGGTGTGCGAGGTTTCCCAGTGGCATCCACGGTGTTAGCGCATCGGCGTGCAGGCGGCTTGCCCCGGTGTGGGAGCGATCGAGTGGAACCGACGGCTCAACCGGTGCCATGTCATGGGAATTGATAACTTCTATTTAAGGATCGAGCGAGCAAATGCATTGGCTTGTCTCTAGCTGGGGTGCCGGGCGCCGTGATGCAATCGGTCGAACGTTTCGACACCGCCATTTCGGCGCGATGTTCGAAAGACCGGGCATCCGAAGGCATTTGCGAATGGAAGAGTTGTAGTGACGCTACGGGTGGTTCCCGAGGGTTTGGCAGGTGCGGCTGCGCAGGCAGAGGCGCAAAGCGCAGGGCTAGGCACCGCTCGCGCGGCCGCTGGGATAGCCCAGGTCTCGGTCAGTTACGCCGCCGGCGATACCGCCGCGGTCTCCAACGGCCCTGCCAGCGATCTCGCATGAGCGCGCCGATCTGGCTAGCCACTCCCCCGGAGGTGCATTCAACGTTGCTCAGCGCCGGCCCGGGCCCGGCGCCGATGCTAGTTGCCGCAGCACAGTGGTCGTCGCTCAGCGCCGACTACGCCGCCATGGCCGAAGAACTAGGCATGGCGCTGGCTGCGATCAGCGCAGGGGCATGGCAAGGACTCAGCGCCGAACTCTGCGCGGCAGCCTATGCACCCTATCTGGCGTGGCTGGCTCAAGCCAGTGCCGACGCTGCGGCCAGTGCGGCGGCTCACGACACCGTGACAGCAGCATATGTCGGCGCGCTGGCGGCCATGCCGACATTAGCCGAGCTGACCGCCAACCACGTCACTCACGCAGTGCTGCTGGGCACCAACTTCTTTGGCATCAACACCATCCCGATCGCGCTCAACGAAGCCGATTACCTTCGGATGTGGATTCAAGCCGCCACCACCATGAGCGTCTATGAAGCCATCACCACAACCGCACTGGGCACCGCACCACACACCACCATGCCTCCCGTCATCCTCAAACCTGGCAGCACCACCACCGCTGCCCTCACCCAAACCGCCCTCGCCCCCTTTCCAATCTGGCAAATCCTGCGCGATATCTTGGGAATTATCATCACGGAGTTGGTCGGCATACCATCGTTTTGGATCCTGCTACCGATTGTTCTTATTCTTATCCCGTTTGGCCTCTTCTTCTACGGTCTGGCCGTATTAATGGGTCAGGCTGGAATAGCCGACTCCATTCTCGCCGACCTCTGGGGCATGATTACTGGGCTCGTGGGCCTGGCTGTTCAGGTGGTGACGACTCCTTTTCTTGCCACTTATGAGATCATCGTGGGGATAATCAGCTGGCTTACTGGAAGTTTCACCGGGATCGCTCCAGCGCTTTTCGACAATTTGGTCGAGGGGCTGGTGTTGGCAAGTCCTGCTGCGGCGGCGGCAAGTGCCAGTTCGGCGGCGCGAGCGGCTAGCATGGCTTCGGCGACGGCGGTGGACATAGTAGGCCCGGCACCAGGTGCGATGGCGGCGCAGGCGCAGTTGGTGTCGGTGGGGAGCCCGGCGCCGCTGTCGGTGGCTGCCGCTGGTCAAGCCGCGGGTGATATCGGTTTCGCAGGAACCCTAGTTACCGGTTACGGGGCTCAGCCTGCCGGATTGGCTTGTGTTGGTGCCGGATTCGACGACAGCGCGCAACTGCCGAAGCTGCCTGCCGGTTGGACGCCGGAGTTGACCGCAGCGCAAGGCTACGATGAGTTCGTCGGCGCAGCCGTCTGAGCTCGGGTTACGAGTTCACCCCAACGCAGATTCCGCAGTGGGCCGCTTCGAAGTCGGCGTTTGCCGCTAAGGCGCTCATGCGTCGCACTATGAGTGGCTAGCGGCCGAACGGTGTGCGAGGTCGACGCAAAGTCTTTCACTAGGGTAAGTCAACCGTGGCATTTCAGCCTTCACATGTCCGGTTCATAGAACCCGTCGCCAATAACACCGGTCAACTAGGTGATTTCGCAGGCGCATACGAGGACACGGCGGCACCCCGGCCCGGTATCCCCTCTTAGGTCTTGTGACCATCACCAACTGAAATACTAAATGCGCCGGAAACCCAACTCGCGCGCAAGCATGTGAAAGCTTTCTCGGGAGCGTGCGGAACTCGCAATAACCATGGATTTGGCGTACGAAAGAAGCCGATCACGTTCGATTATGTGGACGGCGGCGGCCCGGCGCACTGGGCACGAGCGATGATGGCCCACACGGCTCTGCCGGTGGCGCAGTAAATCACCATCCTGCCGGTACCCTGGCTCGGAGGATCGAGGGCGACCGCGCCCTGCTTAGCAGCTCAAGCCTGGTTGCGACGCGTCTCACACGCCCGCGGTGAGCTGGCCTGATGCCGGTCGGCCGGCCGTCGGCTCAATTCGCCACAAGTCGAAATCAGCCGAAATTGGTAGCATTCGTGGCCCCAATAGGGAGGCGACTGTGGATACGGTGTTTGGGCGCTACCAGCTGATCGAGGTGATCGGCGAGGGAGCCATGGGCAAGGTTTACCGTGCCCGTGACACCAAGATGCGTCGCGAGGTTGCCGTCAAGGTGCTGGCGCCGGAGCTGGCGACCGAGCCGGGATACCGGGAACGGTTCCGCCGCGAGGCATACGGTGTCGCCCAGTTGAGCGAACCGCACGTCATCCCGATTCACGAGGCCGACGAGATCGACGGCCAGCTGTATCTGGTGATGCCCGTGGTCGACGGCACGGACGTGCAGGCCCTGCTCAACCGCGACGGTCACCTGAACCCTGAGTTGACCGTCGCCATCGTCGAGCAGGTGGCGGCGGCGCTCGATTCCGCCCACGATCAGGGACTGGTGCACCGCGACGTAAAGCCGTCCAATTTGCTGATCACCGACGACGAGTTCGTGTACCTGATCGACTTCGGGATAGCCCGCGGCGAAGCCGCCCCGAAACTGACCCACACGGGCTCCATCCTGGGCACCTGGGGCTACATGGCCCCGGAGCGCTTCACCGACGGAACCAACGACGCCTGCGTCGACATCTACGCGCTGGCGTGTGTGCTCTACGAGTGCCTGACCGGGCAGCTGCCGTTTCCGGGTGAAACGCTCGAGCAGCAATTCACCGGCCACACCACGCAAGACCCGCCCAAACCCACCGATGTCAAGCCCGAACTGCCGGCAGGGTTCGACGAAGTGATCGCCCGGGGGCTGGCCAAGGACCCCCAACAGCGCTACGAAACCGCCCGTGAGCTCGCCGCCGCGGCTCGCCAGGTCCTCGACGACGCGTCCGACCCAGGCTCCTCTAGCAACGACGACTCCGAGCCGGCCTCGAGTAGCGACGCCAGGGTGCGGCCGCAGCGGCTCGACGCGGCACCCGGAAAAACCGGCTCCGCCCGGCCCGCAGAAGGTGACCAGCCGGCGCCGCCCGCAGCGGAGGTGACCGCTACGCCGTCCTCAGATGCCGCGCCGCCATGGCACCGGCGCCGGCCCTGGCAAATCGGTGGTGTGGCCGCAGCCTTGGTCATCGGGGTCGCCGGAGTCGGCGCGATCGCGGGCAACCCGACTGCCCATACCGTCTCGCAAGCCGGGCTGACGTCCCAACCGCCGGCATCAGCGCCGGTGGTGTTGCCGTTCACCGGGCTCAACGGCCCCACGCCCGTGGCGGTGAGCCCCGGTGGCACCGTCTACGTCGGCGACTACTACAACAATCGGGTGGTGCAACTGGCCTCCGGGTCGTTCACCGAGACCGTGCTGCCGTTCACCGGACTCAACCGCCCGCAATCCCTGGCGGTCGACAGCGCCGGCACCGTGTATGTCTCCGATGGCCGCGGGCAGGTGCTGATCCTGCCGGCCGGCGCCGCCGGCCAGTCGAAGCTGGCCGATAACGGCGCCGAGGACCCCGCCGGCGTGGCGGTCGACACCGCCGGCAATGTTTACGTCGTCGACACACCGAACAACCGGGTGCTGAAATTGCCCGCGGGCGGCGGACCGCAGACCGTACTGCCGTTCACCGGTCTCAACGCTCCCGGCGGCGTGGCGGTAGACAGCTCGGGCGCGGTGTATGTCTGCGACGCCTACAACAATCGGGTACTCCAACTGCCCGCCGCAGCGGGGACTCAGATCGTCCTGCCATTCACCGAACTCGGCTTCCCCACCGGCGTCGCGGTGGACAAGTCCGGCGCCGTCTACGTCAGTGACTCCCTGAAGAACCAGATCCTGAAACTGCCGGCGGGAGCCAGCAGCCAAACCGTGCTCCCGATCAGCGGGCTCAACCACCCCGAGGGGGTGGCCGTGGACGCGGCCGGCAACGTCTACGTCACCGACAGCAATAACAATCGAGTGCTCCAACTGCCTGCGCGCTAACCGCGAAGTCTGCTGGATTTCGGCTGCAAAAACCTGAGCCTGGAGGGACCGCCAGCCGCATACACTGCCTGCAGTAATGCTTTCTTCGCACGATGGGTTTCGCATGTGAGAAGAGTCCCGCTTGCGGTATGGATTTCCGTCGCGCTGCTCATTGCAGCGCTCGCCATGCCGATCAAGCAGCGGTGTGGAGCACCGGGCCGCACATGCGCCAGCACGCTCGACGCACAAGGCAATGCTCACTACTACTACGAGGTCGAACCACTGGCGGTTTTCCTCCTGGAGACCGTCACCGGCTCGAACATCCGCCTGTTCTACACATCGGGCGAGGACATCTCCTAAGCGTCCGCAGCGCACGGCACCTAACCCACCCGGGACGCGTGGGACGGCTGGGCGAATCGACGGGCTTAGGAGTGCCCTAGCCGCGGCAAACTTGCGACGCGTACTGGACGGTCGTGGTCGACGGCGTGTTGAACTGGGAGTCAACGGTGAGCTCGGGTATCACCGGCTGATTGTCGACGCCGAGTCGCTTCAGCTCGAGGTTGATCTGCATGGTGTCGGGTGTGATCCTGCGGGCGTTGGTGTCGCGGTCAGGACGCATGGACGCATCGGTGCTGGCGGGGGCGCCGGCGGGACCCTGCGCGCGGATGATGGCGAGGTCGTCGGTGCCTTCTTCGGGACCCAGCTCCACGAACTTCTTGCCGTTGTTGGCGACACTGTAGGTCAGGACATAGCCGACAAAGCCCGACGCGTGGTTGCCCGCCGGCGACTGCGGCAGCGGCTGCGCGAATCGAACCACCAGCTGCAGCACACCGCTTCGGGGATGGCCGACGTCCACGGATGCCACGGTGAGGTTGTCGGGCGGCTTAGGGCCGTCTTGCAGGTGGCAGTTGAGCCGCTTGGGCAGGCGCGCCCAGTCGTCGCGGGGTGACTTCACCCAGACCGCAAATCCGATACCGAGCAACGTCAGCACCAATGCGATCGGGAGGATCAGCCGCAGCGCCGGCGGTATGCCCGACCAGCTTCGACGCGCCCCAGAGGCGACCGCCCGCAGTGGTGAGCGTGGCGCCGAAGGTTCCGCCCGACAATGCTTGGTCCAGTGCTGGCCGTCCCAATATCGCTGTCCGCCTGAACCGTCGGGATTGAAATACCATCCTGCCGGCGGTGAAGTCGGCACGGTCACGCTCCATTCAACGTCGGGTCGGTGCGGGCTTGGTCGGGTGCGCCCGATCACGGCGGCGAGTCCAACGACTCCGGGGCCGGGTCGAGCATTTGGACGTGGTCGCCCTGCCACTGAAACCCAACCGTGGTCAGGGTGCCGTCATCGCAGGCGTCGCAGCTTTGCCTACTCCGGTAGGTGAGCACTACCAAGTCGTCGGTGGAGGCCGGCGCCTCCAATTCGGTGAACGGATACGCCACCGGAGTGGCGGTGCCGACGAACACCCCGCGGTGAAACATCAGTGCCTGGTCCGGTGAGCTGCGGGTGGCATCCACCACCGTCAGCACCACTGCCGACAAGTCCGCGCACGGGTCATAGTCGCTGAACTCCGGCGTGGGATTCCACGCTTTGCCGGTCTTCTTGTCCGGTGGGAGCTGGGCAAGCGCCGCCGACACCGCGGTTGCCTCATCCGGGCCACACGGACCCGAAGGCGCGGTGGATGCCGTCGCCGGCGGGCTCGACGCGGCGGTCGTGGGTGGCGGCGTTGCTAGCTGTAGCCGTCATAGCGCTGGTCGTCGTGGCGGTCGTGGTGTTCTCGGACAAGCAGCGGCCGGTCGCCGGCCCAACGCCGCCAGCCAGACGGTGCGCGCGGACCGGGCCGGCCC
>NZ_UPHT01000224.1 GCF_900566085.1 Mycobacterium attenuatum
CACACGCCGCGGGCGCGGGCTGAGCGCATGTGCTCAGGGATCGGGGCACCGCAGTCACGGCAATGTGGACTGTGGCCGTTAATGGCTATGCCGTTTATATGCGCTACATCCGCAACATCCGCAACAGAATCCAAAATGGCCTGTTCAGAGCATATTTCGGTTGTTGCGCTTGTGTTGCGCTTGTTGCGCTCACATTCTGTCCGCGACACATCCGCAACGGATTGACCTGCAATGTTGCCCTCGTCGCGGATGTTGCGCTCATCTACGTGGCGTAGGTAGCGGTGCCACGCCTGGCTAAGCCCATCGTCCCCGTCGATGGCATATCCCTTGGCGGTGCGGGTACCGATACGCACCTCTTTGGAGCGAACCCCATAGCGCTTCAATTCTTTTGCTAGACGACGTTGGTCGAGCGACTTGCCCCACAGGTCGCACCAGTCAGATTCGGGGTCGCGAGTCAGCTCGGACACGATATCGGCCGAGAACATCCGGTCGAGGTCACCGAAGACCGTCTTGATGTCCCGCAACATCCGGACCCCGAGGGACAGCTTGTCGTCGCAGTCAGTATCCAGCACGAAGTACCGGCAAGCGGCTTGTGCCCGTTCGGGCCATTGGCCGCCAGCAACGTCCGCAACGGCCAGCAATGCCTCCCAGACTTCGGCCGGGCGGTCGCGTACCCCTTCGGGCATTGCTGGCCGGGCAGCCGACAGTGTGTCGAGATTGGCTGTCGCCCAAGCCTCGATCTGCTCGCGCAGCGGTGCTGCTGCGATCGCAGCATCGCGCTCGCGAAACTCTCCGATGGGTTCGTCTGGGGCTCTGCGGCGCATGTGCAGGGTGACAGCCCGGTCGGTGATGGTGGCCGGCATCCTCCCCGACAGTCCCGCCAGCGCCACCGGCGCAAACACCGGAAACTCGCGGACCCTCATGTTTTTCGCGTCGCCTTCACACCGATCGACCGTGGCGCCACGCTTATAGCCCGCGTTGAACAGCGCCCTTAAGTCCTCGGCTTGGGGGTTGGTCGTGCGACCGAATACGGCGTCAGCCTCGTCCTGCAGGATGGTTGGGGGCTCGTCGCCCGCAGCCGCGATACGCCGATACAGGGCCGCCGTCGTCGTGCTCAAGGTGAGCTT
>NZ_UPHT01000160.1 GCF_900566085.1 Mycobacterium attenuatum
CCAAGGTGCCGGCGGCCAAGGCGGCCAAGGCGGCACCGGCGGCACCGGCGGCCAAGGCGGTACCGGCAACGACAGCACCAACCCGGCGGTGGCCGGCCAAGCCGGCGGCCAAGGCGGTAGCGGCGGCACCGGTGGGGACGCCGGTAAGGGCGGGCTGGGGTCGAGCAGCGGTGCGGATGGCACCGCCGGCGACGGCGGCACCGGTGGTGTCGGCGGTACCGGCGGTAACGGCGCGAACAACACCACCATCGCCGCTGCCGGCGCCACCGGCGGCACCGGCGGCCAAGGTGGGGCTGGTGGGCAGGGCGGCACCGGCGGCAACGCCGGCAACCCCTTGACCGGCACCGCCGGCACCCAAGGTGCCGGCGGCCAAGGCGGCCAAGGCGGCACCGGCGGCACCGGCGGCCAAGGCGGTACCGGCAACGACAGCACCAACCCGGCGGTGGCCGGCCAAGCCGGCGGCCAAGGCGGTAGCGGCGGCGCCGGTGGGGACGCCGGTAAGGGCGGGCTGGGGTCGAGCAGCGGTGCGGATGGCACCGCCGGTGACGGCGGCACCGGTGGTGTCGGCGGTACCGGCGGTAACGGCGCGAACAACACCACCATCGCCGCTGCCGGCGCCACCGGCGGCACCGGCGGCCAGGGCGGGGCTGGTGGGCAGGGCGGCACCGGCGGCAACGCCGGCAACCCCTTGACCGGCACCGCCGGCACCCAAGGTGCGGGCGGCCAAGGCGGCCAAGGCGGCACCGGCGGCCAAGGTGCCAATGGCGGCAACGGCGGCAACGGCGCTACGCCAGGGGCAACCGGTCAGGCCGGCGGCGCCGGGGGCGCCGGCGGCCAAGGCGGCGACGCCGGTAAGGGCGGCCTCGGCTCGACCACCGGCGCCTCGGGCACCGCCGGCAACGGCGGGCAAGGCGGCAATGGCGGTAAGGGCGGCGGCGGCGGCGCCGGCACCAACTCGGCAACCGCACCTGTCGCCGGTGGCCAGGGCGGACAAGGCGGTGCCGGCGGCAAGGGCGGCACCGGAGGCGCGGCCAATGGCGGCACGGCCGGCAGCGGCGGCAAGGGCGGTATCGGAGGTGACGGCGGCGCCGGCGCTAGCGGCGGCAATAACACCGGTACCACCGGCGGTAACGGCGCCGACGGCGGCAAGGGCGGCGACGGCGGCGCTGCCGGAGCAGCCGGAGCAGCCGGCGCCGGGGGCGGCGGCAGCGCCGGCACCGCGGGCACCGGCGGCAACGGCGGCGCCGGCGGCAAGGGCGGCCTAGGCGGCCAGGGCAGCGCCGCCGTCGCGCCGGCCACCGGTGGCCTGGGAGGCAAGGGCGGCGCCGGCGGCGCCGGCGGCAACGGAGGCGCCGCCAACGGCGGCACCGCCGGAAACGGCGCCAACGGAGGCGCCGGAGGCGCCGGCGGAACCGGCGGAGCCGGCGCCACGGCAAACACCCCCACGGCTGGCGGTCAGGGCGGCCAAGGCGGCGCCGGCGGCGCCGGCGGCGCCGGCGGTGCCGGCACAGGCGGGATCGGCGGTGGCAACGCCGGCGATGGCGGCCTGGGCGGCAACGGCGGCGGCGGCGGCAAAGGTGGCACCAACGTCGGTCTCACCGGCAACGGCGCCAATGGCGGCAAGGGCGGTACCGCCGGCGGCGGAGGAGCCGGCGGCAATGCAACGGACGGCGGCTCGGGCGGCAAAGGCGGTCTGGGCGGCAACGGCGGCACCGGCGGCGACGGTGGCGCCGGTAGGAGCACTGGCCTGGGTGGCCAGGGCGGCGGCGGCGGCATCGCGGGCGCCGGTGGCGACGGCGGCAGCGCTAGCGGCGGCAATGGCAGCGGCGGCGCGGCCGGCGGTGGCGGTCAGGGCGGCGCCGGCGGCAAGGGCGGCCTCGGTGGCAACACCGGCCTCGGTGGCGGCGGCGGCGCCGGGGGCACCGGTGCCGACGGCGGCAAGGGCGGCCTAGGCGGCAGCGGCAACGGCAGCGGCAGCGGCGGAGCCGGTGGCGCTGGCGGCAACGCGGGCGCGGGCGGCGCCGGAGGCAACGCCGGCACCGGCAACAACAACGGCGGCAACGGCGGCAACGGCGGCAATGGCGGCCAAGGCGGTAACGGCGGGACCGGTGGGGCGACCGGTGCCGGCGGCCAGGGCGGCATCGGCGGCGACGGCGCCGCCGGCGGCAAAGGCGGTAGCGGCACCGGCACCGGCAAATCCGGCATCGGCGGAACCGGCGGTAGCGGCGGCAAAGGCGGCACCGGCGGTGCAGGCGCCGGCGGCCTCAATCCCGGCACACTTGGCGGTGGCGGCGGACCCGGCCTGCCACCTATTGGTCCCACCGGCGGGAAGGGCGGCAAAGGCGGTACTGCTGGCACCGGGGGTAGCGCCTGATAGCGCGAGACCAGCGGCGCGCCACCGGCCATGGACTAGCTGCCCTGTACCAACGGGCCTGGCCAGCCTTGCCTGCAGGCTGTCGGCCTCGGAGGCCATGACGCTCGTTGGGCGACGGGACGGCGGAGAACAGTGTGGGCTTTGACACCGGCCTGGTCCTTCGGCCGCCACCCAGGCTTAGGCCCAACGACCGACGAACATCGACTCACCCAGCCGACGCGTCCCACCGACGTGACCGAACGGCCGGCAACGCATCGACGCCTAAGCCTGACGGGGGAACTGCACTAGTGTCCTGAGTCATTAATTCGGCGGCTCTTGTTAGCGACCGATTCGAGGATTTGGTCGGCGGTTTTGGTCCAGACGTAGGGGCGGCGGCTGTCGTTTGAGGTTTGGATCCAGGCGCGGCCCTAGCCGATTGTCACGAAGAAGCCAGCGCGGCCAAACGCGAAGAGCACTTGCAACCCGATCGGGTCACGAGCGCGCACACCCGACCTACCGCTTGCGGCGAGCCCGAACCAACGCCTGACGTCTCCGGGGCATTGTCGATCCGGCCATCGCCGACCAAACCAGCTCTAACCAGCCACCGGCCGATCCGCAAATCCAGCGATGCCGACTTGGCCGATTGCGCACCGACGCCCACACCATCGAAGAGACCGGACACAAGTGCCCTGCCGCGGCGCAACGCGAAGTGATGGAGCCAAGATCGGAATCCGCCTACCCTACAACATCACTGATGCAAGCCGCCCCAGCCCGTGCACAGCCGCCGACGACCAAGCCCAAAATCAGGCCCCAGTAGCAACCTGACTGGCACGCACCTCATCGGCGGGTCGCGCTTCGGTCTGCTCCTTGGCCCACCGGTAATCCGGCTTACCGGCAGGTGAGCGCTTCACCTCGTCGACGAACCAAAGGCTGCGCGGCACTTTGTATCCCGCGACCAGACCGCGAACGAACCCGTCCAGCTCGGCCAATGACGGACAGCAGCCGGGCCGGGCCTGCACAACGGCCGCCACCTGCTGGCCGTAGCGGGGATCGGGTATCCCCACTACCAGAGCATCGAAGACGTCAGGATGACCCTTCAACGCAGCCTCGACCTCTTCGGGATAAATCTTCTCACCGCCGCTGTTGATCGACACGGAGCCGCGACCCAGCATGGTGACGGTTCCGTCGGCCTCGACCATGGCGTAGTCACCCGGAATCGCATACCGCACACCGTTAATGGTCTTGAACGTCTCGGCGGTCTTCTTCTCGTCCTTGTAATAGCCGACCGGAATATTGCCCTTCTTCGCGATCATGCCACGCACCCCGGAGCCGGGCTGAACTTCGTTGCCGTCCTCGTCGAGGACCACCGTCCGGTGGTCGATGGTGACTCGCGGACCGCCGTTCTGGGAAGCGCCCGCGGCGACAATACTGGTACCGCCAAATCCCGTCTCCGACGAACCAATTGAGTCGGTGATTACCCGATTCGGAAGCAGTTCAAGCAGTTTCTCCTTGATGCTGGGCGAGAAGAGAGCGGCGGTGCTGGCCAACAGAAACAACGAGGACAGATCGTAATCATGTTCTCTGTCAAGCGCGTCCAGCAACGGCCGGGCCATCGCGTCACCGGTGAAGAACAAGAGGTTTACCTTACGGTTCTCAACTGTGCGCCATACCTCGTCGGCGTTGAATTCCGGTGCCAGAACAGTGGTTTGGCCGGAAAAAATGGACATCCAAGTGGCCGACTGCGTGGCGCCATGGATCATCGGCGGAATCGGATAGCGAACCATTGGCGAGTTGGCAGCGGCAGCCTTGGCCAGGTCGTACTCGTCCTTGACGAATTCTCCTGTCGCGAAATCCGTTCCGCCGAACAGCACGCGGTAGATGTCTTCGTGGCGCCACATCACGCCCTTCGGAAACCCCGTGGTGCCACCCGTGTACAGCAGGTAGATGTCGTCGGCACTTCGCTCACCGAAGTCACGTTGCGGCGAGCCCTGCTCCAGCGCGGCGTAGAACTCCACTCCCCCGTAGCGCTCAAAGTCGGGCTCGCTACCGTCCTCCACCACAAGGACCGTCTTGACGTTGGGGATGTCCGGCAGCACGTTGGCGACCCGGTCGCAGTACTGGCGCTCGTGAACCAGCGCAACCATGTCGGAATTGTCGAAGAGGTACCGCAGCTCGCCCTCGACATAGCGGTAGTTGACGTTGACCAGAATGGCGCCGGCTTTGACGATGCCGAGCATCGCGATGACGATCTCGTTGCGGTTGCGGCAGTAGAGTCCGACCTTGTCGCCCTTCTGCACTCCCTGATCGAGCAGGTAGTGCGCCAGGCGGTTGGCTTTCTCCTCGAGTTGGGCGTATGTCAGCTGCTCATCTCCGCAGATGAGCGCTACCCGGTCAGGCACCGCGTCGATGGCGTGCTCGGCGAGATCGGCAATATTCAAGGCCACGGACCCCAAACTAGAACGTGTTACATTTCTTGACAAGCTCAGACCCAGCGTCGACGGAGAGGCGGTAGTCGTGCCCCAGGCTTCAGCAAACGAACAAACGGGTCCTGACGCGCTGGTAGAGCAGCGCGGTCACACCTTGGTCGTAACCATGAACCGGCCGCACGCCCGTAACGCGCTCAGCAGCGAAATGATGCAGATCATGGTCGAGGCCTGGGACCGCGTCGACAACGATCCGGACATCCGGTGCGCCATCCTCACCGGCGCCGGTGGCTACTTCTGCGCCGGCATGGACCTCAAGGCGGCAACCAAGAAGCCGCCGGGAGAGTCGTTCAAGGACGGCAGCTACGACCCGTCGCGCATCGACGCCCTATTGAAAGGTCGCAGGCTGACCAAGCCGTTGATCGCCGCCGTCGAAGGCCCCGCGATCGCCGGCGGCACCGAGATCTTGCAGGGCACCGATATCCGGGTCGCCGCCGACAGCGCCAAGTTCGGCATCTCCGAGGCCAAGTGGAGCCTGTACCCGATGGGCGGCTCGGCCGTGCGTCTACCCCGCCAGATCCCCTACACCGTGGCCTGCGACCTGCTGTTGACCGGACGCCACATCACCGCCGCCGAGGCCAAGGAGATGGGCCTGATCGGATACGTAGTGCCCGACGGGCAGGCCCTGACCAAAGCCCTCGAAATCGCGGACGTGATCGAGAACAACGGCCCGCTCGCTGTGCAGGCAATCCTGCGGACCATCCGTGAGACCGAGGGCATGGCCGAGAACGACGCGTTCAAAATCGACACCCAGATCGGCATCAAGGTCTTTTTGTCCGACGACGCCAAGGAAGGCCCAAAGGCGTTCGCCGAGAAGCGCAAGCCCAACTTCCAGAACCGCTAGTTTTCGCGAACGTGAACTCAGCTCGACATCGCGGCCTTGAAGTCAAGTGTTCAGTGCGACATCGGTGGTTGAGGCGGCGTGGTTGAGTAGCGCGGCGAGGCGCTGGGCGGGTGTGTCGAGGCCCAGGGTGGGTCGGGGTCGTTGGTTGAGGGTGTCTTGGATGCGCTTGAGGTCGGCCTTGGTGTGCATCCTCAGGTCGGTTCCCTTTTCGAACCAGAGCCTCAGCAGACGGTTGGTGTTCTCGTTGGATCCGCGCTGCCATGGCGAAGCTGCCATGGCGAGTGGGGATCGCAGAAGCAGAC